>JBGAIC010000096.1:0-7720 GCA_044225845.1 Casimicrobiaceae bacterium
GCGGCGCCGAACACGGTCGATGATCCCGGCGGCCCTGCGCATCGTGGCATCGCTCATGGGTGGCAGTATCCGATGCGCGTGGAACGCCCGCGCCGCCGCATGCAACATCGGCGCGGGTGGCACGCGTCCGGCAGGTGCGCCGGGCGCCGGGGCATTCGGGTGCAGATGTTCGATGATCGGACATTTGCGCGAATGCCGCACTTGTTGCACCATCGGGCAGCTTCCCGCGGGCCGGCGCGGGATGCCGGAGAGCGCGGCGCGCCGACACAACACGACACCATCATGCCGGCGGACCCGTTTTCGGAGGAGGACAGCACGATGAAGCAAATCCATTCCCGCGCACGCCGCCTGGCGTTGGCGCTCGCAGTTGCCGTGCTGCCCGCCGTCGCGCTGGCCGACGGTACGGTCAAGCTCGGCCTCGTCGGCGAGTTCTCCGGTCCGTTCGCCGACTACGGCGGGCAGATCTACGCCGGCATGAAGGCGTACATGAAGGCGTACGGTGACACCGTCGCCGGGAAGAAGATCGAGATCGTCCAGAAGGACACGACCGGGCCCGCGCCGGACGTCGCCAAGCGGCTGGCGCAGGAGCTCGCCACGCGCGACAACGTCGACCTGCTCGTCGGCTTCGGGCTCACGCCCAACGCGATGGCCGTGGCGCCGGTGGCCACCGAGACCAAGAAGCCGATGATCGTCATGAATGCCGCGACGTCGGTCATCACCACCAAGTCGCCGTACATCGCGCGCGTCTCGATGACGCTGCCGCAGAACACGCAGCCGATGGCGCAGTGGGCGTGGAAGAACGGGATCAAGAAGGTCTACATCCTGGTGTCGGACTACGGCCCGGGCCTCGACGCGGAAGCCGCGTTCACCAAGACGTTCAAGGCGCTGGGCGGCACGATCGTCGACAGCGTGCACGTGCCGCTGAAGAACCCGGAGGTCGCGCCTTACATCCAGCGCATCAAGGATGCGAAGCCGGATGCGGTGTTCATGTTCCTGCCGCCCGGCGAGCAGACGATCGCGTTCATGAAGGCGTACAAGGAACGCGGGCTGTCGGACGCCGGCATCAAGATCATCGCCACCGGCGACCTCACCGACGAGTCGCTGCTGGACGCCATGGGCGACCCGGCGCTCGGCATCGTGACGAGCTTCCACTATTCGACCGCGCACGATTCGCCGCAGAACAAGGCCTTCCTCAAGGCTTACGCCGAGGCCAACGGCACCAGGATGCGGCCGAATTTCATGGCCGTGGGCGGCTGGGACGGCATGGCTGCGATCTACGCGGCGCTCGAGAAGACCAAGGGCTCGACCGACGGCGACGCAATCATGGCTGCACTGAAGGGCATGAAGATCGACAGCCCGCGCGGGACCATCATGATCGATCCGGAGACGCGCGACGTCGTGCAGACCATCTACATCCGCAAGGTCGAGCGCGTCGGCGGCCATCTGGAGAACGTCGAGTTCGACAAGTACCCGGACCAGAAGGACCCGGGCAAGCAGCCCTGACTTCCCGTCAGTGCCGTAAGCCGGAACTGAAGCCGGCGGGCACCGTGGACGCGCAACCCGCGTCCACGGGCCGCGGCTGACAGGCACGAATCCATGCTCGGCAATTTCATCGGCGTCCTGTTCGACGGCGTCGCCTACGGCGCGCTGCTGTTCGTCATCGCGATCGGCCTCTCGATCACGCTGGGGCTGATGAACCTCATCAACCTGGCGCACGGCGCGTTCGCGATGCTGGGCGGCTACGTGACGACGCTTGCGATGTCACGGCTGGGCGTCCCCTTCTACGCGGCTTTGCTGCTTGCGTTCGCCGTCGCCGGCGTCGTCGGCGGCGTGCTCGAGCGCACGCTGTATCGCCGCCTCTACCGGCGCACGCCGCTCGACCAGGTGCTGTTCACCATCGGCCTCACGTTCATGGCGATGGCCGCGACGACGTATTTCTTCGGGCCGAGCCAGCAGCCGGTGCGCGTGCCCGAATACCTGACGGGCCAGGTCAACCTGCTGGGCCGCGACTTCGGCGCGTACCGGCTGTTCCTGATCGTGGTCGTGGCGGTGATCGCGCTCGCGCTCACGTGGGTCGTCGAGAAGACGAGGATCGGCGCCCAGGTGCGCGCCGCCGTCGACAACCGCGTGGCGGCCGAAGGGCTGGGCATCGACGTCGATCGCGTCTTCACGCTCGTGTTCATGCTGGGCTCCGCGCTCGCGGGCCTGGGCGGCGGCCTGGCGATCGACGTGCTGGGCCTCGACCCCGTGTTCCCGCTCAAGTACATGGTGTACTTCCTGCTGGTCGTCGCGGTGGGCGGCGCGGGATCGATCGGCGGCACGCTGGCCGCCGCGTTGTTGCTGGGCATCTTCGACGTCGCCGGCAAATACTATCTGCCGTCGATGGGCTCGTTCATCATCTACTTCCTGCTGATCGTGCTGCTGGTGCTGTTTCCCGGCGGGCTGGTCGCCAAGCGCGGATGAACGCGGACCACGACGCGGCCCGCTTGCCGTCGACGCGCTGGCGTGCGCTGGAGATCGCGTTCTGGCTCGCGCTCGTGGGGCTCTACTTCGTGCTGCCCGGCTATCGGACGCTCGGCAGCCAGATCCTCATCGCGGGACTCTTCGCGCTGTCGCTCGACCTGATCCTGGGCTATGCGCGCATCGTGTCGCTCGGCCACGCCGCGTTCTTCGGCGTCGGCGCGTATACCGCCGGGCTGCTCGCGCACCACGGCTGGGGCGAGCCGATCAGCGGTCTCGTGCTCGCGGCGTTGGCCGCGGCCCTGCTCGGCTTCGCGACGAGCATCCTGATCGTGCGCGGCAAGGACCTCACGCGCCTGATCATCACGCTGGGCATCGGCCTGCTGTGCTACGAGATCGCCAATCGCGCGGCGCCGATCACCGGCGGCATCGACGGCCTGTCCGACGTCACGATGTGGAAGCTGTTCGGGCTCTTCAACTTCGGCATCGACGGGCGCACCGCCTACCTGTACGCCTTGGGCGTGCTGTTCGTCGTGTTCTGCTTCGTGCGGCTCGTCGTCAACTCGCCGTTCGGCCTCGCGCTGCGCGGCATCCGCGAAGGCGAGCGCCGCATGCCGGCGCTGGGCGTGTCGGTGCCGCGGATGCTGATCGCCGTGTACACGCTCGCCGCGGCCATCGCGGGCATCGCCGGCGCGCTGCTTGCGCAGACGACGCAATTCGTCGGGCTGGACGTGCTCGGCTTCAACCGCTCGGCCGAGATCCTGATCATGCTCGTGCTGGGCGGCGCGGGTTACCTGTACGGCGGGCTCATCGGCGCCGCGATCTTCATGATCCTGCAGGACCGGCTCGCCAACCTGTCGGCCGCGTACTGGCAGTTCTGGCTGGGCGCGCTGCTGGTGCTGATCGTGCTGTTCGCGCGCGGCGGCGTGCTGGGCGAGATCGTGGCCGCGTGGACGCGGCGCGAGGCGCGCAACGGCATGCCGGCCGGGGACAAGCGATGACGGCCGCGCTGCGCACCGTGGGCCTCACGCGGCGCTTCGGCGCATTCGTGGCCAACGACAACGTCACGCTCGCATTCGCGGCCGGTGCGCGGCATGCGCTGATCGGGCCCAACGGTGCCGGCAAGACGACGCTCATCAACCTGCTGACCGGCGCGCTGGCGCCTAGCGCCGGCGACGTGTTCCTGGGCGACGAGCGCGTCACCGACGTGCCGCAGCATGCGCGCGTGCGCCGCGGCCTGGCGCGCACGTTCCAGATCACCAACCTCTTTCCCGGGCTCACGGTGCTGGAATCCGTGCTCGTCGCCATCGACCAGCGCGACGGCCTCACCGGGCGCTGGTATCGCAGCGTCGCGGCGCAGCGCGCGCCGATCGACGAGGCGCGCGCGCTGCTCGCCACGCTGCGGCTCGACGCGGACCGCCACACCGTCACCCGCGAGTTGCCCTACGGCAAGCAGCGGCTCGTCGAGATCGCGCTCGCGCTGGCAACGCGGCCGCGCATCCTGCTGCTCGACGAGCCCGCGGCGGGCATCCCCGCCGACGCGAGCGCCGAGCTGTTCGCGGTGCTCGCCGAGTTGCCGCGTGACGTCACCGTGCTGTTCATCGAGCACGACATGGGCCTCGTGTTCCGTTTCGCCGAGCGCATCACGGTGATGGCGCAGGGGCGCGTGCTGACGGAAGGCACGCCCGACGAGATCGCGCGCGATCCGCGCGTCAAGGAGGTCTACCTGGGCGAGGCGGAGCATGGCTGACCTGCTCGCCGTCGAGCGCCTGACCGCGGGCTATGGCGACGCGCGGATCCTGGAGGACGTCTCGTTCGCGCTCGGCGACGGCGAGAGCCTGGCGCTGCTCGGGCGCAACGGCGTCGGCAAGACGACGCTGATCGTGGCGCTGATGGGCATCGCGCGGCGCTTCTCCGGCAGCGTCGTGTGGCGCGGCCAGCCGCTGGATGCGTACAAGGTGTACCGGCGCGCGCAGATGGGCCTGGGCTGGGTGCCGCAGGAGCGGCACGTGTTCCCGTCGCTGACGGTGGAAGAGCACCTGACGGTGGTCGCGCGGCCGGGGCCATGGGCGTTGAAGCGCGTCTACGCGCAGTTCCCGCGCCTGGAAGAGCGCCGCGCGAACCTCGGCAACCAGCTGTCGGGCGGCGAGCAGCAGATGCTCGCGATCGGCCGCGCGCTGATGACCAACCCCGCGCTGCTGTTGCTCGACGAGCCGATGGAAGGGCTCGCGCCGATCGTCGTCCAGGAACTGGCGGCGGCGCTGCGCACGCTCGTGGCGGCCGGCGACATGGCCGTGATCGTCTGCGAGCAGCATGCAAGGCTCGCGCTGTCCATGACGCAGCGCGCGCTGGTGCTGGAGCGCGGGCGCATCGTGCACGCGGGCCCGAGCGCCGCGCTGCTGGCGGATCCGGAGCGGCTTACCGAGCTGGTGGCAGTGGCCTGACGCCGCGCCTGCGCAGACTCCTGCGCCAACGCAGGCGCCGACTCACGCGCCGACGTCCACCACGCCGCCTTCATTGGCGCTGGCAGCAATCGCGTCGAGCGTCAGCGCGATGTCCAGCGATTCCTCCGGCGTGGCGCCCGGCCACGCCGCCATGCCATGGCGCACGAGGTCGTGGAAGGCCTCGCCTTCGGCGAGGAAGCCGCTCACCGCCGGCGTCTCGACGAGCACGCGCTCCGCATCCCAGCCGGTGCCCTTGCGCCACTCGATCACCGGGGCGAAGAGTCCGCCGGTGTCGTTGTAGTAGTGCGTGGACAGCGAGCCCGCGTCGCCGGCGACGAAGGCATTGCGATGGCGCGCCGTGTCGAACGTGCACGAGATCTGCGCCAGCGTGCCGTCCGCGAACTCGAGCGTCGCGAGCGTCGTGGTGTCCACGCCCGAGGCGCCGCGCCGCGACAGCGCCAGCACGCGCTCCGGCCGCGCGCCGACGGCCATCCGCACGAAGCTGACCGGGTAGGAGCCCGCATCCATCAACGCGCCGCCCGCGAGGTCCGCATCCATCCGGATGTTCGCGGCATCGGTCAGCGGAAAGCCGAACGACGCGTGCACGAGCTTCACGCGTCCCACTGCGCCGGACGCCAGCAGCTCGCGCGTGCGGATGGTCTGCGGCTGGGCGCGGTAGGGATAGCCCTCGACGACGTGCACGCCGTTGCGCGTGGCGGCATCGAAGATGGCACGCGCCTCGGCGGCGTTGGCCGCGAGCGGCTTCTCGCACAGCACGTGCTTGCCGGCCTCCGCCGCGCGGATCGCCCACTGCGCGTGCAGCGCGTTGGGCAACGGCACGTAGACAGCCTCGATGGCCGGGTCCGCCAGCAGCGCGTCATAGCTCGCGTGCACCTTGGGGATGCCGAGCTCGGCGGCGAATGCGCGGCCGCGCTCAACGTCCCGCGCCGCCACCGCGGCGACGTCGACCTTGGCCGACGGCCGTACTGCGTCGACGAAGAGCCGCGCGATCCGCGCCGCGCCCAGTACGCCGATGACCAGCGGCTTGGCGTCCGCCGTCATGCGGCGGCCCGCGTGGCGGATTGCGCCCACCAGTCGCCCGCGAGCATCTGCTCGACGCAGGCCTGGATGTGCCGCGACGTCAGCGCCTGTGCGGCCTGCCAGTCGCGCGCCAGCGCGGCCTGCATCAGCGCGCGATGCTCGTCGGCCACCGGCTGGCCCCGGAAGACGGAGGCGAGCACGAGGTAACGGAGGTAACGGTCGTAGAGCCGCGCGTGCAGGTCGAGCAGCAGCTTCGAGCCGCACGCGGACAGCAGCGCGTTGTGGAATTCCCAGTCGTAGCGGCGGAAAACTTCCTCGCCGCTGCGATCGCCCGGCGTCACCTGCAGCTCGATCGACGCAAGCTTGTGGTGGGCGGCCACGACGCGCGCTTCCCATTCGACGTCGCCCGCCGCGAACGATCGGCGCAGCGCGTCGTGCTCCAGCAGCAGGCGCAGGTCAGCGATCTCGCGCAGGTCGTCGGGCGAGACGGGCGCCACCTCGAAGCCGCGCGCGCCTTCGGCGCGGATCAGGCCCTCCGACGCGAGCGCGTTGAACACTTCGCGCAGCGTGCCGACGGCGGAGCCGTAGGTGTCGCGCATCCGCTCGAGCGGCAACTTCTGCCCCGGCGGCAGGCGACCGAACACGATGTCGGACCGCACGCGCCGGTACGTCGCCTCGCCGACCGGCGGCTCCGTCGGGCGCATTACCGGCTGCATCCGGCGGGCGCCGGCTTTCGCGGACGGCCGCGCAGCGGGGCGCTTTAAGGTTGGAGGGGCGGGCATGTATTGGAGAATCTTGCGTTCGTCCGATTTACGAAATAGTATTCGATCCGCCGGATTTCATCAACAACAAGCGCCGCGGCACCGACCCCGCGTGCGAGGAGGAGTAGGCATGGACACCAGCATCAAGCGGCGCACGCTGCTCACCGCGGGCGCAACGGCACTTGCGCTTGGCGCGCTGCCCACGGCGCGCGCGCAAGCGCGGACCAAGCTGCGCTTCAGCTCCGCATTCACCGGGCAGGACCTGCGCGCGGAGGCGTATCGCAATTTCGCCACCGCGATCAAGGACGGCTACGATTTCGAGCCCTTCTTCGGCAACACGCTGTTCAAGCAGGGCACGGAACTGATCGCGATGCAGCGGGGCAACCTGGAGATGTGCAACCTCGCGCCCGCGGACATCTCGAAGCAGATCCCCGCGTGGTCGCTGCTGCAGTCGGCCTACCTGTTCCGCGACGTCGACCACCTGAACAAGACGTTCAAGAGCGACGTCGGCCGCGACTTCATCAAGATGGCGCGCGACCAGCTCGGCATCCAGGTAATCACGCCCGTGTACTTCGGCGCGCGCCACGTCAACCTGAAGCCCGACAAAACGATCAAGACGCCCGCGGATCTCAACGGCATCAAGCTGCGGATGCCGCCGGGCGAGTTCTGGCAGTTCCTCGGCGAGTCCATCGGCGCGAGCCCCACGCCCGTCGCCTACGCGGAGGTCTACACGGCGCTGCAGACCGGCGCCATCGACGGCCAGGACAATCCGCTGGTCGCGAGCCGCCTGATGAAGTTCTACGAAGTGACGTCGCAGTTCGTGCTGACGTCGCACGTGATCGGCTACGACGTCATGTGCGTCACGACGAAGGTGTGGGACACGATGAAGCCGGCGCAGCAGCAGGCGTTCCAGGCCGCCGCCGAGAAGGCGATCGGCGACTACGTCGTCAAGTTCAGCGCCGACGAGAAGTCCGCGCTGGAATTCTTCAAGGCCCAGGGCAAGAAGGTGTACGT
>JBGAIC010000097.1:0-7586 GCA_044225845.1 Casimicrobiaceae bacterium
ATCGCCTGCGAATCAGCGACTTCGGAAATGGGGTCAGACCCCCTTACAGGCCTGGCACCATTTTGCCGGCATCCGTCGAGGCAAGGGTCACATCGCCCGGCAAATCAGCAACTTAACGTCGCAATAAGGGGGTCTGACCCATTACGTGGCCTGGCACCATGTCGGGCAGGGCGGCGAAATGCGGCCACGTACAATGACCGCATGAGAATCCTGCGCTTCCTGCGCATCACGATGGTCGCGCTGCGATTCGGGCTCGACGACATCGTGCTCTCGCACGAGCGCCTGCGTGGGCTCCTGCCTTGGGTGCATCGGATCCTGTTCTGGCGTGACCTCTCGGCGCCGCGAGCGGTGCGCCTGCGGCTCGCCCTCGAGGCACTCGGCCCGATCTTCGTGAAGTTCGGCCAGATGCTCTCGACGCGCCGCGACCTGCTGCCGACCGACATCGCCGACGAGCTCGCGAAGCTGCAGGACCGTGTCCCGCCGTTCCCCGGGGACGAGGTGGTCGCGACGCTCGTGCGCACCTACCGCAAGCCTGTGGAGGACGTGTTCAGGAGCTTCGATCGCGAGCCCACCGCCAGCGCGTCCGTCGCGCAGGTCCACTTCGCGGAGCTCCCCGACGGCACGCCCGTGGCGGTGAAGGTGCTGCGCCCCGGCATCGAGGACGTGATCGTGCACGACCTGGCGCTCCTCGATACCGCCGCCGCGCTGGTCGAGCGCGTCTCCGCCGACGCGCGCCGCCTGAAACCGCGCGAGGTCGTGAAGGAATTCGAGAAGACGATCCGCGACGAGCTCGACCTCACGCGCGAAGCTGCCAACTGCTCGCAGCTTCGCCGCAACTTCCGCCACTCGCCGCTGCTCCTCGTGCCCGAGATCTACTGGGATTACACGACGCGCGAGGTGCTCGTGATGGAGAGGATGTCCGGCACGCCCATCGGACGCGTGGAGGAGCTCGAGCGCGCAGGCATCGACTTGAAGCACCTCGCCCGCGCGGGCGTGGAGATCTTCTTCACGCAGGTGTTCCGCGACGGCTACTTCCACGCCGACATGCACCCGGGCAACATCTTCGTCGCGACGGACGCGAAGGACCACGGCAAGTACGTCGCGCTCGACTTCGGCATCATGGGCACGCTGTCGGAGCGCGACAAGAGCTACCTTGCGCAGAACTTCGTCGCGTTCTTCCGCCGCGACTACCGGCGCGTCGCCACCGCGCACATCGAGTCCGGCTGGGTGCCGCCCGACACGCGCGTCGACGAGCTCGAGGCGGAGATCCGCGTCGTCTGCGAGCCGATCTTCGACCGGCCGCTGAAGGAGATCTCGCTGGGCCGCGTGCTGCTGCAGCTGTTCCGCGCGTCGCGCCGCTTCAACGTCGAGATCCAGCCGCAGCTCACGCTGCTGCAGAAGACGCTGCTGAACGTGGAGGGCCTGGGCCGCGAGCTGGATCCCGACCTCGACCTGTGGGTCACCGCGAAGCCCTTCCTCGAGCGCTGGGTGGACGAGCAGATGGGTTTCCGCGCGTTCCAGCGGCACCTGTTGAACGAGGCGCCTTACATCGTTGCGTCGCTGCCGGAGTTGCCGCGGCTGATCCACCGTCGCCTGGCCGAGGCGACGGCCGCGTCCGACGCGGCGCTGAAAGCGCTGGCCGACGCGCAGCGCTCACGCAACCGCTGGTTGGGGCTGATCGCGGCGCTGCTGGCAGCGACGATCGCGCTGCTGCTGCTGCGGCACTGAAGGGCCGGCGGCCGCCGCGACGGCCCCCTCTACGGGCGGCGCCGCGCGGCAGGCCAGCAGCGCGTCGACATCGACCACGTCGTCAGCCCGAGCAATGCGGCCAGCACGATCACCAGGGTCGGCGGCAGGATCGGCACCGCCGCCGGTGCGGGAGCCGCGATGCCGCTCCGGGTGACGAGCGTTGCCGAGCCGTCCGCCGCGCACGTGCCGTTGATCTCCACGCCGGTGCCGACCGCCGAAACCCCGTCGAAAGGGAATATCTGTTGCGACGCGGTGTACGGCGGTGTTGCCGGCGTAGCCAGCAGCAAAGCGACCCCTCCGGCCGCGATGGTGTCGTCATAGGGCGGGCCGTACGTGCCGAACAGGTCGCCTTGACGGATTCCGTTGATGGTCGTGAACGCGATGATGTTGGGAGACCTGGCCGGCAATGAATAGCTGGCCGACCCGGCCACGATGTTGTAGATGCCGGAACTGTCGCAACTGACGGTTCCTGCCGGAAACGTGTAGACAAGGCTGTAGGCGGACGCCGCGGCGGGGACACACACGCCGACGAACGCCGCAAGCGCCAGGAGCTGCCGCAGAACCATGACCCCTCCCCGAGCACGGATCGAAGCGGGCATCAGAACACGCGGGCAGGCACGTGTAAAGCAGAACCCGCGCGACGGCGCCGTCCCCGGCGCCAGCCGCTAGACGCGGTAGGACGTCGTTTCCTCGTTGGGCAGCGCCTGCGGCTTGCGGGCCCCGATGCCCACGAGCGGCGCGCGGCGCAGGAACGCGTTGTCCTCGCCGAGGATGAAGCGGACGAGGTCCTCGAGCACGGCATCGTCGAACTTGTCGGCGGCGAACTCCACGGCCACCGTCTCGAAGCGGTCGACGTTGCGCAGCGTCACCTCCACCGTCTGCCGGCGGTAATCCGGCAGGAACTTGATGAATGCGGTGACGGCCGGCGTGACCTGGAAGAGCCCGCGGCGCACGATGTGGTCGTCGTCGTGGATGGCGCGGTACGTGAACTTGAGTTGGGCGTTGCGCAGGCGGTCGTCGATGGCGCGCGCCGAGCTCACCGGAAACGTCGCGTCGATGGGCTTGGGCAGCGCCAGGCGGTAGAAGAGCTCGATGTGCTCGACCACCTCGTGGCCGCCGAACGCGCGGCGGCGATAGGACGCGAAGCCCTGGTCGAACTGCGGCGACGCGATCGTCAGTACGTCCTGGATCCGGTACTCGTGGTTGATCACGGGACGGATCACGGCCAGGTGGCTGATGGCCTCGTCGAGCCACTTGAAGGACTTCCACATCTTGCGGTCGAGGTCCTTCAGCGCCTCGTCCGGCGTTTTCTTCGCGGCGACTTCCTGGCCGCGCATCGCATCGGACTGCGCGCGCAGCGCGTCCAGCAGGGTTCCCGGTTTCTTGTCCGTCGACATGGCTCGATAAGCTTACACGGCTTGGCCGCGACTTTGCACGGCACTCATGACAATTGCATAGCGGCCGCCACTTGTGCCAGCCGCACGAACGCCGCACAGATGCAAAACCCGCGCCCGCCGGCGGTGGTGACGCCGCCCTGTACAATCGGCGGGCGATCCACAGCATTTTCTCCGGCGCGATGCCGCTGCTCGACATTCGGAACGTCACGCGCCGGTTCGGCGACTTCACTGCCGTCGACGGGGTGAGCCTGGCCATCGAGGCCGGCGAGTTCTTCACGCTGCTGGGCCCCTCCGGCTGCGGCAAGACCACGTTGTTGCGGATGATTGCGGGCTTCGACCTCCCCGACTCGGGCCAGATCCTGCTCGATGGCGTCGACCTCGCCGACACGCCGCCCGAGCGGCGCCCCGTCCGCACCGTTTTCCAGAGCTATGCACTGTTTCCGCACATGACGGTGGCGGGCAACGTCGCGTTCCCGCTGCAGATGGCCGGCACGCCGGCGCGCGAGATCCCGGCCAAGGTCGCGACGGCGCTGGAGGACGTGCGGCTCACCGGCTTCGACCGCCGCTATCCGCACGAGCTGTCCGGCGGCCAGAAGCAGCGCGTGGCCATCGCCCGGGCCCTCGTCACGCACCCGACGATGCTGCTGCTCGACGAGCCGCTCGCCGCGCTCGACGCGAAACTCCGCGAGGAGCTGCAGATCGAGCTGATCCGCCTGCAGCGCGAGGTGGGCATCACGTTCGTCTACGTCACGCACGACCAGACCGAGGCGCTGGCGCTGTCGCACCGGATCGCCGTGATGAACAAGGGCAAAGTCGAGCAACTCGACGAGCCTTCCGTCATCTACCGCTTCCCGCGCTCGCGCTTCGTGGCGGACTTCATCGGCCAGTGCAACCTCTTCAGCGGGCGCGTCGACGCCAACCAGGGCGGCGTCGTGACGCTGGGCGTCGACGGGCTGGGCAGCGTGAAGGTGGCGGCGCAGACGGCGCTGGCGGCCGGCGCGCAGGCCTCGATCGCACTGCGGCCGGAGCAGATCCGCATCGGTGCCGCCGACACGGCCGCGCCCGCCGACAACCGCTACGCAGGCACGGTGGCGGACCTCCTGTACATGGGCGACGTCACCGTCTATCGCGTGCACACGGCCGGCGGCGCGCGCGTCGAGGCGCTGCTCGCCAACTCGCAGACCGGCCGCGCCAAGTTCTTCGAGCCCGGCGACCGCGTCGTCGTCGACTGGCCGGCCGCCGCCGGCCACTTCATCGAAGACTAGCGTGGCGGCCGACGCCCGGCGCACCGAAGCCGCCCGCGCGCGCTGGCTCGTGAGCGGCCCGCCGCTCCTTTACCTCGTCGTCTTCTTCGCGGTGCCGACACTGATCATGGTGCTGGCGTCGTTCCGCACGCCCGGCGAATTCGGCGGCCTCGCACCCTTGCGCGACGAGACCGGCGCGCTGGACCTCAACGTCGAGGCGTACGTGCGCTTCTTCACCGAGGCGGTCTACGCGCAGGTGTTCGTCAAGTCGCTGGTGTTCGCGCTGGTGACGACGCTCGCGTGCCTGGCACTCGCGTATCCGCTCGCCGCGCTGATCGCCCGCTCGCCGAAGAAGTCGCGCGACCTGCTGCTGTTGCTCGTGATCCTGCCGTTCTGGAGCAACTTCCTGATCCGCGTCTACGCGTGGATGATCCTGCTCGGCCCCAACGCGGCACTCGCGCGCGCGGTGAACGCGGTGGCCGGGACGTTCGGCGCGGGCCCGGTGCCGTTGCTGTTCAGCTCGTTCGCCGTGCTCGTGTGCCTCGTCTACGTGCACCTGCCGTTCATGGTGCTGCCGCTGTACGCCAACCTCGAGAAGCACGACCCCGCGCTGCTCGACGCAGCGCAGGACCTCGGCGCCACCGCATGGCAGCGCTTCTGGCGCATCACGTTCCCGCTGTCGCTGCCGGGCGTCTACGCCGGCGCCGCGCTCGTGTTCATCCCGGCGCTCGGCATCTTCGCGATCCCGGACCTGCTGGGCGGGCCCGACGACACGCTGATCGGCAACCTGATCAAGCAGCAGTTCCTGGAGACGCGCGACTGGCCGTTCGGCAGCGTGCTGTCGATCGTGCTGACGGTGTCGGCGCTGGCGCTGGTGGGCCTGGCGGCATGGCTGGGGCGCGGCGCGACGCGGGGCACGGAGCGTGCGCGTGCGTAGGCGCTCGCCGCTGCTCGTCGCCATCGCGCTCGCGGTGTACGCGTTCCTGTACCTGCCGCTCGTCATCGTCGTCGTCTATTCGTTCAACGACTCGCGGCTCAACGCCGAGTGGGTGGGCTTCACGCTCGACTGGTACCGCAAGCTCTTCGCCGACGGTGAGATGCTGGCCGCGGCGCGCAACTCGCTCGTCATCGGGCTCGTCGCGAGCCTCTTCGCGACGGTGCTGGGGACGATGGCCGGCATCGCGCTGCATCGCTACAAGCTGCGCCTGTTGCCGCTGCTCGTGTTCGCGCCGATCGCGATTCCCGAGATCCTGATGGGCGTGAGCCTGCTCATCTTCTTCGTGCTGCTCAACTTCACGCTGGGGCTCGTGTCGGTGGCCATCGCGCACATCGCGTTCTGCATCGGCTTCGTCGCCATCGTCGTGCGCGCGCGGATGGCCGGCATGGACGAGGCGCTGGTGGAGGCCGCGCGCGACTGCGGCGCCACGCCGTGGCGGGCGTTCCGCCACGTGACGCTGCCGCTGATCATGCCCGGCGTGATCGCCGGCGCGCTGATGGCGTTCACGCTGTCGATCGACGACTTCGTCATCACGTTCTTCACCGCGGGAGCGGGCACGGTGACGCTGCCGCTCCAGATCTACTCGATGATCAAGATCGCGGTGACCCCCGAGGTCAACGCGGTGTCAACGCTGCTGATGCTGCTGACGTTGTTGCTGATCGTCGCCGCCAGCCGGTTGTCTCCCAGCATCCTGCGCAGCCAAGAGGAATCCCCGACATGAACCGCATCGCCCGCCCGCTGCTCGCCGCCGCATCGCTCGCGCTCGCTTTCGCCACCGGCGCCGCCCACGCGAAGGACCAGCTCCATCTCTACAACTGGAACAACTACATCGCGCCGGAGACCATCCAGCGCTTCGAGCAGCAGTGCAACTGCGAGGTGGTGCAGACCTATTACTCGGACAACGAGGAGCTGCTGGCCAAGCTCGCGGCCGGCGCCAAGGGCTACGACATCCTGGTGCCGACGTCCAACGCCGTCGAGGCGCTGATCCGCGGCAAGCAGCTGAAGCCACTCGACAAGGCGGCGCTCACGAACCTCGGCAACATCGACCCGCGCTACATGAACACGCCGTTCGACCCGGGCAATACCTACTCGGTGCCCTACGCGATGTCGACGACGATCCTGGGCTACAACGACGCCAAGATGAAGGAACTGGGCCTGCCGACGGACACGTGGGCGGTGATCTTCGACCCGAAGTACCTCGAGAAGGTGAAGGGCCGCGTGACGGTGCTGGACAGCTCCAGCGAGCTCTTCGCCGCCGCGCTCAAGTACCTGGGCTACAGCGCCAACGACGTCGACCCCAAGCACTGGGACGAAGCCGCCGCCGTCATCAGGAAGGCCAAGCCCTACTGGGCCGCGTTCAACGCGTCGTCGTACATCAAGGAACTCACGGTCGGCAACATCTGGCTCGTGCACGGGTACTCGAACGACATCTTCCAGGCGAACCTGGATGCCATCGCCGCCAAGCGGCCGTTCCGCGTGCTGCAGGGGATGCCCAAGGAAGGCGCCGTACTGGCCGTGGACAACATGGTGATCCACGCGGCCGCGCCGCGGCCCGACCTCGCGCACAAGTTCATCAACTTCATGCTCGAAGGCAAGAACTCGGCGGAACTGACCAACCTGATCGGCTCGGGCAACCCGAACAAGGCCGCGCTTCCCTACATCAAGCCCGAGATCCTCAGGAACCCGGCGATCTTCCCGCCGCCGGAGGTCGCCGCGCGGCTCGAGCAGCTGAAGGATCTGACGCCCGCGCAGCGGCGGCTGCGCAACAAGCTGTGGACGGAGATCAAGGCGGCGCGCTGAGCGCCTGACGCATCCTTACCGCGACGCGGCGCGCGCAGGGCGCCGCGGGTCGAACGCGGGCATGCCGTACTGCGCCAGCAGCGAAGCCCAGCGCGGATCGTCGCGCAGCGCGTCGAACGACGGGTCGACGGCGACGCAGACGAAGTTCATGTCGCGCAGCGCCGCGGCGCGCTCGAGTGCCGCGAACGCGGCGTCGGCGTCGCCCAGCCGCGCGTGCGCGATCGCCATCCGGTACGGCCCCGCGCGTTCCGCGCCGAAGCGCGCGAGCAGCGCCTCCAGCGCCGCACGCGCCGGCCGCCGGCGGCCGGCCAGCGCGAGCGACTGCACGATGCCGAGGAGCCCGATCGAATCGTCCGGCCAGCGCGCCGCGACGTCGCGGAATGCGGCCAGCGCGCGCCG
>JBGAIC010000012.1:0-70787 GCA_044225845.1 Casimicrobiaceae bacterium
AAGACGGTGTTGCGCATTCCTGGCGGCGCCTGAAGCGCTGCCGCGCTTTCGTCCTGTCGCGCGGTCGCACGTACGCATGAGTGCTGTGGAAGCACCGGTCCCCGACGATCCGCCGCTCGCCGGCGTGCGCGTGCTGGACCTCACGCGCCTGCTGCCGGGCCCGATGTGCACGCTGTACCTCGCCGACCTCGGCGCCGACGTCGTCAAGGTCGAGGACACCGGCGCCGGCGACTACGCGCGCGCACGCTCGCTGGACGCGGCGCCCGGCGCGGCGAGCGCGTTCTATCGCCAGCGTGAACCGCAACAAGCGCTCGCTGGCGCTGGACCTCAAAAGTCCGCCGCCGACGCGACGTGTTCGCGACGCTCGCACGCGACGCGGACATCGTCGTCGAGAGCTTCCGGCCCGGCGTGGCGGCGGCGCTCGGCGTCGACGCGCCATCGCTGCTGGCGCTGCGCCCCGCGCTCGTCTACGCGTCGATCAGCGGCTACGGCCAGCACGGCCCGCGCGCCGGCGCGGCCGGCCACGACATCAACTACCTGGGCTACGCGGGCGTGCTCGAGCAGACCGGCGCGGCCGGCGGCCCGCCGGCGCTCGGCAACCTGCAGGTCGCCGACCTGCTGGGCGGCGCGGTTGCCGCGATCGCGATCCTCGCGGCATTCGCGGCCGCGCGCACCGGGCGCGGCCGCGCGATCGACGTCGCGATGGCCGACGCGGCGCTCGCCCACAACGTGTTCGCGCTGCACGCGCTGCAGCAGGCGGGATCGACACGCCCGCGCGGCGAGGACCTGCTGACCGGCGGCGTGCCGTGCTACGGCGTCTACGCGACGGCCGACGGCCGCTACGTCGCCGTCGGCGCGCTCGAGGCCAAGTTCTGGACGCTCCTGTGCCGCACGCTGGGCCGCCACGACCTCGTCGACGCACATCTCGACACCGGCGCGCGGGCATGCGGCGGCGCGAAGCGTTGCGCGCGACGTTCGCGAGCCAGCCGCTCGCGCACTGGCGCACCGTGTTCGACGGCGTCGACTGCTGCGTGACGCCGGTGGCGACGCTGGCGGAAGCGCTCGTCGACCCGCAGTTCGTCGCGCGCGGCATGGTCTGGCATCGGCCCGACGGCAGCGTGACGCTGGCGCCGCCCTTCGCAATGCCGGGCGTGGCCACCGGCGAATGGCGCCCGGCGCCCGCGCACGGCGAGCACACGGACGAGATCCTGCGTGGGGCGGGCTACGACGATGCGGCGATCGCTTCGTTGCGCCGCGACGGCGTCGTCCGCTGAGGGGTGTCCGATACCGACCAGCGACCGCGCTCAGCGCTTGCGCTGGATGCCCGTCGGCAGCGCCGCGATGCGCGCGTACTCGGGATCGTCCCAGCGGCCGCCGCGCGCGACGTAATCGACGGCCATGTCCGTCGCGTCGTTGCCCCAGAACAACGCGCCGCCGAGCGCCAGCGTCGGCACGCCGAACACGCCGCGCGCGAGCGCCTCGTCCGTGTTGCGCTTCAGCTCGTCCTTGACCTCCGGCGCGGCGATCCGCGTGTCGGGGTCGTGCACGCCCAGCGATTGCGCGAGTTCCGCCCACTCGATCGGCAGGTCCGGCAGCCGCCCGTCGCGCCACACGAAGCGGAAGATCTTCTGCACGGCGTCGAACGACGAGTCGCAGCCGATCGCCAGCCGCAACAGCGGCAGCGGGTTGAACGGATGCACGTGCGGGAACTTCAGCGGGATGCCCAGCGCGCGCGCCTGCCAGTACGCGTGCTGGTACGTGAACGCGCGCTTGCCGTCGATCTCGGCCGGCCCCTTGTGCTGGAGCTTCGTCAGGATCGCGCCGAACAGCACCGGCTTGCAGCGGACCTGCAAGCGCGCGGCGCCAGCGCGGGCAGCCGCTCGCACTGGATGTAGGAGAACGGCGAGACGAAGTCGAAGTACCAGTCGGCGATGGCCATCGCGAGGCTCCTCGTGACGCGCTAGCCGCGCGCGGCGTGCGCTTGCGGCGGCGGCGGGCACGGCGGCCGCCGCGCCGGCGAACGCGTCCGCCGCCCGCGCGCCGGCAGCGCCGCGATGACGGCACGCTTGTCGTCGGCGCTCATCCGCGCCCAGCGCGCGATCTCGTCCAGCGTGCGCAGGCAGCCGACGCAGCGCAGGCCGTCGCGGTCCAGCGTGCACACGCTGATGCACGGCGAAGGATCGTCGTCGCGCCAGCAAGGCCATCGGTCACGCCCCGGCCGCGTCGGCCGCGAGCGGCGACTTGGCATTCAACGCCCGTGCCACGCGCGACACCGGCTCGCGGCCCAATGCGCGCGAGATGTACTCGCCGGCGGCGCGCAGCTGCGCGAGGTCTACGCCGCAGTCGATGCCCAGGCCTTGCAGCAGGTAGACGACATCCTCGCTAGCGACGTTGCCCGTGGCGCCCTTGGCATAGGGGCAGCCGCCGAGTCCGGAGACCGAGCAGTCGAACACGGCGACGCCTTCCTCCAGCGACGCATACACGTTGGCGAGCGCCTGGCCGTAGGTATCGTGGAAGTGGCCGGCGAGCATCGCGACCGGCACGCGCTCGGCCACCGTGCGGATCAACGCGCGCGTCTTGCCCGCGGTGCCGGTGCCGATCGTGTCGCCGAGCGACACCTCGTAGGCGCCGAGGTCGCGCAACGCACCCGCGACGTCGCGCACGGCCGCCGGCGCCACGTCGCCCTCGTAAGGACAACCGAGCACGCACGAGATGTAGCCGCGCACGCGGATGCCGTGCTGCGCGGCCGCCGCGAACACCGGCGCCGCGCGCTCCAGGCTCTCGGCGATGCTGCAGTTGATGTTCCGCTGCGAGAACGATTCGCTGGCCGCGACGAACACGGCGATCTCGTCCGCCTGCGCGGCGAGCGCGCCCTCGAAGCCTTTCATGTTGGGCACGAGCACCGGATAGTGGACGCCCGGCTTGCGGCGAATGCGCCGCATCACCTCCGCGGCGTCCGCCAGTTGCGGCACCCATTTCGGCGACACGAACGACGTCGCCTCGACGGCCGAGAAGCCGGCGTCGCTCAGCCGGTCGATGAGCCCCACCTTCACGTCGGTGGGCACCTGCGCCTTCTCGTTCTGCAGCCCGTCGCGCGGGCCCACCTCGACGAGACGGACGCGCGGCGGCAGGCCGTCGTACGGATGCTCGTTCATGCCGCGTTCCCTGCCGCGCTCGGATCGGGCGTGAACGCGACGAGATCCACGCCTTCGGCGACGCGCTCGCCCACCGCACCATGCACGGCAGCGACGACACCCGCGGCCGGCGCGACGATCGTATGCTCCATCTTCATCGCCTCGACGACGACGAGCGGCGCGCCCTTCTCGACGCGCGTGCCCGGCGTGGCGACGATCGCGACGATCGTGCCCGACATCGGCGCGTGCAGGTGGGCCATCGCCTGCTTCATCCGCCGGGGCGGCCGCATGGATCCACGCGCGTAAGCCTTGCCCGCACGCCGTCGCCGGCGACCGTGCGCCCGGCACCGTCCGTGATCACGACGATACGCCGCCGGCGCTGCCCATCGTCGAGCACGAACGCGCATTCGCCCGCGGCAACGAGGCCGGCGGCGACACGTCGAAGCTCACGTCCATCCGCCGTCGCCGGCAAGCGCCAGCGTGCGCGCGCCGCGCGGCACGATGCGCAACCGGTGCGTCGCGTGCGCGTCGGCATACGTCCACGTCAGCGCGTGACTCCGGCTGCCGGGCCACCACGCATCGGTGGCGCTCCACGGCGAGCGATGGCGGTCGTGCGCCGCGGCGCCGGCGGTGTCCAGCGCGATCCAGTCGGCGACGACCACCGCGGCGAGCGCAAGCGGCGTCGCGACGGCGGGCGCCAGCAGCGTGGCGCGGTCGCGCGCGATGAGCCCGGTGTCGACGTCGCCACGCGCGAACGCCGGGTGCGCGACGACGCGCTCCAGCAACGCGACGTTCGTCGCGACGCCGGTGATCGCGCACTGCGCGAGCGCCTCGCGCATCAGCGCCAGCGCACTCGCGCGATCCGCGCCGTGCACGATCAGCTTGGCGAGCATCGGGTCGTAGTACGGCGACACGTCGTCGCCCGCCTGGAACCCCGTGTCGATGCGCACGCGCGCCGACGGCGCGGGCATGCGCCAGTGGCGGATCGTGCCGATCGACGGCAGGAAGTCGCGCTCCGGATCCTCGGCATACAGCCGCGCCTCGAGCGCGTGGCCGTGGATGGCGAGCTCATGCTGCGCGGCGGGCAGTGCCTCGCCGGCCGCGACGCGCAACTGCCACTCGACGAGGTCGAGCCCGGTGATCATCTCGGTGACCGGATGCTCCACCTGCAGCCGCGTGTTCATCTCCATGAAGTAGAACGTGCCATCGGTGTCGGCGATGAACTCGACGGTGCCCGCGCCGACGTAGCCGATCGCGCGCGCGGCCGCGACGGCGGCCTCGCCCATCGCGCGGCGGCGCTCCGCCGTCATGCCGGGCGCGGGCGCTTCCTCGAGCACCTTCTGGTGGCGCCGCTGGACCGAGCAATCGCGCTCGAACAGGTAGACGGCGTTGCCGTGCGTGTCGGCGAACACCTGGATCTCGATGTGGCGCGGCGTCGTCAGGTAGCGCTCGACGAGGACGCGCGCGTCACCGAAGCTGGCCTGGGCCTCGCGCTGCGCGGACGCGAGTGCGCCGAAACCCGCCGCGTCGTCCGCGATCTTCATGCCCTTGCCGCCGCCGCCCGCCGTCGCCTTGATCAGCACGGGAAGCCGATGCGCGCCGCCTCGCGCGCGAGGAGCGCCGCGTCCTGGTCGTCGCCGTGGTAACCGGGCACCAGCGGCACCGATGCGTGCTCCATGATCCGCTTCGCCGCGGACTTGGAGCCCATCGCGGCGATGGCCTCCGGCGGCGGCCCGACGAACACGATCCCCGCGGCCGCGCATGCGGCGGCGAAGTCCTCGTTCTCCGACAGGAAGCCATAGCCGGGGTGGATCGCGTCCGCGCCGGCGTCGCGCGCGATCGCCAGGATGTGCGCGCCGTCGAGATAGGACTCGCGCGGCGGCGCGGGCCCGAGCCGCCATGCCTCGTCGCACGCAGCGACGTGCAGCGCCTGCGCGTCCGCATCCGAATAGACGGCGATCGTGCGGATGCCCATCCGGCGCGCCGTGCGCGCGACGCGGCATGCGATCTCGCCGCGGTTGGCGATCAGCAGCGTGCGGATGGCCCTGGTCATCGCACGCTCATGGCTCGCGCCGCCACGTGGTCTGCAGCGCATCGTCATCCGCGCGCTGCGGCCCGCGGAACAGCGCGCCGATGCGCCGGAACAGGCCGCGCACCGCACGCCAGATCCGCGGCAGGAACCAGATCATGCCGATCACCAGCAGCGCGACGATCGCCAGCGCGACGAGCGGATGCGTGAACGCGACGACGACCAGCGTGCCGACGGTGAGGTCCTCGCCGAACGACGCCGCCCAGTTGGAGAACGGTTCCGGCGACGTGTTGATCAGCATGCGGCCACCCGTCTTGGTCAGGTGGCTGCCCGCGGCGAGCGAGCCGCCGAGGATGGCGGCACCGAACGTCGTCGCGGCGCTCGAGTCGCCGAACACGCTGGCCGCCAGCGCCGCGCCCGCAGGGATGCGCACGAAGGTCTGCACGAAGTCCCACGCGCTGTCGACGCCGGGAATCTTGTCGGCGAAGAACTCGACCGCGAACATGAAGAACGACGCGGCCAGCACGAACGGATGGGCGAGCACGACGAGGCCTCCGGGCAGCGGGATCCAGCCGAGGTAGCCCAGGCCACCGACGATGAACAGCACCGCATACAGACGCACGCCGCTCGCCCAGCCGAGCGTGGCGGCCAGCGCGATCAGTTGCCAGGTGGAGAATTCGGGCATCGTCGTCCGTTCGCTCTCGCGTGCGGCGCCGCGCTCACGCGCGCGGCGGCACCCAGGTCGCCGGCCGCTTGGCCAGGAACGCCGCCACGCCTTCCTTCGCCTCGTCGCCGGCGCGCACCGACGCGATTCGTTGCGCCGTGTCCTCGATCACTTCCGCCGAGATGGGGGTGTTGCCGATCGCACGCAACAGCGACTTGACCGCGTCCTGCGCATGCGGGCCCGCGGCGAGCAGCGAGCGGATCACCGTCGCGATGCGCGCGTCCAGTTCGGCGGCCGGCACCACCTCGTGCACGAGGCCGATCCGCAGCGCTTCCGTCGCGTCGAAGCGCTCGGCCGTCAGCATGTAGCGCTGCGCGGCGCGCGGGCCGATGGCGCGGACGACGTAAGGGCCGATCGTCGCGGGAATGAGGCCCAGCCGCGCCTCCGACAGCGCGAACGTCGCCTCCGGCACGCCGAGCGCGATGTCGCAGCACGCGACGAGCCCGACGCCGCCGCCGAACGCGGCGCCGTGCACGCGCGCGAGCGTCGGCTTGGGCACGCACGCCACCGCCTCGAGCATCGCGGCCAGCGCCCGCGCGTCGGCCAGGTTGTCGGCGTGGTCGTAGCCCGACATCCGGCGCATCCAGTTGAGATCCGCACCCGCGCAGAAGCTCGGGCCCTCGCCGGCCAGCACGATCACGCGCGTGGCGGCATCGATGCCCATTTCGCCGAACGCCGACGTCAACTCGCCGATCAGCAGCTCGTCGAACGCGTTGTGGATCTCTGGACGCGCGAGGCGCACGTGCGTGACGCCGGCGGTGGAATCGATCTTCAGCGTGCGGTAAGTACGCATCGCGTCCTCACATCCTGAACACGCCGAAGCGCGTGTCGGCAATCGGCTGCTCGAGCGCCGCGGCGAGGCCCAGCGCCAGCACGCGGCGCGTGTCGGCCGGGTCGATGACGCCATCGTCCCACAGCCGCGCGCTCGCGTAGTACGGGTGGCCTTCGCGCTCGTATTGCGCGCGGATCGGCGCGCGGAACGCGGCTTCCTCGTCCGCGCTCCACGCACCGCCGCGTGCCTCGATGCCGTCGCGCTTGACGGTGGCCAGCACCGTCGCCGCCTGCTCGCCGCCCATGACGGAGATCCGCGCGTTGGGCCACATCCACAGGAAGCGCGGGTCGAACGCGCGGCCGCACATGCCGTAGTTGCCGGCGCCATAGCTGCCGCCGATGATCACGGTGAGCTTCGGCACCGCCGCGCACGACACGGCCGTCACCATCTTGGCGCCGTCCTTGGCGATGCCGCCCGCTTCGTACTTCTGCCCGACCATGAAGCCGGTGATGTTCTGCAGGAACACGAGCGGCAGCTTGCGTTGCGCGCACAGCTCGATGAAGTGCGCACCCTTCTGCGCGGACTCGCCGTACAGCACACCGTTGTTGGCAACGATGCCCACCGGATAGCCCTCGATCCGCGCGAAGCCGGTAACGAGCGTCGTGCCATAGCGCGCCTTGAACTCGTCGAGCACGCTGGCATCGACGATGCGCGCGATCACCTCGCGCACGTCGTAGGGCTTGCGGATGTCCGCGTTGATGACGCCGTACAGTTCCTCGGCCGCATAGCGCGGCGGCTCGGCGGGACGCACGTCGAGGCCCGCGCCCGGCGCACGGCCGAGGTGGCCGACGATGTTGCGCGCGATGCCCAGCGCATGCAGGTCGTTCTCCGCCAGGTGATCGGCGACGCCGGAAATCCGCGTGTGCACGTCGCCGCCGCCCAGGTCCTCCGCGCTGACGAGCTCGCCGGTGGCGGCCTTCACCAGCGGCGGGCCCGCGAGGAAGATCGTGCCCTGGTTGCGCACGATGATCGACTCGTCGGCCATCGCCGGCACGTAGGCGCCGCCCGCCGTGCACGAGCCCATGACGACGGCGATCTGCGGGATGCCCGCCGCCGACATCTGCGCCTGGTTGAAGAAGATGCGGCCGAAGTGCTCGCGATCCGGGAACACGTCGGTCTGGTTGGGCAGGTTGGCGCCGCCGGAGTCGACGAGGTAGATGCACGGCAGGCCATTGCTGCGCGCGATGTCCTGCGCGCGCAGGTGCTTCTTGACCGTCATCGGGTAGTAGGTTCCGCCCTTGACCGTCGCGTCGTTGCAGACGATCACGCATGCGCGCCCGGCGACGCGGCCGATGCCGGTGATGAGGCCGGCCCCGGCAATGTTGTCGTCGTACATCCCGTGCGCGGCGAGCGCCGAGAATTCGAGGAAGGGGCTGCCGTCGTCGAGCAGCCGGCGCACGCGCTCGCGCGGCAGCAGCTTGCCGCGCGCCTCGTGCTTCGCGCGCGCCGCGTCGCCGCCGCCCTGCTCGACGGCGGCCAGCTTCGCGTTGAGGTCGTCGACCAGCGCGCGCATCGCGTCGCGGTTGGCCGCGAACGTCGCGTCGCGCGGCGAGAGCCTGGATTCGATCGCGGGCATCGGGCGTCAGCCTTGCGTCGCCGCCAGCGGCGACGTGAGTTCGATCAGGTGGCCCGCGGGATCGACCAGGTGCACGACGCGCAGGTACCAGCTCGGCTGGTCGTGGGGCCGCGACAGCAATGCGACGCCGCGTTCCTCGCACCATTCGGCCGCGGCGTCGACGCTGGCCACCTGGATCTGCAGGATCGCGTCGCCCGGCCCCGCGCCGGCGGCAACGGCACCATGCGACGCGCCGAGCGCCGCCGTCATCACGGCGCGCGCGACGAGGCCGATGCGCGCCGCACCAGTGTCGAGCTCGACGTAGACGCCGGGCACGTCGACCGCAACCTTGAAGCCGAGCGTGTCGCGATAGAACGCCGTCATCGGCGCGAAGTCGTCGACGACGAAGCGGACGTGCGTAAGGCCCGTCATCGGACAAGGTCCCGGCCGATGACCAGCCGCTGGATGTCGCTCGTGCCCTCGTAGATCTGGCACACGCGGACGTCGCGCCAGATGCGCTCGACCGGGAAATCGTTGACGTAGCCATAGCCGCCATGCACCTGGAGGGCGGCCGAGCAGACGCGCTCCGCCATCTCGGACGCAAAGAGCTTGGCCATCGACGCCTCGCGCAGGCAGGGCATCCCCGCGTTGCGCAACGTGGCCGCGTGCCACACCATCTGGCGCGCGACTTCGACTTCCGTGGCCATGTCCGCGAGCCGGAAGTTGACGGCCTGGTGCTCGGCGATCGGCTTGCCGAAGCTCACGCGCTCGCGCGCATACGCGATGGCCGCGTCGCACGCGGCGCGCGCCATGCCCACGGCCTGCGCGGCGATGCCGATGCGCCCCGCCTCCAGGTTGCCGAGCGCGATGCGGTAGCCGGCGCCCTCGTCGCCAAGCCGATTGGCGGCCGGCACGACGCAATCCTCGAACGCGATCTGCGCGGTGTCCGACGCGTGCTGGCCCACCTTGTCCTCGATCCGCGCGACGCGATAGCCGGGCGTCTTCGTGTCGACGACGAAGGCACTGATGCCGCGCTTGGCTGCCGCGCGATCGGTGACGGCGAACACGACCGCCCAGTCGGCATGGCTGCCCGTCGTGATGAACTGCTTGACGCCGTTCAGCACGTAGCTGTCGCCGCGGCGCTCCGCGCGCGTCGTGATCGCGCCGGCGTCCGAGCCCACCTGCGGTTCGGTGAGGCAGAAGCAGCCGAGCTGCTCGCCCGACGCGAGCGGCGGCAGCAGGCGGTCGCGCTGCTCGTCGCTGCCGTAGGCCAGGATCGGGCCGCACACCACCGAGTTCTGCACGCTGACGATCGTCGACGTCGCGCCGTCGCCGGCCGCGATCTCCTCTAGCGCAACAGCGAGGGACACGTAATCGGCGCCCGCGCCGCGCCAGCGTTCCGGCACCACCATGCCCAGCGCACCGAGCGCGCCCAGCTCGCGCAACTCCTCGCGCGGGAAATGATGGTCGCGATCCCAGCGGGCCGCGTTGGGCGCCAGGCGCTCCTGCGCAAAGGCGCGGATCGAATCGCGGATCAGCGACTGGGTTTCGTCGAGCAGCATCGCGTGGCCGTCAGCGCCGCGAGTCGATGACCAGGCGCAGCGCCAGCGCGCCGAACACCGAGGCCAGCAGGCGGCGCGCCCATTGCATCCGCCGCGCCGACGACGGCCCGCTCGCAAACCAGCGGTGCACGCGCGCGGCGATCAGCACGGTGGCCGCGTCGAAGGGCAGCACGACGACGATCTGCGTGAGGCCCAGCACCAGCGTCTGCAGCAGCACCGAGCCGCGCGACGGGTCCACGAACTGCGGCAGCAGCGCCAGCTCGAACAACGCGACCTTGGGATTGAAGATGCCGGTCACGGCGCCGTCGCGATAGAGCTTCCACGCGGGCGCGCCGGCATCCGGGTCGGCGGACGTGGCAACGTCGTCGCGCGCCCGCCACATCTGCCACGCGAGCCAGCCGAGGTACAGCGCGCCGGCGAAGCGCAGCGCGTCGTAGGCGAGCGGCACGGCGACGAGCAGCGCCGACAAGCCGAACGCGGCGAGCAGCACGTGGAACGCGAGGCCCGTCTGCGTGCCGGCCAGCGTGTACCAGCCGGCGCGCCGCCCTTGCGCCAGCGTGCGGCTCACCAGCAGCAGCGTGTTGGGGCCGGGCGTCAGCGCCAATGCGACGCACGCCAGGACGAACAATCCGAAAGTGGTGGCAGCGATCGGCATCACGTGGCGCCTTCAGGTGCGCGCGGGAGCGGGCGGCGCGTCGCCGGCATCGTACCCGAGTTCGCGCGCAAGCCCGTTCGTCGCCTGCACGATGGCCGCCGCGTCCGCGGGCGCGAGTTCGGCGCGCCACGCACCCGCGCGAGCGGGCAGCGGCGGTTGCGCGAGGTTCACGTGGATGCTGCGCCTGTCGTTCTCGCTGACGACGCGCCCGCTGGCATGCCGCCGCCCGTGCAGCCGCTGCAGCCGTTCGCGGCCGTGCGCGCTGGGTTCCGCCATTCCCGGCTCGTAGGCGAGGCCCAGGAACGCGCACAGGCGCGGTAGCTCACGCGCGGGATCGCCCACCAGGTCCTCGTAGCGCGTCTCGAGGTAGTGCGGCAGCGCGGCGCCGGTGCGCCGCGCGAGCGCCACCTGGTCCGCCCAACCGCGCGCCAGTTGCACGAGGTCGCGCGTCGGCGCGAACCACGTGCGGCTCCACGACAGCACCGTGTCGCGCGGGTCGCGGATCACGTGGATGAAATGCGCTTCCGGCAGGATGGCCGCGATCTTCGCCATCACGAACAGGTCGTCGGGCGTCTTCTCGCCGGCGCGCGGCTTGCGTTGCGCGGCCGCGTAGAGGTCGAAGAACGCGCGCAGTCCCGCGGCCACGGTGAACGGCTGCAGCGTCGCGATGCGCTGGACGAACGCATCGCGCGCGAGGCCGAAGTCGAGCCAGTTGGAGATCGGCGTCACGTCTGTCGTGACGATGTTGACGAAGAGCTCGCGCTGGCGCTCCGGATCGCCGTCGAGCGCGACGACCGATTTCATGAACGCCGTTTCCGGCGGCATCGCAAGCTGCGGATGCGCGTCCAGCATCACGGCGAGCAGCGACGTGCCCGAGCGCGGGCAGCCGACGATCACCGGGAAGGGCGGGCGCGACGGCGCGGCGCTTGCGGGCATCGGCGTACCGCGGCGGTTAGAGCCGCTCGATCGCGAGCGCCGTCGCCTCGCCGCCGCCGATGCACAGCGTGGCGACGCCGCGCTTGCCGCCGGTCTTGCGCAACGCGCCGAGCAACGTGACGACGATGCGCGCGCCGGACGCGCCGATCGGGTGGCCCAGCGCCGTGGCGCCACCGTGCACATTGAGCTTCGCGTGCGGAATGGCGTGGTCCTTCATCGCCGCCATTGCGACAACGGCGAACGCCTCGTTCACCTCGAACAGGTCCACGGCGGGCGTCGACCAGCCGGTCTTTGCGTAGAGCTTCGAAATCGCCGCGACGGGAGCCGTGGTGAACAGGCCCGGCTCCTGCGCATGCGTCGCGTGCGCGACGATCACCGCCAGCGGCTTCAGTCCCCGCTTCTCGGCCGTGGAGCGGCGCATCAGCACGACGGCGGCCGCGCCGTCCGAGATCGAGCTCGAGTTCGCCGCCGTCACCGTGCCGTCCTTGCGGAACGCGGGCTTCAGCGTCGGGATCTTGGCGGCCTGCGCCTTCGCGGGCTGCTCGTCGTGGTCGATCACCGTATCGCCCTTCTTGCCGGTCACGGTCACCGGCGCGATCTCCCACGCGAAGCTGCCGTCGTTGTTGGCGGCCAGCGCGCGGGCGAGCGACTCGGTGGCGTACGCGTCCTGCGCCTCGCGCGTGAACGCATAGCTGCCCGCGCAGTCCTCGGCGAACGTTCCCATCAGCCGGCCCTTGTCGTAGGCATCCTCGAGGCCGTCGAGGAACATGCTGTCCTGCACCGTCTGGTGCCCCATCCGGTAGCCGGCGCGCGCCTTGGGCAGCAGGTAAGGCGCGTTGGTCATGCTCTCCATGCCGCCGGCGACGACCACGTCCTGCGAACCTGCGAGCAGCGCATCGTGCGCGAGGATGATGGCCTCCATCGCCGAGCCGCACATCTTGTTGACGGTGGTGCAGACCGTGGACAGCGGCAAGCCCGCCTTCAGCGCGGCCTGGCGCGCCGGCGCCTGGCCTTGCCCGGCGGGCAGCACGCAGCCGAACACCACGCGCTCGACGTCGGCGGGCGCGAGCCCGGCGCGTTCGACGGCAGCCTTGATGGCGGCGGCGCCCAGTTCACTGGCGGTCAGCGACGCGAAGTCGCCCTGGAAGCCGCCCATCGGCGTGCGCGCGGCACCGACGATGACGATCGGATCATTAGTCATGAGGTGCTCCTGTCACTTCGTGTCGTTGTAGAGCTCGCGGCCGATCAGCATCCGCCGGATCTCGGACGTGCCGGCGCCGATCTCGTAGAGCTTGGCGTCGCGCCACAGCCGGCCCGTCGGGTATTCGTTGATGTAGCCGTTGCCGCCCAGGCACTGGATGGCCTCGCCGGCCATCCACGTCGCCTTCTCGGCCGCGTACAGGATGGCGCCCGCCGCGTCCTTGCGCGTCGTCTCGCCGCGGTCGCAGGCCGCGCCCACCGCGTACACGTAGGCGCGGCACGCGTTCATCGTCGTGAACATGTCCGCGAGCTTGCCCTGCATCAGCTGGAACTCGCCGATCGACTGGCCGAACTGCTGGCGCTCGTGCACATAGGGCAGCACGGTGTCGAGGCAGGCGGCCATGATGCCCAGCGGCCCGCCGGCGAGCACGGCGCGCTCGTAGTCGAGGCCGCTCATCAGCACGTTGACGCCGCGGCCTTCCGCGCCCAGCACGTTCTCCGCGGGCACCGCGCAATCCTGGAACACGAGCTCGCAGGTGTTGCTGCCGCGCATGCCCAGCTTGTCGAGCTTCTGCGCCGTAGAGAAGCCGGGCATCCCCTTCTCGACGATGAAAGCCGTGATGCCGCGCGGGCCCGCCTGCGCGTCCGTCTTCGCGTAGACCACCAGCGTGTCCGCATCAGGACCATTGGTGATCCACATCTTGTTGCCGTTCAGCACGTAGTGGTCGCCGCGGCGGTCGGCCTTCAACCGCATCGACACGACGTCCGAGCCGGCGCCCGGCTCGCTCATCGCCAGCGCGCCGACGTGCTCGCCCGTGATCAGCTTCGGCAGGTACTTCGCCTTCTGCGCGTCGTTGCCGTTGCGGCGGATCTGGTTCACGCACAGGTTCGAATGCGCGCCGTAGGACAGGCCCACGGACGCCGACGCGCGCGAGATCTCTTCCATCGCGACGATGTGCGCGACGTAGCCCAGCGCCGAGCCGCCGTACTGTTCGTCGACGGTGATGCCCAGGAGGCCGAGGTCGCCGAACTTGCGCCACAGGTCCGCGGGGAACTGGTTGTCGCGGTCGATCGCCGCCGCGCGCGGCGCGATCTCGTCCGCGGCGAACGCGCGCACCGTGTCGCGCAGCATCTCGATCGTGTCGCCCTGGGCGAACTTCAAGGTCGGGTATTCGGCCATCGTGGACTCCTCACCGCGCGTCGGTTGCGCGCTCCGGGCGATTCTGCATCACCATCAGCGTCTGCTGCATCAGCGCGACCAGCGTCCGTTCGCCGTTGCGCTCCGCGTGCACCTCGCCGCGCGTGATCGCCAAGGTCTTGCCGGGCTTGACGACGAAACCTTCGGCCACCAGCCGCTCGCCCACCGCGGGCGCCAGCAGGTTCACCTTGAACTCGACGGTCAGCACGCTCGCCTCGGGCGGGAACAGCGTGAACGCGGCATAGCCGCCCGCCGTGTCGACCAGCGTGCTGACCACGCCGGCGTGCACGTAGCCGTGCTGCTGGGCCATCGCCGGCGACGGCGCCAGCGCGATCGCGCAATAACCGGGGTCCACCGCCTCCAGCGTGGCGCCCAGCGTCGCCAGGAAACCCTGGCGGGCGAAGCTCGCATGCACACGCTCGCGGTAGTCGTCGATCCGGGGCTGGAAGGCGGGTTTCATGGAGGTGGCGGACGGTCCGCGATTGTGGATGACGTTTACGTAAACGTCAATTTAACGGGCCGGCCGACCGCGGCTTTCAGCGCGCGGCCGCTTCCTTCAGCCGGCGCCGGCATTCGCGCTCGATGCCCTCGATTTCCGCCAGCGTCGCCGCGATGTCCTCCTTCTGCTGCAACAGGCGCGCGCGCCGGTCGGCGAGCAGCTCCAGGAACTTGGCGAGCTGGCCGCGCTCGTTGCGCGAGACTTCGTACATGTCGAGCAGCTCCGCGATCTCCGACAACGCGAGCCCCAGCCGCTTGCCGCGCAGGATCAGCTTGATGCGCACGCGCTCCCGCTCGCCGTAGACGCGCGTGCGGCCCGCGCGCTGCGGCGCCAGCAGGCCCTCGTCCTCGTAGAAGCGGATGGCGCGCGTCGTCAGCGCGAATTCCTTCGCGAGCGCGGAGATCGAGTACGTCGCGGCGCGCGCGGCGGCAGTGGACTGGGACATGAAGGCGATCGTCGCTTCGGGCGCGGATGCACGGCGGCGCGGTGGAGCGGTGGCGAGGGCACGATAACATAGCGGGCACGATGAATGCCCCGCACGCCACGACGCTCGACTATCCGTTCGCCGCGCCGCCCGCACCGGGCACGACGCTCGCCGTGGCACCCGGCGTCGAATGGATCCGCATGCCGCTGCCGTTCGCGCTCGACCACGTGAACCTGTGGCGCCTGACCGACGCGCGCTCGCGCATCCTCGTCGACGCGGGCTACGGCGACGCGACGACGCGCGCGCTGTGGGACACGCTGCTCGCGGGCGCGTCCGCGCCCACCGGCGTGATCTGCACGCACTACCACCCGGACCACGCGGGCAACGCCGCGTGGCTCGCCGCACGCTTTGGCATCCCGGTGCGGATGACGCTGGCCGAATGGCTCACCGCGCAACGCTTCCATGCGGCGGACGTCGACGGGCTCGCCGCGCTGTTCGCGGCGCACGGGCTTGCGGCCGAGCACGTCGCTGCGCTCGTCGACCGCGGCAACCGCTATCGCAGCGCGGTCCCTGAACTGCCGGCGGCGTTCGACCGCATGATCGCAGGCGACGTCGTCGCCGCCGCGGACACGCAATGGCGCGTCGTCGTCGGCCACGGCCACTCGCCGGAGCATGCCGCGCTGTACTCGAGGGAGCGCGCGCTGCTGATCGCCGGCGACATGCTGCTGCCGCGCATCAGCACCAACGTCAGCATCTACGCGGCCGAGCCCGACGGCGACCCGGTGGCGCGCTTCCTCGCGTCGCTGGACGCGTTCGAGGCGCTGCCGCCCGCCACGCTGGTGCTGCCTTCGCATGGCCTGCCCTTCCGCGGCGCAGCATTGCGCGTGGCCGCATTGCGCGCGCATCATGCGGCGCGCCTGGCCGAACTCGACGACCACGTGCGCGCCCAGCGCGCGCCGGTGGCCGCGGCCGACGTACTGCAGGTGCTGTTCAAGCGCACGCTGGACCTGCAGCAGCAGTACTTCGCGATGGGCGAGGCCATCGCGCACCTCAACCACCTGTGGCATCGCGGGCGTCTCGAGCGCCACGTCGACGGCGCAGGCCACATCCGTTTCACGAGCGCCGCATGACGACCCGATCCGCGAGCCGCAAGACGTCCACCCGCAAGAGCACGCCACGCAAGGCCCCTCCACGCAAGACGCCCGCGGCGCAGGCAAAGCCGCCCGCGCAACCGCGCGCGCAGGCGAGGCCGGCCGAGGCGGTCGTCGCCGCAATCGCACCGAAGGCGGCCCCCGCGCTGCCCGCCAAGTTGCCGCCGTTCGATCCCGCCGAGCTCGCCGCCTCGCTCGCAGCCGCGGCGGAACGCAGCGCGCGCGTGATCGGCGAGTTCGCCGCGCGCCAGGCCTCGTCGCCGCAGATATTCGACGACGAGCTGGGTCTCGGCAAGGCCTTCCTGGAACTCTCGTCGCAGATGCTGGCCAATCCGGCAAAGCTCGCCGAGGCGCAACTCGGCTTGTGGAACGACTACATGAACCTGTGGCAGTCGTCGTTCCTGCGGATGGTGGGCGCGCAGGCCGCGCCGGTCGTCGAGCCCGACAAGGCCGACAAGCGCTTCCGCCACGACGACTGGCAGCAGCTGTTCCTGTTCGACTATATCAAGCAGTCCTACCTCATCGCCGCGCGCTGGCTCCATCACAACGTCGCCAGCGTCGAGGGACTCGACGACACGACCAAGCGCAAGGTGGACTTCTTCACGCGCCAGTACATCGACGCGCTGGCACCGTCGAACTTCGCACTGACCAATCCGGAGGTGTTCCGCGAGACCATCGCCACCGGCGGCGGCAACCTGGTGAAGGGCCTCAACAACCTGCTGGGCGACATCGAGCGCGGCAACGGCCGCGTGCGCATCTCGATGACGGACCCCAAGGCCTTCGAGCTCGGCGTCAACATCGCGACGACACCCGGCAAGGTGGTGTTCCGCAACGACCTGATCGAGCTGATCCAGTTCGAGCCGCTGACCAGGAAGCAGTTCCAGCGCCCGCTGCTCGTGATGCCGCCGTGGATCAACAAGTACTACATCCTGGACCTGCGCGAGAAGAACTCGTTCCTGCGCTGGGCGGACCAGCAGGGCATGACGGTGTTCGTCATCTCGTGGGTGAACCCGGACGCGAAGCTCGCGGCCAAGAACTTCGAGGACTACATGCTCGAAGGGCCGCTCGCCGCGCTGGACGCGATCGAGAAGGCCACCGGCGAGAAGTCCATCAACGCGGTCGGCTACTGCCTGGGCGGCACGCTGCTCGCGGCGACGCTGGGCTACATGGCCGCGAAGAAGGACAACCGCATCGCGAGTGCTACGTTCATGACGTCGCTGATCGACTTCTCGCACGCGGGCGAGCTGGAGGTGTTCATCGACGAGGACCAGGTGGCCTCGCTGGAGAAGAAGATGAACGAGCGCGGCTACCTCGAAGGCAGCGAGATGGCCAACACGTTCAACCTGCTGCGCGCCAACGACCTGATCTGGTCGTTCGTCATCAACAACTATCTGCTGGGCCGCGACCCCTTCCCGTTCGACCTGCTGCACTGGAACTGCGACTCGACGCGGATGCCGGCCGCGATGCACAGCTTCTACCTGCGCAATTTCTACATGCACAACCGGCTGCGCGCGCCGGGCGGCGTCAAGCTCGCCGGCGTTCCCATCGACCTCGCGAAGGTGAAGGTGCCGACCTATTTCGTGTCGGCGATCGAGGATCACATCGCGCCGTGGAAGACCACGTTCGAAGGGCCGTCCATCCTGGCGGGACCGTCGCGCTTCGTGCTTTCCGGCTCGGGCCACATCGCGGGCATGGTGAACCCGCCTGTCGCGGAGAAGTACGGCTTCTGGACCAGCGACAAGCCCGCGCGCGGCGCGGACGCCGACCAATGGCTCGCGGGCGCAACCTCGCACCCGGGATCATGGTGGACCGATTGGCGCGCTTGGCTCGAACCGCACCTCGGCCGCGAGGTCCCCGCACGCACGCCGGGCAAGTCCGGCAAGACGCTCGGCGCCGCCCCCGGCACCTACGCCCGCATCCGCGCCGACAGCTGAACCCCAATTGGGGTCTGACACCATTTGCGCAGCAATCGGGGTCAGACACCATTTGCGAAGTGAACGGATGACGGACAACGTAGCAAGCGACCCGCGCCACGCGAGGCCACGACCTTGGACGAAGTGACAAGGCGCGGCAGCAAGGCACTCCGCTGCGAGTTGCGATGCGCAGGCGCCGGTTGCAGGGTGCGCTTGCGAGCGCATCACGCGAGCGGGCCTGTCGTCGGGCCCGCAAAGTGGCTAAGCTCGCAAGTGCACCCTGCAACCGGCACCTGCGCCGCGACGCCCCCGCAAAGTGGCTAACCTCGCAAGTGCACCCTGCAACCCGCACCTGCACCGCAACATCACACCGGAGCACGACATGACGCCACGCCTGGCCCTGATCGCCGCATTCGCCGCCACCGCCGCCTACGCCCAACCGGCGCCGCCCCCACCGCCGCCGAAGCCCGCCTGCGTCGACTGCGGCGTCGTGAAATCGGTCAATGCGTATGAACAGAAGGGCGGCAGCAGCGGCGTCGGCGCCGTCGCGGGCGGTGTCGTCGGCGGCGTGCTGGGTCACCAGATCGGCAGCGGGCGCGGCAACACCGTCGCCACGATCGCGGGTGCGGGTGCCGGCGCGCTGGTCGGCAACGAGGTCGAGCGCAACCACAACACGAAGACGTCGTGGCAGGTGGTGATCCGGATGGACGCGGGCAACACGCGCACGTTCACCTACAGTTCGCAGCCGACCGTGCGCAGCGGCGATCGCGTGCAGCTGGTGGACGGCGGCCGCCGCCTGGCGCTGCTCGCGCCGCACTGACGAAAACGAGGGCGCGCATCCGCGATGCGCGCCCCCGGATCCCGCCGCACGGCGCCCCGTGCGCACCCGCCCGCGGCGAGGAACGTTAACGTTCCTTGCCTTTCTCCTTGTCCTTTTCCTTGTCCTTGTCACCGCCGCCGCGCGGCGCTTCGTGCTTCGCTTCGCTGCGGGTCGACTCGGGGTGGGGTGCCGCGCGGGGAGCTTCCTGGCGGTTGCCTTCGTGCTGGGTCAACGGGACGTTGCCCGAGCGCTGCGTGCCGTTCGGCCCGCTGCGCGGCGCGGTGTTGCCGTCGTTGCGCGGCGTCGCGGACGGTTGCGCGGGCGCGGACTGCGGCACCGGCGCGATCGGCTGCGTCACGACCGGGTGCTCGGGCCGGTTCATCGGCCCGCGATTGACGCCGCTCGGCGGCACCGTGCCAACCGACTTCGACGGCACCGTTTCGCCCGCCTTCGACGGCACGGCGTCGTTGCCCTTGGCAGGTACCGGCAGCGCGCCGCGCGACGGCGAGTCCGGCCGGTTCCCGGCCTCGAGCGGAATGTTGCGAGCGGGCTGGGTCGCCGGAGTCGGTCCCCGCGGCGGCGCGACGGCATTGCCCGGCGTCGCGGCATTGCCGGGCGCGACGGGTAGCGCCGGCTGCACGGGCTTCGCACCGGGCGTCGGCGCGCCCGACGGCCGCGGCGTGGCGGTACCGGGCGCCTGCGCGCCGGAAGGCCGCGGCGTAGCGGTGCCGGACGTCGGGCGCAGGTGCGGCCCGGGCGCAGCCAGTCCCATCTGCGCGGGACGCGATTGCGAGTACAGCGCCGACGCCGGTTGCGGCGCGCCCTTTGCCGGCGCGACGGAGCGCACGGGCGCGGGCTGCAGCCGGATCGTTTCGGGCTGGCGCAGCGCGGGTGCCGCACCCAGCGCGGCCGGCGTCAGGTTGATCCGCTCGCGCGCCAGCGGCTGCCGCGCGCCCAGCGCCGCGGCCGGCACGGCGACGACCGCACCCGGCACGCGCCAGTTCGCATAGCGGTCCGGCGGCGGCGGCGGCGCGCGATAGAAGTTGTTGTACGTCACGTCGACGTGGTACGGCCGGTTGTAGCGGTCCCAGCAGCCGGCGCCGCAGCCGCCCCACCACGGCCGGTACGGGTCGCGCCAGCCGAGCGGCACCCAGCCATAGACGGGCGCGCCGCCGTAGTTGACGCCGACGCTCCAGCCGGCGCCGCCGGTCCACGCGACGAGTGCGGGTGCCCACGCCGGCCGCGCGACGTAGGCGCCCGGCGCCCAGCCCCAGCGGTTGCCGACGTAGACCCAGCGACCGTAGTGGAACGGCGCATAGCCCCAGGGCGCCGCGTCGACCCACGTGAGGCCGTAGCCGGCCGTATCGACCCAGTAGCCGTTGCTGTACGGCGCCCAGCCCGCGGGCACCGTCGTCGGGAACCAGACGTTGCCGTAGTCGGCATGCGGCTGCCACGTGCCGTACTGCGCGAGGTCGTTGTACCCGACCATCTGGCGCGACACGTACGGCGTCTGCGCCTGGTCGTACAGGCGATCGCGTTCGCCGCTCCATTGCGCGAGCGGCGACAGCGCGAGCGCGCCGCGATATTGCAGGCCGGACGGGTCGTTGCCGACGACGACCGACTGCGAGGGATTCACGGGCTGCATGCCGTTGCCGGCGAACACCTGCGCCTGGCCCTGGCGCACGCCCAGCGTGGTGACGCCGTCGACGACGTCGATGTCGTAGAGGCCCGGCCGGTCGAACGTCAGTTGCGTGCTCGGCGTGTCGACGACGACGCTGTCGCCCGCTTCGAACGAGCGCACGCGCAGCACCACGTGGCCCTGCGCGACGAAGAGGCCGAGATGATGGTCGTCGAGCTCGGCGACGTTGACGTTGGTGGCCTCCCCGATGCGCAGCTGGCCGCCGCCGTAGTCGACTTCCGCGCGGCTGCCTTCGGCCACCCACAGGTTGTCGCCCGTCGTGACCGGGTAGTTGAGGCCGATCGTGTCCCAGTCGCTCGCGCGATCGGGCGGCGCGTGATAGATCGCGCCATCCAGCGCGCTGACACGGCCGACGCGCGTCGGCAACGGATCGCCGGCGGCGGGATCGCCGCTCATCGACTGCGCGAGCGAAGGATCCTGATAGGCCGGCGCCGGCTGCGCGCCGACGGGCGCCGCGATGACGGCGAGCGCGGCGAGCAACACCGGTACGACGCGCGGGACCCGCGCATGGCGAACGGCGATTGCGCGTTGCAACAACGTGGCAGAGGTCATGTTTTCTCCTTGTCGTCCGGTAACGTGGGGACGCGCCTGGCAGTTGACGAGCGCCCGTTGCTGCCGTGGACAACAGCCGGCGTACGCGGCGCGTTTGCACGTAGAATGCGAGGCACGCGCAGGCTGCGCCGGCAGCGCCCGGCCGCGTGCGACGAACAACGACAAACCGCCACGAGGAGATTCCCGATGTCGACCCCCCGCTGGAAACGCAGTGCGACGGCGCTCGCGTTCGCGGCGCTCGCCGCCGGCAGCACCACCGCATCGGCGCAGTTCAGCTCGATGTATGTCTTCGGCGACAGCCTATCGGACAACGGCTCGTACAAGCCGGTGCTGCCGCCGGGCACCGGGCTCTTCACGACCAATCCCGGTCCCATCTGGGTGACGCCGTTCGCGGACCACTACGGCCTCGGCGGCGTGGTGGGGCCGGCCAACCAGGGCGGCAACGACTACGCCTGGGGCGGCGCGCGCGTCACGCAATCGCCGGGCTATCCGGCGCAGCCGCCGACGGCTGCCGCCGTGCCGGTGTCGTCGCAGATCTCGAGTTACCTCGGCGCCAGCGGCCATGCCGACGGCAACGCGCTGTATTCCGTGTGGGCCGGCGCCAACGACATCTTCCAGGGCCTCGCGGACCTGCAGGCCGGCACCATCACGCAGGCCCAGCTGCAGACCAACGTCGCCACGGCCGCGGGCCAGCTCGTGCAGCAGATCGGCGTGCTGCAGGCCGCGGGCGCGCGCTACATCATGGTGTGGAACCTGCCGGACATCGGCAAGACGCCGGCCGGCACCGCATCGGGCAACGCGGCCGGCATCTCGTCGATCACCAGCCTCTACAACACGACGCTCAACACCGGGCTCAACCAGCTCGGCGGCAACGTCATCCGCATCAACGTGTTCGGCTTCCTGAACGAAGTGCTCGCCAACCCGTCGCTGTACGGCATCGCCAACACCACGACGCCGGCCTGCGGCGCCACGTCGTCGCTGGTCTGCACGAGCGCCAACCTGGTGACGCCGGACGCGGCCACGACCTTCCTGTTCGCCGACGGCGTGCACCCGACGACGCAAGGCCATCTTGCGCTCGCGCAGCTCGCCGAGTCGTACATCGACGGCCCGTCGCGGATGCTGGTGCTGGGCGAGGCGCCGCTGGCCGTCGAGGCCGCGAACTTCCGCGCCGTCGACACGCGGACTATGCGGCCCCCGCAAGCGGCTTCGTCGACGGCGACGGCGTCAACACATGCATGAAGCTGACCGACCAAGTGGCTCGCGGCAGTTCGGCTATTCGGAAAACAAGGCGGACTTCGGCTTCACGCTGCGCAGGCGATGGGCGTTCTACTGGGGTTACGGCAACGGGCCGTGGTGGATGCACGCTGTTCCCGGGACTACAGCAACGTCATCGCAACATCCAGCTGCTCGACCGCCAATCAGCGTCGGTGGCGACATGAAGCTCAACGACCAGTGGCTCGTCGGGCTGCAGTTCGGCTATTCGGAGAACAAGGCGGACTTCGGCAACAGCGCAGGCGGCTTCACGTTGCGCGAACCGATGCTCACGGGTTACTGGGGCTATGGCAACGGTCCCTGGTGGGTGGGCGGCACGGTGTTCGCCGGCGACCTCGAGTACCGCGACGTCCATCGCAACATCCAGCTGCTCGCCGCCAACCGCGTCGAGCAGGGCGATACCAACGGCTACCACCTGGGCGGCCGGCTGATGGGCGGCTACTGGTTCAAGTACCAGGACTGGGTGCACGGCCCGATCATCAACAGCGTGTACCAGACCGCCACCGTGCGCGCGTTCGCCGAACAGGGCAGCGACAGCACGGCGCTCATGTACGGCCAGCAGGAGCGCGATTCCTGGCAAACGGGCGTGGGCTGGCAGATCACCGGCCAGCTCGGCGCCGTGCGGCCGTTCCTGCGCGCGACGTGGGAGTTCGAGGCCAAGGACGACGCGCGCTCGATCAGCGCCACGCCCATCGCCACCGGCGGCACGTACACGGTCGGCTCGTACAAGCCGGACAGCAACTGGGGCCTGTTCAACGTCGGCCTCGCGTCGGACTTCGGCAAGGTCACCGGCTACCTGTCGGTGTCGGCAACCGCGGGCCGCGGCGACGGCGACGCCTACTCGATCACGCTCGGGATCAAGGCGCCGCTGTAACGGCCGCCTGCACGCACTCGCGGCGCAACGCCGCGAGTGCGCCCGCCGCGATCGCATGCGGGCCGTACCACGAGGTCCACGTCCCGTCGACGAGGGTCACCGGCTTGCCGGTGCGCCGCGCGAGCGCATCCGCGTCGCGCGCGCGGAACGCCCAGGGCTCCGTCGACAACAGGATGCGGTCGGCGCTGCCCGCCACGCCTCCGCAGTGTCCTCGACGACCGGATAGCGCGCTTCGCTCACGGGTGCCACCACGTCCCAGCCCGCGCGCGCCAGCGTCGCCCCCACGTAGGTGTCGCGCGAGACCGTCATCCACGGCCGGCGCCAGATCAGGTACAACACGCGCTCGCGCGGCAGCGCGGCGGCCGCCGCATCGAGCGTCGCGAGCGCCGCCGCCAGCTCGCGCGCCAGCGCCGCGGCCTGCGACGCGCGATCGAAGATCGCGCCGAACAGCGCATAGAGCCGCGCGTTGTCGTCCGGCACGGCGGGATTCGTGACGATCACGTGCGGCACGAAGGCGCGCGCGGCGTCGACGACGTCGCGGCGGTTCTCGTCGACGTTCACGACGAGATGCGTGGGCGCCAGCTCGCGCAGCCGCGCGAGATCCGGGTCTTTCGTGCCGCCGATCCGCGGCACGCACCGCACGGCCGCGCGCGGGTGCAGGCAGAAGCCCGTGCGCGCGACGACGTGCGCGCCGAGGTCCAGCGCGAACAGCAGCGCCGTCAGGCTCGGGACGAGGCTTGCGATCCGTGGCGCCGGGCCCGCCGGCGGGTGCGCGACGCCGGCCCAGTCGACGTTGGCGACGCCCACGCTGGCCACGGACGTCAGATCCAGGTGCGCGGCTTGCGCGGCGCGCGCGCGAACAGGCGGTCGTACAGCGGCCGTGGCAGCGCGCGCAGCACGCGACCCACCTGCTTCATCGGCCACGGCAGCACGTAGAAGCTGCGCCCCGCGGCGATGGCCTTGGCGATGCGACCCGCGGCGCGCTCCGCCGGCATCAGGAACGGCATCCGGTAGGGGTTACCCGCCGTCATCGGCGTGGCGACGTAGCCGGGGCACACGGTGACGACGCGCACGCCGCTGCCGCGGAACTCGACGCGCAGGCTCTCGAGATAGCTGATCGCGGCGGCCTTGGACGCCGAATACGCGCCGGACCCCGGCAGGCCGCGAAAGCCCGCGACGCTGGCGATGCCGACGAGCGCGCCGCTGCCGCGCGCACGCATCGCCGCCGCGAACGGCGCGAACGTGCGCACGAGCCCCATCACGTTGACGTCGAATACCTGCGCGAACGCGTCGACGTCGTCGGGCATCTCGGTGAGCGTGCCGCGCGACACGCCGGCATTGGCGATGACGACGTCGGGCAGCCCTGCCGCGGCGATGAATGCCTGCGCGGCGCGCTGCATGGCGGCCGTGTCGCGGACGTCGGCCGGATACGCGTGGCGACCACCGGCCAGCGGGGAACGACTGCACGACGGCGTCCAGCACGTCGGCGCGGCGCGCGACGAGGCCCAGCACGGCCCCTTGCGCCGCATACTGCCGCGCGAGCGCGGCGCCGATGCCGGACGACGCGCCGGTGATGAAGACGTCACGGCGCGGCGCGTACAGGTGACCACCGCGGGTCGCGACCGCGCGCGCCCGGCCATCAGCCCTTCGCGCGCTCGGCGCGCGCCTTCGCGATCAGCTCGTTGATCGCCTTGGGCAAGTTCTCGTGGCCGCCGACGCGGTCCGGACGCGGTGACGAACTTGCCGTCGACGACGACCGTCGGCACCGACTGGATGTCGAACTGCTGCGCGAGCTGCTTGGCGCGCGCGAGCTTGCCGCTGTTGATCGTGAACGAGCCGTACATGTCCTCGACCTTCTTGCGGTCGATGCCGTTGGCGGCCGCCCAGTCGAAGAACGTCTTCGGATCGGCGAGGTTCTGGTTCTTCTCGTGGATCGCGACGAACACCGCGGGCGCGAGCTTGGTCTCGTTCAGGGCGTCCAGCGTGTACCAGACCTTGGCCAGGTTCTCCCAGGGCTTGAAGAACGTCACGGGGACGCGCCGGAACTCGACGTCCGGCGGGATGGCGGCGATCCACTTGTCGAGGATCGGCTCCAGGTGCGCGCAATGCGGGCAGCCGAACGAGAAGAACTCGATCACCTCGATCTTCTTGCCGGTCTCCACCGGGATCGGCGTGCGCAGCTTCGTGTAGTTGGTGCCCTCGACGAGCTGGGCCGCCGCGGGCCGCGCGAGCATCGCCGACACGAACAGGGCGCCGGCCGCCACCAGCAGGGCCGCACGCAGGCGGCGCAGGGTCTTCGTTTCGAACATCGTCATCTCCATCGGTATTGCATTCGGGCCGCCCGTGACGAATCCCGGGCAGCGGGCCAGTCTTGGGCTATGGCAGGGCGGCGCGAGTTCCCGTCCGCGCCGGGGTCGCCGGACGCACCGCGCCGGCGGTCAGTAGCGGATCGCCGTCGACTCGATGCCGCGCTGCGCGAGCTCGGCCTTCACCCGCGCGAGCGCATCGCTGTTGTCGTAGGGGCCGAGGCGCACGCGGTAGCGCACCGACTTGTCGTCGAGGATGCCGGTCTGCACGGCCGCCTGGAGGCCCATCAGCGCGAGTTGCGCCTTCATGTTCTCGGCATCGGCCGCCTGGGTGTACGAGCCCGCCTGCAGCCAGTAGCGGTCGTCGGCCTTCGGCGCGCGGCCGGGCTCGGCGGTCGCCACCTTGGCGGGCGCGGCCGCCGGCGCCGGCACCGCGAGGGAAGGCGCAGGCACCGTGGCAGCGCCCGGCGCGGCGGGTGCCTTGCCTTGCGCGGCGGCCTTGTCGGCCGCGGACTTCTCCGCGGCCTTCTCGACGCTCGCGCGATCCGGCTGTTCCGGAGCCTTGCGCGCGGGCGTCGCCGCGTCCGCGGTACGCGCCTTGGGCTCCTCGCCGCCGGGCAGGATCTTGTAGAAATCGAAGCGCGGCTTGTCGGCGGCCTTGGGGTCCGCGGCCTTGTCGGCGCGCCCTTGGGCGCGTCGCGCGCGGGCTCGCGGACGTCGCGGTTGGTGGTCACCTGCGCCTGGTAAGCGCTGCGGCCGCCCATCAGGTACCACGCGACGGCGGCGGCGAGCCCGAGCCCGAGCAGCAGGCCGATGAAGATGCCGAGCAGGGTGCCGCCGGCGCCGCTGTGGCGCGGCGCGGGGGAGCGCGTGGTGCGGGTGCGGGGCGGTCGTTGCGCGGTGCTGGCCATCGGATCGTCGTCGTGTCGTTGGCGCGCGGCGGCTCGCGCGTACATCGTTTCCGGCGCGCTGATGCCGAGCAGCGCGAGCCCGGCTTCCAGCACCGTAGCCACCGCGAGGCACAGCGCGAGCCGCGCGCGCTTCAGGCGCTCGTCGTCGACGAGCACGCGCTCGGCATTATAGTAACTGTGGAAGTCGCGGGCCAGCTCGGTCAGGTAGGCGGTGACGCGGTGCGGCGCGAACTCGCGCGCCGCGATCGCGAGCTCCAGCGGCCAGTCGTCGAGTCGCTTCAGCAGTGCGTCCTCGTGCGGGCTCGTCAGCGGCGACGCGTCGACGCGGCCCCAGTCGTCCGGCGCGGGCGTGCCGCCGCGGCGGCGCGCAGCACCGGAACACAGCCGCGCGTGCGCGTACTGCACGTAGTAGACGGGGTTGTCGTCGGACTGCGCGCGCGCGAGGTCGATGTCGAACGTAAACTCGCTGTCCGCCTTGCGCGACACCAGGAAGTAGCGCACCGCGTCGCGGCCCGCCTCGTCGATCAGGTCGCGCAGCGTCACGTAGCTGCCGGCGCGCTTGCTGATCTTCACTTCCTCGCCGCCCTTCATCACCAGCACCATGTTGTGCAGCACGTAGTCGGGGTAGCCCTGCGGGATGCCCGCGCCCAGCGCCTGCAGCCCGGCGCGCACGCGCGCCGTCGTGCCGTGGTGGTCGGTGCCCTGCACGTTCAGCGCGCGCCGGTAGCCGCGCTCGAACTTGGTGACGTGATAGGCGACGTCGGGCACGAAGTACGTGTACGTGCCGTCGGACTTGCGCATCACGCGGTCCTTGTCGTCGCCGAACGGCGTGGTGGCGAGCCACAGCGCGCCGTCCTTCTCGTACGTGTGGCCCGACGCGATCAGCGCCTGCACGGTCTGCTCGACCCGCCCGTCCGCGTACAGCGAGCTCTCGAGGTAGAAGCGGTCGAAGCGCACGCCGAGCGCCGCCAGGTCGCGGTCCTGCTCGCGCGCAACGCCGCCACGGCGAACACGCGGATCGCGTCCAGGTCCGCGAGGTCGCCGCCTTCGTCGACGTAACGCTGCGCGATCTCGCGGATGTAGTCGCCGCGATAGCCGTCCGCGGGAAACTCCACCGTCTCGCCGCGCATCTCGAGGCCGCGCGCCTGCACGGACTTCGCCAGGTTCTCGATCTGCGCGCCCGCGTCGTTGTAGTAGAACTCGCGCGTGACCGCATAGCCCTGCGTGGCGAACAGCGCGGAGATCGCGTCGCCGAGCACCGCCTGCCGGCCATGGCCCACGTGCAGCGGGCCTGTCGGGTTGGCCGACACGAACTCCACGAGGAAAGGCTCGCCGTGCCCCACGTCGCGATGGCCGTAGGCCGCGCCGGCGCGGGCGATCCGCGCGATCACCTGCTGGCGCGCCGCCGGCGACGCGACGATGTTGACGAAGCCCGCGCCCGCGACGTCGACGCGCGCCACCAGTGGCGACGGCGGCAGCGCCGCGACGATGGCTTGCGCGATCTCGCGCGGGTTGCGCCGCGCGCGGCGCGAGCGTCATCGCGACGTTGCTCGCGAAGTCGCCGTGCGTCGCGTCGCGCGGGCGCTCGAGCACGACGTCGGCGGCGGTGGCATCGGGCACGACGGACGGCACGACGGCGGCGGCGAGCCAGGCGGCCAGCGCTTCGCGCAGGTCGGCGGCGGCAGCGGGAGTGGTTGCGGGGCGGTCAAGGCGAAGTGGGCGTGAAGGGCCGCGGCAAGCGTGATCACGCGTGCGCGATGCGGCAGCGCATTATAGCGGGCGGCCCCCTCAGAACGCGGCCGGGTCGACGTCCAGCGCCCAGCGCACGCGGCGTGCAGCGCGCGGCAGCGGGTGTCCGCGCCGCGCGCCACGCGCGCAGCAGCCGCTGCAACGGCGCCCGGTCGCGCGCGCTGACGACGACCTGCCCGCGCTCGAAGCCGGCACGGCGCGCCATCAGCGCGCTGGACGGCAGCCCGCCGATGTCGACGACGTCGCCGCCCGCGAGCAGCGCCGAGCGCGTGGCGCACGCCGCCCGTGGGCGCGTCGAGGAAAGCGTCGACGTCGGCGCGCGCATGCGCCTCGGCTCCCAGCAGCGCGAGATGCGTACGGCGGCAGCGCCGCAGCCGCGCGCTCGGCGAGCAGGCCGCGCGCGAACGCGTCGTAGTCGCCGCTCGCAAGCGGCTGCGATAGACCGGGTGCTCGGGAAGTCGGTCTGCACCAGCACGTCGCCGCGATGCTCGGCGCGGCCCGCGCGGCCCGGCCACCTGCGCGAGCAGCGCGCCGAGCCGCTCGGTGGCCCGGAAGTCGGCGCTGTACAGCGCGTTGTCGGCGCCCAGCACGCCCACCAGCGTGAGCCGCGGGAAGTCGTGGCCCTTGGCCAGCATCTGCGTGCCGACCAGCACGTCGACGTCGCCGGCCGCGACGCGCGCGCGCATGGACGCGAACGCGCCGCGGTGCGCGCATCGAGTCGCGGTCCACGCGCACGACACGGCCCGCGCCGAACGCGCCCTCGAGCGCCGCCTCCAGCCGCTGCGTGCCGTGGCCGCGCGGGATCAGGTCCACGTTGCCGCAATCGGGCATTGCGCGGGCGCCGGCACCGTCGCGCCGCAATGGTGGCAGCACAGCGCGCGCGGCGCCCGGTGCAGCGTCAGCCGCGCGCGCTGCACCGCGCGCATTGCGCCTCCCACCCGCACGCGCCGCATTTGCCAGCGCCGGCGCAAAGCCGCGACGGTTGACGAACACCAGTGCCTGCCCGCCCGCCGCCACCGCGCGCCGCAACGCCGTCCACAGCGCGGGCACGAGTCCCTCGTGCGCATCGGGTACGCGCGACGGCACGAGCGCGATCCGCGGCAGCGCGCCGGGCCGCGCGCGCGTCGTGAGTCGCAGGCAGCCGTAGCGCCCTTCCTCGGCGTGGTGGAAGGTCTCCAGCGACGGCGTCGCGCTGCCCAGCACCACCGGCACGCCGCGCGCATGCGCGCGCCAGATCGCGACGTCGCGCGCGTGGTAGCGCACGCCGTCCTGCTGCTTGTACGACGGGTCGTGCTCCTCGTCGACGACGACGAGCGCGAGTCGCGGCAGCGGCGCGAACGCGGCGAGCCGCGTGCCCAGCACGAGGCGCGCTTCGCCGCTTGCCGCCGCCAGCCAGTGCGCGCGCCGCTCGCCGGCCGCGAGGCCGCTGTGCAGCGTCGCCAGCGCCACGCCCGGCAGCGCCGCGCGCACTTCGTCCTCCAGTTGCGGCGTGAGGTTGATCTCGGGCACCAGCATCAGCACCTGCCCGCCCGCCGCGATGCGCGCGGCGGCCGCCGCGAGGTAAACCGCCGTCTTGCCGCTGCCGGTGATGCCTTGCAGCACCCAGGGGGCATAGCGTCCGGCCGCCGCGTCGATGGCCGCGAGCGCCGCGACCTGTTCCGCGTTCAGCGCGGGCAGCACCGGCTGCGGCGCGCGCGCTTCGTCCGCGCACGGGATCGCGTCGACAAAGCCCGCTTCGCGCCACTCGGCCAGCGCGCGGCGCGCAACGCCGCGCAATGCCGCCACGGCCGCCGGCGCCAGGCCCTGCTCGCGCTGCAGCGCCTCATACAGCGCACGCCGCGCGGGTGCGCGCGAGACGATGGCGCCGAGCCCCGCAAGGCCCGCGGCGTTGAGCCGCAAGGGGTGATTCGCGAGCCGCGGCCGGCGCTCGCGCGCGCCGCGTGTCGCGAGCGGCGGCAATGCATGCGCGATCACGGCGCCGAGCGGCTCCTGGTAGTAGTCGGCGACGAAGCGCACGACGTCGAGCAGCTCGCCGGGCACGCGCAGCTCGTCGTCGACGGCGTCGATGATGCGCAGCTTGCCGCGCGGAATCGTGGACGCGACGGCGCATTCGACGACGACGCCCGCGGCGCGGCGCGGACCCAGCGGCACGTGCACGACGGAGCCTTCGCGCACGTCGAGGTTCGACGGCACCCAGTAGTCGAGCGCCGGGAGCACGGAACCCGCGACGGCGACGCGCGCGACGCTCATCGCATGCCCGCCGCGGTTGTAGTGTTCGAAATCCTCATCGCGATTGGCAGGCGGATGAGCCAAGTCGTTATTTTGACGAGGAACGCGCAATCGACCCACAGCAGGATGTGGATAACTTTGTGCGTAAAGTGGGGCGCGCGCCGGCATCCCGCATGCGAGCGGCATGGCGGGGCTTGGCGAGCGCCCGCCAGCGTGCGGATTTTGCACTTGACAATTCAATCACTTGCAACGCGCCAGCCCGTGGGCCGCGCGGCACGCCCGTGGCGCGCGACGATGGTGCCGCGATGTGCATAAGTGGCAACGACACCCAAGTATCCGCGTTTGTCAACCCCGCCAAAACCCAGCACCGGCGCGGGTTTGCGGGCGGTCGGCGCTTCAGGCCGCGTGGACCGTGCGCACCAGCACGTCGACCAGCTCCGGCGACGTCTCGGGCACGATGCCGTGCCCCAGGTTGAACACGTAGCCGGGCGCGGGGCCGGCGGCGGCCAGCGTCGCGCGCACGGCGGCCTCGACGGTGCGCACGTCGGTGGTCAGCACCAGCGGATCCAGGTTGCCCTGCAAGGCGACGCGCCCGCCCACGCGCGCGCGCGCCGCCGCAAGGTCAGCGGTCCAGTCGAGCCCGATGCACGACGCGCCGCAGTCGGCGAGCGCATCGAGCCATTGCGCGCCGCCTTTCGTGAACGCGATGGTCGGCAGCGCGCGTGGCAGCGACGCGAGCACGTCGCGCATCGGCGCCAGCGAGAAGCGCGCGTACGCATCCCACGGCAGCAGGCCGCCCCAGGTGTCGAACAGCATCACGGCGTCGACGCCGGCGGCCACCTGTTCCGCGAGATACGCGGACACCGCGCGCGCGTTGAGCGCGACGATGCGCGCCAGCAGGTCCGGCCGCGCCGCAGCCATGCGCCGCACGGTGGCGAAGTCGCTGCCGCCGCGCCCTTCGATCATGTAGCAGGCGAGCGTGAAGGGGCTGCCCGCAAAGCCGATCAGCGGCACGCGCTGACCGAGGCCGCGCTTGATCTCGCCGACGGCGTCGAACACGTAGCGGAGCCTGTCCATCGGTGGCACGGCGAGCGCGGCGACGTCGTCGTCGCTGCGCACCGTGCGCGCGAAGCGCGGTCCCTCGCCTTCCGCGAACGAGAGGCCCAGGCCCATCGCGTCGGGCACCGTCAGGATGTCGGAGAACAGGATCGCCGCGTCGAGCGGATAGCGTGCGAGCGGCTGCAAGGTCACCTCGGCCGCGAGCGACGGCGACGTCGCGAGGCCCATGAAGCTGCCGGCCTTCTTCCGCACCGCGAGGTACTCGGGCAGGTAGCGGCCCGCCTGGCGCATGAGCCACACCGGGACGTGCGGCACCGGCTCGCGGCGCAGCGCGCGCAGGAACGTGTCGTTGGCGAGCGGAGCGGTCATGGCCGGGTGCATCGCGCTGCGAGCGCGCGCGGCGCGGCCCTGCGCGCGCAACGGCGCGGCGGCCTCACGCGGCGAGCGCGCGGCCCGTCAACCGCTCGAGGATGGACAGCGGCGCGCTCGCGCGGTCGTACAGCGCCGACAGCGGCAGGTGTATGGTCTGCTCGAACATGTATTGGCCGCCCATCGCCGCGTGCATCACCTGGTCCGAATAGCAGATCCACGTAGTTCCGGGCGTGAAGCGCACCTCCGACTGCGGCGAATTGCGCTGGTAGTCCATGTCCGCCTTCGCCTCGTCGTGCAGGTGGAGCATCAGGTGGTCGTACTCGCTGCGCGGCGTCTTGGTGACGAACAGCGCGCGCAGCAGCGCAGCCTCGCCGGGACGCATGCGCCGGATCTTCGGCAGGAAGCGCGACGCCATGTCCGCGAACGGTTCGCCGACGCGCCACACGCGCGGCTGGCCGTGCGGGTTCACGTTGCAGAACACCCGCAGGATGCGCTCGCCGCGGTTGGGCCGCGACGGGAAGGCGTCGACGTGCAGCCGCGGTCGTCCTTGCGCCACGACACCGGGCGCCCGGTCGCCGGCTGCGGGCGGAAGCTCGTCCGCGCCTGCGCGACGTAAGGCGCATAGCGCGGCAGCAGCGCGGAGACGAGCGACTTGGCCTGCGTGGCGAAGCGCCCGATCATCGCGGTCATCGCCGCCAGCTCGTCGGGCGTGCCGCGCGCGCCCTTGATGCGGGCGCCTTCCAGGCTGATGTTCTTGGCGCGGCCGTCGGACCAGCGCGGGTTGAGAAAGCGCTGCTCGCCGGGCGCCAGCACGAAGGGAAGCCGGGGCAGTTCCAGCACGGCGCCGCCTTCCAGCGCGCGCGCGTAGCCGGCCGTAGCGTCCGCGTCGAGGGCGGGCGACCAGGTATCGACGGCTAGGCGTACGACGCTGTCCATGCCCGCCATTTTACTAGGACGGCCGGCGGGCGGCCCTCGATGCGGATCAGCGGGGCAGCTCGGTCGTGCCCATCAGGAACTCGTCGATCGAGCGCGCGCACTGGCGGCCTTCGCGGATGGCCCAGACGACCAGCGACTGGCCCCGGCGCATGTCGCCGGCCGCGAACACCTTGTCGGTCGACGTCCGGTAGTCGTCGGTGTTGGCCGCCGCGTTGGCGCGCGCATCGCGGTCGACGCCAAACGCGTCGAGCATCGCGCTGCGCGGCCCCGTGAAGCCCATCGCTAACAGCACGAGGTCGGCCGGGATCTCGAACTCGGAGCCCGGCACCTCGGTCATCTTCATGCGGCCGTCGGCGTCGCGCGTCCAGTCGGTGCGCGCGGCGATCAGCTTTTCGACGCGGCCGTCGCGGCCTTCGAAGCGCTTGGTGGTCACGGCCCAGTCGCGGTCGCAGCCTTCCTCGTGCGACGACGACGTGCGCAGCTTGATCGGCCAGTTGGGCCAGGTCAGCGCCTTGTTCTCGTGTTCGGGCGGTTGCGGCAGCAGTTCGAATTGCGTGATCGACAGCGCGCCCTGGCGATTGGACGTGCCGACGCAGTCGGAGCCCGTGTCGCCGCCGCCGATGACGACGACGCGCTTGCCCGATGCGAGGATCTGGCCGTCGACCGCGTCGCCGGCGACGATCGCGTTCTGCTGCGGCAGGAACTCCATCGCGAAGTGCACGCCCGCGAGGTCGCGGCCCGGCACGTTGAGGTCTTCATAGCTGCCCGCGCCGCCGCGTGGTGACGCATCGAATTCCGCGAGCATCTGCTCGGCGGGAATGTCGACGCCGACGTGCGCATTGGTGCGGAACTGCACGCCTCGGCCGCCATCTGCTGCATGCGGCGGTCGATCAGCGACTTCTCGAGCTTGAAATCGGGGATGCCGTAGCGCAGCAGGCCGCCGATGCGGTCCGCCTTCTCGAACAGCACGACGTCGTGGCCTGCGCGCGCAAGCTGCTGCGCGCACGCCATGCCGGCCGGGCCGGAGCCGACGACCGCGACGCGCTTGCCGGTGCGCACGACGGCCGGCTGCGGCACGACCCAGCCTTCCTCGAAGCCCTTGTCGATGATGAAATGCTCGATCGACTTGATGCCGACGGGATCGGTGTTGATGTTGAGCGTGCACGCCGCCTCGCAGGGCGCCGGGCACACCCGGCCCGTGAACTCGGGGAAGTTGTTCGTCGAGTGCAGCGTGGTGAGCGCGAGCTTCCACTGCTGGCGGTAAACGAGGTCATTCCAGTCCGGGATGATGTTGTTGACCGGGCAGCCGCTCTGGCAGAACGGGATGCCGCAGTCCATGCAGCGCGCGCCCTGCTTCGACGCCGCGTCGGCTTCGAGCGTGGCAACGAACTCGCGGTAATGCTTCAGGCGCTCCGGAACGGGCTCCGCCACTTCGCGGATGCGTTCGAGCTCGAGGAAACCGGTGATCTTGCCCATCGTCGTTCGTCCGCTTCAGCCGGCAGCAGCGCGCGCGACCGCCTTGTCGCCCCCGGGCCGCGCGGCGTGCATCTCGGTGAGCGCACGCGCGTACTCGGTGGGGAATACCTTGACGAAGCGCTCGCGCGCCGCGTCCCAGTCGTCGAGCAGCGCGAGCGCCAGCGTCGAGCCCGTGTACTTCAGGTGCTTTTCGACGAGCTCGCGCAGCTGCGCGTCGTCGTGGCGGCCGCCGTGCAAGAGGCGCGCCTTGCCGGTGGCGGCCAGCGCGTCTTCCTCGCGCTGCTGCGCTTCGGCCGTCAGCACCTTCTCGAGCTTCACCATCGCCGGGTTGCAGCGCGCCGCGAACGTGCCGTCCGCGTCGTAGACGTAGGCGATGCCGCCGCTCATGCCCGCCGCGAAGTTGCGGCCCGTGGCGCCCAGCACGACGACCGTGCCGCCCGTCATGTACTCGCAGCCGTGGTCGTCGCCTTCGACGACCGCGGTGGCACCCGAGTTGCGCACGGCAGCGCTCGCCCGCGACGCCGCGGAAGAAGGCCTCGCCCTCGATCGCGCCGTACATCACCGTGTTGCCGATGACGATGTTGTCCTCCGGCTTGGCCGGGCATTCCGGGTCCGGATAGATGACGATGCGCCCGCCGGACAGTCCCTTGCCGACGTAGTCGTTGGACGCGCCCTGCAATTCGAACGTGATGCCACGCGCCAGGAATGCGCCGAAGCTCCGGCCCGCGATGCCCGTGAACGCCACGCGGATCGTGTCGTCGGGCAGGCCCTCGTGGCCGAACGCACGCGCGACACGGCCCGACAGCATGGCGCCCACCGAGCGGTGCGCGTTGCGGATCTTCCGCTCGACGCGCACGGCTTTCCGCTGTTCGATCGCGGGCAGCGCGGCTTCGATCAGCTCGTGGTCCAGCGCGCGCGCAAGGCCGAGGTCCTGCGACTCGGTATGGCGACGCGACACGTCGGCCGGCATCGCCGGCTGGTGGAACACGCGCGAGAAGTCGAGCCCGCGCGCCTTCCAGTGCTCGATGCCAGCCTTCATGTCCAGCAGGTCCGCACGGCCGATCATTTCGTCGAGCGTGCGGAAGCCCAGCTCGGCCATGATCGCGCGCAGTTCCTCGGCGACGAAGAAGAAGTAATTGACGACGTGTTCGGGCTTGCCGTCGAACTTGCGGCGCAGCACCGGGTCCTGTGTGGCCACGCCCACCGGGCAGGTGTTCAGGTGGCACTTGCGCATCATGATGCAGCCTTCGACGACCAGCGGCGCGGTCGCGAAGCCGAACTCGTCGGCGCCGAGCAGCGCGCCGATGGCGACGTCGCGGCCCGTCTTCATCTGGCCGTCCACCTGCACGACGATGCGCCCGCGCAGGCGGTTCAGCACCAGTGTCTGTTGCGTCTCCGCCAGCCCCAGTTCCCACGGCGTGCCCGCGTGCTTGATCGACGAGATCGGCGACGCGCCGGTGCCGCCGTCGTGGCCCGCGATCGTCACGTGGTCCGCCTTCGCCTTCGCGACACCGGCGGCCACCGTACCGACGCCCACTTCGGACACGAGCTTCACCGAGATCGACGCGGCCGGGTTGGAGTTCTTGAGGTCGTGGATCAGTTGCGCGAGATCCTCGATCGAGTAGATGTCGTGGTGCGGCGGCGGCGAGATGAGGCCCACGCCGGGCACCGAGTAGCGCAGCTTGGCGATGTACTCGGACACCTTGTGGCCGGGCAGCTGGCCGCCTTCGCCGGGCTTCGCACCTTGCGCCATCTTGATCTGCAGCTGGTCCGCCGACGCGAGGTACTCGGCCGTGACGCCGAAGCGGCCCGACGCCACCTGCTTGATCTTGCTGCGCAGGCTGTCGCCGGCCTTCAGCGGCAGGTCGCTCTCCACGCGGTCCGCGCCGATGAACGTGGCGAGCGTGTCGCCGTCCTTCGCGGGCGCGTGGCCGAGCTTCATCTCGGCGCGGTAGCGGTGATAGTCCTCGCCGCCTTCGCCGGTGTTCGACTTGCCGCCGATGCGGTTCATCGCGACGGCGAGCGTCGTGTGCGCTTCCGTGGAGATCGAGCCCAGGCTCATCGCGCCGGTGGCGAAGCGCTTGACGATCTCGGCGGCGGGCTCGACTTCAGCCAGCGGCACCGGCGTGCGGCCGGCGGTCTTGAACTCGAACAGGCCGCGCAGCGTCTTCAGCCGCTTGCCCTGGTCGTCGATCAGCGCCGAGTATTCGCGGAACGTCGAGAAGCTGTTGGCGCGCGTCGCGTGCTGCAGCTTGGCGATCAACTGGCGTCCAGCGCGGTGGTCTGCCGATCCGGTACTGGTACTCGCCGCCGGCGTCCAGCATCTCCTCGAGCAGCGGGTCGTCGCCGAACGCGAGCGCGTGCAGCCGCTCGGCTTCCTCGGCCACTTCGAACAGGCCGATGCCCTCGACGTTGCTCGCCGTGCCCGAAATACTTGTCGACGAAGGCCTTCTGCAGGCCGACGGCCTCGAAGATCTGCGCGCCGCAGTACGACTGGTACGTGGAGATGCCCATCTTGGACATCACCTTCATCAGCCCCTTGCCGATCGCCTTGACGGAAATGCTTCTGCGCGTCCTTGGCGCCGATGCCGGCACCTCGCGCTGCAGGTGTGCCAGCGTTTCCAGTGCGAGGTAGGGATGGATCGCTTCCGCGCCATAGCCCGCGAGCAGCGCGAAGTGGTGCACTTCGCGCGCCGAACCCGTCTCGACGACGAGGCCCGTGCTGGTGCGCAGCCCCATCTTCACCAGGTGCTCGTGCACGGCGGCCGTCGCGAGCAGCGCGGGGATCGGCAGCATGTCCGGGCCGACGCTGCGGTCCGACAGGATCATGATGTTGCGACCTTTGCGGATGGCGTCGACCGAATGCGCGCACAGCGACGCGATGGCCGCTTCCATGCCGTTGGCCTTCCACTCGCCGGATAGCAGATGTCCAGTTCCTCGGCGTGGAACGCGCCGCCGGAGAAGAGCTCGATGTGGCGCAGCTTCTCCATGCTGTCCGACGTGAGGATCGGCTGCTCCACTTCCAGCCGCATCGGCGGGTCGGATTGCCGGTTCACGTCGAGCAGGTTAGGCCGCGGCCCGATGAAGGACGTGAGGCTCATCACCAGCGCCTCGCGGATCGGGTCGATCGGCGGATTCGTGACCTGCGCGAAGAGTTGCTTGAAGTAGTTGTAGAAGACCTTGGGCCGGTTGGACAGCACGGGCAGCGCCGCGTCGTTGCCCATCGAGCCGGTGGCTTCCTCGCCGTTCTGCGCCATCGGCGCGAGGATCACCTTGACGTCTTCCTGCGTGTAGCCGAACGCCTGCTGGCGGTCGAGCAGCGGCACGTCGAGCTTCGCCCGGGGCCGGTTCGGCATGTCCTCGAGCGCGAGGCGGCACTCGGCGATCCATTCGCGATAGGGCTTGCGCGTGGCGATCGCCTGCTTCAGTTCGGCGTCGTCGACGATGCGGCCGGCGTCGAGGTCGACGAGCAGCATCTTGCCCGGCTGCAGCCGCCACTTGCGGACGATCTTCTTCTCGGGGATGTCGAGCACGCCCACTTCCGAGCCCATGACGATGAAGTCGTCGTCGGTGATGACGAAGCGCGCGGGTCGCAGGCCGTTGCGGTCCAGCGTGGCGCCGATCTGGCGGCCGTCGGTGAACGCCATGGCGGCCGGGCCGTCCCAGGGCTCCATCGCGGCGGCTTGGTATTCGTAGAACGCGCGGCGGTCGGCGTCCATGCCCGCGTTGCCCGCCCACGCTTCCGGCACCATCATCATCATCGCCTGCGCGAGCGGATAGCCGCCCATCACGAGCAGCTCGAGCGCGTTGTCGAACGACGCCGAGTCCGACTGGCCTTCGTAGATCAGCGGGAACAGCTTCTTGAGGTCGTCGCCCAGCACTTCCGACGCGATGGCGCCTTCGCGCGCGCGAATCCAGTTGAAGTTGCCGCGCAGCGTGTTGATCTCGCCGTTGTGGCAGATGTAGCGGAACGGGTGCGCAAGGTCCCACGTCGGGAACGTGTTGGTCGAGAAGCGCTGGTGGACCATCGCGAGCGCGCTGACCATCGTCTCGTCGGCGAGGTCCAGGTAGTACTGGCCGACCTGGTGCGCGAGCAGCATGCCCTTGAACACGATCGTGCGCGTCGAGCAGCACGGCATGTAGAACTCCTTGCCGTGGCGCAGCGCCAGCGCCTGGATCGCGTGCCCCGCGCGCTTGCGGATCACGTACAGCTTGCGCTCCAGCGCGTCGGTATCCATGTCGCGCGCGCCGCGCGCGATGAACACCTGGCGGATCACCGGCTCCACTTCCTTCGTGCGCTCGGAAAGGCCGCTGTTGTCGACGGGCACGTCGCGCCAGCCGAGCAGCACCTGGCCTTCGTCGGCGATCGCGCGCTCGATTTCCTGCTCGCAGGCCATCCGCGACGCGGGCTCCTGCGGCAGGAACACCATGCCGACGCCGTACTGGCCGGGCGCCGGCAGCGTGATGCCGAGCCGGCAGGCGCGGCGGAAGAACGTGTCGGGCATCTGGATCAGGATGCCCGCGCCGTCGCCCTGCAGCGGGTCGGCGCCCGTGGCGCCGCGGTGCGTCAGGTTCTCCAGGATCGCGAGGCCCTGCGTGATGATCGCGTGCGACTTGCGGCCCTTGATGTGGGCGACGAAGCCCAGCCCGCAGGCGTCGTGCTCGTTGCGGGGGTCGTACATCCCCTGGGCGGCGGGCGGCCGCGCGCCGTGCGCGGGCCGCAATGCCGGGTCGCCGGGCCCTGCCGCACCGGCCATTCCAGGAGTTGACTCGACTGGTCCACGCCTTCCGATCCTCGCAGCGAAACCTTTTCATGGTACGCAAGATGCTGCATTGCGGCAACACGACGGGACGCGCGGGCGGGCGCGCAACATTCGCCGCCGGACGGCGGGCAATTCCCGAGGGGCAGGCTTGCGCCCCTGCCGATCTTGGGCTTTAATCTGAACAAAGTCCGCTATCTGTTTGTTGCAGCATCAAATCGGGCTGGCCGGACAGTCTTAGGACAACATCATCAGGGATTTCGACATGCAGAGACCGCCCCTTTTCCGCCTTCATTGCGCCGGCGCTCATCGCCCTGGGCTTGACGGGCCTCCTGTCGCTGGCGGCCTGCGGTGGCGGCGGCGGCGCGGTGAACGCGCCGGTCACCCCGCCGGTGACGCCGTCCGCGATCCAGGTGCTGCCCGCGTCGCAGACCATCTACCCCCGGGACGGTGGCGTCCATCAGCGTGTCGGGCGGCGTTCCGCCCTACACGGCGTTTTCGAGCAATTCCCCGCCGTGCTGCCCGTCGGTAGCGCGGTGCCCACGTCGACCAACGAGATCCTGCTGGCCGCCAACTCGGTGTCGACGACGACGGGCGTGACGATCACGATCAAGGATTCGGCCAGCCAGACGGCCACCGCCTCGGTCACCGTCGCGCCGGCCCAGCTGTTCCCCAACGGCCTGACGGTGACGGCATGACGCAGTCGACGTGCGGCGCCGCGACGCTGTGTACCGGCGGCACGGGCACGGTCAAGGTCACGGCGACGGGGGCCGGCGGTTCCGCGCTCGCGGGACGGCAGATCCGCTTCGACGTCGTCTATGGCGCGTTCGGCTTCATCAGCACCAACCCGGCCACGCCGCTCGTGCAGACGATCACCGTGACCACGGACGTTGCCGGGGTCGCGCAGGTCGGCATCGAGGCGCTGGTCGACGTCGACACCCAGCCCGCCCAGGTTCGCGCCACGGACCTCACGTCCGGGCAGCAGCAGGTGGCCAACTTCACGATCGTCCGCAACCAGGACGGCTCGTCGATCATCACGGTGGTGCCGTCGACGGCCACGATCACCGGCCCCGATTCGGCGACGTGCTCGTCGGGTGTCGCGGTCGACTACCGCGTGTTCGGCGGCACGCCGCCCTACCATGTCACGGCGTCGTTCCCGCAGGCGATCAACATCGTCAACTCGACGGTCGCCAACGCCGGCGACGCGTTCGAAGTGATCACCAATGGATCGTGCGTCGACCCGCTGACGTTCTCGATCGTCGACGCGGCGGGACGCCAGACGACGGCGACCATCACCAACAAGCCCGGCACCGCCACGCCGCCGACGGCGCTGTCGATCACGCCGACGACGCAGGGCGCGCTGACCACCACCTGCAACCCGGGCGGCACGTACCAGATCGCGATCAGCGGCGCGAACCCGTCGTACGCGATCACCAACACCCGAAGCCGACCAACGGGCTGTCGCCGATCTACACGAGCATCCTGTCTGCGCCCGGCACGCTGTCGATCACGAACATCGGCTTCCCGTCCTCGGACACGACGTCGACGGGCACGTACACGTTCACGATCACGTCGTCGGACGGCCAGAGCGCCAAGTCGCTGATCCTCTGCGGGACCGAACCCCTGACGGAGGGCCCGCGCGCAGCGCGGATCGCGGGCGCAAAAAAAGGCGGGGACCCGCCCGCCTTTGTCGTTGACCGGCGCCGCGATTCGATCGGCGAATCACGCGAAGAACGTAGCGCTGCGAGCGACCGCGCGCGAGCACGCCGAGCAACGTCCTCGGTAACGTCGTCGCGCACGCGCGCGACGCCCAGCGCATCCAGCAGCACGAAGCGCAGCGTGTTGCGGCGTACCTTCTTGTCGCGCCCCATCAGGTCGAGCCAGCGCGCGTAGGCGATGCGCGGCGGCACGACCGGCAGGCCGGCGTCGGATCAAGTCCTCGAGGCGCGCGGCGTGCGCGGGCAGGCCCGGTGACGCGTGGACGTCCGCGATGCCAGCACCATGCCCGCGGCCACCGCTTCGCCGTGCAGCCACGCGCCGTAGCCCGCGTCCGCTTCGATCGCGTGGCCGAACGTGTGGCCGAAGTTGAGCAACGCGCGCGAACCGCCCTCGCTTTCGCGCTCGTCGCCGGCGACGATCTGCGCCTTGATCCGGCAGCTGGTGACGATCGCATGCGTCAACGCAGCGTCGCGCGCGAGCAGCGCGTCGACGTTGGCCTCGAGCCACGCGAAGAACGCCGCGTCGTGGATGGCGCCGTACTTGATCACTTCGGCCAGGCCCGCGCGCAGCTCGCGGTCCGGCAGCGTCGCGAGGCTCGTCGTGTCGGCCAGCACGGTCACCGGCTGCCAGAACGCGCCGATCATGTTCTTCGCGAGCGGATGGTTGACGGCCGTCTTGCCGCCGACCGACGAGTCGACCTGTGCGAGCAGCGTCGTCGGCACCTGGACGTAGGGATGCCGCGCTGGTAGACGGCGGCGGCGAAGCCCGCGATGTCGCCGACGACGCCGCCGCCCAGCGCGACGAGCAGCGTGCCGCGGTCGGCGCGCAACTCGATGAGCCGCGTCAGCACGTCGGACAGCGTGGCCATGCTCTTGTGCGCCTCGCCGTCGGGCACGAGGATCACGTCGACCGCGATGCCCGCGCGCTCGAGGCTCCTGCGCAGCGCGTCGAGGTGATGCGCGGCCACCGTGGCGTTGGTGACGATGACCGCGCGCTTCTCCGCGACGTCGCGCAGGCGCTCGCCGGCGCGCGAGCTCCCCCGCGCCGACGTGGATCGGATAGCGGCGCGCGCCCAGCTCGACGGTCAGCGTCGATGCGTTGACGGTCGTCGGCGCGGCGGGATTGGCGATGTCACTCATGCTTGAAGTTGCTGTCGAGCGTGCCGACGTAGCGCATCACGTGCTCGCGCACGGAGTCGACCACGTGGTCCGCAGTGGCGCGATACAGGGGATCGCGTTCGTCGTAGAGGTCCTGCAGCCTCTTCAACGGGTCGGCGGTGCGCAGCAGCGGCCGGTGCCGCGCGTGCTTGACGCGGTCCCACAGCCGCTCGGGCTCGGCGTGCAGGTACAGCACGGTGCCGTTGGATTTCAGCAGCGCGCGATTCGCTTCGCGCAGCACCACGCCGCCGCCGGTGGACAGCACGATGCCCTCGCTCGCCACCAGCTCCGCCAGCGTCGCCTGCTCGCGATCGCGAAACGCCGCCTCGCCCTCGATCTCGAAGATCGTCGGGATCGACACGCCCATCCGCTCCTCCAGCACGTGGTCGGCGTCGACGAATGCCTTGTCGAGCCGGCGCGCGAGCTGGCGGCCCAGCGTCGATTTGCCCGCGCCGGGGAGGCCGATCAGGTAGAGGTTGCCGCGGTGCAGGGCCACGGCGGATTGCGTCGCGGGGGGCGATGGCCGGGGTGCGGAGCGTGCGGGGCTGCGGGGCGCGTGCGGGAGGGCGGTTGCTTCGCGCGCCTGGCTCGCGCGCGCTCATCCGCGTGTTCGGACTCGCCCGCGTTTCTCTATTCGCGCGACTTCGGGTCGTTCTGCGCCGATAAAGGGCCGATTGGATGCGTCCTCTACGCTTCCTGTTCCTGTTCAGCGGACCGAGTTCACCGACTCCTTGATGATCCGCGGCGTCAGGAAGATCAGCAGCTCGGTCTTGTCGGACGAGCGCGTCGTCGTCTTGAACAGGTAACCGAAGAGCGGCAGGTCGCCGAGGAACGGGACCTGCTGCTTGTCGTTGCGGATCGTTTCCTCGTAGATGCCGCCGATGACCGCGGTGTCGCCATTGTTGACGGCGATCTGCGTCGTCACGCTCTTCGTGTCGATCGACGGGTATTCGCTCTGGTCGATGACGATGACCGGGCCCACCGAGTCCTTGCGCACCTCGACGGTCATGATCACGCGGTTGTCCGGCGTGATCTGCGGCACGACGTCCAGCGACAGCACGGCCTTCTTGAACTGCACGGTCGGCGTCGAGTTGTTGGTGCCCGCGATGATGTACGGGATTTCCGTACCCTGCTCGATGTGCGCCTTCGTGTTGTCGAACGCGACGACGCGCGGGCTCGAGATCACCTTGCCTCCGTTGTCCGCCTCGAGCGCGGACAGCTCGAGGTTGATCAGGTTGCCGCTGCCCAGGTTGATCAGCGTCAGCGCCAGTTGGCCGGCCGGGTTGGCGACCGGGAGGTTCACGTTCAGCGCCTGCGGGTCGAAGTAGCCCGGATAGCCTGCGGGCGCCGTCGGTCGGCGACGCGATTTCGAACGGCGTCGGCGTCCGCGTCGCGCGGGTAAGCGTCGTGCCGCTGGTGGTCACCGCCGGCGTCGTCGTCAGGCTGCCCGTCGAGCCGACCGAGTAGCGGCCGTTGGCGAACGTGAAGCCGGTCTGCTGGCCGAAGCGCACGCCGAGCGAGCGGCTGAACGTGTCGCTGGCGATGACGATGCGCGCCTCGATGACGACCTGGCGCACCGACACGTCCACCTGGCGGATGATCCGGCGCACTTCCTCGAGCCGCGACGGGATGTCCTGCACGAACAGGATGTTCGAGCGCGGGTCCAGCGTCGCGGAGCCGCGCTTGGACAGGATGCCGCTGCCCTGGCCCTGGCCCTGCTTCACCTGGATCAGGTTGAGGATGTCCGCGGCCTTGGCGTAGTTGAGCTGGAACGTCTCGGTGACGAGCGGCTCCAGCTCGCCGATCTGCTGCGCGGCCTCGAGCTGCTGCTTTTCCTTGAGCGCCAGTTCCTCGCGCGGCGCGATCAGAACGACGTTGCCGTTCTTCCGCATGTCGAGGCCCTTGGTCTGCAGGATGATGTCGAGCGCCTGGTCCCAGGGGATGTCCTTCAGCCGCAGCGTCAGGTTGCCGCCGACGGTGTCGCTGGTGATGATGTTGAGGCCCGTGAAGTCCGCGATGACCTGCAGCACCGAGCGCACTTCGACGTTCTGGAAGTTGAGCGACAGCCGCTCGCCCTTGTACCCGCCGCGCGTGCCCTGCGTCAGCCGGTTGGGGTCTTCCTGCACCGGCTTCACTTCGAGGATGAACTTGTTGTCCGCCTGGTAGGCCGAGTGCTCCCACAGGCCCTTGGGCTCGATGACCATCCGCGCGTTGGGACCCTGCGCGAACGTGTCGACGCTGACGACCGGCGTGCCGAAGTCCTGCACGTCGAGGCGACGCTGCAGGTTGCGCGGCACCGACGTCTTGGTGAAGTCGACGACCAGGCGCCGGCCTTCCTGGCGGATGTCGATGCCGGTGGACGTGTCGGAGAGGTCGACCACGATGCGGCCCTCGCCGTTGCGGCCGCGCCGGAAGTCCACGTCGCGCAGGCTGTGCGCGATGTCGTTGGGACGCGCCTCCGCGAAGCGTTGCGCCGGTTGCGCGGCCTGGGCGGCGGCGCCGGACTCGTCGACCAGCGTGACCAGCACCGAGTTGCCTTCGACGTTGGTCTGGAACGTCTGCGGCGTGTTGAGGTTGAACACGACGCGCGTGCGGTCGCCGGTCTGGATCAGGTTGAGGCTGCGCAGCGCGGGATCGCGATGGCCTTTTCCGTCGCGCCCACGCCGTTGGCCGTGCCGAGGAAGTCGAGCGCGATGCGCGGCGGGCTGGAGATCGAAAAGCCGGCCGGCGGGTTGGCGGGCGGCTGCTTCAGGTCGAACTTGACGATCGTGCGGCCGGACGAGCCCTTCGACACGGTGATGTTGTCGATGCTGTTCTGCGCGGCCGCAGCCCCCGCGAAAGCGAGCGCCGCCAGCGCTGCGAGCCAGACGCCGACGCGACGGCTCGCCGCGGCGCGCGTTCGCCCCGGCAAAAGGGTGGGAATTGCACTCATCGTCTGCTCCCTTGATTGTTCGGCTGCTGCAACTGCAGCTCGCTCGTGCGCTCGGTCCAGTCTCCGCCGCCGTCCTGCACGAGTTCCTTCAACTTGACGCCGCTGTCGCTGATTTCCGTGATGACCCCGTAGTTCTGCCCGAGGTAGTTGCCGATGTGGACCTGGTAGATGTCCTTCTCCGGCGTGCGGATCAGCGCATACGTCGTCTTGGCACGCGCCAGCGTGCCGACCATGGTCAGCGACTCGATCGGGAACGATTCGAGCGGCTCGCGGCGCCGGTTGGGATCGGGCGCGAGCTTGTTGTCGCTCTTGCCGGGCTGGATCTTGCGCGGCTTGAACGGGTCGGGCAGGTCGAACGCGTTGTACGTGAACGGCTCGTAGGGCTTCAGCTGCGGCAGCGGGTCCAGGTGGCCGCGCACGTTCTTGCCCTGGTCGGCCATCCACGCGCGCAGGTCCTGGTTGTCGCCGCCGCACGCGGCGAGCAGTGCGGCGCCGGCCACCATCACGAATGCGAGGCGCGGCGTCATTTCTTGGCCTTTTCCTTCGCGAGCTGGCGTTGCCGCGCCATTTCGTCGTCGTCGAGGTAACGGAACGTCTTGGCGGTGCCGTCGAGGCGCAGCTGGCCGTTGCTGTTGACGATCGACATGTCGTTCAGCGTCACGATGCGCGGCAGTTGCGCGACGTCGCTCGCGAACGCGCCCATGTCGTGGTAGTTGCCGGTGATGCTGATGGCGATGGGCAGCTCGGCGTAGAACTCGGCCATCTTTTCCTGCGCCGCCGGGCGGAACAGCTCGAACACGAGGCCGCGGCCGAGGCCGGCCTGGTTGACGTCCGTCAGCAGCGCGTCGATCTCGGCGCGGTTGGGCAGCTGCTTCACCAGCGCGCCGAACGACTGCTCGACGTCCTTCAGCTGCGCGACGTAGAGGTCGTAGTTGACGTGCTCGCCTTCGCCGTGTAGTCCTCGCGCAGCTGCGCTTCCTGCTGCTTGGCGGCGTCCAGCGTATCGGCTGGTCGCTGATCGAAGAACGCGCAGCGAGGCCGACGGTAGCAGCTGAGACCGCACCGAGCACGACGATCTTCGGCAGCAACGGGTTGCCGACCTCGCGGAAATTCAGGTTGCGGAGCTCGTCGAGGTTCGGCGCCTTGCGCGCCGCCCTTGGCCGCCGGGCCTCGCGTGTCGACCGCGGGCATCGCGCTTCACCGCGCAGGTCGAGCGTGAACTGGTTGACTTGCGTGCCGTCACCCGGCCGCGCGTAGGGCAGCGGGCATTCGTCTCACCTCGACCAGTTCCGGCTTCGTGAGCCACGGCGGAGCTCGATGTTGCGCATCAGCGTCGACACGCGCGCGTTGGACTGCGCGTAAGCCGATGATCTGCACGCGCGCGTCGTTCTGCTTGACCGACGACAGGGTAGACGCCGTCGGGCAGATGCGCACCCGGCTGGTCGAGCAGGTGCACGGCCTCGTTGTACCTGCTGCAGGCTCTCGACCCCGCTTGGCGCGAGCACCTGCTGGATCTGGTCGCGAAGCTGTCGATCTCCTCGATCTGGTCGTCGAGCTTGTTCTCGGCGACGAGATCTGGTTGCGTGCGTTCTGGTTGTCGATCTGGCCGACAGGATAGGGTGCACGAGGCCGACGACCGCCAGCCTGGCGATCGCGAAGCACCCGCAAGCAGGACGAACTGGCGCTTGCGCGCCGGCTTCCGCTGCGCGCGCGGCAGGCTGATGCGGACGGGAGGCGTCGGCCATGTGCGCTACTACTCCGAAGCTGCTGCCATGCCGACGTCAGAGCGCGATCGTCAGGAAGCAGGGCATCCTGGGCGAGCTGGCGCGGGCGAATGCGGTCGCTCACCTGCATGGAGGCGAACAGGTTGCGACGACTGGTCGGCGCGCTTGGCGACAGCTCGTCTGTTCCGGCAACAGCGCGCAGCCCAGCCCGGAACGATCTGGTCGACCTGGTTGTACGTCGTGGACGAAGAAGAACTGCAGCGCCCGCGTGATCTCGAGCGCCAGCGTCTCCATGAAGGGCTGCAGCACGTCCTGGTCGTAGTTCTCGGGGAGCCCCTGGTTCTTCTTGGCGGCTTCCGCCTCTTCCGGCGACAGGTTGAACGCGCGCTGGATGTCCTGCGTGAGCTGATTACCGCCGAACGCCTGGTCCCGCGAAAACAGGAACTGGCCGTTGCGCAAGACGTAGAAATGGGTGACGTGGGCACCGATGTCGACGAACGCGATGTTCTGGTCGCGGCCGTTGGCCGGCAGCGACGGCGCGATCATGCCGAAGGCTTCCTGCGTCGCGTACGACTCGACGTCCATGACCAGCGGCTTCAGGCCGGCGGCTTCGGCGATGGCGACGCGGTCCTCGACCTTCTCCTTGCGCGAAGCGGCGATCAAAACCTCCACTTCGTCAGGATTGTTCGGCGCGGCGCCCAGGATCTGGAAGTCCAGGTTCACTTCGTCGAGCGCAAACGGGATATATTGATTCGCTTCGGCCTCGACGGTGAGCTCCAGCTCCTCTTCCTTCTGGCCGGAGGGCACGATGATCTTCTTGGTAATCACCATGGCGGCCGGCAGCGCCATCGCCACGCTCTTGTTGCGGCTGCCCAGCCGCTTGAAGCCGCGGCGCAGCGCGTCGCTGACCTGGTCGAGGTTGGCGACGTTGCCGTCCTGGACCAGGTCCTTGGCCAGCGGCTCGATGGCGTACCGCTCGAGCCGGAACGTGCCTTGCCGACCTCGGACAGCTCGACCATCTTGATGGTGGTCGACGCGATGTCGATGCCGATGAGGCTCGGCGACTTCGTTTTCAGGAAGTCGAAGGCAGAAGAAAGCTTGTCGGCAAGCATCGGATTAAGGGGTTTTCGCAGGGGCGAAATGCTGACAACTTACATTAAACTCTGGCAGCAAGTGTGGGCCATGTCAATTCCTCGGTCGAGCTGCGCGTTGCAGAAGCGCCTGTAACGGTCGAACCGGGCTCCTTACCGCAAGTTTTATTCCCACGTGCTAAAGCGCTGGCTCGTCTACGTAGCCTCGGTGATCGTCGGCCTGGCGGCCGTCGGGGCGCTGCTCGGGGCGTTCGTCGTCGCCCTGCAACATTATTGCCCGTCGCTGGACACCCTGACGGACTACCAGCCGCGGATCCCGCTGCGCGTCGTTTCGGCAGAAGGTGACCTTCTGGGCGAGTTCGGCGAGGAACGCCGGGCGATCGTCAACATCCGGGACGTGTCAGCGGTGAAGAAGAACGCCATCCTGGCCGCCGAGGACGAGCGCTTCTACCAGCACGGGGGCGTCGACTACGTCTCGGTGATGCGGGCCGCGCTGTCCAACATGGCAGGGTGCCCAGCAGGGCGCCGGGACCATCACGATGCAGGTCGCCCGGAACTTCTTCCTGACCCGCGAGAAGACGCTCACGCGCAAGCTGCGGGAAGTCCTGCTGGCCTGGAAGATCGAGGCCAGCGCATCCCAAGGACGAGATCCTCTACGGCTCTACCTCTGCAGATCTACCTGGGCCAGCGCGCGTACGGCTTTGCCGCCGCCCAGATCTACTTCGGCAAGACGCTGGCGGAGCTGACGCCCGCCGTAGGCCGCGATGCTGGCCGGGCTGCCGTCGGCGCACAACCCGGTTGCCAATCTCGAGCGCGCCAAGGTCCGCCAGATGTACGTGCTGCGGCGCATGCACGAGCTGCACTTCCTCGACGACGCCGCATGGAAGCAGGCGCAGGTGGCGCCGCTGGTCATCCGCCAGGGTCTGCGCGAGGCGGCCGGCGGTCACGCCGAATTCGTGGCGGAAATGGCCCTCGGCAGGTGGTGTACGAGGCCTATGGCGACGACGACGCCTGGACCACGATCCGCAAGGCGGACCAGGAGGCGGCGTGGCAGGCGGTCCGGCGCGCGGCGTCATCGACTACGACCACCGCCACGGCTACCGCGGCCTGGAGGCGCACATCGTTCGCCGAGCAGCGCGAGCGCGACATGGAACGAAACGTTCGCCGAGTGGTTGCGGCGTGCCGGGTGACGGCCGCCACGCCTGCCGAGGTGAAGGCGATGCTCGCCAACGGCGACGACATCGCGATCACCGGCGACGGCCTCAAGTTCGTCGCCGCGCGCTGACCGACAAGTCGCCGAGCGGGCCAGCGGATCCGGCCTGGCGCCGTCATCCGCGTCGTCGCGGACGACAAGGGCCACTACACGATCACGCTACCACGCCGCAGGCGGAGTCCGCGCTGGTGGCGATGCGGCCCACGGACGGCGCGCTGATCGCGCTGGTCGGCGGCTTCGCCTTCGACCGCAACAAGTTCAACCACGCGACGCAGGCGATGCGCCAGCCGGGCTCGTCGTTCAAGCCGTTCATCTACTCGGCGGCGCTGGAGAAGGCTTCACGCCGGCGACGATCGTCAACGACGCGCCTTTGTGCCTGCCGAGCAGGCCGGCGGCGAGCCTGGGAGCCCAAGAACTACGAAGGCAAGTTCGAAGGCCCGATGCGCTTGCGAATGGCGCTCGCCAAGTCGAAGAACCTGGTCGCGGTGCGCGTGCTGCAGGCGATCGGCGTCCAGTATGCGCAGGACTACATCACGCGCTTCGGCTTCGACCCCAAGCAGCATCCGGCCTACCTGACGATGGCGCTCGGCGCGGGCTCGGCCACGCCGATGCAGATGGCGAGCGCGTACTCGGTGTTCGCCAACGGCGGCTACCGGATCGCGCCCTACCTGATCGCGAAGATCACCGACGCGAAGGGCGAGGTCCTGTCCGCGGCAAGCCGCAGGTGGCGGGCATCGGCGCGGACCGCGCGATCGACCCGCGCAACGCGTTCATCATGACGACCATGATGCGCGACGTCATCGCCTACGGCACCGGCGCCGCCGCGATGTCGCTGAAGCGTCGCGACCTCGCCGGCAAGACAGGCACGACGAACGAGAACGTCGACGCGTGGTTCTGCGGCTTCAACGCGGACCAGGTGGCCGTCGCGTGGATCGGCTTTCACCAGCCGCGTACGCTCGGCAATGGCGAGACCGGCGGCGTGGCCGCGTTGCCGATCTGGATCAGCCAGCGCAACGTGCGCTGAGGGACGCCGGAAACGCCGCTGACGCCGCGGATGTCGTCGCCGTGCGCACGTCAACGCGGACTCACCGCGCGGACGATTCGAGCACGCTGACCGACTATTTTCTTCAGCGAGAACACGCCGCGCGCACGCGACGACGGCATCGTGCCGCAGTCGCCGACGCGCAGCGCGCAGGAAGTCCGCAACCAGATCTTCTGATGGCACGCGCCACCCGCAAGTTCGAGGAGCGCCGCACCGAGCGGCGCTTTGCCGCCACCAACGCGACGCAGCAGCGCACGCTGATCGCGCAGGCCGCGGCGCGGCTCGTCGCCGAGCACGGCATCACCGACTGGACGATGGCCAAGCGCAAGGCGGCGCGCGAGCTCGGCTACGACGATCGCACGCCGCTGCCCGGTGACGACGAAGTGGAAGCCGCGCTCAACGCGCACCACGCGCTGTTCGGTGGAGGCGAGCAGGCGCTTACGTTGCGCGCCCAGCGCGAGGAAGCGCTGGAATGGATGCGCGCGCTGGCCGCCTTCGCCCCGCGCCTGACCGGCGGCGTCGCCGGCCGGCTGGGCGACGCGCGACAGCGGCATCCGCCTCGAGCTCGAAGCCGATTATCCCAAGAGCGTCGAGCTGGCGCTGATCAACGCGCGCGCCGAGTACCGCTCGCTGCAGAGCCGCGCCGACGCGCCGGTGGAACTCGCCGTCGATTCGTCGCGTGGCGAGCTGCATCTGGTCGTGCGCTCGCGCGACGAGTCGCGGCACCGCTCGCGGCGCGCGACCGCCATGGGCGCGAGATGTTGCGCCTATCCGCCGACAGGTGCGGCGCTGATCGCGTCGACGGCTGACGAACGTCGCGCTCCAGGCGCGGCAATCGTGCGTGACCGGCTGGCGTGGCGAGCGACGACTATCCGCCGTACCAGCAGGATGCACAGGCCGGCAGCTACCAGGCCCCAGACCCAGCGCAGCATACGCGGCGACAGCAGCGCGTCGATCAGCGACCCCGAGAGCGCGCAGCGCGCCCTTCGATCGCCCGCGCCATCGCCGAACACGACCCACGCGACGACCGACCCGCGACGTCGGCCGAGGCCACAGCCGAGCCAGCCTCGGGAATCGCCCTTCCAGCATTGCAGCCTCGCAGCAACGACGCGCGATGGCTGAGGCGTGCGTCGGCGCGCCGGAGTTGCATCCGGATGCGCCCAACGACGGTCGGCCAGGATCCACCGCGGCCCGGACCAGCAACGCCGCGCAAGTCCGGTGCGACCTGGGCGGCAGAGCGCGAACCGGACCGCAAGCCGGCCGGCAGCGGCGGCGGTCAGGCCTCGCCGTACCGCGCCGCATCCAGCGCGAAGTACGTCAGGATGGCGTCCGCGCCGGCGCTTCATCCCCGTGAGCGCCTCCAGCACGCAAACCTGCTCGTCGAGCCACCCGGCGAGGAATGCAGCCTTCAGCATCGCGTACTCGCCGGAGACCTGGTAGACCGCGGTCGGCATGCCGAACGCGTCCTTCACGCGCCGGACGATGTCGAGGTAGGGCATGCCGGGCTTGACCATCACCATGTCAGCGCCCTCGGCGATGTCCAGCCATGTTTCCCACAGCGCCTCGTCGCTGTTGGCAGGGTCCATCTGGTATGTGTATTTATTGCCGCCGCCGAGCGCGCCAGCGGAGCCGACCGCGTCGCGGAACCGGCCGTGAAGCTCGACGCGTATTTCGCCGAGCACGAGGATCCGCGTGCGTCCACGCCCGGCCGCGTCCAGCGCCTGGCGCAACGCACCGATACGGCCGTCCATCATGTCCGACGGCGCCACGAAGTCAGCGCCCGCTTCCGCGTGGCACAAGGCCTGGCGGGTCAGCCGCGACGGTCTCGTCGTTCACGACATGCGGATGTGTCGATCAGGTCATCCTGGCCATGGCTCGTGTACGGGTCCAGCGCGACATCGGTGACCACTCCGAGCTCGGGAAAACGCGCCTTGAGGCCGCGGACGATGTGGGCACAGGCCGTCGGGATTCCATAGCTTCGACCGCGTCGTCGACTTGCCGGGAGGAAGCGTCCCACGACCAGGAACAGCGCCATGAACGCCCAGTTCCAGGCACTGCTCTGCCTCGGCGTACAGCAGGTCCAGCGATTTGCGCGCGACCTGGCAGCGACGGCGCATCCTCGCGCCGCCCGGGTCCCATCCAGCATGAACACCGGATAGATGAAATCGTCGGCGGCGAGGCGCGCGTCTCGCGCATCATCCGCCTCGAGAAATCGTCGCGGCGCATCCGCCGCATCGACGTTGCGGGAACGAACCGTCGAAGGCAAAACTCATCACGATCCTTTGCCGGAACTGGGGCCGGCATGTGCGCCGAATGCCAGCAAACGCCGGCTGTGCGGCCGACGGCATCCGGCTCCGGGATCCACGGCTGCACTTTGTGGAGAAATGGCGATCGCGTGGAGCTTGGCCAGCGCGTCGCGTCACACCGACAGACGGTGAACGTCTCCCGCTTCCTCCCAGCGGGTGCCCGGATCCGGCGCCTTCACGGCGCTGATCGCGGGCGTTTCGGCGATCACTCGCGGTTCGGGTCTTTTCTATGCCAGGCCGGGTGTCGCGCCGACCCAGCGATCGATGACGGCCTCCGCTTCGACGACGCCTCGCGCTTGGTGGCCGAGAACGGGATCACGGTGACCATGCCGTAGTGGCCGCCGCGACCTCGCCCAGCTTCCTCGTCCAGCGAGGCGAGTGCTCGCTTGCGCTCCATCGTCCCCAGCTTGTCGACCTTGGTCGCCAGCACGAGCACCGACGTCCCGACGGCAGGAACCAGCAGCTGTCGTCGCTGTCCTGAGGGGCCATGCGGCGAGCATCGATCATGAGCACGAGCGCGACGAGCGTCTGGCCGTGTCGTGACGTAGCTCCATGGAAATCCTGCCATTGCTCCTTGAGCGCCTGGTACGGCCGCGTACCCATACCCCGGCAGATCCGCCACAGGCGCCGCTGCGCAACCGGAAGAAGACGATCTGCTGCGTGCGGCCGAGCATCCGGCTCGTGGCTACGCGAGGCGTGCGCGCCGCGGCTGCGCCGATCGCGCTCGATTTGCCGGCGTTGGAGCGTCGGCGAACGCGATCTCGGGGGACCGCCGGCAGAACTGCTCGGACGCGCGCGGCGTCGACGAACTCAGCGCCGACCAGCGGATGTGGCGCGCGGGGGCGGCTGTCTGCGCTGGAGGCTTGGGTATGTACGGTATGGGCTTGCGCGCGCCGGGTTGGCGTGATCCGCGACATTGCCGCACCGCTCATCCTCAAGGGAGCCCTACGAGAGATTCGCAACTGGCTGGTGGCCGCCGTGTTCGCGTGGCCGGCGCTCGTTTCAGCCCGCGGGCCGCACCCGCCAAGCCTGCGAAGCCGCCGCACCGGCTGCCGAAAGCCCCAAGGCCGCCACTGCCCCTGGGATGCCGCCAAGATCGTGTCACCGTGGCTGCGCCGCGTGCCACGGCAGCGACGCGGCCGGCAGCGTGGCGTCGTCGAATCCCAACCTCGCGGGCCTTCCGGCCGCGTACTGATCGCCCAGCTTGCCCACTTCAAGTCGGGCGTGCGCCCCGGCAGCGGCGTGATGCCCGGGTTCGCGGCCACGCTGTCGCCGGCCGACATGGAAGCGCTCGGCGAATATTTCTCGAAGCAGAAGCCCAAGCCGGGACGGCACGTGACCCGGCGCTCGTGCAGGCCGGCCAGAAGATCTTCCGCGCGGGCATTCCGGCCACCGGCGTGCCGGCGTGCCGCCTGCCATTCGCCGGACGGCGCCGGCATCCCCAAGAACTTTCCGCGCGTCGGCGGCCAGTGGGCCGACTACACGTACGCGCAGCTGAAGGCGTTCGCCGGCGGCCAGCGCGGCAGCGACCCGAAGGGCGTCGACGTCAACGGCCACATCATGGCGGTCATCGCCGCCAGTTCACCGACGCGCAGATGCGCGCCGTCGCGGAGTACATGCAGGGCCTGGCAGCCCTGCGGGCGGCCGGCCGCTGCGGCATGCCTGACGTCCGGCATAACGGCGCTCAACGTCACCCCGCTCAAGGGCGCGCGACCCCATCGCGGTCGCGCGTGCCGATGTCGCGCCGGAGGGCCTTGCCATCATGGCGTAGGCGATCGCGAATGGATGGTCGTCGACGCCAGCGTACGCTTGGTCACGCAGCGTTCCCATCCGCGCCTCGCGCTGGTCGGCACTGCCGCCGCCGACGGCGATGCCGACGCTCACGCACGGCACGTCATCGCTGCGGCTGCCGCCCGCAGACGCCACCCCGTCGCGCGAGGTGACCGTCTGGCGGAGCCACGTGCGCGGCTTCGACGCAGGCGATGTTGCCGCCGCGTGGATCGGCGCAGCGCTCGACAGCGACGGCCTGCGCATCGTGCGCTTCGACCCGGCGAAACCCCGCAGGTGCAATCCCCGATTTCGTTGGCGACAGCGGCGCGCATACGCGCTTCGCCGACGGCTACCGATCTCGTCATCGGCGAGGCATCGCTCGCGGAGCTGAACGTCGGCTGGCCGCGCGTGGGCATGCGCCGGTGCTGATGGATCGCTCCGCCCCAACGTGGTCGTGAGCGAGCTCGAGGCCTACGGCGAGGACTACGTCGAGACGCTGACGCTGGGCAGCGTGGTGCTGCGCCTCGTGAAGCCATGCACCCGCTGCGAGGTGACCACGATCGACCAGGCTCCAGGCACGCGGCGATGAACCGCTGTCGACGCTTGCCGGCTATCGGCATCACCCGCGCTTGCGGGGCCTCACGTTCGGCGTCAACGCGATCGTCGTGCGCGGTGCGGGATCGACGCTCGCCGTCGGCGCCGACGGGTCGCGGATTTCGCGTTCTGAACGGAAACCGGGTCCCCGTTGGCGGGCGCCTGCGCTAGCTGCCCACGGGCCCGCACATGCGGATGCCTTCGTCGGCCCAGCCACTGTCGGCATCCAGCTGCGCCTTGATGATCAGGTCCGTGACGAAGCGGTGGTTCGTCCGCGCCGAGTGGAAGAAGCGCCACACGGGCGCCGTATTGCCGGGCACGACGTCGGCGTCAGCGGCGCCCGCATGTAGAACGCGGAAGTCGGTCGGGTTGCCGGGAGAGGGGATGCTCGAGCACCCAGCCCGGGAACTGCGTCGGCTGTTGGTCACCGCCGCGCAGTCCGTGGGCAGGCCGTAGAAGTGCGAGTCGCCGTAGGCCGGTATTCGATAGAAACGGCAGACGCCGACCGCGCCGCTGACGGCGCCGTGTATGCGAGGAAGCGCACGCCCGTGCGCTCCCAACCGCCGCGACCCTGTGTCCATGTGCATTTCGTCGTCGGCGCGCACGTGATAGTACGCGTCGAGCGCCTGGCTGTAGTACTCGACGACCACCGCCGTGTTGGGGACCGTGTTGCCGGGCGTCAGGTAATCGCGCACGAGCGCAGCATCTTGTCCATCCGCGAGTAGTAGCTCCGCCACTGGGCTTGCGTGCACGACATGTCGACGTCGCCGGCCGTAGGCGCGCCGCGGAACTCGTAGCCTTGCTGGACGTCAGCAAACCCGAGCCGCTGAACCGCCTTCGGTGATCCCCAGCGACCAGTAGACCTGGATCAGCCCCGGCAGCACCTCGGCGGTCCCGTCATCGGTGATCCGCACGTCGATGTAGCCGCCATCGGCCAGGCGTGATCGCACCCTCGAGTATTCTTCGTGTCGCCCTCCGGGTGGTGGAGAGCGTGATCATCGCGCCGGAGGTGATCGTGGAATTCCATGCGGAGAAGTGCGCTACGGCGGCGTATAGGCACGCACGAGGGCCAATCCCCTGGCTGACCGCCCAGCGCGCCGGCGGAGCCGACGGCGTCGCGGAACGGGCCGTAGAAGCTGGACGCGTATTTCGCCGAGTAGGCGAGGATCCGCGTGCGGGCGCGGCCCGCGGCGTCGAGCGCGGCGCGCAGCGCGCCGATGCGGCCGTCCATCATGTCGGACGGGGCCACGAAGTCAGCGCCCGCTTCGGCGTGGCACAAGGCCTGGCGCGTCAGCGCGGACACGGTCTCGTCGTTGACGACGTAGCCGGACGCGTCGATCAGGCCGTCCTGCCCGTGGCTCGTGTACGGGTCCAGCGCCACGTCGGTCACCACGCCCAAGTCGGGAAAGCGCGCCTTCAGTCCGCGCACGACGCGCGGCACGAGTCCCTCGGGATTCCACGCTTCCGCGGCGTCATCGGACTTGGCCGCAGCGTCCACGACGGGGAATAGCGCCATCGCGGGCACGCCGAGCTCGAGGCATTGCTCCGCTTCGGCGTACAGAAGGTCGAGCGACTTGCGCGCGACACCCGGCAGCGAAGGCACGTCCTCGCGCCGGCCCGCGCCATCCAGCACGAACACCGGGTAGATGAAATCGTCGGCGGCGAGCCGCGTCTCGCGCATCATCCGCCGCGAGAAGTCGTCGCGGCGCATGCGGCGCATCCGGCGCTGCGGGAACGCGCCGTCGAAGTTGAAACTCATCGACTATCCTTTCGCCGGCGCAGCAAGGCCCGGCACGAGCGCGGAATGCTAGCAAACGCCGCGCGACGCGCGCCTCGGCACCGCGTCGCCGCACCATCCATTTTGTGGAGAAATGCGAATCGCACGGAACTTGGCCCGTAACGGGCAGTCACAACGGCAGACGGTGAACGTCTCCCGCTTCCCTCCCTGAGCGGGTGCCCGGGTCGGCGCCTCACGGCGCTGGCTACGGGCGTTTCGACCCCGGATCACTCCCCTTGATTCGGGGTCTTTTCTATGCGGCGCCGGTCACCGCAGATGCTCCCACCCAACGGTCGATCACCGCCTCGGCCTCCACGACGCCTTCGCGCTTGGTCGCCGAGAAGGGGATCACCGTGATCATGTCGTAGTGCGCGCCCGCCACCTCGCGCAGGCTCGTATCCAGCGCGGCGAGCGCTCGCTTACGCTCCATCGCGCCCAGCTTGTCGACCTTGGTGGCGAGCACAAGCACAGGCCGCCCCGACGGCAGGAAGCCCTGCAGCAGCTTTTCGTCGCTGTCCTTGAGCCCATGGCGCGAGTCGAGCATCAGCACCAGCGCCACGAGCGTGGGCCGCGTCGTCACATAGCCCCACAGGAAATCCTGCCACTGTTCCTTCAGCGCCTTCGGCACGGCCGCGTAGCCGTAACCCGGCAGGTCCGCGACATAGGCACCGCTGCGCAGCCGGAAGAACACGATCTGCTGCGTGCGTCCCGGCATGCGGCTGGTGTGCGCGAGCCGCGTGCGGGCGGCGAGCGCGTTGATCGCGCTGGACTTGCCCGCGTTGGAGCGGCCGGCGAACGCGATTTCCGGCGGGCCGGCCGGCGGGAACTGGTGCGGACGTGCGGCGGCGTCGACGAACTCGGCGCCGACCAGCGGATGGGGCGCGCGCGGGACCGCGCTCTCTGCGCTCGGGGGCTTGGGCATGTACAATTATGGGCTTGGTGCGTGCCGGTTGGCGCGTGATGCGCGACATTGCCGCACCGGTCCATCCTCCAAGGGAGTTCTACGAGATGATTCGCAACTGGCTGGTGGCCGCCGTGTTCGCGTGGCCGGCGCTCGTTTCAGCCCAGGCGGCCGCACCCGCCGAAGCCGCCAAGCCGGCCGCTGCCGCCGCGCCCGCCCCCGACGCCGCCAAGATCGTCGCCACCGTGTGCGCCGCGTGCCATGGCACCGACGGCCACAGCGTGGCGTCGGCGAATCCCAATCTCGCGGGCCTTCCCGCCGCCTACATCGCGCAGCAACTCGCCCACTTCAAGTCGGGTGTGCGTCCCGGCACCGTGATGCCCGGCTTCGCCGCCACGCTGTCGACGGCCGACATGGCGGCGCTCGGCGCCTACTTCGCGAAGCAGGTGCCCAAGCCGGGCACGGCGCGCGATCCGGCGCTCGTGCAGGCGGGCCAGAAGATCTTCCGTGCCGGCATCCCCGCCACCGGCGTGCCCGCGTGCGCGGCCTGCCACGCGCCCGACGGCGCCGGCATCCCCAAGAACTACCCGCGCGTGGGCGGCCAGTGGGCCGACTACACATATGCGCAGCTGAAGGCCTTTGCGGGCGGCCAGCGCGGCAGCGATCCCAAGGGTATCGATGCCAACGGCCACATCATGGCCGTCATCGCGGCTAAGCTCACGGACGCGCAGATGCGCGCCGTCGCGGAGTACATGCAGGGCCTGCGCTAGGGCCGCGGCCCTGGCGCCGCGGCATGACGGCGGTCCGCGTCACCGCGCTCGCCGTCCATCCGCTGAAGGGTGCGCGGCCGATCCCGGTTGCGCGCGCCGACGTCGCGCCCGAAGGCCTTGCCACCGGCGGTGTCGGCGACCGCGAATGGATGGTCGTCGATGCCGACGGCCGCTTCGTCACCCAACGTTCGCACGCGCGGCTGGCGCTCGTCGGCACGGAGGCTGCGGACGGCGTGCTGACGCTCGTCGACGGCGCATCGTCGCTGCGGCTGCCGCCGCTGGACGCGCCGCCGTCGCGCGACGTGCAGGTGTGGCGCAGCCACGTGCGCGGGTTCGACGCCGGCGACGTCGCGGCCGCGTGGATCTCGGATGCGCTGGGCAGCGATGGCCTGCGCCTCGTGCGCTTCGACCCGGGCAAGCCGCGGATGTGCAATCCGGACTTCGCCGGCGACAGCGGCGCGCACACGCGCTTTGCCGACGGCTATCCGGTCCTCGTGATCGGCGACGCGTCGCTCGCGGACCTTAACGCCCGTCTCGCGGCGCGCGGCCATGCGCCGGTGCCGATGAACCGCTTCCGTCCCAACGTCGTCGTCGCCGGCCTCGAGCCTTTCGACGAGGACCACGTGGACACGCTGACGCTCGGCGACGTGGTGCTGCGGATGGTCAAGCCGTGCACGCGCTGCGAGGTGACGACCATCGACCAGGCCACGGCCGTGCGGGGCGAAGAGCCGTTACTGACGCTCGGGCGCTATCGCCATCACGCCGCCTTGCGCGGCATCACGTTCGGGATGAACGCGATCGTCGTCGGCGGCGCCGGCTCGACGCTGGCCGTGGGCGACGACGGCGAGGCGGCGTTCGCGTTCTGACGGGAGGAAATGGGGTCAGACTCCATTTCCGTTGGCCTCGCTGCCCGCAACCCAACCGGCCGCAGGGAAAGGGAGTCTGACCCCATTTCCTTCTCCTCTCAGCTGCCCACCGGCGCGCACATGCGCACGCCCTCGTCGTCCCAGTCCGAGTCGGCGTCGAGCTGCACCTTGATCACCGGATCGCTCGTGAAGCGGTGGTTGGTGCGCGACGAATGGAAGAACCGCCAGATCGGCGTGGTGCCCGACGGGCAGCCGCCCGCGGCGGTGGGCGCCTGCACGTAGAACGCGTAGTCGTTGGGCTTGCCCGCCGCCGGATGCTCGAGCACCCAGCCGGGAAACAGCGTCGGGTTGTTGGTAACGGCTGCGCAGTCCGCCGGCAGGCCGTAGAAATGCGAGTCGCCATACGCGGGAATCTGGTAGAAGCGGCAGACGCCGACCGCGCCGTTCACCGCCGCCGTGTAGGCCAGGAAGCGCGCGCCCGTGCGCGCCCAGCCCGCGAAGATGCCGGTATCGAGCGCATTCTGGTCGTCGGCGCTCGCGGTGATGAAATAGGCGTCGAGCGTCGCGCTGTAATACTCGACGACCACCGCGGTGTTGGCCACCGTGCTGCCCGGCGTCAGGTAGTCGCGCACGAGCGGCAGCATGCGGTCCAGCCGCGAGTAGTAGCTCGCAAATTGGGGCTTGGCACAGGACAGGTCCTCGTCGGCCCCGGTGAGCGCGCCGCGGAACTCGTAATAGCCCTTGTTGGTGGACGTGAGCAGGCCTGAGCCACTGGAGCCGCCTTCCGTGACGCCCGTGGTCCAGTACACCTGCATCAGCGGGGCGACCACTTCGGGCAGCCCGTCGTCGCCCCGGATGATGACGTCGACGTAGCCGTCGTCGTCGCCGGGCGTCAGCGTGCCGTCCGAGTACTTCTTCGTGTCGCCGCTCGGGTGGTGCAGCGCGATGATCGGCGACGACGTGATGGCCGTGGAATTCCAGGCCGAGTAATTGACGCCCGCGGGCGGCGCATCGTACAGACGCACGAGCGCCCAGTCCTCGGCCTGGCTGCGCCCGAGCAGCATGGCGCCACCGGTCAGCCGCACGAACGCGCCGACCTCCGCCGTGTGGCCGCAATCGCCGTCGGGCGCGTCGAGGAACCAGTACGTGTTGAGCGTCTGCGCCGCGTACGCGTTGTCCATGCAGTGCGCAGCGGTGGCGAAGTACGCGGTGCCGGAGCTCTTGGAATCGTTGAGCAGCGTGCCCGTGCACAGCCACGAGTTGCCGTCCGCTTCCGTGAAGATCATCCGCGCCGTCGACGACGCGGAGTTGGTCAGCGCGGTCGACTGGTTCGGCGCGCACTTCCAGTTGACCTCGCAGCTCCCGGACGTGCCGAGGTTGCCGTCACGTGCCTGCGTCACCGCGCGCAGGTCCGAGCCCGCGCGCGTCAGGTGCGAGACTTCCGCCAGCGTGAGCTTGCCACCGGCGAAGGACGACGCGGCCGGTGCGGCGAGTTCGAGCGTGATCGTGTCGCCGTCGACGACAGGCGTCCACCATTCGCCGAGCGTCGCGGTCGCCTGCGCGATGGCGTTGGCCGCATAGGGGCCGTACACGGCCCCGTCGGCGCCCGCGACGCGCACCACCGCGTCCGGATCGGCCCCGGTCGCCATCCGCAGCGCGACGCGCAAGGCCGCCGCGCCGGTCGACGTCACCTTGATCGTGGCCACGGCGCTGCCGTCCGCACCCCGCGTCCACGTCAGCGAGTCGAGCGTTACCACGCGATCGGCGTCGGGGACCGCGCGGCCGATCCCGACGTTGGTCCTTTGCAGCCGCATGGCGCCCGCCGCGCGCGGCACGGCGGACAACTCGGCGCTGGTCGGCGCGGGCAGCACCACCACGCGCGATGCAGGGGCCGAGGTAGTCGCCTGCAGCGCGGCCTGCGTCGACAGCGTCCGCGTCGACGGCGGCGTATAGGGCGGGACGGACTTCGGCAGCGCCGATGCGGCGAGTGCCGGGCCTGCGGCCAGGAAGGCGAGCAACCCGGCGGCCGCGGCCAGGCGGCGGGGGTTGGTGAAAGTCTGGACCATCATCGATTCTCCGGGGTCGAACGTACAGCCACAGCACCTCCCCGGCGGCTGGGCGACGGCGTCGCGCGGTGCGCGACCCGCATGCAGTCTACTGCGGCAGGGCGCCGGCGCGCGGGATGTCGCCGTTGCCCGACAGCGCCTCGTGGAGCGCGTCCTGCCAGGGCGGCAGCATAAAGCCGAACGTGCGGGCGAAGCGCGCGGTGGACAGCACGCTCATCGGCGGGCGGCGCGCGGGCGTCGGATAGTCGGCGGTGGCGATCGCCGTCACGCGCGGCCGGCGCGCGAGGTCGGGCATCCGCTCGACGATCGCGGCGGCAAAGGCATGCCACGTCGTCTCGCCGGTGGATGACAGGTGATAGAGGCCGCGGCGCTCGCGCAGGTGCGGCAGGCCGCGCGCGACGAGCGTCGCCGTGGCGCGCGCCAGCGTGCGCGCCCAGTTGGGCACGCCGCGCTGGTCGGCGACGACGCGCAGCTCGTCGCGCTCGCGCGCGAGCTTCTGCATCGTCAGCAGGAAGTTGCGGCCGCGCGTCGCGTAGACCCAGCTCGTGCGGAATACCAGTGCATCGGCCTCCGTCGCGGCGATGGCGCGCTCGCCGTCGAGCTTCGTGGCGCCGTAGACGCTCGCCGGGCGCGTGGCGTCGTTCTCCGTGTACGGCTCCGCGCCAAGGCCGTCGAACACGTAATCGGTCGAGTAGTGGATCAGCAGGGCACCCGCGCGCCGCGCTTCCTCCGCGAGCACGCCGGGAGCGCGCGCGTTGACGGCGACCCCCTGCGCGCCGAGTCGGCGCGTTGCACGCAGGAAATGGAGTCTGACCCCAATTAGGCGACCTCGCTCAGCGGGCGTAATGGCGCTCGATCCAGTGCCGGTAGTCGCCGCTCGTCACGTCGGCGAGCCACTGCGCGTTGTCGACGTACCAGCGCACCGTCTGGCGGATGCCGGTGGCGAACGTCTCGCGTGGCGTCCAGCCGAGCTCGCCGCGGATGCGCGTCGGGTCGATCGCATAGCGACGGTCGTGGCCGGGCCGATCCTTCACGTACGTGATCTGCGCCGCGTAGTCGCGGCCCGGGCGGCACTCGGCCACCGCGGCGCACAGCGTCTTCACGACGTCGATGTTGGTCATCTCGGCATTGCCGCCGACGTTGTACGTGGAGCCGGGCGTGCCGCGTTCGAGCACCGTGCGAATGGCGGAGCAATGATCGCCGACGTACATCCAGTCGCGGACGTTGAGGCCGTCGCCATAGACCGGCAGCGGCTTGCCCGCCAGTGCATTGACGATCATCAGCGGAATCAGCTTTTCCGGGAACTGGCGCGGCCCGTAGTTGTTCGAGCAGTTGGTCGTCAGCGTGGGCAGGCCGAACGTGTGATGGTACGCGCGGACGAAGTGGTCGGACGCGGCCTTGGACGCCGAGTACGGGCTGTTGGGCGCATACGGCGTGGTCTCGGCGAAGCCCGGTGCATCGGGCGCCAGCGAGCCGTAGACTTCGTCGGTGGACACGTGCAGGAAGCGGAACGCGTCGCGCTCGGCGGGCGCGCGTTCCGCCCACCACTGCTTCACCGTATCGAGGAGCGCGAACGTCGCCAGCACGTTGGTGTCGACGAAGGCCTGCGGGCCGTGGATCGAGCGATCGACGTGCGTCTCCGCGGCGAAGTTCAGCACCGCGCGCGGCGCATGCGTGTCGAGCAGCGAGCGCACGAGCGCGCGGTCGCCGATGTCGCCGCGCACGAAGTGGTGGCGCGCATCGCCGTCCAGCGACGCGAGGTTGCCCGCGTTGCCCGCGTAGGTGAGCTTGTCCAGGTTGACGACGGGCTCGCCGCCCGCCCCGAGCCAGTCGAGGACGAAGTTGCTGCCGATGAAGCCGCTGCCGCCGGTGACGAGGATCATGGAGTGTCCGGTCGTGCCCGCGTCAGTCGCGGACACCGTAGTAGTCGCGGTACCACGCGACGAAGTGGGCGAGGCCGCTGGCGAGCGGCGTGCGCGGCGTGAAGCCGGTGAGCGCGGCCAGGCGATCGATCGACGCATAGGTCTCGCGCATGTCGCCGGCCTGCAGCGGGCGCGCTTCGCGGATCGCCTTGCGGCCCCACAACGTCTCCAGCGTCGCGATGAACTCGGTGAGGCGCACGGCCGCGTGGTTGCCGATGTTGTAGATCGCGTGCGGGGCGCTGCCCGGCACGTCGGCGGGCGGCTTGGCCAGCACGCGCACGACGCCTTCGACGATGTCGTCGACGTAGGTGAAGTCGCGGTACATGTCGCCGTCGTTGAACACGCTGATCGGCGTGCCGGCCAGGATGGCGCGCGAGAAGATTATCGGCGCCATGTCGGGACGGCCCCAGGGCCCGTAGACGGTGAAGAAGCGCAGGCCCGTCGCCGGCAGCCGGAACAGGTGGCTGTAGCTGTACGCGAACAGCTCGTCGGCCTTCTTGGTCGCCGCGTACAGGCTCACCGGCGTGTCGGTGGGCTGGTCCTCGGAGAAGGGCAGCGTGTGCGTGGCGCCGTAGACGCTCGACGACGACGCGTAGACGAGATGCGCGACGCCGTGGTGGCGGCAGCCTTCCAGCACGTGGCCGAACGCGTCGACGTTGTTGCGCAGGTAGGCGGCCGGATTCTCGAGCGAGTAGCGCACGCCCGGCTGCGCGGCCAGGTGCACGACGTGCGTGGGTCGCGCGTCCGCGAACAGCGCCTGCGTCGCCGCCGCGTCGGCGAGATCCCTCTCGACGACGTCGATGCCGGACTCCCGCTGCAGCCGCGCGGCGCGCGCGCGCTTGAGCGTCACGTCGTAATAGGGCTCGTAGTTGTCGACGCCGACCACGGTGCCGCCCGCGGCAGCGAGTACGCGCGCGGCGTGCATGCCGATGAAGCCCGCGGCCCCGGTGACGAGCACGCGCGCGCCCTTGAAGTCGACGCCATTCATTCCTGCCCCTCGCCGACGTTCAGCGCACGCAGCTTGGCGTACTTGAGGAAGCTGGCGAACGCGCCGATGGCGATGTGCGCGAAGCCCGCCGCGCCGTCCAGGAAGCCCAGCCGGAACACGTACTGGCGCACGAAGCGCGCGGCCGGCGCCAGCGCGATCTGCGCCATGCCGGCGCGCTCGCCGCGCGCATGCATCGCGTCGGCCTGCAGCGTCGTGTAGCGGTTCTGCTTGGCGATGTAGTCGGCCAGCGACTCGGCGGACGCGTGCATCAGGTCGCCCGCGAGGCGCGCGGGTGGCGCGCCGTCGACGACGACGCGCTCGTGCACGGCGTCGCGGCTCCAGCGCGCGTAGCGCCGGTCGAAGAGCCGCAGGTTCCAGTCGGGATAGCCTTCGCCATGGCGCAGCCAGCGGCCCAGGAAGCGGTTGCGCCGTGCCATCGCATACGCGCTGGCCGCCGGCGGGCCCGGGCGGAACTGCGCGCGAATGGACGCCGCGAGCTCGTCGCTGACGCGCTCGTCCGCGTCGAGGCACAGCACCCAGTCGTAGGCCGCATGGTCGACGGCAAACTGCTTCTGCGGCCCGAAGCCGGCCCACTCGTGCTCGACCACGCGTGCCCCACGGTTGCGCGCACGTTCCACGGTATCATCGCGGCTCCCCGAATCGACGACCACCACGTCCGCCGCGAACGGCGCGGACGCGAGGCAGGCGTCGATGTCCGCGGCTGCATCGCGGGTGATGACGCAAAGCGACAAAGGAAGCGGTTCGGCCATGCGTCGACAGGCAGGCGGTTCTGGTGGTCGGGCGCGCGTCGGCGCGCCGCAACGTTCGTTGGCAAACCCCGCGATTTTACTTGGGTTTGCTCGCCGCTCCCGCCCGGGGCCTCGCATCGCGCGCCTTACCCGATGACCGCAGCGCTCGTCGTCCGTCCCTCGTCGCTCGGCGACATCGTGCACGCGCTGGCGCTGGCGGCCGACCTGCATGCGGCGCAGCCTGAAGTCGCCATCGACTGGGTGGCCGAGGACGCGTTCGCCGCGCTGCCGGCGCTGTGCGCGGACGTGCGCACGGTGATCCCCGTCGCGCTGCGCCGCTGGCGCAACGCGCTGGCGCGCGGCGAGACCTGGCGTGAATTCGGCGCCTTCCGCGCGGCGCTCCGGCGCGAACGCTATGCGGCCATCCTGGACCTGCAGGAACAGGTGAAGGGCGCGATGATCGCGCGGATCGCGCAGGGTCCGCGCCACGGGCTGCATGCGGCGACGATCCGCGAGCCGATCGCCACGCTGCTGCACGACGTCCACCACCGGCTGCCGCGCGACGTCCACTTCATCGCCAAGGCGCGTGCGCTCGCGGCCGCCGCCTTCGGTTACGAGGTGTCGGGGCCGCCGCGCTGGCGCTGGCGGCTGCCGCCACCACCCGCGTCGTTGCCCGCGCGCCCGTTCGTCGTGCTGATCAGCGCGACGTCGCGCGCCAGCAAGCTGTGGCCGGAGACGTCGTGGCGCGCGCTGGCGCAGCGCTTCGCCGACGCGGACTACCACGTGCTGCTGCTGTCGGGCACGCCGGCGGAAGGTGAGCGTGCGTCGCGCATCGCCGCCGGCATCCCGGGCACGACGGTGCTCGGTCGCGCGCCGCTCGCGGACCTCGCCGCGCTGCTCGCGCGCGCCGAATACGTCGTCGGCGTCGACACCGGACTCACGCACCTGGCGGCCGCGCTCGGCACGCTCACGGTGGCCGTGTTCACCGACACCGATGCGACGCTCGCGGGCGTCGCCATCGACGGCCCCCATGCGCGCGACGTCGGCGGCCTCGGCACGGTGCCGTCGTTCGGCGACGTCGACGACGCGTTGGGCGAACTCGCGCAGCGGCACCCGGCCTGCTGATGGGCGCGCTCTACTCGCTGCTGTGGTGGCTTGCGCTGCCGCTGCTGCCGCTGCGGCTGTGGTGGCGCGGGCGCCGCGAGCCCGGCTATCGCGAGCACGTCGGCGAGCGCTTCGGCCGTTACGCCGCGCCGCTGCCGCGCGGCGCGCTGTGGGTGCACGCGGTGTCCGCCGGCGAGACGCGCGCGGCCGCACCGCTGATCGCGCGGCTGCGCGAAGCGTATCCGGACGTGCCGCTGCTGCTCACGTGCATGACGGCGACCGGCCGCGCCGCGGGCCGCGAACTGTACGGCGACCGTGTCCATCAATGCTTCCTGCCCTACGACGTGCCGTTCGCCGTGCGTCGCTTCTACCAGGCGGCCCAGCCACGCATCGGCATGCTGATGGAAACGGAGCTGTGGCCCAACCTCGTGCGCATCGGCGCGGAGCGCGGCGTGCCCGTCGTGCTGGCCAACGCGCGGTTGTCGGCGCGCTCGGCCGCCGGCTACGCGCGCCTCGGCAGCTTCGCGCATGCGGCGTTCGGCGCGCTCGCCGGCGTCGCCGCGCAGACGGACGACGACGCGGCGCGGTTGACGGCATTGGGCGCGCACGACGTCGTCGTCACCGGCAACATCAAGTTCGACGCGACGGTGCCGCCCGCGATGCGCGAACTCGCCGCGCGGTTCCGCACGCGCTTCGGTGGTCGCCGCGTGTTCATCGCGGCCGCCACGCGCGACGGCGAGGAGGCGCTGCTGGGAGCGCTGGTAGGGCATCCGCTCCCGCCCGGAACGTTGACGCTGATCGTGCCCCGGCATCCGCAACGCTTCGACAGCGTGATGGCGCTGCTGGACGCGCGCGCATCCGCTACGCGCAAGGTTCGTCCGCCGCTCCGACGCCGGCGCGCTGCCGCCCGACGTCGCGGTCGTGCTCGGCGATTCGATGGGCGAGATGTATGCGTACTACGGCGCAGCGGACGTGGCGTTCGTCGGCGGCAGCCTGCTGCCGCTCGAGGACAGAACTCGATCAGGCCGCTCGCGCTGGGCGTGCCGGTGCTCGTCGGGCCGCATACGTTCAATTTCTTCGCGGACGCCGCCGCCAACGCCATCGCCGCCGGCGCGCAGCGCTGCGCGTCGACGGACGCCGACGCGCTGGTGCGCGCAAGCGTCCGCGCTGCTCGCCGATGACGCGCGACGCAAGGGGATGCACGAACGCGCGCTCGCGTTCGTCGCGACGCACCGCGGCGCGGTCGACCGCTTGTGGGCGTGGCTCGCGCCGCGGCTGCAGGGGTTGGCGCAACGCGGGATGCGGGGCCATTGTCGCGCGCGGGAAGATAGGCCTGGGATCTACCCCGCCAGGCGGCGGTTGAGATCCTCGACGTCGGCCTCGTCCAGCGTGCCGACGGCGGCCTTCAGGCGCAGCACGCCGATCAGGTAGTTGAAGTAGGCCGACGCCAGGTCCCGTCGCGCCGTGAACACGTTCTGCAACGTGTTCAGCACGTCGAGGTTCGTGCGCACGCCCACCTCCTGCCCCAGCTTGTTCGACTGGTAGGCCACCTCGGCCGACTTCACCGCCTGCGCGGTCGCCTTGATCGACGCCACGGAACTCGCGACGCCGGCGAAGCCGGTCTGCGAGTTGTACAGCGCGTTGCGGCGCGCGGCTTCGAGCTGCGCCTTGGCGTTGTCCTCCAGCGCGATCGCCTCGCGCACCTTCGAGTTCACGTAGCCGCCCTGGTACATGGGAATGTTCACCGAGGGCCGATCAGGCCGCTGCGCGTGTTGAAGTTTTCGGAGAAGCTCGTCGAGCCGTTGCCCCAGCTGCCGCCGTAGCTCGCGACGAGGTCCACGGTGGGCAGGTGCCCCGCCCGCTGGCGGTCGATCTCCAGCGACTGCAGCGTGACCGTCGATTGCGCGACCTGCACGTTGAGGGTTGTTCTGCAGCGCGCGGTCGATCCACGACTGCGCGTTGTCGGGCTCTGGGAGCGACGGCTCGAAGTTCTGCGACAGCTTGGCGAGCGGCCCGGGATGCGGTTGATGATCGCGCGCAGCGCGGTGACGCGGTTGTCGTAGTCGTTCTGCGTCGAGATCTCGTTGGCGATGATCTGGTCGTAGCGCGCCTGTGCTTCGTTGGTGTCGGTGATCGTGGCGACGCCCACCTCGAAGTTGCGCTTGGCCTGCGCCAGCTGCTCGGACACCGCGTTCTTCTGCGCCTGCACGAGCTCGATGTTGTACTGCGCGAGCAGGATGTCGAAGTACGCGACCGTGACGCGCAGGATCAGGTCCTGCTGCGCGAAGCGCCAGCGTGTAGTCGGCCTGCGCGACCTGCTCGCGCGCCTGGTTGTACGAGACCACGTTGCCGACGCGGTAGATCGGCTGCGCGGCGGTGATCGTGCCGTTGCCGAACGCGTAGTTGCGGTTGAGGTCGTCGCCCTGCGTGTCGCCCGAGAAGCCGAGCCGGTAGTTGTTGTAGTTGCCCGCCACCGCCGCGCTGACGTTGGGCAGCAGGCCGCGCGCGCCTGCGGCAGCTTCTCCTGCGTCGCCTGCCAGATGGCGCGTGCCGACGCCAGCGCCGGGTCGTTCTGCTGGGCTTCGCGATAGATCTGCAGCAGGTTGTCGGCGCGGGCGGGCGCCGCGGCGGCGAGCGCCGCGGCGAGCGCCAGCGTCAGCGCCAACGTGTCCACGCGGCCGGGATTGCGGAAGGACTTGCGGTTCATCGTCGTCAAAGGGCGAGGTTTTTCAGTAACGGCGCATGCCGGTGTCGATGACGCGCGCCCACGCATCGATGCCTCCGGCGAGGTTCAGCGTGCGGTAGCCGCGCGCGGCAAGCCATTGGCACGCCTGCGCGCTGCGGCCACCGTGGTGGCACAGCAGGACGAGCTGGCGGTCCTGCGGCAGCTCGGCCAGGCGCGCCGGCAGCTCGCGCAGCGGAATCGCGTGCGAATCCGGCAGCGCGCAGATCGCGCGTTCCCAGCCTTCGCGCACGTCCACGATCACCGGCGGCTCGCGATCCTGCGCGGCGCGCCACGCGGCGACGTCGTGGACGGAAATGTCCGGCATCAGAACGTGAAGCGCGACGGCGCCTCGGCGTCGACCAGCGGCGCCACCACCGTCTCGAACAACGTGGTCGTCACGCGCGAGCCCGGTGCGCTGTAGCGGACGATCTCCGCGGTCATCGCGGGCGCATCGCCGACGACGGCGAACACGCGGCCGTTGGGCTTCAGCTGCGCGAACAGCGACTCGGGCAACAGCGGCGTGGAACCGGTCAGCACGATGGCGTCGTAGACGTCGCCGCCGAAACCCCGCGCGCCGTCGCCGACGTCGACGCGGACGCTGTTCATGCCGTGCGTCGCCAGCGCGCGTCGCGCGGTGGCCGCGAGTGTGTCGTCGATCTCGACGCTGTGCACGCTGGCGCCCTTGGCGCACATCAGCGCCGCGAAGTAGCCGCTGCCGGTACCGATCTCGAGCACGCTCTCGCCGGCGGCGATGCCCAGTTCCTGCAGCACGCGCGCCTCGAGCTTGGGCGACCACATCGCCGCGCCATGCCGCCCGCCGAGCGGAATCTCGGTATCCGCGAACGCCAGGCCGCGGTAACGCTCGGGCACGAAATCCTCGCGCTTCACGCGGAACAGGAGGTCCAGCACCCCCTGGTCCAGGACGTCCCAGGGCCGGATCTGCTGCTCGACCATGTTGAAGCGGGCTTGCTCGATGTTCATGACGCGGTGGCCGTGCGGCCGCGAGGGAGGAGGTTGACCCGGAATTATCCATCATTCGGCCGGCATCCCGGCCCCCGCGTGGCCGCTGCCGTGGCCGGCCGCGGACACGCCCGGCTCGCCGCCGCGGGCCGCGACGCGGCGCTCCGCCCTCGCCGCCCGGCGGGCGAGCCGCTTCTCGCGGCGCACGTCCAGCCATGCGTACAGCACCGGCACCACGACGAGCGTCAGCAACGTGGACGTGATCACGCCACCGATGATCGCGCGGCCCATCGGCGCCTGCGTCTCGCCGCCTTCGCCCAGGCCCAGCGCCAGCGGCAGCATGCCGCCGATCATCGCGAGCGTGGTCATCAGGATCGGCCGCAGCCGCACCTGGCCCGCCTCGCGCAGCGCGTCGGCCAGCGGCGCGCCGGCGCGGCGCGCGCGGTTGGCGAAGTCCACGAGCAGGATCGCGTTCTTGGTGACCAGGCCCATCAGCATGATGCAGCCGATCATCGAGAAGATGTTGAGCGTCGAGTGCGTGAACAGCAGCGCGAGGAACACGCCGATCAGCGACAGCGGGAGCGACGCCATGATCGCGAGCGGCTGCGTGTAGCTCGCGAACTGCGACGCGAGGATCAGGTAGATGAACACGACGGCCAACGCCAGCGCGGCGAGCGCCGCATTGAACGAGTCCACCATGTCCTGCTGCTGTCCACCCGACGAGAAGCGATAGCCCGGCGGAAGCGCCGTGTCCTTGACGATCCTGTCCACGTCGCTGCCGACGTCCCCCGCCGGCCGCCCCTGCGCGCCCGCGTACAGCGCGACGCGCCGCTGCAGCCCTTCGCGCTTGATGATCTGCGGGCTGGTCGTCTCGACGATCTCCGCCACCTGCCGCAGCGGCACCATCCGCGCCTCGCCGTTCGGGCCCTTCTGGTTCGTCGACAGGTACAGGTTGCCCATGTCGGACACGAGCTGGCGGCGATCGCGCGACAGCTGGACGTTGACCTCGTAGTTCTGGCCGTCGGGCCCGAGCCAGTAGCTGACCGTGTCGCCGGCGAGCAGCGGCCGCAGCGTGTTGCCGACCTGCTGGACGGTGATGCCGAGCTCGGCCGCGAGGTCGTTGTTGAGGCGCACCGAGACCGCAGGGTTGGCCGCCTTGTCCGACGTCTCGAGGTCCGCGATGCCGGGCACCTTGGACACCTTCGCGTACAGGTCGGCCATGATCTGCGACAGCGTGTCCGGATCGGGGCCCAGCACGTTGATGAAGATCGGGCGGTCGAAGCCCAGCGACAGCCCGATGCCGGCGATCGGCAGCACCGCGTCGCGGATCGCCACCTCGAGTTCCTGCTGCGAGCGGTGCCGCTTCGCGCGATCGACGAGCTTCAGGTCCACGCGCGCGTAGTTGCGGCCCTCCTCCGTGCCGACGTTCGCCGTCACGAGGTCGATCTCCGGGAAGCTCTTCAGCAGCGCTTCCACCTCCTTGACCTTGGTATCCGTGTACTGCAGCGACGACCCGACCGGCGTGTTGAGGCGCAGCGAGATGAAGCCCTGGTCCTGCGGCGGGACGAACTCGCTGCCGATGAA
>JBGAIC010000098.1:0-7324 GCA_044225845.1 Casimicrobiaceae bacterium
GCGCGTGCCCGCCGGCGCGCACCGCGTCACGCGCGGCACGCTCGACGTGGCGCTCACGCCCGCCGCATGGTCGCAGCTGCTCGCGACACTGGACGCCAAGCTCGCCGCATTCCACGCGCAGCATCCGGACGAGATGGGGCCCGATGCGCGCCGGCTGCAGCGCATCGCATTGCCACGCGTCGCGGAAGGCGTGTTCGCCGCGCTGGTCGACGATGCGCTCGCCCGCGGCACGCTGCGCCGCACCGGGCCGTGGTTGCACCTGCCCGGTCACGACAACCGGCTCTCCGCCGACGAGCGCGCGCTGTTCGACCGCTTGCTGCCAGGCATGCGCGCGGCGCCGTTCGATCCGCCGTGGGTCAACGACCATGCGACGGCAAGCGGCGCACCGGCCGGAAGCGTGCGCGCCGTGCTTAACCGCGCGGCGAAGCGCGGCGAGGCTTTCCAGGTGGTGCGCGACCTGTTCTATCACCCGGACGCCATCCGCGAGCTGGCGGAGATCGCCGCCGCGGTGCAGGACAGCGACGGCGTCGTGAAGGCCGCGGCCTTCCGCGATCGCACGGGCCTCGGCCGCAAGCGCGCGATCCAGATCCTCGAGTTCTTCGACCGTGTCGGCTACACGCGCCGCGTGCGCGACATGCACGTCGTGCGCGGCGACGCGTTGCGCCACGTCGGCACGCCGCCCCGCGCGTCGACGCCTGCCTGAACGAAAGGAACGCCCGCGCCGCTGCGCTATCCTCACGCAATCGGAAGGGAACCGTCTCCGGTGGGGCGGCCGGGCTTCAAACCCGGTTGGGGGCGCTATGCGTTTCCGGGTGGGTTCGACTCCCGCTCTCTTCCGCCACTTTCCTACGGGGCCGCCCGGTGCGTCGCACGCGGCCGGTCCCCACGACGTCGCCAGTCTGGCGCGTGCCGCAACGAACGACAGGAGCAATACGATGGATCGCAGGGACTTCATGAAGACCGGCGGCGCGCTCGCGACGTGGGCCGCATCGGGGGCCGCGCTCGCGCAAGCGGCGGCCGGCAGCAACGCACCGGCTGCGCTGGCGGCGCCGCCGACCGACGCGCCGTGGCGCCGCTTCGAAGTGACGACAGCCGTTGAGCTCGCGCCGGATGCGGGCGCGACGCGGCTGTGGCTGCCGTTGCCCAAGACCCAGGACACCGACTACCAGCGCGCGTCGGGCGTCGACTGGAAGGGCAATCCGGTGCGTACCGGCATCCAGCGCGACCCGGTGTTCGGCGCGCCCGCGTTCTTCGCCGAGTGGACGGACGGCAAGGACCTGCAGGAACTGACGATCAAGTCGCAGTTCGCCGCGCGCAACCGCTACGTCGACCTCGCCGCGGGCGGGCGGCCCAACTTCGTACCCCGCGAGGAACTCGCGCTGTACCTCGAGCCGACGAACCACATCCCGCTCGACGGCATCGTCGGGCTCACGGCGCGCAAGGTCACCGGCAGCACGGGCACGGATCCGATCGTGCGGGCGCGGGCGATCTACGACTGGATCGTCGAGAACGCGTACCGCGATCCCAAGGTGGCGGGCTGCGGTACCGGCGACATCGTCGGCATGCTCGAATCCGGAAAGCTGGGCGGCAAGTGCGCGGACCTGAACGCGCTGTTCGTCGGGCTCGCGCGCGCATCGGGCATCCCGGCGCGCGACGTGTATGGCGTGCGCGTCGCGGACTCGGCGACATGGAAGAGCCTGGGCAAATCCGGCGACATCAGCAAGGCGCAGCATTGCCGCGCCGAGTTCTACGATGCGCGCTTCGGCTGGATCCCCGTCGACCCCGCCGACGTGCTGAAGGTGGTGATCGAGGAAAACGGGCTGACGAATCCGAGCCTGCCGCTCACCGATCCGCGCGTCGCGCTCGCGCGCAAGACGCTGTTCGGGTTCTGGGAAATGAACTGGGTGGGCTTCAACACGGCTGGCGACACGCGACTCGCGCCGCCCACGCAGAAGCCGCTCGGCTTCTTCATGTATCCGTACACGGAAACGGCGCGGGGCACGCTCAATCCCTACGACCCCGCCGCGTTCCGCTACACGATGACGTCACGCGAGATCACGGCCTGACCGCGCAAGCGGTCTGGCCACCTGATCACTGCACAGCAGCGTGCATCGCGCGCGCTGCGCCGGTACCATTCCGGCGTTCTTCGTGCGTCGGGCGCCCGCGTGCAGCGGGCGCGTTCCAGGCTGTCGCGAAGCACCATCGTCCATTCGCGAAAGCACTGTCATGAACCATCCCGAAACGCTGGCGACGCTGGCCGCCTCCGTCGCCGCACCCGCCAACGCGCGCCATCTGCGCCTCCTGTCCTGGGTCCGCGAGATTGCGGCGCTCGCCAAGCCCGAGCGCATCGTCTGGTGCGACGGCAGCGACGCCGAATACGACCGCCTGTGTGGCGAGATGGTCGCGAGCGGCATGCTGAAGAAGCTCGACGCGGTGAAGCGTCCCAACAGCTATCTCGCATGGTCCGACCCGACGGACGTCGCGCGCGTCGAGGACCGCACGTTCATCTGCAGCGTGCGCGAGGAAGACGCCGGCCCCACCAACAACTGGATCGAGCCGCGCGAGATGCGCGCGACACTCGACGCATTGTTCGACGGCTGCATGCGCGGCCGCACGCTTTACGTGGTGCCGTTCTCGATGGGTCCGCTCGGCAGCCCCATCGCGCAGATCGGCGTCGAGCTCTCAGACAGTCCCTACGTCGTCGTGAACATGAAGCTGATGACGCGCATGGGCAGCAAGGTCCTCGACGTGCTGGGCAGCGACGGCACGTTCGTGCCTTGCGTGCACTCTGTGGGCGCGCCGCTGGCGCCGGGCGCCGCCGACGTGCGCTGGCCCTGCAACGACACGAAGTACATCGTGCATTTCCCCGAGTCGCGCGAGATCTGGTCCTACGGTTCCGGCTACGGCGGCAACGCACTGCTCGGCAAGAAGTGCCTGGCGCTGCGCATCGCGTCGGTGATGGGCCGCGACGAAGGCTGGCTCGCCGAGCACATGCTGATCCTGGGCGTCACCTCGCCCGACGGCGACAAGCGCTACGTCTGCGCCGCATTCCCCAGCGCGTGCGGCAAGACCAACTTCGCGATGCTGATCCCGCCGAAGTCGTTCGCGGGCTGGACGGTGACGACGATCGGCGACGACATCGCGTGGTTGAAGCCCGCGGCCGACGGCACGCTGCACGCGATCAATCCGGAAGCGGGCTACTTCGGTGTCGCGCCGGGCACGAGCGAAGCGTCGAACCCGAATGCGATGGCCACGCTGCGCGCCAACGTGATCTTCACCAACGTCGCGCTCACCGATGACGGCGACGTCTGGTGGGAAGGCATGACCGCGACGCCGCCCGCGCATCTCACCGACTGGCAGGGCCAGTCGTGGACGCCCGACTGCGGCCGCAAGGCCGCGCATCCGAACGCGCGCTTCACCGTGTCCAGCACGCAGTGCCCGTCGCTCGATCCCGCGTGGGACGATCCCGCGGGCGTACCGATCTCCGCCTTCGTGTTCGGCGGCCGGCGCAGCGACACGGCGCCGCTGATCGTCGAGGCGCGCACCTGGGAAGAGGGCGTCTACAAGGCCGCGACGATGGGCTCCGAGACCACGGCCGCGATGGCCGGCGGCAAGGGCGACGTGCGGCGCGATCCGTTCGCGATGTTGCCGTTCTGCGGTTATCACGTCGGCGATTACTTCGCGCACTGGCTGGCGATGGGCAAGCGCGTCGCGAAGCCGCCACGCATCTTCGCGGTGAACTGGTTCCGCAAGGATCGCGACGGCCGCTACGGCTGGCCGGGCTTCGGCGAGAACATGCGCGCACTGGCGTGGATCGTCGAGCGCTGCCAGGGTGCCGCGCGTGCGCACGCCACCGCACTGGGCCTGGTGCCGGACTTCGAGGACATCGACTGGCGCGGGCTCGCGTTTACGCGGGACGCGTTCGGCGACCTGATGGCGGTGAATGCCGGCGAATGGACGCGCGAGCTCGAGGCGCACGACGCGCTGTTCGCCAGGGTGGGTGCGCGCAGTCCCGACGCGCTGCGGCGCGAGCGCGATGCGCTCGGGCGCGCGCTGGCGTCCGCCTGATCCTTCGTCAGCGCTCCACGCTCGTCGGGCCGGGTTTCGGTAGGCGAGCGCTTACTTCCGCACGAGACGGCGACCCGGAGCGACCTCCGGGTCGCTCACACTTGATGGCGGCCGCCATGTTCGCAAAGCGCGCCGCGTCGTCGTGGGCCGCGCCTTCCGCCAGCGCCACGCCGAACGCGCCATGCCAGGTGTCGCCGGCCGCGTGCGTGTCGACCGCGCGGACGGGCACCCCCGGAACGGTGTGTACCGTCCCGCTGCCGGGATCGAGCCACGCGTAACCGCGCGGCCCCAGCGTCACGCCGACCGTCGCCCGGGTGAATTGGGCGGCGGCGCGAAGTTGGCTCTCGACATCGGTGCCGGGCGCGACGTTGTCCAGCCCGGGCTCGGAGAAGGCCACGTGGGTGGCCACTGCCATCAGGTCGATCACCGTCTGCATCGGGCCGATGTCGGCGTCCAGCAACGCCACCTTGCCTAGCACGCGGGCGCGGTCCAGCGCCAGCGCAGCGCCCTCGCGCCAGCGGACGTCGGTGAGCACGGCGTCGCACGCATCGATTTCTGCGAGCGGCAGCCACGACGGGTCCGTGTCGAGCGCGGGGTCGTTGAAGGCGCACATCAGCCGCTCACCCTGGTCGTCGACAAGGATGGCGGTCGATGACGACTTCACGCCGGCGATGCGCCGCACGTGGTTGACGTCGACACCTTCCGCGGCCAGGTCCGCCGTGATGCGCCTGCCGAGTTGGTCGTTCCCGACCCGGCCCCAATAGGCGGCGCGCGCGCCGAGTCGCGCTGCGGCGAACGCCGAGTTGGCCGCCATGCCACCGCCGGACTCGCGGAACTCGCGGGCCAGCACCTTCATCGGAACGGTGGGAATGGCCGGCACCACGTAGAGGCAGTCGTGGCAGGACATGCCCAGACAGATCAGACGGGGTGGACGCGGGAGGGACACGATGGACGTTTCACGTGGAACGCGCCGACGCAGTCCGTTCCAGGTGAAACGTCGTTGCGATTGGGCGGCGAGCAGCGTTAAGCGTAAAATACCGCGTTTATCGGGTCCATGAACGTGCGGGACGCGATAACCCCTTCAAGATCATGAACTTTCCCGAGCGATTCGAGGTAATCGTCGTCGGTGGCGGCCATGCCGGCACCGAAGCTGCGCTGGCGTCGGCCCGGATGGGCCGCCGCACACTGTTGCTTACGCACAGCATCGAGTCACTCGGCCAGATGTCGTGCAACCCGTCGATCGGGGGCATCGGCAAAGGTCATCTCGTCAAGGAGCTGGACGCGCTGGGCGGGGCGATGGCGATCGCCACGGATGAATCCGGCATCCAGTTCCGCACGCTCAATGCCAGCAAGGGACCGGCCGTACGCGCGACGCGTGCGCAAGCGGACCGTTTGCTCTACAAGGCGGCGATCCGCCGGCGGCTGGAAACCGCGCCGAACCTGACGCTCTTCCAGCAGGCAGTCGACGACCTGGTATTGGACGGTGACCGCGTCTCCGGCGTGATCACGCAGATCGGGTTGCGGTTCGACGCGGACGCCGTCGTGCTGACGACGGGCACGTTCCTGTCGGGGCTGATCCACGTGGGCCTTCAGAATTACGAAGCCGGGCGTGCCGGTGACCCTCCGGCCAAGCGGCTGGGCACGCGGCTGCGCGAACTCGCGCTGCCGGTCGGACGCCTGAAGACGGGCACGCCGCCGCGGCTCGATGGCCGCACGATCGACTTCTCGCGCCTGGAGCGCCAACCGGGCGACACGCCGGAGCCGGTGTTCTCGTTCTCCGGGAGCCGCGCGATGCATCCGCGGCAGGTCGATTGCTGGATCACGCACACGAGCCCGGCGACCCACGACATCATCCGCAGCGGGCTCGACCGCTCGCCGCTCTTCACGGGCGTGATCCAGGGCGTGGGCCCACGCTATTGCCCGTCCATCGAGGACAAGGTCGTGCGCTTCGCGGAGCGCGACAGCCACCAGATCTTCCTCGAGCCCGAAGGGCTCACGACTGACGAGATCTATCCCAACGGGATCTCGACGTCGCTGCCTTTCGACGTGCAATGGGCGCTGGTGCGCTCGCTGCCGGGCTGCGAGAACGCCCACATCCTGCGGCCCGGCTATTCGATCGAGTACGACTACTTCGACCCGCGCGGCCTGCGCTCGACGCTGGAGACGAAGGCGATCGCAGGACTCTTCTTCGCCGGCCAGATCAACGGCACCACCGGCTACGAAGAGGCCGCCGCGCAGGGTCTGCTCGCGGGCATCAACGCTGCGTTGAAGGTACGCGGCGAAGAGGGCTGGTGCCCGCGCCGGGACGAGGCCTACCTGGGTGTGCTGGTCGACGACCTGATCACGCGCGGCGTGACCGAGCCTTACCGCATGTTCACGTCGCGCGCCGAGTACCGGCTGCAGCTGCGGGAGGACAACGCCGACGCGCGGCTGACGGAGCGGGGCCGCGAGCTCGGCTTGGTCGACGATGCCCGTTGGGACGCCTTCAATCGCAAGCGCGATGCTGTCGCGCGCGAGTTGCAGCGCCTTGGTTCCACGTGGATCAAGCCGCATGACGTGCCAGCTGGCGATGTGATGCGCATTCTGGGGCAACCTATCGAACGAGAGTATGCGCTTACTGACATTCTGCGCCGACCCAACGTCACCTACGAATCGCTGATGACCTTGCCGGGTGCGGAAGCCCCCGAGCCGCTCGCCGATGAAGCCGCGCAACAGGTGGAAGTGGTCGTCAAATACGCCGGCTACATCGACCGCCAGCGCGACGAAGTCGCGCGCCAGGCGCAGCAGCTTGACGCCGCGCTGCCGGCGGACCTGGACTACCGCACCGTGCGCGGCCTGTCGATCGAGGTCCAGCAGCGCCTGAACCAGCATCGCCCGGAGACCATCGGGCACGCGTCGCGGATCCAGGGCATCACGCCCGCCGCCATCGCGCTGCTGCTCGTGCACCTGAAGCGCGGCTTCGCGCAACCCGCCGCACGCGCCGCGGGCAAATGAGTGCCGTCAGCGTGGCCGACGACGTAGTACGCGAAGGCGCCGCCCAACTCGGCGTCGCGCTGACGGACGCGCAATTCGCGACGCTCGACGCCTACCTCGCGCTGCTCGCGAAGTGGAACCGCGTATACAACCTGACGGCGATCCGCGACGTGCGCGAGATGCGCGTCCAGCATGCGCTGGACGCGCTCGCGGCACTGCCGCACCTGCCGGATCGCGCGGGCCAGCGCGTGCTGGACGTCGGCGCCGGCGGCGGCATCCCGGG
>JBGAIC010000099.1:0-7214 GCA_044225845.1 Casimicrobiaceae bacterium
CTTCCAGAACCAGTGGTCGAGGCGGCCGAGCCAGTCGCGGCGCGGCGCGGCGGCGTCCGTGGCCACGCCGGCGGCGCCGGGGGCCAGCACGTCCGCATTGGCGGCGACGGCCGCAAGCCGGTCGGCGCGGGCCACGGGGGCGGCTTCCAGCGGCGGCACTTCCCGCCGGGCTTCCCTCAGCGTGTGGCCGGGGCCGGCAGACAGGGCCTCCGAAAGGATCGAGAAGTAGGCGCTCCAGGCGTCCACGGGCTGTACGTTGCGCATGTCGGTCTCCGGGTCGGTGACAGGGTCGCGGTGCACTTCTGATGCATCGCACAACGCGAAGATAGGCTTCTTAAGGGCCTATTTCTAATCGTTGTTTTGGATACGACCCATAATTTGCGGCGATGCAGCAACAAATCAATTGCTGCGACGCACCATTCGTGCTAGGATTCAGGGGCTTATGGAGCTCTACCAATTGCGCGGCTTTGCCGCCGTGGCCGAGCTCGAACACCTCACGCGCGCCGCCGACAAGCTGCACGTGAGCCAGCCTGCGCTATCCGCGCAGATCAAGGCGTTGGAAGACGAGCTGGGCGTGCCGTTGTTCGAGCGTGGCGCGGGAGGCATGCACCTCACCCCGGCGGGCAAGCGCCTGCTGCCGGAGGCTCAGGCTGTCATCGCCGCCGCGAAGACGCTGCGCAACACGGCGGCTTCGCTCAAGGGTGCCGTGTCCGGCGAGGTCAAGGTTGGCACCCTCGCCGATCCCGAATTCATGCGCCTGCCCGCGCTGCTGGCCGCAGCCGTCGAGCGCTACCCGTCGCTCGAGATCCAGCTGCGCCACGAGATGTCCGGCGACGCCTTCGACAAGGTCAGGAGCGGGACGCTGGACGCCAGCTTCTACTACGGCTCGCGGACCCACCCTTCGGTCGCCAGCATCGCGCTGCGCGGCTTCGCGTACCGGATCGTCGCGCCCGCCGCCTGGGCCGACCGCATCTCGGGCACCAACTTCCACGACATCGCCGTGCTGCCGTGGATCATGACGCCGCCGACGAGCTCGCATCGCGCGCTCGCCCGCGACCTCTTCGACCAGCACGGCATCGAGCCCACGACAGTCGTCGAGGCGGACCACGAGGTGGTCATCCGCTCGCTGGTCGTCGGCGGCCTGGGCCTGGCGCTGATGCGCGAGGACGTGGCCGAGGCGATGGCCGAAGCCGGCGACGTCGCCATCTGGCAGGGCACGCGGCTGGCGACGACGTTGCAGTTCCTGGTGCCGCGCGAAAGGATCGGCGAACCGGCGATCCAGGCGCTGCTCGACATCGTCCACGACGCGTGGCCGCAGGCCGCGCTGCCCCGCGCGGCCTGACATTCGCGACCGGACGCGCAGCGCCGCGGGCGGGTGTAAGGTTCGGGGCGAAGGCGGCGTCAGATAGCCGTCCCGCCGGCGCATTCGCCGGCCCTCGAGGAATCCTCCATGAACCGACGCATGCTCATCAAGCTCGGCGCGCTCGTGCCGCTGGCCGGTATCGGCCGCGCGCAGGCCGCACCCGCCCCCACGCTCGCCACCGTGGAATCCTGGCGCACCGACTGGAAGCAGTGGCTCGCGCCTAATGCCGACGTCGCCGCCAGCGCCAAGCCGCCACTCGTGTTGAGCGACGCCGAATGGGAGAAGCGGCTGCCGCCTGCGTCCTACCGCGTGCTGCGCCAGTCCGGCACCGAGTACCCGGGCACGAGCCCGCTCAACCACGAGACGCGCAAGGGCGTCTTCGTATGCGCCGGCTGTTCGCTGCCGTCGTTCACGTCCGCGATGAAGTTCGACAGCGGCACCGGCTGGCCCAGCTTCGTGACGTCGATACCCGATGCGTTCACGATGGGCGAAGGCAGCAAGTCGGTGTTCGTCGGTCTGGAAGTGCACTGCGCGAAGTGCGGCGGCCACCACGGCCACATCTTCAACGACGGGCCCAAGCCGCTCGGCGACCGCTGGTGCATCAACGGCGTGTCGCTCCGCTTCATTCCCTACGCGTAAACGACAGGCCCGCAACGCGCGGTGCGCGGTGCGGGCCCCGGGGCGCGACGTTACGTCAGTCGACGTGCACGTTGCCGGCCGCGACCACCTTCTTCCACTTGGCGACGTCGGCGGCAATGCGCGCCGCGTACGCCTCGGGCGTGCCGGTGGCCGGCGAGGCACCCAGGTTCTTCAGCACGGCCGCCATCTCCGGCGACGCCACGATCCTGTTGATCTCGGCGTTGAGGCGGTCGACCACCGCCTTCGGCGTGCCCGCGGGCGCGAACACGCCGAACCACGCGACGGTCTCGAAGCCGGGCAGCGTGTCGGCGATCGGCGGCACGTCCGGCAATTCCGGCGAGCGCGTCAGCGTCGTGACGCCCAATGCGCGCACGCTGCCCGCCTTGATCTGCGGCAGCGTCGGCGACAGGTTGCCGATGAACACCTGCGCGTCGTTGGCGATGACCGCGGCGACGGCCGGTCCCGCGCCCTTGTACGGGATGTGCGTCATCTCGACGCCGGTCATCATCTTGAACAGTTCGGCCGACAGGTGGGCGGAACTGCCGTTGCCGCCCGACGCGTAGTTGAGCGCGGACGGGTGCGCCTTCGCGTACGCGATGAACTCGGCGACCGTCTTCGCCGGCACCTTGGGGTTGACCACCATCACGTTGGGCGTCGTGCACAGCAGCGCTACCGGCGCGAAGTCGCGGATGGGGTCGTAGCTCAGGTTCTTGTACAGCGCCGCGTTGATCGCGTGCGAACCGGCGTTGCCCAGGATCAGCGTATAGCCGTCGGCCGGCGAGTGCGCGGCGAGCTCGGAGCCCACGACGCCGCCGGCGCCCGGCTTGTTCTCGACGATCACGGACGTGCCGAGCGCGGTGCCGAGCGGCCCCGCCAGCGCGCGCGCCATCAGGTCGGAGCCGTCACCGGGCGGCGACGGCACGATGATGCGGATGGGACGGTCGGGCCATGCGGCTTGGCTCGCGCAGGCGGCCAGCGCCAGCACCGCGCACGCGCCGGCGAGCGCGCAGCGCTTCAATCGTTGCAACATCGGTGTTCCTCCTCGCGGCTGTTGTGGATGGACGTCAGCGCCGCGTCGCCGATACTACGCCCGGCACGTCGGCCAGGTAGGCCAACGCGCGCTTGAGCGCCGGCAGGCCCGGCACCTCGACGGTGAACGCCATCCGCGACTGCAGGTTGCGCGTCATCGTCTTGGCGGCCGTCACGTTGATCTTCTCGCGCGACAGGATTTCGGAGATGTCGCGCAGCAGGCCCTGGCGGTCCATCGCCTCGACGACGATGTCGACGGCGAACATCTCGTCGCGCGCGGAACCCCAGTTGGCCTCGATCAGCCGCTCGGGTTGCGTCGCCTTGATCCGCGCCACGTTGCTGCATGCGGCCCGGTGGATCGTGACCCCCTTGCCGCGCGTGATGAAGCCGACGATCGCATCCGGCGGCGCCGGCTTGCAGCAGCGCGCGAGCCCCGTCATCAGGCGGTCGACGCCGACGACGAGGATGCCGCTGCCCGCGCCCGCGGCGCGGCTCTTCTTCATCTCGACGGTGTCGTCGGCGGCAGGCTCGGCCGCCGGCGCGGCGGCGGGCTGAGCCACCGCCATGATCGCCGACTGCACGCTCTTGCTGTTGATGTCGTCGCGCGCGTAGGCGGCGAAGAAATCGTCGGTCTTGTCGAAGCCGGCCTTGGCGGCGACGGCGTCGAGCTTCAGCGCGGTGCGGCCGAGCCGCGCGAGATCGCGCTCGACCAGCGCGCGGCCCTGCGCGATCGTCTCGTCGAGTTGCTGCGCCTTGAACCATTGGCGCACCTTGGCGCGCGCGCGGTGGCTGACGACGTAGCCCAGCTCGGGATTAAGCCAGTCGCGCGACGGGCCGCCCTGCTTCACCGTGACGACCTCCACCTGCTGGCCGTTGGCGAGCTTGTAGTCGAGCGGCACCATCTGGCCGTCGACGCGCGCGCCGCGGCAGCGATGGCCCAGGTTCGTGTGCACGGCGTACGCGAAGTCGACCGGCGTCGAGCCGCGCGGCAAGTCGATGACCTTGCCCTGCGGCGTCAGCACGTAGATCGAGTCGGTGAACAGCGTGCTCCTGAACGCCGACAACACGTCACCGGTGTCGGCCACCGCGTCCTTCCACGCGAGGATCTGGCGCAGCCAGCCGATCTTCTCGTCGAAGCCGGGATCGCGCGCGGCGGCGCCGCCTTCCTTGTAGCGCCAGTGCGCGGCGACGCCGAACTCGGAGTGCTGGTGCATCTCGCGCGTGCGGATCTGCACCTCGAGCGGCTTGCCGCCCGGCCCGATCACCGCCGTGTGCAGCGAGCGGTAGTCGTTGGCCTTGGGCCGCGCGATGTAATCGTCGAACTCCTGCGCCAGCGGCGTCCACAGGTGATGGACGATGCCCAGCGCGGCGTAGCAATCCTTGACCTCGTCGACGAGGACGCGGACCGCGCGGATGTCGTACAGCGCGTCGATGCCCGCCTGCTTGCGCTGCATCTTCTTCCAGATGCTGTGGATGTGCTTGGGGCGGCCGGTGATCTCGACGTCGAGGCCCGCGGCCGTGAGCTCGCGCTGGAGCGTCTGCACGACGGTCGTGATGTACTGCTCGCGGTCGAGCCGGCGCTCGTCGAGGAGTTTCGCGATGCGCTTGTACGTGGCAGGCTCGAGCGCGCGCAGGCTCAGGTCCTCGAGTTCCCACTTCAGTTGCCAGACGCCCAGGCGGTTGGCGAGCGGCGCGAACAGGTCGACGACTTCCTGCGCGGCCTCGTGCCGGCGCTTCTCGTCGCCGCCCATCAGGTAGCGCAACGCCTGCGTGCGCTCGGCGAGCTTCAGCAGCACGACGCGGATGTCCTCGACCATCGCGAGCAGCATCTTGCGCAGCTTCTCGGCCTGCGCTTCGCGTTCGGCGGGACTCACCGCCAGCGGTGCCGTGCGGATCTCGTCCATCCGCGCGACGCCGGCGACGAGCGCGGCGACGTCCGCGCCGAAGCGCGCGGTCACGTCGTCGTTGTCGAACGCGCCGAGCTGCGGCAGCGGCATCAGCAGCGCCGCGCGGATCGACGCGGGATCGAGCTTGAGGCCCGCGACGATCGCCGCCGTGCCGAGCGCGCGGTCCACGGCGCGCTCCCCGTCCGCGAGCGTCGCGTCCGCAACCTTGTCGCGCAGGTAGGTGGCCGCCGCGTCGAACGACGCCACGTCGGCGTCGCCATAGCTTTCGCGCAGGCCGTCGCGCCACGCCGCCATCGCGTGCGGCGCGTTCACGACTGGCGCGGCATTGACGACGGCAACCATGGGCGAATTATAGGTCGGTGGGCGTGGGGTGAAGGAACGCCGCACGCATAAGCATAGGACTAAACAGGGTCGGACCCTGCACCGCACAAGCGAAGCACGCAACGCCCCGGCGCCCTCGCATCGCAACCAACCTCTGATTTAAAGCCTCTGCCCCCCCGCCCGCGCAACAGCCTCCGCGATCGCCTGCGCATGCGTCTCGGCCAGCTCCGCCTTGTTCGCCTCGACCATCACGCGCAGCACGGGCTCGGTGCCCGACGGCCGCAGCAGGATGCGTCCCGCGGTGCCCAGCGCGCGCGTCGCGCTCTTCTCGGCATCGCGGATCGACGCATCGTCCCGCCAGTCGAAGCCGCGACGCACGGGCACGTTGATCAGCCGCTGCGGGAACAGCGTCATCGCATGCGTCGCGTCGCCGAGCGTGACCTGCTGCTCGGTCAATCCGCCGAGCACGGCGAGCGCCGCGACGATCGCGTCGCCGGTCGTGTGGCGGTCGAGGCACAGGATGTGGCCGGAGTTCTCGCCGCCCAGCCGCCAGCCCTTGTCGACCAGGCGCTCGAGCACGTATCGGTCGCCCACGGCGGCACGTTCGAGCGGAATGCCGAGCCGCGCCAGCGCCTGCTCGAAGCCGAGGTTGCTCATCAGCGTGCCGACGACGCCGCCGCCCAGCACGCCGCGCCGCTGGTAATCGCGCGCGAGCACGTACAGCAGCGCGTCGCCGTCGTAGATGCGCCCTTTCGCGTCGACCATCATCAGCCGATCGCCGTCGCCGTCGAGCGCGATGCCAAGGTCCGCCTTGTGCGCGATCACCTCGCGCGCAAGATGCGCCGGCACGGTGGCGCCGACGCCCGCATTGATGTTGAGGCCATCGGGCTGGTCGGCCACGGCGACGACATCGGCACCCAGTTCGCGCAGCACGGCGGGTGCGACGTGGTAGCCCGCGCCGTTCGCGCAGTCGACCACGATGCGCAGGCCTTTCAGGTTGCGCTCCGCCGGGAACGTGCTCTTGCAGAACTCGATGTAGCGTCCCGACGCGTCGTCGACACGCCGCGCCTTGCCGAGCTCGGCGGACGGCACGCAGGCCAGCGGCTCGTCCATCGCGGCCTCGATCGCGGCTTCCACGGTATCCGGCAGCTTGGTGCCCGCGGCGCCGAAGAACTTGATGCCGTTGTCGTCGTAGGGATTGTGCGAAGCGCTGATCACGACGCCCGCCGACAGGCGCAGCGCACGCGTCAGGTGCGCGATGCCGGGCGTGGGCAGCGGCCCGCACAGGTACACGTCGACGCCCGCCGCGGAGAAACCGGATTCGAGCGCGGCCTCGAGCAGGTAGCCCGATATCCGCGTGTCCTTGCCGATCAGCACGCCGGGACGCTCGCGGCGCGCGTCACCGTCGGCGCGCGCGAGCACGCGGCCCGCGGCCCAGCCGAGCTTCAGCACGAGCTCAGGCGTGATCGGCGGCTGGCCGACGCGGCCGCGGATGCCGTCGGTGCCGAAGAAGCGGCGCGCAGGTGTCGCGGTGGCGGTTTTGGCGGATGGAGTCTTCATGGTCGTCAGCGCGGCGCAGGCTGGTCGTCGGTGGTAGCCGCGCGCCACACCTTCAGCGCGTCGACGGTGGCGCGCACGTCGTGCACGCGCACGATCGCCGCGCCGTGCAGCACCGCCACCAGCGCGGCGGCCACGCTCGCGGCGAGCCGGCCTTCCACGGGCTGGCCTGTCAGCGTGCCCAGCATGCCCTTGCGCGAAAGCCCCGCGAGCAGCGGCACGCCCAGCGTGCACAGCTCGCCCAAGTGGCGCAGCAGCGCGAGATTATGCGCCAGCGTCTTGCCGAAGCCGAAGCCGGGATCGACGGCGATCCGCTCGCGCGCGATGCCCGCGGCCTCGCACGCGGCGATGCGCGCGGCCAGGAAACGGGTCACGTCGCCGACGACGTCGTCGTAGTG
>JBGAIC010000100.1:0-11311 GCA_044225845.1 Casimicrobiaceae bacterium
ACGGCAGGCCCAACGTCCCACTCCACGTCGCGACGGCCGCGGCATCCGCGGTGTGCGCGACGATGCGCGCCGGCGCCTCGCCGGCCGCGCGCGCGTTGCGCAGCGCGAGCTGCACGTCGCTGGCGTCGGGCCGCGCCGCGGCGAGCGCGCTGCCGTCGGGCAGGACGACGAAGCGCTCGTCGGGGCTTGCACTGTCGTACCAGTGCCAATCGCGGTCCACGCCGACGCGCGTCGGCAACGCGACGATCGCGTCGAAGCGTGGCGCGAGCGCCGCCAGCCAGGCGCGGTCGACCGCCACCGCGCGCACGCGGCCGTCGCGCTGCGGCGTCGACGCCACCTGCAGCGTGTCGCCGCCGGACGCGAAGCGATCCTCGAGCGCGTAACGGACCGCGCTCGCAAGCCTTGCAGGCGGCACGGGCGGCAAGGCCAAGCCGACGACGCGCGCGGCGCCGGGCGCGAGTATCGCCTCGCGCCGTGCGCTCGCCGGCCAGTCGCCGGGCGTGCCGCGACCGCTTGCGCGTACCGCGCCGCTCGCATCGACGAGCGACCATGCGGCCGCGGTGCCGGCCGACCAGCCGGCCGGCAGCAGCACGCGCAACACGGTGGAAGCAGGAGACGGGATCGCGGCCATCGGCGGGAGTCTAGCCGAGCGCTTATTCGATCACTTGCCAGGCGACGACGGGCGGCTTGCCGACGTCGCGGCGGATCAGCGCCCGTGCGCGCACTTCGGTGGCGCCCTGGCGCGCGACGACGGTGGCGAGGAAGTAGCCACTGCCGACGCTCACGGTGCGCTCGTCGGGCAGCGTGATGCCTTGCGGCAGCCGTGCGCGCAGGTCCGCGATCGACGTGAAAGGGCGGCGCGTGCGCTCCTTGAGGAACGCGTCGAGCCGCTCGCCTTCGAGGCCCGGCAGCGCGGCGGCCAGCACGGCAGGCGGCGCGGTGTTCACGTTGAGCGGGGTCACCGGCGGCAAGGCGCTCGCCACCGCCGACAGCGCGGCGATGTTCGCGGCGTCGAGCCCGCGCACGTCCGCGAACTCCGCAAGGCGCGTCAGCGGCTGCCGCGGCGCGACGCGCGCCTGCCGCGCGCTCGCGTACCACGCGTCGTCGCCGCGGGCATCCGGGTCGGTGGACACGGCCGCCGCGATCGCGTCGAGCGTCGCCACGGGCAGCCCCAGCGCCGCGAACAACGCGCCCGCGCGCCGGCGCTCGTCGATGGCCGTCGACTCGCGGCTGCCCAGGTTGTTGAGGTTGAGGAGGCCCTGCGCGTCGACGATGCGGCCCTCGATCGAACCGTTGTCGAGCGGCACGCGCGGCAACGGCAGCGCCCACGGCTCGTTCAGCGAATCGACCGGGCCGCCTTGCGCGTCGTCGGCCAGCACCTGGCGCGCCCATTGCACGCCCGCCTGCGCGAGCGCGGTGGCCTGCACCTGGTCGCGCCGCTGCTCGACGCCCGCGCGCCAGCGCTCCTGGCCGGCGGCGAGCCCGACGACCACCGCCGCCGCGAGCGCCGCGAGCAGCATCGCGAGCACCAGCGCCGCGCCGCGCTGCGCTTGGGTGACCAGCGGCCGCGTCGTCATTGCAGCGCGATCCAGCGCGACACCGCGGTACCGTCGGCGAACGCGATGTCGACGCGCACGGCACGCGGCACGTCGGGTTCGGCGAGCACCGGCCATTGCGCGATCCAGCGGCCGTCGCGCGTCGCATAGCCGACGTGGAATTGCGTGACGCCGTCGAGCAGCGCGTAGCGGGTTGGCGTGGCGTTGGCGACGTTGTCGAGCGCAGGCCAGTAGTCGATGACGATGCGCGTGCCATCCTGCGCGTAGCCCAGGCGCTGTCCCGCGACCCCCGGCTCGGCGACGAACTCGCTGCCCGCGCGCGAGAACGTGAGTTGCGCGTTGCCGTCGGCATCCACGCCGGCGACGAACGCGGCTTCCGGCGCGCTGCCGCGGCGCACCGCGCGCGGCACGGCCGCGCGCAGGTCGCCTTCGATGCGAGTGAAGAAGCGGTCGAGCGTGATCCAGCGCTGGCTTTCGGCGGAGAGTTGCGCCTCGCCGGAGGTCAACGCGGACATCGCGCGATACGCGAGCACCGCGACGATGGCGAGGATCAGCAGCGCGATCAACGCCTCGATCAGCGTGAAGCCGCGAACGCGGCGGCCCCTGTTGCGCGTGCGTTCGCTCAAGGCTCTGCCTTGCCGGGATCGCCGAGGTAACCGGCAAGCCTTGCGAGCGCGTAGTCGGGACGCGCGGGTTCGCTGACGACGATGTCGATGCGACGGAACGCCGGATTGGGCGTGGGACCTATCGTCGCGCGCCACGTGAAGCGCGCGCCGGCCTGCGTCTCCTCGCCGCCGGTCGCGCCGAGGTCCGGCCACGGCCGCGCCATCTGCGCGCGGGCGAGCACGTTTTCCGCGACCCACAGCCCGAGCGTGCGCGCCTTGAGGTCGCCGGCCGCATCGGCGGACTGCGCCAGCACGCGCATGCCCGCGGCGAGCGCCACCGCGATGATCGCGAGCGCGACGAGGATCTCGACCAGCGTGAAGCCGCACCGCTTCATCCGGCCTGGCGCACGATCGTCGCGCGGTTGAGCGGGTCGACGGCGATCGTCATCGCGGCGGCTTCGCCGCGCAGCACGAACGCGAACGGCTCGTTGCGGCCCGACGCACGCAAGGGCAGCACGGCATCCGGTGCTACCGGCTGGCCCGCCCATGCGAGCGGTGCGAGCGCGAGGCCGCTCGCGAGCGTGTGAGGGTCGAGCACGGAATCGCGCGCGAGCGGCGCCCACGCGCCGTCGTCGCCGCGGCGCCAGAAGCGCCAGCCGCGGCCGCCGTCGGCTGCCTGTACGCCCAGCGTCTCGTGCCGCGCCTGGGCGCGGGACGCCGCGAACTCCAGCGCACCGGCAAAACGGCGCGCCTCGCGTTCCGGATCGCCACGCGGGTCGCCGCGCCACGCGACGACGGCCACCGCCGTGCCGATGGCGATGACGACGATCGTGACCAGGACCTCGACGAGCGTGAAGCCGCCCGCCTTGCGCCGCATCACGCGCCCGCTACAGGTCCCAGGAGCCGACGTCGGCATCGACCCCGGTCCCGCCGGGCTTCTGGTCGGCCCCGAAGCTGAACACGTCGATCTCGCCCTTCAGCCCGGGATTGAGGTATTGATAGGGCGAGCCCCAGGGATCGCGCGGCAGCTTCTCGAGATAGCCACCGGGCTTCCAGTTGGGCGGCACCGGCGGTTCCGTGGGCCGCGCGACGAGCGCGTTCAGGCCTTGCTCGGTAGTGGGATAGCGCTGGTTGTCGAGGCGGTAGAGCTTCAGCGCCGCCATGATGGCCGCGATGTCCGATTTGGCTGCGACGACGCGCGCCTCGTCGGGCCGTTCGAGCACCTTGGGGACGACGAGCGCCGCGATGACGCCGAGGATCACGATGACGACCATGATCTCGATCAGCGTGAAGCCGCGCGCGGACGAGACCGGCGCCCGGGACGGTGTTCGGTTGCGTGTCATGCGCCGATTATAATTGCGCGACGACACCATGGCCCGCGCGCGCATCTTCCGTTATCTCGCCTGGCTGGCCGTGCTGGCGGTCCTCGCGGGCGCCGCCGCGTGGTACGCCTGGTCGCGCCTGATGGCGCCGCTGCCCTTGCCGCACAGTCCCTACGATTTCGAAGTGCGGCCCGGCGCCACGCTGGCCGGCGTCGCGCGCGAGCTCACCGCCAACGGCGTGCTCGCGCATCCCGCCTGGCTCACGCTGTACGCCCGCGCACGGCGCGCCGACCGCGCGATCAAGGCCGGCAGCTACGAGATCGTCGACGGCGTGAACCTGCCGCAACTGCTCGCCAAGCTGACGCAGGGCGACGTCGCGCAGACGTCGATCACGATCACGGAAGGCTCGACGTTCGCGGACCTGAAGCGGGCGTTGCGCGAGCATCCGGGCGTCGTCAACACGGTGCTCGACCTGCCGGACCGGGAAATCGCGGCGCGGCTGGCGGTGGACTCGCCCGCGCTCGAAGGCCAGTTCTTCCCGGACACCTACTACTTCGCGCAGCACACCGTCGACGTGCAACTGCTGAAACGCCTGCACGCGGCGCTGGACGCGCGACTCACGCGTGCCTGGGATGCGCGCGCCACGGACCTGCCGCTGAAGACGCCGTACGAGGCGCTGATCCTCGCGTCGATCGTCGAGAAGGAGACCGGCACGCGCACGGACCGGCCGCTGGTCGCGTCGGTGTTCGTCAACCGGCTGCGCCAGGGGATGCGGCTGCAGACGGACCCCACGGTGATCTACGGCCTCGGCCCCGCGTTCGACGGCAACCTGCGCAAGCGCGATCTGGAGGCGGACACGCCGTACAACACGTACACGCGCGACGGCCTGCCGCCGACGCCGATCGCCTTGCCGTCGCAGGCCTCGCTGGACGCCGTCATGCACCCGTCGCCGACGCGCTATCTCTATTTCGTGGCGCGCGGCGACGGCACGTCCAAATTCTCGGAAACGCTGACCGAGCACAACCGTGCCGTCGCGCGTTACCAACTCGGAAAGCGCTGATCCCATGACGCGAGGACCTTCATCACGCTCGAAGGCATCGACGGTGCTGCAGCAGGCTTGCTGCTACTCACCACCCTGCAACGCGCCTACGAAGACCCGTCCGCCGCACGCGCGGTGTGAGCGTCGTCGCGACCCGCGAGCCCGGCGGCACGCCGCTGGGCGAGAAACTGCGCGAGTTGCTGCTGCACGAGGCGATGACGCCCGACGCCGAGTCGCTGCTGATGTTCGCCGCGCGTCGCGAGCACGTCGAGACGGTGGTGCGCCCCGCGTTGGCGCGCGGCGACTGGGTGCTGTGCGATCGCTTCACCGACGCGACCTACGCCAACCAGGGCGGCGGCCACGGCGTGGATCCCGCGCGCCTCGACGCGCTGGCGCAGTGGGTCCATGGCGACTGCAATCCCGACGTCACGATCCTGTTCGACGTCCCGCTCGCCGTGTCGCGCGCGCGGCTCGAGAAGGCCGCCGCCGCGGGCCGCGTGCTCGACCGTTTCGAGCTCGAGCGCGAAGCGTTCGCCGAGCGCGTCCGCGACACCTATCTCGCCCGTGCGGCGCGCGAGCCGCAGCGCTTCCGCGTCGTCGATTCGACGCAGCCGCCGGCGGCGGTCGAGGCGCAGTTGCGCGCATGGATCGCGGCGCTGTGAGCGTCCCGCGCGGCGTCTCGAGGACGAGCGCATGAGCGCCGCACGCACCACCGCGGTGGACCGCGCGCTGCGCGACGACGACGGCGACGCGCCGCCGCGCGCACCGTGGCCCGAGCTCACGCCGTGGAACGCCGCGTTCGTCCATGCGAAGCTCGCGACGCGGACGCAATGGCCGCACGCGCTGCTGCTGACGGCGCCGCGCGGCTACGGCAAGCGCGTCGTCGCGCTGCGCATCTCGCCCGTGCGCTGTTGTGCCGAGCAACCGGCCGCCGACGGCAGCGCCTGCGGCGGTACCTGCGAGAGTTGCCGCTACGTGATGGCAGGCCAGCATCCAGACCTGCGCGTCGTCGAGCCGGTGATCGTCGACGACGACGGCGAGATCAAGGCCGCCACCGACATCACGATCGACCGCATCCGCGAGATCACCGAATTCGCCGGCTACACGAGCCATCGCGGCGGCGCGCGCGTCTCCATCGTGATCTGCAGCCGGAAAAGCGGTGCTCGAACGTCAAACGCGCCAATGCGCTGCTGAAGACGCTGGAGGAACCGCCGCCGGGCATGGTGCTGATCCTTGCGTCCGGACCAGCCGGGGCGGCTGCCCGCGACGATCGTGAGCCGCTGCCAGCGTATGCTGCTGCGCCGCCGACCCGCGCCGAAAGCCGTGACGTGGCTCGCCGCGCAGAACTCGCCGGCCGCGCCAACCGCGTTGGCGGAGGCGGGCGGGCGCGTGCTGCGCTGGAGCGCGCCGATTCAACCTCGAGACCGAGCAGCGCGCCTGGCTCGCGGCACTCGCGAAGCCAGGACGCTGCAGCCGACGGCGTTGGCGGCCCGCATCGACGCCGCCGGCAAGGGGACGAGCGGCGCGCGCGCTTCCCGCCGCTGCGCTCGACTGGATGATCGGCTGGGCGACGGACCTCGCGGCCGCCGCGGCCGGTGCGCCGGTCGCCGCAATCCGGACCACGCGACCGCTCTGGCGCGCTGCATTTCATCGGTGGCCCGGATTTCGCTTTCCCGCTATCATCGACCGCGCCAGCGCCAGCTGTTGCAACATCCGCTGACGCCGGGCTCGCCGCCGAAGCCTTGCTGATCGACTACCAGGCGCTGTTCGAACCGAGCTCTTGAGGATGGCCGAGAAGACACCTCCCGCCGCAGCCGTTGCGCGTCCCGGCGTCCTGTCGCTGAACATCCGCGAAAAGCGGCGCTGTATGCCCATACATGCCTTTCCTGAAGGGTGGCGGCATCTTCATCCCGACGGCGCGCCAGTACACGCTGGGCGAGGAAGTGTTCATGCTGCTGTCGCTGATGGACGATCCCAACCGCATCGCCGTGCAGGGCAAGGTGGTGTGGCTGACGCCGAAGGCGTGCAGGGCAAGCAGGGCATCGGCGTCCAGTTCACGCTGAGACGGGCGCCGCGGCCAAGGCGACCATCGAGCGTGTCCTCGGCGAATCGCTGGGCTCGTCGCGCACGACGCACACGATGTGGCGCGAGCACCTCGCTGCGCCGTGCGGCCTTGCGGTGCCGCGCACCTCGCTTCACAACGCCTGCCATCCGCATCCCGAACATGTACGTCGACTCGCATTGCCATCTCCACCGAGCTCGCCGCCGAGCTGCCGCGCGTGCTGTCGGCGATGAAGGCGGCGGACGTCACGCACGCGCTGTGCATCAGCGTCGACCTGCCGGACTTCCCGCGCGTGCATCGATCGCCACCGCGCATCCGCACCTGTATGCGAGCGCCGGCACGCATCCCGACTATCCGGACACCGAGGAACCGACGGTCGAGAAGCTCGTGGGCTCGCGGCGCTGCCGAAGGTGGTGGCCATCGGCGGAACTAGGCCTCGATTACTACCAGCTGGAAGGCGATCTCGAGTGGCAGCGCCAGCGCTTCCCGCACGCATATCCGCGCGGCGCGCAAGGCTCGGCGCCCGCTGGTGATCCATAGCCTGCATGCGCCGAGGACACGCTCGCGATCATGCGCGAGGAGGGGGCCGAAGAAGCCGGCGGCGTCATGCACTGCTTCACCGAGACGTGGGAGGTGGCGGAAGCGGCGCTCGCGCTCGGCTTCCACATCTCGTTCTCCGGCATCGTCACGTTCAAGAACGCCGTCGCGCTGAAGGACGTCGCGCGCCGTGTGCCGCTGGAGCGCATGCTGATCTGCAGGGCCGACAGCCTATCCTCGCGCCCGGTGCCGTTCGCGGCAAGGCGAACGAGCCGGCCTATGTACCCCCACGTGGCCGCGGAAATCGGCGCGGCTGCGCGAAGATGCCCGTCGCTGCGGTGGCCGCCGCGACGTCCGACAATTTCTTCAGACTCTTCAGGATCGACCGCCATGTTCATTGAATCCCGCCGTTTCGTCCTCGCCACGCTCGCCGCGCTCACGCTGGGCGCCGCCGCCACCGGTTACGCGCAGGTATCCGCCACCGACCTCGCGGCCGCCGCCGCCAACGATCGCGCCGCCGACGTGAAGGCGATGCTCGCGAAGGGCGCCGACGCGAACGCCGTCGATGCGAACGGCGAGCCGCTCATCGTCCTCGCCGCGCGCAACGGCTCGGTGGGCGTCGTCGACGTGCTGATCGCGGCCAAGGCCAACCTCAACGCGCGCAACCCGTTCGGCGACACCGCGCTCGCGATCGCATCCTCTGGCGAAGAAGGGCTCGGTGCCGGTGGTCAAGTCGCTGCTCGCCGCGGGCGCCGACGTCAACGGCGGCGTGCCTGATCACCTATGCGGCCTTCCAGCGGCAACGACGAGATCGTCACGCTGCTGCTCGCCAAGGGCGCGCCGATCGACGCGCAATCGCCCAACCACACGACGGCGCTGATGATGGCCGCGCGCGAAGGCAAGTTCTCGACGGCCGTGCTGCTGATCGACAAGGGCGCCGACGTCAACGTGCGCAACGACGCGGGCCTGACCGCGCTCGCGTTCGCGCAGAAGAACAACGACAAGGAACTCGCCGCGAAGCTGGCGGCCAAGGGCGCGAAGTAACGGAGTGGGGTGCGGGGCGGCCGCGCATCGCGCGCGGCCGGTGACCGGGGCGCTCAGCGCTCGCCGGTCAGGCCCTCGAGCGCCGGGAACGCCACCACCCGCGCCGGCGCCATCGCGGCGATCGTTGCCGCGGGCGTGAATGTCGCCAGCGTTGCCGCGCTGGACGTCCCGAGCGGCTCGCGCGCCGAAACCGAACGCCGCCGGGGATTCCGCCGCATTCGCCGTCGGGATCAGGTTGGGCAGCACGCCGATCAGCCGGCGCGCGCCGTTGAAGTGCTGCCGCCAGTAGGCTTCGTCCAGCGACGAGATCTCGACTTCGCTGCCCGTCGACACCATGCACGAAGCGGTTGTCGCCGAGGTAGATGCCGACGTGCGAATTCATGAAGCGCCGCGTGTTGAGAGAACACGAGGTCACCGGCGCAGGTCCGCGCGACCGACCTGCGCGCCAACGCCCTGCTGCGCCGACGTCCGCGGCAGCGCGGTACTTGACCAGGTCAACAGGTTGGTGCATGTGGACCAGGCCGCTGCAGTCGACGCCGGTCTGGGGGCTTTCGCCGCCCAGCTTGTAGTCGACGCCGATCAGGCCCAGCGCGAAGATCGCCACGTCCTGCGCCTTGTGCCACAGCGTCGTCGTGACGGTGGGCAGCGGCTGCTGGACTTCCGCCGGTTTCTTCGCCGCGCCGTGCTTGGCAGGCGCCGCCGCGAGCGGCGCGGCCAGCGCCAGCGCCACGGCGAGCGCCGCCGCCGACCGGGTGCCGTGCGCGAGCACGGTGCGGGCGGACGAACGGGCGCGGCTGGGCGGACGGCAGGCCATCCCGCCATTGTCGCCCGGAAGCGACGTCGGACGCCACCGACCCCTAAACAGCCGATTGTCCTACAGGGCCCCCAAGCCCTCGCCGTGCGACTCTTTCGCGTTTGGCCCACGCACCTGCGGGAGCGCCCAGGGCGCAAACCGATCGGTCTAACGCGAAGCCCGCGGCGGCTTGGGCCGAACCTTCACCGGCTTGTCCGCGGCCCGCCGCCGCACGGCCTTCGGATCCGCGATCAGCGGCCGCGTCAGCTCGACGCGGTCGCCGTCGCGCAAAGGTGTATCGAGGCTCGCGTTTTCGCCGAAGATCGAGTAGCGCAGCGTCCCGGATTCGGGCACGGCCGAGAGCAGTGCCCCCGAGGCGGACAGCGCGTCGGCGAGCGTGGCACCCGCGGGCAGCTCGACCGCTGCGTGCCATTCGCGGCCCGGCGCGGCCCAGGCCAGCGTGACTTTCACGGCGCCTTCGCCGGGCCGTAGACCGCTTCCGCGCGGGCAACGAACGCGTCGATGAACGTGTTGGCGATGTGGTTGAACACCGGCCCGAACACGCGGCCCAGCATCGGCGTCGCGAACTCGTACGCGAGCTCCAGCTCCACCTTGCACGCCGTCGGCGCCAGCGCGCGGAAGCGCCATTCGCCGTGCAGGTGGCGGAACGGGCCGTCGTTCAGCGTGATCGTGATCGAGCGCGGCGGGTCGTTGCGGTTGTCGGTCGTGAAGTGCGCCTTGACGCCGTGGAAGTCGATGTCGACGCGCGCGGTCTTGCCGTCGGGCCGCGTCGCCAGGACGGTGGCGCCTCCGCACCAGGGCAGGAAGCGGGGATAGGACGGCACGTCGTCAACGAGCGCGAACATCTGCGCGTCGGCGTAGGGCACGAGGACGGACTTCGCTACGCGCTGCATGGCGCGATTGCTAGAATGGGACCGATCATGGGCATTGTCGAATGAGCATCGTCGAAAACCGCAAGGCGTTCCACGACTATTTTATCGAGGAGCGCTTCGAGGCCGGCATCGCGCTGGAAGGATGGGAGGTGAAGTCCATCCGCGCGGGGCGCGCGCAGCTCAAGGAAGCCTATGTCGTGGTCAAGGACGACGAGCTGCTGCTGATCGGCTCGCACATCTCGCCGCTGTCCACCGCGTCGACGCACGTGCACGCGGACCCGACGCGCACGCGCAAGCTCTTGCTGCACCGGGCCGAGATCGACACGCTCATCGGGAAGGTGGAGCGCGCAGGCTACACGCTGACGCCGCTGGACCTCCATTTCAAGAACGGCCGCGTGAAGCTCGAGATCGGGCTCGCCAAGGGCAAGAAGCAGTTCGACAAGCGCGCGACGATCAAGGAGCGCGAGTGGCAGCGCGAGCAGCAGCGGCTGCTGCGCCAGTCGACGCGCGCATGAACACGGCGGCGGGCGTCGCGATCCGCGCCGCGCGGCCCGGCGACGTCGACGCGATTGCGGCCATCTACGGCCATCACGTGACGCACGGCACCGGCTCGTTCGAGCTGGAGGCGCCGACGGTCGCGGAGATGGCCAAGCGGATGCATGCGATCACCGAGGGCGGCTATCCCTGGCTCGTCGCAGCGCGCGACGGCAAGGTGCTGGGTTATGCCTACGCCGGCATCTACCGGCCCCGGCTTGCGTACCGGTTTGCGGCGGAGGACTCCGTGTACCTCGCGCCGGAGGCCATTGGGCAAGGCGTGGGCCGTGCGCTGCTCGCCGCGCTGATCGACTCGTGCACCGAGCGCGGCCATCGCCAGATGCTGGCGGTGATCGGCGACTCCGCGAACGCGGCGTCGATCGGCCTGCACGCGGCGTTCGGCTTCACGCACGTCGGCGTGCTGAAGTCGGTGGGCCGCAAGTTCGACCGCTGGCTCGACGTGGTGCTGATGCAGCGCGCGCTGGGCGACGGCGCGGATACGGCACCCACGCGCTGATGCGGCCGGAACGATGAGCGACCTGCTGGCGGCGCCCGACAAGCGCGACGCGTTGGCATCTCGCCTCGCGCAACTCGCGGGTGCGCGTGCCGTCGTCATCGAGCGCGCTTCGAAGCTTTCCGGCGGCGCCATCCAGCAGAACCTCGCGCTCGACGTCGACGTCGACGGCGGGCCCCACGCCGGCCGCCAGCGCTGGGTGCTGCGCACCGACGCGCCGTCGCAGGTGGCAGCGAGCCGAAGCCGCCTCGACGAGTTCGCGCTGCTGACTGTCGCGCACGCCGCGCAGGTGGCGACGCCAGCGCCGCTCTTCGCCTGCGGGGGGGACGCCACGCTGCCGCCGTTCTTCGTGATGACGCGGATGCCGGGCGAGGCGGCGGGCTTCCGCCTCGTCAAGGATGGCGCGGTCGCC
>JBGAIC010000013.1:0-63774 GCA_044225845.1 Casimicrobiaceae bacterium
CTTTCGCCAAATATTTTGCCACTGAAAGAAATGGTGTCTGACCCCAATTAGTCGCGCGACGCTTTCTCGACGTGCCCGGACACGCCCTCGCGCCGCGCGAGCTCCGCGAGCACGTCGGCGGGGGTCAAACCGTGACGCGCGAGCAGCACGACGCAGTGGAACCAGAGATCGGCGACTTCCGACGTGATGCGCGCGGGATCGCCGTCCTTCGCCGCCATCACCGTCTCGGTGGCTTCCTCGCCGATCTTCTTCAGGATCGCGTCGTCGCCTTTCGCGAACAGGCTGGCGACGTAAGACGTCTTCGGGTCGGCTCCGCGCCGCGCGGCGATCGTCGCCGCCAGCCGCGCCAGCGTGTCGTCGTCGGGCGAACTCAACGTCCCTCCCCGTAGATCGCAACCGGATCCTTGAGCACCGGCTCGTCCTCGCGCCACACGCCGTCGACGAGCCTGCGATAGAAGCAGCGCCCGTGGCCCGTATGGCATGCGACACCGCCCACCTGCTCGACGCTCACCAGCACCGCATCGGCGTCGCAATCGATGCGGATGTCCTTCACCTTCTGCACGTGGCCCGACGTCTCGCCCTTCTTCCACAGCGCGCGCCGCGAGCGCGACCAGTAGTGCACTTCGCCGGTCCGCGCGGTCTCGGTGAGCGCCTCGTGGTTCATCCACGCGAGTGTCAGCACGCGGCCCGTGCCCGCCTCCTGCGCGATGGCCGTTACCAAGCCGTCCGCGTTCCAGCGTACTTCGCCGAGCCAGCGGTCGTCGCGATCGCTCATGCAAGCGCCTTCATGCGCGCACCTCGAGGCCCGCGTCGCGCATTGCGCGCTTGGCCTCGCCCACCGTGTACTCGCCGTCGTGGAAGATGCTCGCGGCAAGCACGGCTGCCGCACCGCCCTCGACGATGCCGTCGACGAGATCCGCAAGCTTGCCCACGCCGCCCGACGCGATCACCGGCACGTCCACCGCATCGCTGACCGCGCGGGTCAGCGCCAGGTCGAAGCCCGAGCGCACGCCGTCGCGGTCCATGCTGGTGAGCAGGATCTCGCCGGCGCCCAGGGCCGCGACTTCGCGCGCCCACGCGACGGCATCGAGTTCCGTCGGTGTGCGCCCGCCGTGGATCACCACCTGCCAGCGTCCCGGCGCCACGGCCTTCGCGTCGATCGCCGCGACGATCGCCTGCGCACCGAAATGCGCCGACGCTTCGCGGAACAACTCCGGCCGCTGCACGCCCGCCGTGTTGATGCTGACCTTGTCGGCGCCGGCGTTGAGCAGCGCACGCACGTCGGCCACCGCGTGCACGCCGCCGCCGACGGTCAACGGGATGAACACCTGGTCTGCCACCGCCTCGATCATGTCGTAGAGCAGCCCGCGCGATTCGACGCTGGCGCGGATGTCCAGGAACGCGAGCTCGTCGGCGCCTTCGGCGTCGTAGCGGCGCGCGATCTCGACCGGATCGCCCGCATCGCGCAGGTTGACGAAGTTGACGCCCTTGACGACCCGCCCGCCCGCCACATCCAGGCAGGGGATCACGCGCTTGGCCAGGCCCATGCCGCTAGCCCTTGCCCTTGGCGGCCTTCAGCGCGTCCTTGAAGTCGAGCGTGCCTTCGTAGATGGCGCGGCCCGCGATGGCACCGGCGACGCCTTCGGATTCGTACTGCGCCAGCGCCTTGACGTTGTCGATCGACGCCAGGCCGCCCGACGCGAACACGGGCACGCTGACGGCGCGCGCGAGCTTCACCGTAGCGTCGACGTTGACGCCGGTGAGCATGCCGTCGCGGCCGATGTCGGTGTAGACGATGGCCTCGACGCCCAGGTCTTCGAATTTCTTCGCGAGGTCGATCACGTCGTGGCCGGTCATCTTGGACCAGCCATCCGTGGCCACCTTGCCCTCGCGCGCGTCGAGCCCGACCATGATGTGGCCGGGAAAGGCGCCGCAGGCGTCGTGCAGGAAGCCGGGATTCTTGACGGCCGCGGTGCCGATGATCACGTAGGTGATGCCGTCGTCGAGGTAACGCTCGATGGTGTCGAGGTCGCGGATGCCGCCGCCCAGCTGGATGGGGATCTCGTCGCCGAGCACGCTGACCACTTCGCGGATCGACAGCTCGTTCTTGGGCACGCCGGCTACGGCGCCATTGAGGTCGACGAGGTGCAGTCGCTCCGCACCGAGGTCGACCCAATGCCGCGCCATGGCGGCCGGGTCTTCCGAGAACACGGTCACCGCCTGCATGTCGCCCTGCTTGAGGCGCACGCAGTGCCCGTCCTTGATGTCGATCGCAGGAATGATCTGCATGGTGCGAAGAGCTGACTCAGGAATCCTGGCGGCCGTCCCAGCCGACGAAATTGGCCAGCAACGCAAGGCCTGCGCGCTGGCTCTTCTCCGGGTGGAACTGGGTTGCGAAGATATTAGCCCGCGCAATCGCGCAAGTAAACGGCGCCGGATAGTCCGTGGTAGCCGCCGTCAGCGCCGGGTCGGCGGGCACCGGGTGGTAGGAATGCGCAAAGTAGAACCGCTCGCCGTCGGCGATGCCGGCCCACATCGGATGCGACCGTACGGGGCGCACGCGGTTCCATCCCATGTGCGGGACCTTGAGCGGGCGGCCGTCGCCGTCCTTCATGTCGGCGTCACGGAAGCGCCGCACGTCGCCGGGCAGCAAACCCAGGCAGCGCGTGGGGCCTTCCTCGCTGTCGTCGAACAGCATCTGCAGGCCGAGGCAGATGCCCAGGAAGGGCCGCGTGCGCGCCGCGTCGAGCACCGCGCCGCGCAGGCCGCTGGCGTCGAGATGCGCGATGCAGTCCGGCATCGCGCTCTGGCCCGGCAGCACCACCTTCTCCGCTTCGCCGATGACGCCGGCATCGCCGGTGACGACGACGTGCGTGCCGGGCGCGACGTGCGCCAGCGCCTTCGCCACCGAGCGCAGGTTACCCATTCCGTAGTCGACGACGGCGATCACGCGCAATGCTCCGCTCCAGCTCCAGCCGGCCTACAACGCTCCCTTGGTGGAGGGAATGCCGCTGGCACGCGGGTCGTACTCCACGGCCATGCGCAGCGCACGCGCGAACGCCTTGAACACCGTCTCGCACTGGTGGTGCGCGTTCTGGCCGCGGATGTTGTCCACGTGCAGCGTCATCTGCGCGTGATTGACGAAGCCCTGGAAGAACTCGTGCGCGAGGTCCACGTCGAACGCGCCGATCATCGCGCGCGTGAACGGCACGTGGAACTCGAGGCCGGGGCGGCCCGAGAGGTCGATGACGACGCGCGACAGCGCCTCGTCCAGCGGCACGTAGGCGTGGCCGTAGCGGCGGATGCCCGCCTTGTCGCCCAACGCCTTCGCCAGCGCCTGCCCGATGGTGATGCCGATGTCCTCCACCGTGTGGTGCGCGTCGATGTGCAGGTCGCCTTCCGCCTTCACGGTGAGGTCGACGACGCCGTGGCGCGCGATCTGCTCCAGCATGTGGTCGAGGAAGGGCACGCCGCTGGCGAGCTCGCAGCGGCCGGTGCCGTCGACGTCGATGGTGACGGTGATGTCGGTCTCGCGCGTCTTGCGCGTGACGGACGCGCGGCGCGGTGCGGGGGATGCGGCGGTCATGATCGGGCGAACGGCGCGAGCGCGTCCAGCAGGGCGTTGTTTTCGGCGGGCGTGCCGACGGTGATCCGCAGGCAGTGCGTGGTCAACGGATGGTAGCCGTCGAGGTTCTTGACCAGTATGCCTGCACCGCGCAGTTGCGTGAACCACGCGTTGGCGTTGGGCACCCGCAGCAGCACGAAGTTGGCGGCCGTGTGGAAGACCGTCGTGCCGGGCATGGCGGCCAGCGCGCCGGCCAGCCGCGCGCGCTCGGCCCGGATGGCCGCGGCCTGGCTTTCCAGCAGCGCGAACTCGCGCAGCACGATCGGCGCCACGGCCTGCGTCAGCACGTTGACGTTGTACGGCGGCCGCAGCTTCTCGATCTCCGTGATCCACGCGGGATTGCCCACCGCATAGCCCAGCCGCAAGCCGGCGAGCCCCAGCTTGGACAGCGTGCGCAGCACGACGACGTTGGGGAACTCCATCACGCGCGGCAGGAACGAGCGTTCGGCGAAGGGCTGGTAGGCCTCGTCGATGACCACCAGGCCCGGCGCCGCGGCGATCACCGCCTCGATCGCCGCCTCGTCGTACAGGTTGCCGGTGGGATTGTTCGGGTAGGCGAGCCACACGAGCGCGGGCCGCTCGCGCTCGATCGCGGCGAGCATCGCCGGCACGTCGAGCGAGAAGTCGACGCCGAGCGACACGCCCACGTAGCGCACCTGCGCGACGTCGGCCGAGCGCCGGTACATGACGAACGACGGTTCGGCGGCCAGGATCGTGGCGCCGGGCGTGGCCACCAGCAGCGACAGGATCTGGATCAGCTCGTCGGAGCCGTTGCCCAGCACCATCGCCGCGCCGTCCGGCAGTGCCAGCGCCTCGGCGATGGCCGCGTGCGTCGCGGCCGCACCACCGTCCGGATAGCGGTTGAGCGGCGTGTCGATGACGGCCGCGCCGATGCGCGTGCGCAGCTCCGCCGGCAGCGAGTACGGGTTCTCCATCGCGTCGAGCTTGATGAGCCCTTCCGCGTGCGCGACGACGTAAGGCTGGATGGCGCGCACGTCGGCGCGCACCGTCGCGGTCACGCGCTCGTCGACCGTCTTGCCTTCGCGCGCGTTCATGCTTTCGGCAGCCGCGCGCGTGCCGAACGCGCATGCGCCGGCAGCCCTTCGCGATCCGCGAGGTGGCCGGCGAGCGGCGCCAGCGCTTCCGAGCCCGCGCGCGAGATCTTCAGCACGCTCGAGCGCTTCTGGAAATCGTAGACGCCCAGCGGCGACGAGAAGCGCGCCGTGCGGCCCGTAGGCAGCACGTGGTTCGGGCCGGCGCAGTAATCGCCCAGCGCTTCCGACGCGTGGTGGCCCATGAAGATGGCGCCGGCGTGCCGGATCAGCGGCAGCAGCGCATCGGGATCGGCCACCGCGAGTTCGAGGTGCTCGGGCGCCGCGCGATTGGCGATGGCGCAGGCCTCGGCCAGGTCGCGCGTGCGGATCAGCGCGCCGCGCCGCGCGAACGACGCCGCGATGATCTTCGCGCGCGGCATCTCCTTGATGATGCGCTGCGCCGCCGCTTCGACCGCATCCAGCAGGCCCGCGTCCGGCGACAGCAGCAGCGCCTGCGCCAGCTCGTCGTGCTCGGCCTGCGAGAAGAGGTCCAGCACCAGCCACTCGGGATCGGCCGTCGAGTCCGCAATCACCATGATCTCCGACGCGCCGGCGACCATGTCGATGCCCACCGCGCCGAACACGCGGCGCTTGGCCGCGGCGACGTAGGCATTGCCGGGACCGACGATCTTGTCGACAGGTCGGATGGTTTCCGTGCCATAGGCCAGCGCGGCGATCGCCTGCGCACCGCCGATAGCGTAGCCGCGCGCCACGCCGCCCAAGTGCGCGGCCGCGAGCACCAGCGGATTGCGCTCGCCGCCCGGCGTCGGCGACACCATGACGATTTCCTTCACGCCCGCCACCTGCGCGGGAATGGTGTTCATCAGCACCGACGATGGATAGGCCGCCTTGCCGCCGGGCACGTAGACGCCCACCGAGTCGAGCGGCGTCACGCGCTGCCCGAGTTCGGTGCCGTCCGCCTCGCGGAACGAGAAGTCGCCACCCTTCTGACGCTCGTGGAACGCGCGGATGCGTGTCGCGGCTGCCGTCAGCACGCGGCGATCCTCGGCGTCGAGGCCGTCGAACGCCGCTTTCATCGCCTCCGGCGTGATCACGAGCTCGTCCATAGCCGCGACTTCCAGCTTGTCGAAGCGTTGCGTGTACTCGATGACGGCCGCGTCGCCGCGCTCGCGCACCGCGCGGACGATGGCGTTGACGGCCGCGTCGATGCCCGCGGTTTGCGCGACGTCGAACGCGATGAGCTCGGCCAGCGCGGTGTCGTAGCCGGGGAACGTCGTGTCCAGGCGGCGCAGCGTCAGGCGCGGAGTGGCGGCTTTGGGCATGTCAGGCGGCTTTTTTCGCGAGCGCGGCCGCGCCCAGTGCGTCGAGCAGCGGCTTGACCGCGTCGCGCTTCAGTTTCAGCGCGGCAGGATTGGCGATGAGGCGCGAGCTGATCGGCATGATCGTCTCGACTTCGACCAGGTCGTTGGCCTTGAGCGTGTTGCCGGTGGAAATGAGATCGACGATCGCGTCGGCCAACCCCACCAGCGGCGCGAGCTCCATCGAGCCGTACAGCTTGATGAGGTCGACGTGCATGCCCTTGGACGCGAAATGCTCGCGCGCCGTCTTCACGTACTTGGTGGCCACACGGATGCGCGCGCCGCGCTGGATGCTGCCCGCCCAGTCGTAGCCGCGCTTTGTCGCCACCGACAGCCGGCAACGGCCGATGCCGAGGTCGAGCGGCTGGTAGATGCCGTCGCTGCCGTGCTCCAGCAGCACGTCCTTGCCCGCGACGCCCAGGTCGGCGGCGCCGTATTCGACGTAGGTGGGAACATCGGACGCGCGCAGCAGCACGAGCTCGACGTCCGCGTGCGACGTGCCGATGATGAGCTTGCGCGACGTGTCCGGATCCTCGTCCGGCACGATGCCGGCCGCCGCGAGCAGCGGCAACGTTTCGGCCAGGATGCGCCCCTTCGACAGGGCGATGGCAATGCGCGCCATGGGCGCCTTCATGGATGATGGACGTCGATTCTAGCGCAGTGCAGCACGGCGGCCGGGCGGCGCCCTCGCTTCGGCGTGCAACGGCGCCGGGCCCCACGATTGCCGCGACGGCGTCGGCGCGGACGCCGCTACGTCGGCGCTGGCGTCGGCGTGGACGCCGCTAGGTCGGCGCTGGCGTCGGCGCGAAGCCTATTGCGTCGGCGTCGGCGCCCAGGCGGGCGGCGCAAGTGGTTCGCCCACGTGGCGCCAGGGGTTGATGTCGATGCCGCCGCGGCGCGTGAAGCGCGCGGTCACCGTCAGGCCGCGCGGGCGGCACTGGCGCCAGACGTCGAGCGTGATCCGCTCGACGCAATGCTCGTGGAAGCCGGGATGGTGGCGGTACGCGAGCAGGTAGCACAGCAGTGCGCCGCGGTCGATGCGCGGACCGCGGTAAGCCAGTTGCACGCTCGCGTAGTCGGGCTGGCCGGTGACCGGGCAGACGGAGCGGAAGAGCTCCGTGTGCAGTACTTCGTCGGCGTCGGCGCCCGTGGCGACGAGCGCGGCGGCCGCGGGATCGTCGCCGGGCGGCACGGAGAGTGGCGCCGTGTCGATGCATTCGCCGGCGGGCGCGCGGCGCGCGAGTTGCACGGCGTCCGCCGGATCCATCAGCGCGGCGACGACGTCACCGCCGGTAGCGAACGACAGGTCGCGTGCGACGGTCCTGCAATAGTCCTCCGCATTCGCGAAGACGACGTCGTTGAGCGCCGTCAGGTAGAGCTTCACCGATTTCGACTCGACGATCGCGGGACTCGTCGACGGCACCGTGAAGCGCAGCACGGCGATGGCCGGGCGTCCCGCCGCGTCGAGCCACGAAGCTTCCCACGCGGTCCACGCATCGTCGCCCGCCAGCGGCCACGGTTCCGCGGCGAGACTCGCGCGCGCGGCGGCGCGCGGCACGCGAAACAGCAGCGCGGGGTCGTAGCCGCTGGTGTAGCGCGTGGGCTGGCCGAGCGGGCCGAGGGCGGGCTGATCGAGTTCCGGCGGCGTCATCGCGCGGCTATTGCCCCTCGGGTGGTTGCCACAGCTCCACCTTGTTGCCTTCCGGGTCGATCACCCAGCCGAATTTCCCGAAGTCCGAGTCGTCCGTCTTGTCCAGCACGTTGCAGCCTTCGTTGCGCAGGGCGCGCAGCAACGCGTCGAGGTCGTCGACGCGATAGTTGACCATGAACGGCGCGGTGCCCGGCGCGAAATGATCGCTGCCGGCCTGGCCGATGGACCACACCGTCATGCCACCCACGGGCGTGCGCGCCTCGTCCTTCCATTCGAACGCCGTGCCGCCCCACGACTGGACGTCGATGCCCAGGTGGCGCTGGTACCACGCCCGCAACGCGGCCGGGTCCTTTGCATGGAAGAAGATGCCGCCAATGCCGGTCACGCGTTTCATCATCGTTTCCTGTTGGAGGTGCTGGCTGTGGCTTCCTGATGCATGCCCGCCAGCGACTTCGCCATGACGATCTCGTCGACGTCGGCCGGCCACGGTGCAAGCTCGGATCGAATGGTAGCGAAACCGAGCTTCGAGAGGAGCCCGCGAGAGCGAAAGTTACCAAGCTTCAGCACGGCCAGCGCGCGCTGCACGCCGTACCCTGCGGACAGTTCGTCCAGGACGGCCCCCAGCGCCGCGCTGCCGATGCCTTTGCGCGAATGACGGCTTGCCAGCTCGTAGGCCACGTACGCCTGGTGCCCGGGCAGCACCGTCGCTTGCACATAGCCCGCCAGACCGTCATCCGGCAGGCGAATGACCCAGTTGAGCCATTGCTCGGTGCCGTCCGTGGACCGGCGCGACTCGAGTCGCGCGTAGCGTTCGCTCAGTGCGGCGAGCGACGCGGGCGGCGTGTTCTCGAATTCGTAGATGGCGGGGTCCGACAGGACGTCGAACATCGCGTCCGCGTGCGCTGCGCGCTGCGGCTCGAGCGTCAGGGTTCCCGCCCGCAAAACCTTCACGCACGCGTCTCCATGTGTCGACGCAGCGCTATGGACAGCCCACGGGGATCATCCAGAAGAGCGCATTGATGGCGACACACGCGACGAAGTCCGCGTCACTTGGAACCTTCGGTGTGTCGTCGAAGCCCTGCCAGGCCTCGCGCGCGGGGTGGAGGTAACGCGTCACCAGGCAGGCCACCGACGGTGGCAGATGCGCGGCAGCGCACCAGGTGCAGCGGCGGGCGGTAACGGCCCCGGCGACGATCGTGCGCACCGCCATCGAGCGGCAGTAAGGACATCGCTCGGGGGCCTCATCCAGGACCTGGAACGTCCCCACGGTTTCGGCGCGTGCGCGGCGCGCGACATCCGCCTGCAGCGCCGCCATCGCATAGCCCGGCATCCATACGCAGGCACATCGGGGGCAGGTGGCCGACTGTTGCCGTCCGTAACCCGTCGCCGAGAGCACCGTGCCGCAATGGAGACATTTCATCGCCGACCTCCGACTCCAGCGTACTCGTCAGCCGGCGAGAAAGCGAGCGATCGCGGCGGGTATGCACAACGCCGTCGCTTCCGCGACCGGCTTGTCGAGCATGCCGACGAGCGCGTCGCGGATGCTCGTATTCTTGATGCCCGCAGAGGTGAGCAGCAGCTTCATCGAAGCATCGTCATGGGCGGCATTCAGCTTCTGATGCAGCGTTCAGTTCGTTGCGCGGCCGCCGGCATCGAAATGCCGCCAATGCCCTTCGGAGACGACCTCGACGCGACCGTCGATCACCTTGATCGCGGTGTCGTCGTCGATGGCATAGGCCGGATTACCGAGCGTCGCGGCCCATTGCTCGGCGGTCGCCATCGTGTTCTCGGGCAGGATCGGATGGTCCAGGTGCGGGAAGATCGAGAAGTCGACAACGCCCAGCGTGCGATCGTCGCCGGTGATGGAAGGCCTGGTCTCGACGAAAATGTCGCCGACGCGCGGTGCCATCACCATGCTGCCCGCGCTCAAGCCCACCCAGAGCTTGTCGTCGAGTGTCGACAGCAGATCGGCCAAGCCGGACTTCCGCATCCAGTAACCGAGGAACACCGCGTCGCCGCCGTTGACGAGCAAGGCATCGGTTTCGCGAACCCAGCGCTCCCACCGCTCGCGCGCGATGCTCGGGAGAATCGACAGCTCCAGCACGCCCACCGACTTCCATCCCAGGCCCGTCATAGGGCAGCGCTGTTCGTTGCCGCTGATGAAGCGCCACGCGCCGGCCGGGCTGCCGTGCGGATGCCCGTAGCCTGCCGTCGGGATGCACAGCGCCGTCGATTCGGCGAGCGGCTTGCCGAGCATTTCGACGAGCGTGTCACCGATCGTCTGGTTCTTGATGCCGGCGGAGGTAAGGAGGAGTTTCATCGTGCTACCCGGGCAATTGATAGTCGAATTCGTAACGATGCTGCCCGCCTTCGATGATGATGCGGAAGTCGCCCTTCAGCCCCGCCAGCTCGTCGGTGCCCGAATCCGGAACAACGACGACCGACAACGACGGCGCGCCGCGATCCATCAGGCCCGTGTGTTGCAGCACGAACGTCCCGCGCTTGCCGTGCAAGGTACCCGTTACGCGCTCGATGGCGACGTAACCCGCCGAGCCTTTGGTGCCGGTCATCGCGCTGAGCATCTGACCCTGCGTCGTCGCCACCAGGTCGCCCGCGATCCGCTTGTCGATCGACATGCGGCCGAGTTGCCATGACACGTCTGCGCCTTCGAACGCCAGCGGTTGGAGATTGACTTCGAATGTGCCTGCTGCTGGAAGATGCATGGAGGTCCCTTCAGATTTCGGGAGAGCAGCGGCCAGGCGCTTTTCGCGGCTCGCAAAGCGCGACAAACCAGAATATCAAGGCCACGCAGGCGCCGAACAGCGCCTGATTGCGCGTCGTCGACACATCGTACGTCAGGTTGCGGACCATGCCGGCGAAGAACTCGGGAAACGACCAGCCTGAAGCCGCGTCAGGAGGGCGGTAACCGGGAGGCGTATGTATCGTGGCAACCGCCAGCGGGCCGATCAAGGCCCCGCCGACAAGGAATTGCCACCATCTCCGCCACTTGAAGAGCGCAAAGGCCAGCAGGACCGGAAGCCCGAACACGAGTTCGATCGCGTAGGTGATATAGAGCGCGAAGCCAAACATCGACATTGCGTCTGCTTCGGGTCGAAGTATTGCACCGATGCCGGCCAGAATCAGCAACCCGGCCAATGGAGCCACGATCAATCCCGCCGCCGCGCGCCAGGGATTCATGCGTCGAAATGCTCGTCAGCCTGCTGGTTTGTGACAAACCACCTCGATGTTGTGCCCGTCGGGATCGAGCACGAAGGCGGCGTAGTAGTTGGCGTTGTATTGCGCGCGAATACCGGGCGGGCCATTGTCTTGCCCACCCGCGGCCAACGCCAGTCGATGGAAGTCGTCGACCTGCCGGCGATTCTGCGCCACGAACGCGATATGGAGCTGCGCCGGTTTCTCGCGCGTCTGGAAGAGGCACAACGAAACGTCGCCGTCCGGCGGACAGAGTTCCACCCCGTAGTCGGGCGTACCCTCGGACGACACGACGACGCCGAGCGGCGCCAGTGCAGCCAGGTAGAACGCCCTGCTCGCCGCGTAATCGCGAACGCCGAATTTGACGTGGTCGAACATATCGGTCGCATGGTCCGAAGCGCTCGGACTCTAGGTTACGGGCAGATATCTATCCCACAGCAGATTTCGAAATCGGTTCTCCGGATCGACGCGTTTCTTGATTGCGACGAACTCCCGCGCCTCCGGGTAGGTTTGCCGGAACTGCGTACGCGTGGCGTTGAGTCTGTACGGAAGATAGTACCGCCCCTCGCTCGCACGTACCGCATCGATCAACGCCCGCGTCCATAGTGTCGTTGCGTTGCTCGCTTCGTCGGAGACGCTCTGCTTGTAATACAGGACAAACGAAAACACCTCCGTCGGTGCCCACTTCATCAGCGAAACCGTGTCGGCGGGCGAATGTCGAATCGAGACATTGAGGACGCTGACGTTGTGCAATCGCAAGATGCGCGACATCGCGCGCGCAAATGCAACGAAGTACTTGGGCGGAACGAAATACTCCTGCAGGAGGTAGGTCGAGAATCGGCGCGTCCAAGGCTCCAGTATGGCCGTGTCGAGGCTCGCCTCATGATTCCTCCACGCCACCACGCGCTCCATCGCCCGCTGATCGGACAAGCTTCCTCTCAACCAGCTGCCGCCTGGCGTTTCCGTAACGGCCCAGATCGCGTATTTCTCCAGAAGGTAGGCACGATCTCTCGGCGTCAGCCTCTCCTGCCGGGTAAGCTGTTCGTCGGATCGCCTCCAGGTGACGGCGCGCGGCGCCAGGAAGTCCGGCGGCGCGAGATCTGCGTTGTGCAGGACCACGGCAGGATCGGAAAGGATCGTGGCCCGGAAGAAGTCGACATACGCATCGAGAGGGACGTCCTTGACGGCGCGCTCGATCTTCTCGTTCCGATCGAGGTCCAGCTCCACTTCGGTGATGACACCGAGTCCACCATATCCGCCGACCACCGCACTGAAGAGTTCGCCGTCACTGGACCGACTCAATTCGATCACTTCGCCGTCCGCAGTAACGACCTGGACGGCACGCACCGAATTCACGACGGGGCCTTTCCCGACGTACCGCCCATGACAGTTGACCGATACGGAACCTCCCACCGTGAAATTGCTGAAGCTCTGCATGATCATCACGGATAGATCGTGCGGGTCGATCAGGTCCTGCAAATCGCGCCAGGTCATGCCACCTTGGACGCGAACGGTTCGCCGAGTTGCGTCGAACGCAACGACGTTTGCCAGCGAGCGCATGTCGAAATGAAGGGAATCGGGCGCCGCAATCTGCCCTCCCATGCTGAAGCGGCCACCGCCCACCGAGATGGACCTCGAGGACGCGCGGATCGCGGACCGCACGTCGTCCGTCGATCGGGGTTTGACGACCTGGGCTACGGTGACGGGGTTCAGCTGCGAGACGTCGTTGACGCGTGGGCCGATTTCCCCGGCTCGCGCGACGGGCGACTCGAGTACGCCAATCCCGGAGACAGCCGTCATCTCCAGGAAACGACGGCGGTCTATTGCCCGGGGGCGTGTCGAGTCGTCCATTGCGGCGTGTGCGTATGGCGCATCGCATCGCGTCTGCGTTCTTCCGTCAAGCCAATGAGTCTCGTCCAGCGTACCCCCGCGGCGCGCGCATCACATTGCCCAGTCCCGCCGAACACGACTACGCACCATCAAGTACTTGATTTTCCGCTGCTATCGGCCTAGAGTATCCGCCGGAAACTCTACCGCCAGGGAGGTGACATGAGAATTTTCGTTCCGGTCATTGCGGCCGCCATGCTTGCGTTCGCGGCACCGTCGATGGCCCAAACCATCACGAATGCCGGCTTCGAGTCGGGTTCCCTCACGCCGTGGACCTGCAACCTGGCGGACCCGTCCGGTGAATGCGACGTGATCGTCGCGCCCGGGGGCTGCGGCGCAACCGCGCGTACGGGAACGCATCTGTTCTGCGGGTACGACAACGTGGCATTCGGCAAGGTCTCGCAGACGCTGTCGACGATTGCGGGGGCGCGCTATACGGTTTCCGCCTATTTCAACGGGAGCCAAGCCGTCAACGTCGGATCCATTTCATTGGGATCCAACTCGCCGGTCACCTGCCCGATAACACCGGGCACCTACACGCTTTGCAGCGCGACGTTCACCGCCACGTCTGCTTCGGATTCCATCGTCCTGGGCTATTCCACCCAGTCGGGCACCGGAACGGTGTGGATCGACGACGCGGCGATCACGCTTGCAGGCGGAACGGCCGCCATCCCGGCCATTTCGGAGTGGGGCTTGCTGGCCGTCGGCTTGATGCTTGCGCTGTCCGCCGGCGTCTATCTCCGCCGCAGGGTCGGCTAGACCTCGATCGTTTTGCCGTGAAAAAAGCCCGCTTCGGCGGGCTTTTTTCATGACCCGCCGGCGCTTCCGTCAAGCGGCTCTTGTGCACGTCACGATTCCGGATCGAACGCGATCTCGCGGACTTCCTGCACGCATCGACATGCGCGGGCGAAGCGGCTTGCCCACAGCAGCGCCTCTTCGCGCGACGGCACCTCGACGATCGCGAATCCTCCGATCACCGCCTTGGTCTCCGGTACCGGTCCGTCCGATATCTTCCCGTCCATTGCCACGAGACTCGACCGTTGGCGGACGATTCCGCCACCAAAGATCCAGACGCCTGCTGCCTTGGCATCGCGCACCACGGCGTGCGCATCCTCGCCTGCGGAGGGAAGGTCGGCTTCCGCGATGTGATCCATCGCTCCGTCGTCGAACGAGATGAGGTACCGGTGCATGGCCTGGCGCCTTTGTTGTGCCCTGTCGTTTGCGCCGGCTCGACCACGCGACGCATCTAGAAAACCGTCAGCAATGCGGCGCTGAGGCCCGAATAGATCGCCACGACAGCCCAGAAGTAGAGCGGCGATTCGTCGCGAAGGACTTCGCGGCTCCCGATGCCCGCCTTGGCCAGGACTCGGCCGCTGAATACGCAGTAGCAAACGTAAGCAGCGAGTACGACGCCGAGAGCCTTGAACATGAGGGCGCGGTGCGAGATGCGGGTCGGGACGTTCCTTGAGCAATGTTAAGTATCAGGCGTACCCAAGACAAGGGCGACCCGGGCGGCTCGCAAACCCCGGGGCCCGGGTTTATCCTTGCGCGGGTTCCCCACGCTCGGGAGACGCGGGATGAGAATGAAGGCGCTTGCCCTCCTCGGCATGCTCGTCGCGATGGTCCTGTGCGCGCATCCGGCAACGGCATGGGAGCCGGTGGGGCCGTCCGCGGGTGCGATCCGCTCGCTGGCCTGGGACGCCGCGGGTGGCGTCCTCTATGCCGGCACCTACGGCGGCGGCCTTTTCAAGTCCACCGACCGCAGTGCGTCGTGGACGGCGATCGCGCCAGCGATCCGCGACCAGTCGATCAGCGCGCTCGCGCTGCATCCGTCGGCGCCCCGCACGCTGTTCGCGGGGACGTACAGCGACGGCGTGTGGCGGAGCAACGACGGCGGTGCCACGTGGAAGCGCGTGCTCTTCGGCGGTACCGACATCAAGGACCAGCACGCGACGTTCACAGCGATCGCGATCGATCCTGCGAACCCGCGCATCGTCCATGCCGCCACCGACACCGGTCCCAACGACGGCGTGTGGCGCAGCGCGGACGGCGGCGACACATGGGTGCGCAATCGCGCGGGGCTGCCCGACAATTACCGCCTCACCTCGCTTGCGTTCGAGGCAGGCTCGTCGTCGACGCTGTACGTCGCAACGATGAGCGACGGCGTATACCGCAGCACCGACGCGGGTCGCACGTGGAGCGCCACCCATGCGCTCCTGCAGCGCGAGGTCGTGCAGGCGCTCGCGACCGGCAGCGCGCCCGGCACGGTTCTCGCGGGCACTACGGCAGGCATCTTCGTCACCAACGACAGCGGGGCGACGTGGGTACCGGTGGCCGACGGATTGAAGCGCCGTCCGAACGTGCATGCGATCGCCGTCGATCCGAATGATCCAGCCGTCCTCTGGGCAGGTGCGTCCAACGCGCTGCTGCGCAGCATCGATGGCGGACGTCGCTGGAAGGACACGATGCCCGACCTCGAGTACGCGACGGTGCGCGCGCTCGCGTTCGACGTGAAGGCCGGCAGCGTGTTCGCCGGTGTCACGCGCGATGGCGTCGTGCGATCCGACGACGGCGGCGCTACCTGGACACGGCCCGGGACGGGTCTGTTCGCGCTCGACGTGCAGGGAATCGCGACGGACCCCGCGTCACCCGGCACGATGTGGGTGGCTTCGACCGTGGGCGTCTGGCGCACGACGGATGCGGGCAGGACGTGGGCGCTCGCCAGCGGCAAGCTCGCGAATCGCTCCAACCGCTGCGTCGTGCGCGATCCCGCCTCGCGCACGCTCTACGCCTGCACGGGAGACGGCGTGTGGCGCAGCGCCGACAACGGCGACACGTGGGCAAAGATGCAATCGGGCCTGTCCTTCGATACGAAGATGATCGGCATCGCGCTCGATCCGGCCACGCCCGACACGCTCTATGCACGCGAACCGTCGGCCGTCTTCCGCAGCACCGACCGCGGCGTCACCTGGACGCGCACGTCGACCGACCTGGAGATCAGCGGCACCATCAACGGGCTCTTCGCGCTCGCGGCGCCCGCGGGCATGCCCGGTGTCGTGTTCGCGAGCGTCTATCGGCACTTCTGGAAGAGCAGCGACGGCGCGACGACATTCGCCAAGAGCGGGGCGGGCTTGCCGCTCGCGCGCGTGCAGGCCGTGGTGGGCGACGCGAAGGGCCTGCTTGCGGGCACCGATGGCGAAGGCGTGTATCGCAGCGCCGATGGCGGCGCCACGTGGACCGCGACCCGCGGGGGGATGGGCAACGCGCACGTGCAGGCGATGGTCGTCGATCCCGCGCGACCCGAGGTGGTCTACGCGGCGACGTGGCGCAATGGTCTTTATCGCAGCACGGATGGCGGCCGCAACTGGGCGGCCATCGGCGGCAAGCCACCGCACCCGGATGCGATCACGCTGGCGCTGGACCCGGGGACGCCCGGGGCGGTGCTGGTGGGGTTTTCGGGGGGAAGCGTGTGGCGTGTGGACGGGGGCGTGAGGTAGAGCTGTACTGTCATTATGACTGCGAGTTCATCGCGCTGGCGAACAGGCTGCAGGCCAAGCTCGTGACGATGGGCGCGAAGTTGCTGAAGGCGTTTCCGAGGCGCTGCTCCGCATTGGCTCCCGCTGACGCGACCTATTTCCGCGTGTACAAGCCATCGAAGGCGGTGCTCCATTGGCCTTTGTCATCGGTTGATTCCCACAACTGCCTCACGCTCCCATTTGCACCCGGCGTCCAGGTGATTCGATGCTTGGTGACCTTGCCGTCGACTTCCGTGGTTTGACCTTCGAGCACCATGCTGCCGCTTCGCAAGCCGCCCTCCAGCAACAGCAAAGCACCCGAAGTGTCGACCCAAGTCTGGTGCCAGACCTTTCGCCCTGCGTCGTAGATGTTCAAGCTCTCGCCGCTGTAGCCACGACCGGTGTCGTAGCGCTCGTGAAGGACACACCCGTTGTACTCGCTGGAAATGCGATTGGTGCCCGCAAGCTTGCCATCCGGCGTGTGGACTTGCCATTCACCGAGCCAGAAGTCGAAAGCCCGGTGCGCAGGCGCTTCGCAGGGTGATGCCGCGATTGCGCCCTGTATCGAGAACGCGATAGCGGCAACGACGGCCAAAACTCGCAAGGGAATCATGGTGCCTCCGCTCTATGACGTTATCTACGCCGGGCCGATCAGCTGGTCAACGTGGCGTCAGCGTCGCCTTCGAGGACGGTAACCGAACTCGGCGTCGGTCGCACTGTACATCGGACCCGCAGGCGCTCGGTGGGGCTGGGGCGGCGGCGTATTGATCACACGGGTTCGAGAGACGAAATCGGCAACGGTCAAGGAGAAAGGCGTGTACAAAAGCGCGACTTCGGCCAGAAGCGGTATCGCCGCTACATCCAGTTGGTGCACGGGTGGCGGATGAAAGTACACAAGCAGTGCCGCGTACATCGCTACGCGTATGGCTGGACGAACAAAGGCTTGCCACAGCGCAAGGTCGTGGGCGCCGACGGCGCTTACGACTTGTATGTCGAAGAGGTTGCGACCGAGAGAGCTACCTTTCCACGCGATCAGACAGCTGGTTTCGTAGACCCAATACGCAGCTGGAACAAGCCAAGCCAAGATGGCATACGGGTACCAATTGGACGCGATGGCGCTCGCAACAAACCACGTCCCGCACGTGACCGTGGCGACATCGAGCATCGACGCCATGATCCGCTTGGCGGGAGGTGCAAAGAGCGAGTTCGCAAACACCTTATGGATGTGTGGGTGACGAGCGTAGCCGTTGTTGCCCACGGCGGCAACGATTGCTCCAGCAGCGACTCGCTCGCCAAGTTTGACGCGAATCGAAGCAACGTGAGCAAGCACAAAGAAGACGGCGGTATGCCGCGCGTCCACCTGGCGCGAAGTTGGAACTCACTGCGAAACACGCCGTAGCGGACCCATGCACGCTGACAGCGACGGTTCCTGGCAAATGAGCATTTCTTCCCTTGCAGGGTGAAATATCACGTACATGGTCGCCTCGTCGCCGACTGGCGTCCCGCCTGGCTGGCCATCGCAGCCGGTCCGCCCGTTGCTCTTCGTCACGACGTCCGTCATGCGATAGAAGCCGTTCGCGTCAGGCTTATCCGCAATCGTAAAGCGGCTCTCCGCAAGCTCCTCGCCGCTATGGACTTCCGAAGTATTGTCGGAGCGGTAGCGATACGTTTCCTTGCAGTTGTTCTTCGAATATGTCCACGTCCATGCGCCATGGAGCCGATGAGTGGGTAACTTGTCCGCGTTGGTTGTCGCGGTCGCAAGCGCGGACGCGGACAGAAGTGTTGCAAACAGTACGGTCTTCATGGTTGGCCCGGGATGTAACGTTCAGTTTGACCGGAGATTCAGCCGACGTCTGTCTCACGAGTTGGCGCGGCCACCCAATACAGCAGCGCCGCGCCTACTCCGACAAACGCGGCGTAGCCATAAGCTTGAAGACCGGCAGCCGGGTCGAGCAGATAGTAGTGCGCCGAGATGGCCGCGTACAGGGCGACTCCGAAAAGGGCCCCCGCAGCGAGAGCGAGCCACCACGCGAACATGTTCCGCTTCGACAGAAAAAGTCCCAGCGGCGCGCCCACCGAGAGGACCATCAGGTACGTCGCCAATACGAGCGGAATGGAAATGCGGGATGGCACGAAGAAAGCGAGCGCACCGGCCGGCACTCGCATGCCCGTGCCTCGAGTTATCCCGTCCGCGCCCCTCACCAGTTCCCAATCCTGCGCACATGCGGGGAACAAGTACTGCCCAACGAAGGCAGCGGCAAGCGCGCCGATAGGCGATATGAGTACCGCGCCGAGTAATCGATACACGACGGCCAACGCTCGAATCGAGCTGCGGCTAAGCGGTCCGCCGCAGGACCACGTGCGTGGCCTTCTCGGACCGCTCAACGTCGACGCACTCGTACCCGAGCGCTACCAGGTCGATCCCTTCGAGCAAGGCCTCGCCCTGCCCCAGCAGCACCGGCGAGATGGCGTAATGCATCTCGTCGATCGCACCCGCGCGCAGGTATTGCCGGATGGTGTTCGCACCGCCGCCGATGCGAACATCGCGGCCGCCGGCCGCCTCGCGTGCACGCGCGAGCGCCTCGTCGGGGTCGCCGACGAAATGGAACGTGGTACCGCCCTCCATCACCAGCGTGGGCCGCGGATGATGCGTCAGCACGAACACGGGCACGTGATACGGCGGGTTGGCGCCCCACCAACCCTTCCACGCAGGGTCGTGCGGCCCGCGATACGGGCTGAACATGTTGCGGCCGAGGATCCAGGCGCCGACGTTATCGAAGCTGCGCGCGGCGAAATCGTCGTCGACGCCGGTGGTGCCGTCGGTGCCGCCGAGCACTGCACGCTGGAACGTGCGCGTCGGAAACGCCCACTGGTGCAGGCCCATGCCGCGCTCGCCCATCGGCTGCTCGAGCGCCTGATGAAGACCTGCGCCAAAGCCGTCGAGCGAAATGCTGTAAGCCGCAACGCGTACGCGTGACATGTGGACCTCCTGTCAGCCGCTGACCCGGCGGATGCGCGCGCCGAGCGCGGAGAGCTTGTCCTCGATGCGCTCGTAGCCGCGATCGAGGTGGTAGATGCGGTCGATCGTGGTCTCTCCTTCGGCGACGAGGCCCGCGATGACCAGGCACGCGGAGGCGCGCAAATCGGTGGCCATCACGCTGGCGCCGGCCAGGCGCGGGACGCCTTGCACGACGGCGGTGTTGCCTTCGACCTCGATCCTGGCGCCCAGCCGCATCAGTTCCTGCACGTGCATCATCCGGTTCTCGAAGATCGTCTCGGTGATGACGGACGTGCCTTCGCCGCAGGTCTCGAGCGCCATGAATTGCGCCTGCAGGTCGGTGGGGAATGCAGGGTAAGGCGCGGTGCGCAGGTTGGCGGCCTTGATCGGGCCGGTGCGCGTCACGCGTAACGCATCGCCTTCCGGCGCCACGCCGACGCCGGCCTCGACGAACTTGTCGACGACGGCGTCGAGCGTGTCGCCGCGCGCGCCGCGCAGCAACGCGTCGCCGCCGGTGGCGCCCACGGCCGCAATGAAAGTCCCGGTCTCGATGCGGTCGGGCATGATGGCGTGCGTGGCGCCGTGCAGCTCGGCAACGCCTTCGATCGTGATGCGGTCGCTGCCGGCACCCGTGATGCGCGCACCCATCGCGATCAGGCACTCGGCCAGGTCGACGATCTCGGGCTCGCGTGCGGCGTTCTCGAGCACGGTCGTGCCATCGGCCAGCGCGGCGGCCATCAGCAGGTTCTCGGTGCCGGTGACGGTGACGACGTCGAACACGTAGCGCACGCCGACCAGGCGCCCGCGCGCGTTGATGTAGCCGTTCTCCAAGTCGATCTCGGCGCCCATCGCGACGAGGCCCTTGATGTGCTGGTCGACGGGCCGTTGGCCGATGCCGCAGCCACCGGGTAGCGACACGCGCGCCTCGTGGCAGCGGGCGAGCAGCGGACCGAGCGCCAGGATGGATGCGCGCATCGTCTTCACCATCTCGTAGGGTGCCAGCGGCCAGTCGATGCGGCCGGCATCGAGCGTGATGCGGTCGCGCTCCTCCGTCATGCGCACGCCCATCTGCGCGAGCAGCTTGTTCATCGTGCGCACGTCGCTCAACCGCGGCAGCCGCGACAGCGTCAGCGGCTCGCGCGTCAGAAGCGCGGCGCACATCAGCGGCAGCGCGGCGTTCTTGGCGCCGGAGATGTCGATGGCGCCGGCGAGTCGCGCGCCGCCTTCGACGACGAGCTTATCCACGCGCACCGCCTTGCGGGCCGGCGGCCCACTCGTCGGGCGTCAGCGTGGCCATCGACAGTGCGTGGATCTCCTCGCGCATGCGGTCGCCCAGCGCGGCATAGACGAGCTGGTGGCGGCGCACGCGCGAGAGGCCGGCGAACGCTTCGGACACGATGACGGCCTCGAAGTGCGCGCCGTCGCCACGCACGGCCAGATGCTCGCACGCAAGGCCGTCGCGGATGGAGGTTTCGATCGATTCGGGAGTGACCATGGGTTCAGTGGCGCAGCTTCCAGCCGCGCGCGAACATCGTGAGGTTGATCGTAGCAAGCAAAACTGCAAAACTGATGACGATGCCGAGGCTGCGCAGGGGCGAAACGTCGGACACGCCGAAGAAGCCGTAGCGGAAGCCGTCGATCATGTAGAAGAACGGGTTGAAGTGCGACGCGGCCTGCCAGAACGGCGGCAGCGAGTGGATCGAATAGAACACGCCGGACAGGAAGGTCAGCGGCACGATGATGAAGTTCTGGAACGCGGCGAGCTGGTCGAACTTGTCGGCCCACACGCCCGCGATGGTACCGAGCGTCGCCAGGATCATGCTGCCGAGCAGCGCAAAGCCGAGCGCCCACAGCGGATGCATCGGGATGGCGGCCGACGGCGCGAACCACAGCGTGACGAGCAGCACGCCCAGACCCACGACGAGCCCGCGCACCATCGCGCCCAGCACGTAGGCGGCGTACAGCTCGCGCGGCGTCAGCGGCGTCAGCAGCACGAACACCAGGTTGCCGGTGATCTTGGACTGGATCAGCGACGACGACGCGTTGGCAAAGCTGTTCTGCAGCACCGACATCATCACCAGGCCGGGGATCAGGAACGCCGTGTAGCTCACCTGGTTGTCGTAGACGGACACGCGCGACTCGAGCACGTGCGAGAAGATCAAGAGGTACATGAGCGCCGTGAGCACCGGCGCGGCGATGGTCTGGAACGCCACCTTCCAGAAGCGCAGCAGCTCCTTGTACAGCAGCGTGAGCCAGCCGTGCCCGGCCACGCGCGTGGCGCGCGGCGGCGCAGCAGCTTCGGCCGGCACCCTCATGCGGCAACCCCCTCCGTCATGATCTTCATGAACACGTCCTCGAGGTCCGTCTCGGTGAGCGCGAGATCCTCGATCGCGATGCCGTCAGCGCGCAACGCGGCGAGCAGCGGCTCGAGGTCGGCAATGCCGGCAAGGCCGATCCAGTGCCGCCGCCCGTCGCTGCGCAGCACGCGCGACTCCCAGCCGCGTGGCAAGCGCGCCACCGTCAGGCGCACCGTCAACGCCGCGAAGCGCGCGAGCAGGTTGCGCGTGGTGTCGAGCGCGACGACGCGTCCGCCCTTCAGCATCGCCACACGCTGGCACAGCGCCTCCGCTTCCTCCAGGTAGTGCGTCGTCAGGATCACCGTGTGGCCCTGCGTGTTGAGCTTGCGGATGAACGCCCACAGGCTCTGGCGCAGCTCGACGTCGACGCCCGCGGTGGGTTCGTCCAGCACGATCACCGGCGGCTTGTGCACCAGCGCCTGGCCCACGAGGACGCGCCGCTTCATGCCGCCGGACAGCGAGCGCATGTTGGCGTTGGCTTTCGACGTGAGATCCAGCTCGTGCAGGATCTCGTCGATCCACGCGTCGTTGTCGCGGATGCCGAAGTAGCCGCTCTGGATGCGCAGCGTCTCGCGCACCGTGAAGAACGGGTCGAACACCAGTTCCTGCGGCACCACGCCGATCAGGCGTCGCGCAACGCGATAATCGCCGACGACGTCATGACCCAGGATGCGCGCGCTGCCGCGATCGGCGCGCGTGAGTCCCGCGAGGATCGAGATCAGCGTCGTCTTGCCGGCGCCGTTGGGCCCGAGCAGGCCGAAGAACTCGCCCGCGTTGACGGTGAGGTCGACGCCGTCCAGCGCCTGCACGGAGCCGAAGCGGCGTGCGACGGCGGCGATCTCGACGGCGGGAGTCAAGGGAGCGAAGCGCCGGCGCGCGGCGACGCGACGTCGTGTCAGGCGGGCGTGTCGCCCGGCGCGAGCTTGAACAGTTCGGCCACGCCGTAGACGTGCGCCAGCGTCACCGACGCCGCGGGAACATGGGCGAGCGTGAGCTCGATGCCGGCGGCACGCGCACGGCGCATCACCGCGAGCATCACCGCCAGCGCGGACGAATCGAGGTGCGTGACGGCGGACAGGTCCACGCGGCCCGACGTCGGCAGCGGCAACGCCTCCGACGCCGCGTATACCGCGGTGGCATTGTCGAACGTCAGCGCACCGGCGTAGCGCCACGCGGCGCCGTCGTCGACGACGGCAAAGCCGTCGCCGGGAGCGGGCAGCGTGGAGCAGACGTTCACGCCTTGGGCCCGTTCTTGGTGGCGAGCGCCTTGATGAGGCCGTCGATGCCGCCGGCCTGCACCTGCTGGTTGAACTCGTCGCGATAGTTGGTAACGAGCGAGACGCCGCCGACGATCACGTCGTAGGCCTTCCAGCCGGAGGCCTGCTTCTCGAGGCTGTAGTCGATGGACACCGGCGAGCCGCTCGAGCTGTTGACGACGGTTCTCACGGTGGCATCGGTGGCGCCCGCGTCGATGCGCAGCGGCTTGTAGTCGATGGTCTGGTCGCTGTAGCGCGAGAGGGCCCCGCTGTACGTGCGCACCAGCAGCGTCTTGAACTGCTCGGTGAGCTGCTTCTGCTGCTCGGGCGTGGCCGTCTTCCAGTTGCGGCCGACGGCCAGCGCCGTCATCCGCGTGAAGTCGAAATTGGGCGAGAGCTTGGTCTCGACCACCTCGCGTACGCGGGCCATGTCGCCCGCCTTCACCTTGGGATCGGACTTGGCGGTGGCGAGCATGTCCTCGGACACGCGCTTGACGAGCGCGTCCGGCGCTTCCTGCGCCAGCACCTGCGTCGCCATCATCAATGCGCCGGCGGCGAGCAGCGCGCGCGCGGCGTTACGGAATCCTTGCATGGTCATTCCTCTTTTTCGGGCGGGATCTTGCCGTCGTACAGCAGGTACAGCCGCCGTTGCAGGTAGGCGCGCCGGATGAACGCGTAACGGTCGAGCGCCGCGTCGTCGACGAAGCGGATCGCATCCTGCGCCTGGTAGCGGGCGTCGAGCAGCGCGACGCCCCAGATGACGTTGCGCGTGGCCACGTCGTCCATCCAGTTGAACGGGCTCAGCTCGGCGCGCACGATCCAGCCGGTGCCGTCGCGCACCGTCGTGGGCCCGAAGAACGGGACGAACAGGTAGGGACCTTGCGGGAAACCCCACACGCCGAACGTCTGCCCGAAGTCCTCGTTGCCGCGCTCGATGCCCAGGTCGCTGGCGATGTCGATCAGGCCCAGCAGGCCCATGCCCGAGTTGATGACGACGCGCCCGAGATCGTTGCCCATCTTCTCGGGCTTGCCCTGCAGGCCGGAGTTGATCGCGGAGAAGAGGTCGTCGATGTTGTTGTAGAAATTCGAGATCGCCAGGCGGATGGGGCGCGGCACCACCGTCGTGTAGCCCGCGATGATCGGCTTGACGATGTAGTTGTCGAGCGGCTCGTTGATCGCGAACATCGCGCGGTTCCACGGCTCCAGCGGATCGTCCGGCGAGGGCGCGGACGCCGTGGGCGTCGTCGCACAGCCGCCGAGCGCCAGCGCGCACGCAGCGCAGGTCACGGCGGCCCAACGGCGCACGGCGCTCATCGGCCCGCTCATTTGCCTGCTCATTTGCCTGCTCCGGGCGGCTTGTCGTCGCCTGCCTTGCTCGCGCCGCTGAACAGGAACTGCGAGATCAGCTTCTCGAGCACCACGGCGGATTGCGTCTTGGTGATCTTGCCGCCGTCCGCGAGCATCTTGGTGTCGCCGCCGACGTCGAGCCCGATGTACACCTCGCCCAGCAGGCCGGAGGTGTTGATCGACGCGATGGTGTCGGTCGTGAACTGATAGCCCTGGTCGATGCGCATGGTCACCGCCGCCTGGTAAGTGACAGGGTCCAGCTTGATCTTCTCGACGCGGCCGACGATCACGCCCGCGGCCTTTACCGGCGCGCGCTGCTTCAGGCCGCCGATGTTGTCGAAGTTCGCCTCGATGTGATAGCCGGGCTGGCTGCTGAACGACGTGAGGTTGCCTACGCGCAGCGCCAGGAACACCAGCGCCGCGATGCCGATCAGGACGAAGAGGCCGACCCAGAAGTCGATGGTGGAACGATTCATACCACTCCCGTACCGCGGAACATGAACACCGTCAGGATGAAGTCCAGCGCGAGCACCGCCAGCGAGCCTTCGACGACCGTGCGCGTGGTGGCCGACGACACGCCCTCGGCCGTCGGGTTGGCGTTGAAGCCTTCGTACACCGCGATCAGGCAGATGGCGATGCCGAACACCACGCTCTTGATGATGCCGTCGGTGATGTCCGGCTTGAAGTCGATGGCCGCGCGCATGTTGCCCCAGAACGTGCCGGAGTCCGCGCCGATCAGCTTGACGCCGACGAGGTAGGCGCCGAACACGCCCATCGTCGAGAACAGCGCGGCCAGCAGCGGCATCGACACGATGCCGCCCCAGAAGCGCGGCGCGACGACCCGCGCGAGCGGATCCACGGCCATCATCTCCATCGCGGCGATCTGCTCGGTGGTCTTCATCAGGCCGATCTCGGCGGTGATGGCGCTGCCGGCGCGGTTGGCGAACAGCAGGCCCGCCACGACGGGCCCGAGTTCGCGCACCAGCGACAGCCCGACGAACACGCCGAGCGAATCGCCGGCGCCGTACTTGGCGAGCACGTCGAAGCCCTGCAGCGCCAGCACCATGCCGACGAAGAGGCCGGATACCAGGATGATCACCAGCGACAGCACGCCCGAAAAGTAGATCTCGCGCAGCGTCAGGTCGATGCGCAGGAAGGCCTGCGGCGAATGCAGGAACACCTGCACGAAGAAGCGCGTGGCCGCGCCGACGCGCGTGATGGCCGTGATCGTGCCCGCCCCCAGGCGCCGCACGCTGCCCGCGAGACCGTGGCTATACATGATCGAGCGCGAGCTCCTGCGCCAACGGCTTGGCGCGCACGTGGAACGGCACCGGGCCGTCGGCCGCGCCATCGATGAACTGGCGCACGAAGGGATCGGTGGACGTGCGCGCCTCGTCCGGCGTGCCTTGCGCGATGATGCGGCCTTCGGACACGAAGTAGATGTAGTCGACGATCTTCAGCGATTCGTAGATGTCGTGCGTCACGAGCACCGACGTGCTGCCCAGTGCGTCGTTGAGCTGGCGGATGAGCTGGCCGACCACGCCCAGCGAAATGGGATCGAGGCCCGCGAAGGGCTCGTCGTACATGACCAGCATCGGGTCCAGTGCGATGGCGCGGGCCAGCGCGACCCGACGCGCCATGCCGCCCGACAGCTCGGCGGGCTTGAGCGACGCGGCACCGCGCAGCCCGACGGCGTTGAGCTTCATCAGCACCAGGTCGCGGATCAGCGGCTCCGGCAGCTCCGTGTGCTCGCGCAGCGGGAACGCGACGTTCTCGAACACCGACAGGTCCGTGAACAGCGCGCCGAACTGGAACAGCATGCCGATGCGCCTGCGCAGCGCGTAGAGCCCGTCACGATCGAGCTCGCCCACGGGCTGGCCCGCGACGCTGATCGTGCCGCTGCGCGCGCGGAGCGCACCGCCGATCAGGCGCAGGATGGTGGTCTTGCCGGAGCCCGACGCGCCCATGATTGCGACGATCTTGCCGCGCGGGATCACCATGTCGACGCCGGACAGGATCAGCCGGCGCCGGTCGTAGCCGAACGTGACGCCGCGCAGTTCGACGGCGGCTTCGCACGTGCGGTCGAACGACACCGGGTCGGCCGGGCGGCTCTTGGGAGACATCGGGATGCGCGTGGGCAAGGGGCTGGGGGCGAACCTTTGATTGTAGCCGGACCGTTCGCAACGGCCCAAGCGGGCCGCTAACCGGACGCGCCCTCCTGTAGCAAACGCGTCTCGGCCCGCCCCAGCGCGGCCGGCTGGCCCAGCAGCACGACGATGTCGCCCGGTTCGAACAGCCAGTCGGGACCGGGATGGACGGAGGCGGCGCCCCGGCGCCGGATGCCGGTGACCTGCACCTCGTCGCCCAGCGCCAGCGAGGCGAGCGTCGACCCGATCGCCGCCGCACCCTCCGGGAGCAGCACGGAGTGCAGCCGCGGTTGCGCGCTTTCCACGCTGTCGGCCGCGTCCGTCGCGCCGCGGAAGAAGCCGCGGAACAGGCTGTAGCGCTGCTCGCGGATCATCCGGATGCGCGCGAGCACGCGGTTGAGCGGCACGCCCAGCACCAGCAGCGAATGCGTCGCCAGCATCAGGCTGCCCTCGAGCACCTCCGGCACCACTTCGGTGGCGCCGGCGCGCACCAACCGGTCGAGCTCGCTGTCGTCCACCGTGCGCACGATGATCGGCAGCTCCGGCCGCTCGCGCTGCACGGCATGCATGATCTTGAGCGCGAGCGGCGTGTCGGCGAACGTGATCACGACGGCGCGCGCCTTGGCGAGGCCCGCCGCGAACAACGTCTCGCGCCGGCTCGCGTCGCCGTAGACGACGTTGGCGTTGCCCGCGGCTTCGCGCACGCGCTGCGGGTCGTTGTCGAGCGCGACGAACGGGATGTCCTCCGCCTCCAGCAGCCGCACGAGATTCTGCCCGCTGCGCCCGTAGCCGCAGACGATCACGTGGTCCCGGCGTGCCATCGACGTCGCGGCGATGGCCGTGATCTGCGCCGCGCGCGCGAGCCAGTCGTTGGCGGTCAGCTTGCGCACGAGCGGATCGCCGTACTGGATGACCAGCGGCGCCGCCAGCATCGACAGCACCATCGCGGCCAGCACGATCTGGCCGATAACCGGGTCGACGATCGCGTGCGTCGTCGCCAGCGTCAGCATCACGAGCGCCAGCTCGCCCGCCTGGCCCACGTACAGCCCGGTGCGGATGGCCTCCGCGCGCGGCGAGCCGAAGGCCTGCGCGAGCCCGGTCACCAGCACGATCTTCACCAGCACGGGCACGATGAGCAGCACCAGCACCAGGCCGATGTGCTCGGCCACGATGCGCGGGTCCAGCGACATGCCCACGGTCACGAAGAACAGGCCCAGCAGCACGTCGCGGAACGGCGCGATGTCCTGCTCCACCTCGTAGCGGAACTCGGTCTCCGCGATCAGCATGCCGGCGAGGAAAGCACCCAGCTCCAGCGACAGGCCCGCGAAGCTCGTCAGCGTCGCGAGCCCCAGCGACACGAGGAGCAGGTTCAACATGAAGAGCTCGGGCGAGCGCAGCCGCGCGACGAGCCGGAACCACGCGCGCACCGGTTTCTGGCCGAAGAACACGATGATCACCAGCACCGCCACCGCCTTCAGCGCCGCAAAGCCGAGCGCGGAGGCGACTTCGACGCCGGGGTGCGCGAGCGACGGGATCACCACCAGCAGCGCCACCACCGCCAGGTCCTGGAACAGCAGGATGGCCATCACGTCGCGGCCGTGGCGCGTGGCGAGCTCGCCACGCTCGGCCAGCATCTTGGACGCGATCGCCGTGGAGCTCATCGCGAACGCGGCTGCGTACACGAGCCCGCTCTGCCAGCGGCCGATGAAGAACATGAAGACGGCGAGGCCCACCAGCGTCGTGACGACCACTTGCGCGAAACCCAGGCCGAACACCGCGCGGCGCATCGCCAGCATGTGGCCCAGGCTGAACTCGAGGCCGATCGAGAACAGCAGGAACACGATGCCGAACTCGCCCAGGAAGCGCGTCGTCTCGTTGTCCGGGATCCAGTGCAGCCCGTAAGGGCCGACGACGACGCCGATGACGAGGTAACCCAGGATCGGCGGCAGCCGCAGCATGCGGCACAGCACGACCACCACGACGGCGGCCGCGAGCAGGACCATGACGGAGGCGAGGATGTGCGGCATCGCGAGCCGAAGTTATCACGCCGCCGCGACCACAATGCGCAGGCGGCCCCGCCGCACGCGCGACGTTATACTCGTTCGATGAATTCGCCGCTGCCCGCCGTCGACGCGGCCCACGCATTGGCCGTGGCCCGCGACGTGCTCGCCACCGAGGCGCGCGCGATCGACGCGCTGGCCGCGCGGCTCGGCACGCCGTTCGTCGACGCGGTGCGGCTGTTGCTGCAGTGCGAGGGTCGCATCGTGGTGAGCGGCATCGGCAAGTCCGGCCACATCGCGCGCAAGCTGGCCGCCACGCTCGCGTCCACCGGCACGCCCGCGTTCTTCGTGCATCCGGCGGAGGCGAGCCACGGCGACCTCGGCATGATCACGCCGGCCGACGTCGTGGTGATGCTCTCCAACTCCGGCGAGACGGACGAACTCACGCTGCTGCTGCCGCACCTGAAGCGCCAGGGCGCGCGCATCGTCGCGATCACCGGCAACGAGCAGTCGTCGCTGGCGCAGGGTGCCGACGTCCACCTCGACGCGGCGGTCGACGGCGAAGCGGGCCCGCTGGGCCTCGCGCCCACCGCCAGCACGACGGCGGCGCTTGCGCTCGGCGACGCGCTGGCGCTCGCCCTGCTCGACGCGCGCGGCTTTTCGAGCGAGGACTTCGCGCGCTCGCATCCGGGCGGTGCGCTGGGGCGGCGCTTGCTCACGCGCGTGGCGGACGTCATGCGCACCGGCGCCGAGTTGCCCGTCGTCGGCCTCGACGCGTCGCTCGCCGATGCGCTGATCGAGATGTCCGGCAAGGGCATGGGCATGACGGCCATCGTGGACGCGGACCGCCGCATCGCCGGCATCTTCACGGACGGCGACCTGCGGCGCGCATTGCCGCGCGTCGGCGGCCGCACGGACATCGCCATCCGCACGCTGATGACGGCGTCGCCGCGGACGATCGCGGCCGAACGCATGGCCATCGACTGCGTGGAACTGATGGAGACGGCGCCCAAGGTGCAGGTGCTGCTGGTGACCGACGCGGGCGGCAAGCTCGCCGGTGCGCTGCACATGCACGACCTCTTTCGCGCCCGCGTCGTCTAGCGTGCCCCGGGCGCATGACGAGTATCCGACGAGCACCCCATGAGCAATGACGCGCACGGCGGCCTCGCCCCGGAGTTCCTGCTGCGCTTGCGCGCCGTGCGGGTCCTGTGCTGCGACGTCGACGGCGTGATGACCGACGGCCGCATCATCGTCGACGATGACGGCCGCGAGAGCAAGGCGTTCAACGTGGGCGACGGCCTGGGCATCGTCATGCTGCAGCGCGCGGGCATCGCCGTAGCCTGGATCAGCGGCAGCAGCGCGCCGGCCATCCATCATCGCGCCGCGCGGCTCAAGGTGGCGCACGTGCTCACCGGCAGCGACGACAAGCTTCCCGGCTGGAAACGGCTGCTCGACGAGCTCGAACTCGCGCCGCATGCCTGCGCGCACATCGGCGACGACCTGCCTGACTTGCCGCTGCTGCGCGCCTGCGGCGTCGCGTTGACGGTGCCGCATGCGCCGCCACGCGTGCAGGCCGCCTGCGACTACGTGACGCGCGCCGAAGGCGGCCACGGCGCCGTCCGCGAAGTGTGCGAGCTGATCCTCATGGCGCGCGGCGAGCTGGACGCCGCGATCGACCATTACGACCCCTCGCGCTGACACCCCGGGGCCTAGTTGCGTGGCCCGCCCGCCGGCGTGAACCCGCAGGCGACAATAGGGGTCTGATGGCCGTGCACCCCCCTACCGCTCCCGAGCCCAGCCGATGACCGCGGACCCGACTCGCGCGCTCCTGGACCGCCTGGTCGGCTGGTCGCCCGTGCTGCTGCTGGGCGGCCTCGCGGCGCTGACGATGTGGCTCAACGCGCAGATCGCGCCGCCGACGGCGCCGACGGACACGGCGGCGCGCCACGACCCGGACACGATCGTGGAGCGCGTCCAGGCCGTGGTGTTCGACAAGTCCGGCCGCCCGACGCAGATCATGTCCGCCGACCGCGGCGAGCATTTCCCCGACGACAGCACCACGACGCTGACGGCGCCGCGCGTCGCGCTGTCCGATCCCGCGCAGCCGCATCTCGACATTTCCGCGGACAAGGGCAAGGTTACCGACGACCGCGCCAACGTGTGGTTCGACGGCAACGTGAAGGTGGTGCGCGCGGCGGAAAAACCCGCGGCGGGCGACGACGCGTCGAAGGCGAGCGGCCCCGTCACGCTCGACACGCAGCGGATGCACCTGCTGGCCCAGACCAAGGACGTGGACAGCGACGTGCCCGTGACGATCACCGATGACCGTGGCATCATTCGCGGCACCGGCCTCAAGATGAATCTCGACACTCGAGCGTTCACGCTGAGTGGGCCTGTTTCCGGCACGATCCAACCGCAGGCACTTCCCGCTTCACGATGACCATCCGCTGCACCCGCGCATCTGGTCGCACTGTTGTCGCTCTTGCGTTGGCTGCCGTCGCCATCGTTGCGTTGCCAGCAGGCGCCGAGACCGGCGATCGGGAAAAGCCCATCAATTATTGGGCCGACTACGATATGACGGGCAACGCGACAGCCGGCCACGTCGTTCTGCGCAAAAACGTGCGGGTAGTTCAAGGGACGACAACAATCAATGCGGATGAGCTGGATCTGACCGAGACCGGCGACTCCTTCAAAGCCGTTGCCTCGGGCGCGCCCGTGTCTTTCCGCACTCGGAGTGACAACAGCGACGATTTTCGCGAGGCCTTTGCCAAGAAGATCGTGTACGACGGCAAGACGGGCATCATCGAGCTTTTCGACGATGTGCTGGTCCGGCGAGGCCTCGACGAGCAAGTCGGTCAGTACGCTCGTTACAACATGAATAGCGGCGATTTCACGTTTGGGGCGAAGCCCGGCACGCCGGACTCAACGCCGACGCCAAGTCGAGTGCGTGGAGTGTTCATGCCCAAGCAGGAGCCGGCCAAGGGCGCCGACGGCAAGGCTTCCGCCAAAGATGCCAAGGGCAACGACAAGGCGCAGGCCGCGAAGAGCGAAACAACTGCCAAGACGCCCGCCAAACCTGCGACCCCCGCCCCCGTCGCCGACCCCGTGCCGCTCAAGAGCGCCACCGACCTGTCGACCACGCCCCGGTGAGCGAACTCAAGGCCGCGCGCCTGCAGAAGCGCTACAAGTCGCGGTCGGTCGTCCATGACGTCTCGATCGACGTCGCCAGCGGCGAAGTGGTGGGCCTGCTCGGCCCCAACGGGGCCGGCAAGACGACGTGCTTCTACATGATCGTGGGGCTGGTCGCCGCCGACGGCGGCACGATCACGCTCGACGGCGAGAACCTGTCGCGGCTCGCCATCCACGAGCGCGCGCGCCGCGGCCTTTCCTACCTGCCGCAGGAAGCGTCGATCTTCCGCAAGCTGACGGTGTCGGAAAACGTGCGCGCGATCCTGGAGCTGGTCGAGACCGACGAGGACGCCATCAGCAACCGGCTGGACGCGCTGCTCGAGGACCTCTCGATCTCGCATCTCGCCGACGCGCCGGCGGTTTCGCTCTCCGGCGGCGAGCGCCGGCGCTGCGAGATCGCGCGGGCGCTGGCGACGCGGCCGCGCTTCATCCTGCTGGACGAGCCGTTCGCGGGCGTCGACCCGATCGCCGTGCTGGACATCCAGCGGATCATCGGCTTCCTGAAGGAACGCTCCATCGGCGTGCTGATCACCGACCACAACGTCCGCGAAACGTTGGGGATCTGCGACCGCGCGTACATCATCAACGAGGGCAGCGTGCTTGCCTCTGGCGCTCCGGACGAGATTGTCTACAATGAAGCTGTCCGGAAGGTCTATCTTGGCGAGCACTTCCGGCTGTAGCACACTGATCGTGTGCGGTGAGTTCCAGCCGCCAGGTTTTCCGGGCCCCGCCCGGCTCTCGCGCAAGTCACGCCGCAAGCCACGTTGAAGCAGACCCTCCAGCTCAAGCTGTCGCAGCACCTGACGCTGACGCCTCAGCTGCAGCAGTCCATCCGTCTCCTGCAACTGTCGACACTCGAGCTCAACGCCGAAGTCGAGCGGATGCTGCAGGAAAATCCGCTGCTGGAGAAGGTCGAGACCGAGGACGAGCCGCCCCCGCAGGAATACGCGGTGGGGCCTTCCGCCGGGCCCGGCGAAGCGTCCGCCGCCGACGAACGACCGGCACGCGAGGAACTGGCGCCCGCGGACAGCCCCGAAGTGCCCGCCGACTTCAACGACAGTCCCGCCGATTTCGCCGACTATGGCGGCGGCGGCGACAACGAGTGGGGTAACGGCCAGGCCAACGGCGACGACGACGAGTTCTACCCGCAGCAGGTGGCCACCAGCACGCTGCGCGACCACCTGCTCGCGCAGCTTGCACTGCTCAACCTGCCGGTGCGCGACCGCGTGATCGTCGGCGCGCTGATCGACGCGCTCGACGAGGACGGCTACCTCGCGTCGTCCCTCGAGGAAATCGCGGAACTGTTCCCAGCCGAGATCGAGATCGAGGCGGACGAGCTCAACATCGCATTGCGCTACGTGCAGAGCTTCGAGCCCGCGGGCGTCGGCGCGCGCGACTGCGCGGAATGCCTCGCGCTGCAACTGCGCGCGATGCCGGAGCGCGAACCGCACCGCGAACTGGCGATGAAGCTCGTCGCCGATCACCTGTCGCTGCTGGCCGCGCGCGATTTCGCCAAGCTGAAGCGGCTGCTGCACACCGACGACGACGGCATCCGCGCGGTGCGCGAGCTCATCCGCAGCCTGACGCCGCGGCCCGGCGCCGCATTCTCCCGTCCGGAAGCGAACTATGTGGTGCCGGACGTGGTCGTACGGAAAACACGGGGCCGCTGGACCGCGTCGCTGAACGAAGCGGCGATGCCCAAGCTGCGCCTCAACCGGATCTATGCGGACATCCTCACGCGCAACCGTGACGCTTCCAACCAGCAGCTGTCCGCGCAGCTGCAGGAGGCGAAGTGGCTGATCCGCAACGTGCAGCAGCGCTTCGAGACCATCCTGCGCGTCGCGCAGGCCATCGTCGAGCGGCAACGCCGCTTCTTCGACCACGGCGAAGTGGCGATGCGCCCGATGGTGCTGCGCGAGATCGCGGACATGCTGGACCTGCACGAATCGACGATCTCGCGCGTGACGACGCAGAAGTTCATGCTGACGCCGCGCGGCACGTTCGAGCTCAAGTATTTCTTCGGCAGCCACGTGGCTACCGACACCGGTGGGGCCGCGTCGGCCACGGCCATCCGCGCGCTGATCAAGCAGCTGATCGGCGCCGAGAACCCGCAGGCCCCGCTCACCGACAGCCGCATCGCCGATCTGCTGGGCGACCAGGGCATCCTGGTCGCGCGGCGCACGATCGCCAAATACCGGGAGGCGCTCGCGATTCCTCCCGTCAACCTGCGCAAGGCGCTATGACGATGTAACCTTGCCGCAACCACCACCGCGGTCTTACGAAGGAGTTGCCTATGAACCTCAACCTCACCGGACAGCACATGGTAGTCACCCCAGCCATCCGCGACTACGTCGTGGCCAAGCTCGATCGCGTGACGCGGCACTTCGACCATGTCATCGACGTCAACATGGTGCTCTCGGTGGACAAGTTGAGGCAGAAGATCGAAGCCAACCTGCACGTTCGCGGCAAGGACATCCATTGCGAGGCGATCGACCCGGACATGTACGCGGCCATCGACTCGCTGGCCGACAAGCTGGACCGCGCCGTGATCAAGCACAAGGAAATGATGCTCGCGCACCGGCACGAAGGCGCGGAGCGCAAGCGCACCGCGGACGGCGGCGCGCCGCTCGCCGGCAAGTGAGTTTTCCGCGATACCCGGGCGTATAATCGCCCGGCGACAAAACCCCGCCGGCGGGTTCCACCCGCCGGTTTTTTTATCCGCCGATGAACAAGATCGCCGACCTGCTGCCGGCCGCCAACATCGTCGTCGACGCCGACGCGTCGACCAAGGCCCAGTTGTTCGCGCTCGCCGGCTCGCTGTTCGAGACGTCGGCCAACATCCCGCGCGATTCGGTGGCGGCCAGCCTCACGGCGCGCGAGAAGCTCGGCTCCACGGGGCTGGGCCAGGGCATTGCCATTCCCCACGGCCGCATGCGCGGCCTCAAGGAAGCGCGGGCGGCATTCATCCGGCTGCGGGAGCCCATCCCGTTCGATGCGCCGGACGGCAAGCCGGTAGCGCAGGTGTTCGTCCTGCTGGTGCCCGAACAGGCCACCGACCAGCACCTGCAGCTGCTGTCCGAACTTGCTCAGATGTTCAGCGAACGTTCGTTCCGCGACAAGCTCGCGCACGCGCGCGACGGCAGCGAGATCGCGGCGCTGATCGCGCACTGGCAGCCCAGCGCGGCTTAAGCGCCATGGCTCCCGAATCGCCGAGCGACGCACACCTGCGCCAGGTGAGCGTGCAGCGGCTGTTCGACGACAACCGCGAGCGCAGCGGGCTTGCGTGGGTGGCGGGGCGCGACGGCGGCAGCCGCGTGCTCACCGGCGACCAGTCGCTGCAGCCGACGGTGGGCCACGTCGGGCACATGAACTTCATCCACCCGTTCCGCATCCAGGTGCTGGGGCCGGCGGAGATCGCCTACCTGCAGGCGCTGCCGCAGTCCGCGCTCGAGACGCAGGTCGGGCAGCTCTTCACCGGCGAGCTGTGCACGATCGTCGTCGCCAACGGCGAGCCCGTGCCCGCCGTGCTGGAGGCGCGCTGCAACGCGGACCACGTCGCGCTGTTCACGACGGCGCTGCCGTCGCCGCACATCGTCGAGGTGTTCCGCATCTACCTGTCGCGCGTGCTGGCGGAGAACACCGCGCGGCACGGCGTGTTCCTCGACGTGCTCGAGATGGGCGTGCTGATCACCGGCGCGTCGGCGATCGGCAAGAGCGAACTGGCGCTGGAGCTGATCTCGCGCGGCAACGGGCTCGTCGCCGACGACATCGTCGAGCTGTATCGCATCTCCCCCGACACGATCGAAGGCCGCTGCCCCGCCATCCTGCGCGACTTCCTCGAAGTGCGCGGCATCGGCGTGCTGAACATCCGCACGATATTCGGCGAAACCGCCGTGCGGCCGCGCAAGCTGCTCAAGCTGATCGTGCACCTCGAGGATCACGGCCACGAGGCGTTCAGCGACCTCGACCGCCTCAAGGTGGACGCCACGTACCAGGAGGTGCTGGGCGTGCCCATCCGCCGCGTGACGATCCCCGTCGCCGCCGGCCGCAACCTCGCCGTGCTCGTCGAGGCGGCCGTGCGCAACTTCGTGCTCAACCAGCGCGGCATCGACAGCACGAAGGAGTTCATCGAGCGCCAGCAGCGGCTGATGGACGAAGGCAGCTAGTTGGATCTCGTCCTCATCGGCGGCGTGTCGGGCTCGGGCAAGAGCGTGGCGCTGGCCGCGCTCGAGGACTCGGGTTACTGGGCGATCAACAACCTGCCGCTGCCGATGCTGGTGCCGACGGCGCAGTACCTCGCCGCCAAGGATTCCGAGCGCGTCGCCATCTCGCTGGACGTCAAGGCCGGTCCCGGCCTGCCTGGCCTGGCCGGCGCGCTGGCCGCGCTGCGCGACGCGGGATGGAACGTCCGCTTCCTCTACCTCGACTCGCGCGTCGACACGCTGGTCAAGCGCTTCTCGGAAACGCGCCGCCGCCATCCGTTCTCCGACGACGCGCGCACGCTGTCGGAAGCCATCGACTACGAGCGCGCGCTGATCGCCGATGCGCGCGAGCTGGGCATCGTGTTCGACACCAGCGAGTTGTCCGCCGCCGCGCTGCGCAACTGGGTCAAGGATTTCATCAGCGTCGACGCGTCGCGGCTCACGCTGCTGTTCGAGTCGTTCGGCTACAAGCATGGCATCCCGCTCGACGCGGACCTGGTGTTCGACGTGCGCTGCCTGCCCAACCCGCACTACGAGCCGCTGCTGCAGCCGCTCACCGGCCGCGACCCGCCCGTCGTCGAGTTCCTCGAGGCCATCCCGGAAGTCGAGCGGATGTACGGCGACATCTACCACTTCGTCGCGAGCTGGCTGCCCGACTACGTGCGCGACAACCGCAACTACCTGACGGTCGCCGTTGGTTGCACGGGCGGCCGCCACCGTTCGGTGTATCTCGTCGAGCGCCTTGCGAAGGCGTTCGCGCCGCGCTACCAGGTACTCACGCGCCATCGCGAAACGCCTTGACCGGGCGCGTCCGGAGCGTCGCCGGCGCGTCGTCGACGGGTGCTAACATCGAACGCATGAACGCGCCGCACACGATCGCGCTCGCCTTCACCGGCGCGTCCGGCATGCCATTCGGCCTGCGGCTCCTCGAATGCCTGCTCGCGGCGCAGCGCCGCGTCTGCGTCGTGTATTCCGCGGCCGCGCAGATCGTCGCCGCGCAGGAGTGCAACCTCACGCTGCCTGCGCGCGCGAGCGACGCGGAACGGATGCTGGCCGAGCGCTTCGGCGCGCGGGACGGGATGCTGCGCGTATTCGGCCGGGACGACTGGATGGCGCCGATCGCGTCGGGCTCCAATCCCGCCGACGCGATGGTGATCTGCCCGTGCACGATGGGCACGCTGGGTGCCATCGCCGCCGGGCTCGCCGACAGCCTGATCGAGCGCGCCGCCGACGTCATGCTGAAGGAGCGCCGCCCGCTGGTGCTGGTGCCGCGCGAGACGCCGCTGTCCGCGATCCACCTCGACAACATGCTGAAGCTCGCGCATGCGGGCGCGGTGATCCTGCCGCCGGCGCCCGGCTTCTACACGCACCCGCAAAGCGTCGGCGACCTGGTGGACTTCGTCGTCATGCGCATCCTTGACCAGGTTGGCGTCGCCAGCGACCTGGTGCCGCGCTGGGGCCGCCGCGACGACGCGCCGCCGCCGCTCGCGCGCGCCTGACGCCATGATCTCGCTGTTCGAATCCGCGCGCGACCGCGCCGAGCGCAGCCTGCCGCTGTTCCCGCTGCGCACCGTGCTGTTCCCCGGCGGCGTGCTGCCGATCAAGATCTTCGAGCAGCGCTACATCGACATGGCCAAGCGCTGCTTCCAGGACGGCAGCACGTTCGGCGTGTGCCTGCTGACCGGCGGCGAGGAAGTGGCGCAGACTGGCGTCGCGCAGCAGTTCGCGCCAATCGGCACCGTGGCGCGCATCACGCAATGGGACATGCCGCAGCTCGGCATCCTGCACATCGTCACCGAGGGCGACGCGCGCTTCCGCGTCGTGAGCCATCGCGTGGAGCGCGACGGGCTCGTCGTCGGCAGCGTCGTGTCGCTGCCGCCCGAGCCGGCGGTGGCGCTGCCCGCCGATTGCGAACCGCTGGCGCGGCTGCTCGAACTCATCGCGGCGCGCGTCGGCCCGCAGAACTTTCCCGCGAAGACGGCGTACGACGACGCGTCGTGGGTCGGCTACCGGCTCGCCGAGCTGTTGCCGCTGCCGCTGCACATCAAGCAGACGATGCTCGAGGTGAGCGAGGCCCAGGTGCGGCTCAAGGTGCTGCGCCAGTTCCTGCTCGACCAGGGCTTGCTGTAGCCGCGAGGCGCGCGCGACGCGCCGCGGCCAGCCCGACCGGCCGCGCCCGGCGCCGGCCGTATAATTCCGCCTTTCAGCGAACGCAAAGAGTGGAAGATGGCCGGCCACAGCAAATGGGCGAACATCAAGCACAAGAAGGCCGCGACGGATGCCAAGCGCGGCAAGATCTTCACGCGCCTCATCAAGGAAGTGACGGTGGCCGCGCGGATGGGCGGTGGCGACCCGTCGATGAACCCGCGGCTGCGCCTGGCCATGGACAAGGCCACCGCGCAGAACATGCCCAAGGACACGATCGAGCGCGCCATCAAGCGCGGCAGCGGTAACCTCGAGGACGTCAACTACGAGGAAATCCGCTACGAAGGCTATGGCATCTCCGGTGCCGCGGTGATCGTCGACTGCATGACCGACAACCGGACGCGCACGGTGGCCGACGTGCGCCACGCGTTCTCGAAATACGGTGGCAACCTGGGCACCGACGGCTCCGTCGCCTTCCTGTTCAAGCATTGCGGTCAGCTCGTGTTCGCGCCGGGCACGGACGAAGCGAAGCTCATGGACGCCGCCATCGAAGCCGGCGCCGACGACGTGATCAACCACGACGACGGCAGCATCGAGGTGGTGACCGGGCCTTACGATTTCATCGCGGTCCGCGACGCGCTCACCGCCAAGGGCTTCAAGGCGGAGCACGCCGAAGTGACGATGAAGGCGCAGGCGGACGTCGAGCTCGCCGGCGACGACGGCGAGAAGATGCAGAAGCTGCTCGACGCGCTCGAGTCGCTCGACGACGTGCAGGACGTCTACACGTCGGCCGTCATCGAGTAGCGCGGCGATGGCCGCGGCGCGGGCCCGCCGGATCCTGGGCATCGACCCGGGCTTGCGCATCACCGGCTTCGGGCTCGTCGAAGTCGACGGCACGCACGTCACCTATCTCGCGTCCGGTTGCATCCGCGCGGCGGGCACCAGCCTGCCGACGCGGCTCGGCGTCATCGCGCGCGACCTCGCCCACCTGATCGCCGAAACCTCGCCGCACGAAGTCGCGGTCGAGAAGGTGTTCGTCAACGTCAATCCGAATTCGACGCTGCTCCTGGGCCAGGCGCGCGGTGCCGCCATTGCGGCCGCCGTGCTCGCGGGACTGCCGGTCACCGAGTACACCGCGGGCCAGGTGAAGCAGGCCGTCGTGGGCCGCGGCCGCGCCGACAAGCCGCAGGTGCAGGCGATGGTGCAGCGGCTGCTGCTGCTGCCCGGCGCGCCGGCGCCCGACGCGGCAGACGCGCTCGCATGCGCCATCTGCCACGCGCACGGCAGCGTGGGGCTGGGCGCGCTGGTGGCGGGCCGCAGCCGCGTGCGGCGCGGTCGCCTGCGTGGGTGACGCTTCGCGCGCGGGCAGCGTTGCGCCCGGCGCGCCCCGCCGTCCGCTCGCCGCCGTCGTCTTCGACATGGACGGCACGCTGCTGGACACGGAGCGGCTCGCCGCGCGCGCGTGGCCCGTGGCCGCGGCTTCGTTGAACCTGGAGTTCGATCCCGCGCTCGTCGACGCGATGATCGGGCGCAACCGCCGGGACTGCACGGTGCTGATCGCACAGCGTCACGGGCCGTCGTATCCGGCGACGGCGCTGCAGGATGCGATGCTCGTCGCGTACGAGCACTTGATCGACGCCGAGGGGCTGACGTTGAAGCCGGGCGTGCTGGCGCTGACCGACACACTGGCCGCGCGCGGCGTCCCGCTGGCCGTGGCGACGTCGACGCGGCGGGCGCGCGCGCTGGCCAAGCTCGAGCGCGCGGGGCTCGCAGACCGCTTCGCGCACGTCGTGGGTGGCGACGAGATCGCGCAGGGCAAGCCCGCGCCCGACATCTATCTGGAGGTCGCGTCGCGGTTGGGCTTGGCGGCCGTCGATTGCCTCGCGATCGAGGACTCCGCCACCGGCTACCGGTCCGCGCACGCGGCGGGCATGACGGTGCTGCTGGTGCCCGACATGGGGGATCCCGCCGCCGCGCTGGCGCCGCACGTGCCGACGGTGCTCGCTTCGCTCGGCGACGTGGAGGCCTGGCTCGAGAAATGGGGGTCAGACACCGATTCCGACTGACGGCGGCGGCCTTTGCGGTCAAATGGGGTTCTAAATGGGGTCAGACACCATTTCCATCTCCGTACCGCAAAGGTCGTCGCCGTCTGTCGGAAATGGTGTCTGACCCCATTTAGAACCCCATTTATAATCGGGCATGATCGGACGCCTGTCGGGCACGCTGCTCGAGAAAAACCCGCCGCAGATCCTGCTCGACGTGCAGGGCGTCGCGTACGAAGTCGACGTGCCGATGAGCACGTTCTACAACCTGCCCGCCGCGGGCGAGCGCGTGACGCTGTTCACCCACCTCGTCGTCCGCGAGGACGCTCACCTCTTGTTCGGCTTCGGCACGGACCAGGAGCGCCGCGCGTTCCGCCAGCTCAACAAGGTCAACGGCATCGGCGCGCGCACCGCGCTGTCCGTACTGTCGGGGCTCTCGGTCAGTGAGCTCGCGCAAGCCATCACGCTGCAGGAAGCCGGCCGGCTCACGCGCATCCCCGGCATCGGCAAGAAGACTGCCGAGCGCATCCTCCTCGAGCTGAAGGACAAGCTCGGCATCGACGCGACCACGGCCGTCGGCGTGCACCGTGCCGCGCCCGCGTCGTCGGACATCCTCAACGCGCTGCAGGCGCTGGGCTACAGCGACAAGGAAGCGGTGAACGCGGTCAAGCAGCTGCCGGAAAACGTCGCGGTGGCCGACGGCATCAAGCAGGCGCTGAAGCTGCTCGCCAAGGCATAAGCCCACGCCATGGCCATCGAAAGCGATCCGCTCAACCGCGTCGTCACCGGCCGGCCCGCGAGCACGCAGGAAGAGCAGCAGGAACGCGCGCTGCGGCCGCGCGCGCTGGACGAGTACGTGGGCCAGGAGAAGATCCGCCACCAGCTCGGCATCTTCATCGAGGCCGCGAAGAAGCGCGGCGAAGCGCTGGACCACGTGCTGCTGTTCGGCCCGCCCGGCCTCGGCAAGACGACGCTCTCGCACATCCTGGCGCACGAGTTGGGCGTGAACCTGCGCCAGACGTCGGGCCCGGTGCTCGAGCGCCCCGGCGACCTCGCGGCGCTTCTCACCAACCTCGAGCCGCGCGACGTGCTGTTCATCGACGAGATCCATCGGCTGTCGCCGGTGGTCGAGGAAATCCTCTACCCCGCGCTCGAGGATTTCCAGATCGACATCATGATCGGCGAAGGGCCGGCCGCGCGCAGCGTCAAGCTGGACCTGCCGCCGTTCACGCTGGTGGGCGCCACGACGCGCGCCGGCATGCTGACCAACCCGCTGCGCGACCGCTTCGGCATCGTCGCGCGCCTCGAGTTCTACACGACGCCGGAGCTCGCGCGCATCGTCGAGCGCTCCGCGCACCTGCTGGGTATCGCGATCGACGCCAACGGCGCCGTCGAGATCGCGCGCCGCTCGCGCGGCACGCCGCGGATCGCCAACCGCCTGCTGCGCCGCGTCCGCGACTACGCCGAAGTACGCGCCAGCGGCCACGTGACGCGGGACGTCGCCGACGCCGCTCTCGCGATGCTGGACGTCGACGCGATGGGCCTCGACGTGATGGATCGCAAGCTGCTGACCACGGTGCTGCAGAAGTTCGACGGCGGCCCCGTGGGCGTCGACAACCTCGCGGCCGCGATCGGTGAGGAACGGGACACCATCGAGGACGTGCTGGAGCCCTTCCTGATCCAGCAGGGCTTCATGCAGCGCACGGCGCGCGGCCGCGTGGCCACCGCGCTCGCCTATCGCCATTTCGGGCTCGCGCCGCCGACGCCGTCGGCCGAGCTGTTCGCACCGGAATGAGCGCCGCGACCTTCTCGCATCCGGTGCGCGTCTACTACGAGGACACGGACGCGGCGGGCGTCGTCTACTACGCCAACTACCTCAGGTTCATGGAGCGCGCGCGCACCGAGTGGCTCGCCCACCTGGGACATCCGCTTGCGGAACTCGAGGCGGCCGAGGGCGTCGTATTCGTCGTGACGCACGTCGACGCCCATTTCCGCCGCCCCGCCCGCCTGGGTGACCTCCTCGCCGTCGGCGTGCAACCGGTCGAGCATCGCGGCGCGCGGCTCGTGGCGCGGCAGGACATCGTCCGCGACGGCGTCGCGCTCGTCGAAGCCACCGTCACGCTGGCCTGCGTCGACCGCGCGCGGCTGCAGCCCGCCCGCATTCCCCCAACGTTGCTGCGGAGTTTCGCTTGAACGTTCACCCCGATCTCTCGTTCCTGGCGTTGATCAAGACGGCGTCGATCGTCGTGCAGGCGATCCTCGGGCTGCTGGCCCTGCTGTCGCTGTGGAGCTGGTGGCACATCTTCATCAAGCTGTTCCAGCTGAAGCGCGCGGCGCGCGACGCCGACGCGTTCGAGGAGAGCTTCTGGAAAGGCGGCGACCTCAACGAGCTGTACCAGCAGGCGAGCCAGGCCAAGACCGGCAGCGGGCTCGAGCACATCTTCACGGCCGGCTTCCGCGAGTACGCGAAGCACCGGCGGCAGGGGAGCTCGTCGGCGGTCACGCTCGACTCCGCGCGCCGCGCGATGCGCGCCGCGTACCAGCGCGAAATCGACACGCTGGAAGCGCACCTGGCCGGTCTCGCCACCGTCGGCTCCGTGTCGCCCTACATCGGCCTCTTCGGCACCGTGTGGGGCATCATGAACGCGTTCCGCGGCCTCGCGAACGTGGGCCAGGCGACGCTCGCGCAAGTGGCGCCCGGCATCGCGGAAGCGCTGATCGCCACGGCGATCGGCCTCTTCGCCGCCATTCCCGCCGTCGTCGCGTACAACCGCTTCTCGCACGACGTCGACCGCCTCGCGGTGCGCTACGAGACCTTCATCGAGGAGTTCTCGAACATCCTCCAGCGCCAGGGCTGACGGCCGGGACGACGAGCGATGCGACGCCCGCGCAAGTCGATCAACCAGATCAACGTCGTGCCTTACATCGACGTGATGCTGGTGCTGCTCGTCATCTTCATGGTGACCGCGCCGCTGATCAACCAGGGCGAGATCGAGTTGCCGAGCGTGGGGCAGGCGTTGAAGCCGCCGCCGGAGCCGCTGCAGATCAACCTGACGGCGGGACGCAAGACCTACGAGCTGAAGGATCTCGTGACGCAGGAATCGGTCAAGGGCCTCGCGCTCGACGAGCTCGTGGCGCAACTGCGCGCCAAGCAGCAGCAGAACCCGGCCCGTGCCGTCGTGATCGCAGCGCGCGACGACGTTCCCTATGGCGACGTCGTCAGGTTGCTCGACCGGCTGCAACAGCAGGGTCTGCAACACGTCGGCCTGCTGGCCAAGCAGCAGACCAACTGACGCCGCGATGAAGTCCGACCGCCGCAGCGTGCCCGACACCAAGGCCCGCCCGCCGGGGCGCGGCATCGCGCTCGCGCTGGCCATCGCGGTCCACGTCGCGCTGATCGCGGTGCTGATCTTCTCGATCCGCTGGCAGAGCGCTCCGGTGGCGCCGGTAACGGCCGAGCTCTACGCGCCACCTGCCGCCGCTGCGAAGGCGGTGCCCGTGCCGCAGCCGACGCCGCCGCCGGAGCCGGCACCCACGCCGCCGCCACCCGACCCGACGCCGCCACCGGAACCGCAGCCTCAGCCGGCGCCGGTTCCCGTGGCCGCGCCCACGCCGCCCAAGCCGGTCGTCGCGCCGCCGCCGCCCGACAACCGCGCCGCGGAGATCGCGCTCAAGAAAAAGCAGGAAGCGGAACGCCAGAAGAAGATCGAGGCGGACATGCGCGCGGCCGCGGAGAAGGAAGCGCGCGACCGCGCCGACGCGGCGCGCAAGGTGGCGGAGAAGAAGGCCGCGGACGAGAAGAAGGCGGCCGACGACAAGAAGGCCGCCGAGCGGCTGAAGCGCGAGACCGACGCGATGCTCGCGCAGGCGACGAGCGAATCCGCCGCGCGGAACGACGCCGCGCAGAAGGCGGCCGCGCAGAGCAAGGCGCTGAACGACTGGTCGTCGCGCGTGCGCGCGAAGATCCACGGCAACGTGGTCCTGCCCGCGGACATTCCGGGCAACCCGGAAGCGGTGTTCGACGTAACGCTGCTGCCCACCGGCGAGATCCTCGACACGCGCCTCGTGCGCTCCAGCGGCGTGCGCGCCTACGACGAGGCGGTGCAGCGCGCGATCCTCAAGTCGTCGCCGTTGCCCCGACCCGACGACCCGAGCGCATGGCAGCGCCAGCTGACGCTGCGCTTCCGTCCGAAGGAATGAACGCACGCCGCAAGCGCGGCGCGCAAGGCTAGACGCGCGGCCGCTTGTCCAGGATCTGGATGGCCGTCCACGACCATTCGGCGCGCTGGTCGACCAGATGGCGCAGCGCCACCGTGTACAGCGAACGACCGGTGGTGAGCATGACGGTGCGCCCTTCCGCATATTCCTGCGTGGGCACGATCAGCGTCTTCACCGACAGCGGCTTGTCGGGCCGCGACGGCGGCGGCAGGTAGAGGCCGTCGAAGCGCGCGCCGAGCGAGGCGACGTCGCCGCCGACGACGATGCCCGGCTCGTCGTGATGGTCGCGCCGCGCGTACAGCGACACGGCCGCGACGCGATCCGCGATGATCGACACGCCGGCCTCGACGTCTTCCGTGGACACCTTGTTCAGCCGGCGCACGACGCCCAGCACCCAATCCGACACGTCCGACTGCCGCACCGCCACCAGCGCGCCGAGCGCAAGGCTCTGGCCGATGCCGCCGGACGCCGCGATGCGCAGGCCGGCGACGCTGCGATCCTTCACCTGCCACATCGGATCCGAGAACGACGACAGGCTCGCGACCAGAGAATCGTGCTCGTCGGGCACGCGCTTGCGCGGGCGAGGCGCGTCCGCCACCGCGTACACCTCGATCTGCTCGGCACCCGATGCGGCGTCCTGCGCGGCGTCGGCCGCATCGGAGGCCGAGAGGTCGCGGCAGATGCGCGCCAGGCCCACGCGCACGCGTGCGGACACCGTGCACGCGACGCGCGGATCGCGCCGGAAATCCATGTTCACGTTCGGCGCCACGGCGGGCCGGACTTTCTCCAGGATGGCCGTGCGCAACGGGTTGATCGACGCCGCGGGACCCTGGTCCGTGCCTTCCGCCTGCCGCAGCGACGCGATGGCGCGGTCCAGCTGGTCGGCGAGCAGAGTGGTGTCGAGGTAGCGCAGGATGCTGCCCGCATCCTCGCCGGTGCGGCGCGCGAGGCCCGACTTGCCGGCGAGGTCGACGAAGAAGCCTTCGCTCGTCGACGGCACCGCCTCGAGCGTCAGGCGCCGGCTCCACGCGCGGAGCTGCGCGGAGGCCCAGTCGAGTTCCGCGGGCGCGAGGTTGCCGGTGTTGAGCTGGTGGATCAGCAGCGCGAACAGGTATTCCTGCTCGACGGTCCACTGCGTCGAATTCGGGTTGGCGGTGGGGAGCGCCGTGGGGACGCGGTCGACGCCGAGCTTCGTGGCGCGCAGGTAGGCGTTGTGGAGGTCCATCCACTTGGCCGGGATCCAGCGCTCGTAGCGCGCGACGCGCAGCTTGGCGTCCGTGCCGTAGTAGTGCAGCAGCCGCGCATACAGCAGCGGCAACGCGGGTTTCCAGCGCGGGTTGTCCTCGCCTTGCGCGTGCACCTCGTCGATGGCGGCGTGGTAAGCCAGCAGGAACGACTGCGACAGGTCGTACACCGCCTGCCACAGCCGGTTGGCGAGCTTGGCGCCGCTGTCCACGTTCTCGACGTATTGCTTCGTGAGCTGGCGGCGATCGGCGGCCAGCGCGGAGTCCAGGAACTCGAGCGCGCCGAGCCGTGCCGGATCGAACGCCTTGCGCGACTGGCGCAGCGCCTCGAGCGCGCGCATCGTGTGCTGCTGGCGGCCGATGACGTCGAGCGCGGGCAGCTGGCGCAACCAGGCGGCAGCGGACTTGGGCGAGACCAGCGGATCGGCCGCGTCCCGGGCAGGTGATGTGAGGAATCCGAACATTCAGTCATTCGCCTGCGGACAGCTCGCCAAGACCCGCGCATTGCCAGTGCGGGCGCTCGTCGGCTTTTTCAGGCGGAACCGTCATTTATAGTCCAAAAACCCCTGCTGCGCAAAAAGGAAGGCCGCTCCGATACAATCATGCTCCCGCCATCACTCGGAACGGGGCGCTTGTAGCCTGCAAACGCCTTGGTTTCACGCTCCCGAACCCCATGTATTCGCCATCGAGAAACGTTTTGTTCCTGGCCGGCTTCGCATTGTTCACGGCTTCCGCCACTTGCCTTGGACAAACGACCAATGCCGCAACAGCCCCTGCCACCGGAGTCAGCAAATTGGATGCCACCCCCACGCAGCTGCAAAAGATCGATAAGAAAGAAGGCACTGGCAAAGTCGCCGAAGCCGGCAAGCTCGTCGTCGTGCAATACACGGGCTGGCTTTACGACCCTGCGGCGCCTGAGGCAAAAGGCAAGAAATTCGACAGCTCGCGCGACCGGAACGAACCGTTCCAGTTCCCGCTCGGCGCGGGCCGCGTGATCCGCGGTTGGGACGAAGGCGTCGCCGGCATGAAAGTCGGCGGCCAGCGCACGCTGATCATCCCCGCGGACAAGGGTTATGGCGCGCGCGGCGCCGGCGGCGTGATCCCGCCCAACGCCGTGCTGGTGTTCGACGTCGAGCTGCTCGACGTCAAGTAGGCGCAGCGACGATGTTGCCCCGTGACGCGCGCTCGCTCGTCAAGCGCCGCAGCGAGTACCGGCCGCCGCTGTTCCTGGTGCCGGAGCTGGCGCTGACGCTGGACCTGGATCCGGACGCCACGCGCGCGACGGCGACGTTCCGCTTCGTGCGCAACCCGGCGGCCAGCGCCACCGAGATCCGCGCGCCGCTCCGGCTCGACGGCGAGCACCAGAAGCACGTGGAGGTGGAGCTCGACGGCGTGCTGCTCGCGGCGCCGCGGCTCGAGTTCGTCGACGGCGGGCTCGTCATCAAGGATCCGCCCGCGTCGGGCACGCTGGTCGTGCGCTCGACGTCGGCGCCCGCGCGCAACCTCGCGCTCGAAGGGTTGTACCTGTCGTCGGGCGTGTTCTGCACGCAATGCGAGCCTGAAGGCTTCCGCCGCATCACGTATTTCCCGGATCGCCCGGACGTCCTTGCCACGTACACGGTCACGCTGCAGGCCGACGCGGCGAAGTACCCGGTACTGCTGTCCAACGGCAACCTCGTCGCGCAGGGTCCGCTCGACGGCGGCCGCCACTACGCGACGTGGCACGACCCCTTCCCCAAGCCCACGTACCTGTTCGCCGCCGTGGCGGGCGACCTCGCGCACATCGAGGACACGTTCCGCACGATGCACGGCCGCGACGTCACGCTCGCCATCTACTCGACGGCGGCCAACCTGCCGCGCTGCCACCACGCAATGGCGTCGCTGAAGCGCGCGATGAAGTGGGACGAGGAGCGCTTCGGCCGCGAGTACGACCTCGACCGCTTCATGATCTTCTGCGCCGACGACTTCAACATGGGCGCGATGGAGAACAAGGGCCTCAACATCTTCAACAGCCGGCTCGTGCTGGCTGATCCGGAGACGGCCACCGACGCGGACTACGTCGCGATCGAATCGGTGATCGGCCACGAGTACTTCCACAACTGGAGCGGCAACCGCGTCACGTGCCGCGACTGGTTCCAGCTCTCGCTGAAGGAAGGCCTCACCGTCTTCCGCGACCAGGAATTCTCGAGCGACATGGGCGCGCGCGCCGTCGAGCGCATCGCCGCCGTCGATGCGCTGCGCCGCTTCCAGCAGCCGGAGGACGCGGGCCCGATGGCGCACCCGATCCGCCCGGACGAGTACCAGGAGATCAACAACTTCTACACGGCCACCGTGTACGAGAAGGGCGCCGAAGTCATCCGCATGCAGCAGACGCTGCTGGGCGTCGACGGCTTCCGCCGCGGGCTGGACCTGTACTTCGACCGCTTCGACGGCCAGGCCGTCACCTGCGACGATTTCGTGCAGGCGATGAGCGACGCCAACGGCGTCGACCTCGCGCAGTTCCGCCGCTGGTACGAGCAGGCCGGCACGCCGGTGGTGTCCGTGCGCGGCGCCTACGATCCCGATACGCAGACGTATGCGCTCGACGTGAAGCAGGTGACGCCGGCCACGCCCGGCCAGCCGCAGAAGCAGCCGGTGCACCTGCCGCTGGCCGTGGGCCTCGTCGGTCCCGACGGCCGCGACATGCGCGTGCGCGTCGCGGGCAGTCCCGATGCGCCCGCCGGCACCGTCGTGCTCCACGTGCGCGAAGCCGCGCAACGCTTCGTGCTCGAAGGCGTGACGGCGCGCCCGGTGCCGTCGCTGGGTCGCGGCTACTCGGCGCCCGTGAAGCTGGAGTTCGACTACATGCCCGACGAGCTCGCGTTGCTCGCCGCGCACGACAGCGATCCGGTCAACCGCTGGGATGCGATGCAGCGCGCGTTCGCCAACGCGACGCTCGAACTCGCCCGCCTGTCGCGCGAAGGCAAGGCGCTCGCATTGCCCGAATCGCTCGCGGCCATCGTCGGCCACCGCCTCGCCGATGCGCACGCCGAACCCGCGCTCGCGGCGCTGGCACTCACGCTGCCCGAGGCCGCGTACGTGGCCGCCTTCGAGCCCCTCATCGACGTCGACGGCGTGATGGCGGCGCAACGCTTCCTGACGGCCGCGCTGGCCGCCCGCTGGCGCGCGGAACTCGAGGCGCTGTACGCGCGGCTGGCGCCGTCCGGGCCGTATGCGCCGGAGACTGCGCAGATGGGCCAGCGCCACCTGCGCAACGTCGTGCTGCATTACCTCGCGGCGCTGGACGACCCGGCCGCGCGCGCGTTGGCCGTCGCGCAGTTCGACGGCGCCGACAACATGACCGCGTCGCTCGGCGCGCTGGCCGCGCTGGCGCATGGCGAATCGCCCGAGCGCACGGCGCTGTTCGCGCGCTTCGAGGCGCGCTGGCAGGATGAGCCGCTGGTGCTCGACAAGTGGTTCCGGCTGGAAGCGACGAGCGACCGGCCCGGCACGCTGGCGCGCGTCAAGGCACTGATGTCGCACCCGCGCTTCAACGCGCGCAATCCCAACCGCGTGCGCTCGCTGGTCGGCGCGTTCGCGATGCAGAATTTCGCGCGCTTCCATGCGGCCGACGGCAGCGGCTATGCGATGCTCGCCGACCAGATCCTGACGCTCGACGCGATGAACCCGCAGCTCGCGTCGCGGCTCGCCGGCGCGTTCGAGCTGTGGAAGCGCTTCCCGCAGCCGCGCCGCGGGCTCATGCAGGCGGCGTTGCAGCGGCTTGCGGCCGTGCCTTCGCTGTCGCCCGACGTCAGCGAGATCGTCACGCGCTCGCTGGCGGACTGATGCCGGTCCGACGCCTGTTCCGGGCGCCACCATGCGCCCTTTCGAGACAGGGCATGCCGAGCGTGATGTACGCCTCGAGCGTGATGTCGCTCGCCGGCGATGCCGGCGCATGCCGCGCGTCGCCAGCACCGCCTGCACGTCGTCCACCATCGCGGGATTGCCGCACAGCATCGCGTGCGCATTGTCCGCGGTCAGCGCGACGCCCGCGCGCAGCTCCAGCGACCCGTCGTCGATCAGCGCCGGTATGCGCCCGCGCAGCGCGCCCGGATGCGCGGCGCGGCTCACGACCTGCAGGTAGCGGAACGCGCCGTCGCGCTCGCGCTCGATCCCGGCGATGACCGCCGCATACGCCAGGTCGGCCGGCTCGCGCACCGCGTGCACGAGCACGATGCGCGGGAATTTCTCCCACGCATCCGGCGTGCGCAGCATCGACAGGAAAGGGCCGAGGCCGGTGCCGGTGGCGATGCACCACAGCGCGTCGGCCGCGGCCGTGTCGGCGATGGTGAAGAAGCCGTTGGCGCGCGGCGCGATCCACAGCGGGTCGCCCGGCGCAAGGCGCCCGAGCCGCGGCGACAGCGGGCCGGCCGCGACGACGTTGAACAGGAATTCGTGGTCGGCCGCGCCCGGCGGATTGACGAACGAATACGGCCGCCCGAGCATCGGCTCCTTCTCGTTGCCCGGGTCCGGCAGCGCAAGGCGCCCGAACTGCCCCGCGACGAACGTCACGTCGGGCGCATGCAGCGTCAGCGTGAACAGCCCCGGCCGCCACTCGTGCATCCGGGTCACGCGTCCTTCGACCCACGTCGCCATGCTCGCACCTTCGTCACTTCGCTAGAATCGCATTATGCCAACGCCGATCCAGCGGCAGGACAAGCTGGTCCTCGTCCGTCCGCCGCTCGCCACCGACGCGAAGGCCTTCGTCGCGGCCGCGCGGACCAGCGCGCGGCTGCACGCCGCCTGGGTCAGCGCGCCGTCGACACCGCGCCAGTACGCGGCGCACCTCGCGCGCTACGGCGGCTCGCTGCCGACGCACATGGCTTCCTCGTGTTCCGGCGCGAAGGCCACGAACTGGTCGGCGCGTACAACCTGTCCGAGATCGTCCGCGGCGTGTTCCACAGCGCCTACCTCGGCTACTACGCGTTCGCGCCCTGGGCCGGCCACGGCTACATGCGCGCGGGCCTGGCGCTGGTGCTGCAGGCCGCGTTCGCCGACTTGAAGCTGCATCGCGTCGAGGCCAACGTGCAGCCGGCCAACGTGCGCTCGATCCGCCTGCTGCAGGCCATCGGCTTCACGCGCGAAGGCTATTCGCGCCGCTACGTGAAGATCGCCGGCCGCTGGCGCGACCACGTGCGCTTCGCGATGCTCGCCGAGGACTGGCGCGCGTTGCGGCGCCGCGCATGACGCCCGCGTCGCGCGCGCCGCGCGCATGCCGCCTCGCGGCGTGGGCGCTCGCCGCCGCGCTCGCGGCATGCACGTACGGGCCCGTGGTGCCCAACGCCACGTACAAGTCGCAGAAGGTGCGCGTCGCTCCGTTCGAGAAGCTGGACTTCTGCCTCGACGCGCAGGAAGGCGATCGCATCGACTACCAGTTCGACGCCACCGAGCCTGTCGAGCTCGACATCGCGTACCGCGACGGCCCTGCCGTGCTCATCCCATGGCAGCGCGACCCGGCGACGCGCGGCTCCGGCATCGTCCCGGTGCTGCTCGACAAGCAATACTGCATCTACTGGCAGGCGGGACCGGCCGGCGCGCTCGTCAGCTACACGGTCGTGCTCCGGCGCCGCGAATGACCACGCGACCGCTCGCCGCGCTGTTCGACCTCGACGGCACGCTCGCCGACAATCGCGACGGCATCGTCGCGTCGATCCGCCACGCGCTCGCGCGCATGGACGTCGCGGACCCGGGCGACGACGCGCTGGCCCTGCCTCGGGCCGCCGCTGCGCACGTCGTTCGCGCGCCTGCTCGCCACCGACGAGCGCGCGCCGATCGAGCGCGCCATCGCGCACTATCGCGAGCGTTACGCGGACGTCGGGTGGCGCGAGAACCGCGTGTACGACGGCATCGTCGCCGCGCTGGACGCACTGGCCGCGGACGGACGACCGCTTGTTCGTCTGCACGTCGAAGCCGGCAGTCTATGCGGAGCGCATCGTCGCGCACTTCGGCCTCGCGCCGCGCTTCGAGCGCGTGTACGGTCCCGACCTCACCGGCGCGCTCGACGACAAGCGGCGCTGCTCGCGCACCTGCTCGCGACGGAGCGCCTCGCGGCGGAGGACTGCACGATGATCGGCGACCGCGACTACGACATCCGCGCGGGCCGCGCCAACGGCACGCGCGTGCTGGGCGTCGCATGGGGTACGGCAGCGCGGGCGAACTCGCGGCGGCGGATGCCGTCGCGGCGACGCCCGCGGACTTGCCGGCGCTGATCGCCGGCCGCCCCGCCTAGAGCTCGGCGTAGTTGTACGTGCGGCCGGGCTCGACGGCCGCGTCCACGAGCGCGCGCCGCGCCTTCGCGGCCACCGTCGCCGGCGCGACCAGCTGGCCTTCGGCGTGCCACTGCCGGAACAGCGCGACGTCCGGCAGCTCGCGCTCGTCGCGCTCGCGCAGGTATTGCTGCATCGGCGTGTCGATGATGCCGGGCCGCAGCGTGATTGCGCGGAATGTCGGCTCCGGATGGTCGACGGTCAGCGCGCGCGTCAGCATCTCCATCCCGCATTTCGCGATGCTGTAGGGGCCCGAGCCGGGCATCGCGCGCCGGCGAGACCCGACGTCACGTTGATGACGAGCCGCTCGCGGTGGGTGTCCGCAAACGCCGCGCAGAACGCGTTGGCGACGAGCACCGGTGCGACGAGGTTGATCGCGAGCGAGCGCGCCAGCGCGTCCGCAGCGAGCGCACCCGTCGTGCCCATCGGCTCCGCGACGGCCGCGTTGTTGACGAGCACGGCACGCGCACGCGGCGCGGGCGGCAGCCTCCTCCGCGAACACGGGCGCCAGCGCGGCTGCCGCGGCCAACGGGTCCGCGAGGTCGGCGTGCACGAACGCGAACGCCGCGCGTGGCGCCGGCGGCGGCGGCGCGCGGCCGACGCCGATGACGCGCATGCCCGCCGCGACGAACTCGTCGACGAGCGCAGCGCCAAGGCCGCGCGAGACACCGGTGACGATGGCGATGTCCATCGGGCGTTTCCTCAATGGTGTCCGTTGGCGGACGCGAACACGATGATCGCGATGATCACCGCGATGACGATCAGCGCGATCTTCCACGGGCTCTTCGGGTATTCGCCCGCGATCGCGCCGGTCACGCCGTTCATCACGCACTGGAAGCTGCGCGCGCCGAACGTGTACGAGAGCAGCCACGCGGGCGCGAGGATGTGCTTGTACGTCTGGTCCGTGTACTGCGAGCGCACGACGAGGTTGCGGTACGTGTCGCCCGGGATCTGCGCGGCGCACAGCGCGTTGAGCTGCGCGTCCATGTCGGCGCGCGCGGCGGTGGCGGCGGCGACGAGGTCGATCTGGTAGCGCTCGACGACCCAGCCGCTGACGTAGCCCGCGTCATAGGGCTTCAGGTCGCGCGTCGGGTAAGGCTCCACCTGGCGCAGCAACGCGGGCCGCACGCCGCGCGACGCGCAGACGAGGTCGTCGTCGAAGAAATGCGCCAGTTGGCCGGCGGCCGGCTCCCAGCGCACCTGGCGCACCTCGCGCGTGCGCATCTGGCCGTTCTCGTAATACGTCTCGGTGGTCGTGTAGTAGTGGCCCGCGTCCGCGGTCCATTGCGCCGCGACGCGCGCGTCGAACGTCCAGTACGGCAGGTACAGGCCCTTGACGGTGTCGGTCAGCGCGCGGCGCTTGAGCGCGCCCGGCGCGAGCCACAGCCGGCCGTACCACTTGCGGATGCCGTCGCGCGCGGCCGTTTCGGACACGGTGAACGGCAGCACGCTCTCCGGCCGGAACGCCGGCTTGGTCTCCGTGTAGGGGACGAGCTGCGCGGAACCGCAGAACGGGCAGTTCTGCGCCTGGCGCGCGGGATCGAGCACGGAGATCGCGTTGCAGCTCTTGCAGCGGACTTCGCGGACGTCCGCGGCGAATTGCCAGCCGCGCGCGTCGTCGCGGATGGCGCGCAGCGCGGTGGCGAGGTCGTGCTCGACGATGTCGCCCGCGCCCGTCAGCTGCGCGGGCGACTCGGTGCCGCAGAACGGGCATACGAGCTTCTGCTTGGCGGGTTTCCACACGGCCTCGCCGCCGCAGGCCGGGCACGCGAACTTGGCGTCGGCGACGACCTCGCTCGTGCGAGATTCCGGCGCGGGCGCGCCGGCCGCCGGCGCGGTGTCAGGCGACGTGATAGCCGACGACGCGCCAGCGCGCCCTGCGAGCTCGAGCGTCACCGTCTCGATGGCCACCTCCCGCTGCGTGAACGCGGTGCGGAACACGACGATCGCGTACTGGCCGTCGGGCAGGCCGTTGATCGACTTCATCAGGCGCGTCGACTGCACGGCGCGCTGCTGCACTGTGCCGAGCGGCGCGCGCGACTGCAGCGCCGTGGCCCAGTTGTCGGCGGACACCGCTGCACGAAAGCGATCGCTCGCGGTCATGTAGCTCGACAATGTCGCCCTTGTCGATAAGTGCGAGCCAGGCGCGCGGCGTCCTGGGCCTCGGTGGCACGGGCGTCCTGCGCCCGCACCGGCAGCGCGATCGCGACGGCCAGCGCCGCCACCGCGAGGATCAGTTGGCGGCGCATGTCAGCTGTTCACGTAAGCGTCGACGGCGGCGCGCGTCACGCGCCATTGCGTGCCGATCTTCTTGCCCTTCAAGTCGCCGGACTCGAGTGTCGCGACGACGTCGGACTCCGCGACGCCCAGCGCCTGCGCCACCTGCGCGGGCGTCATCAGCTCGGTGGCGGCCGGCGCCGCAGCGGCAGCGGGCGCTGCGCCGGGCATCTGCTGCGACATGATGCCGCCGGGCTGGTTCATCATCTGCTGCGCCATCGCCATGCCCATCGCAAGCTCGGCACCCGCGCCGCCGACGCCGGCACCGCCGCCGGAGGCGAGGCCCTGCCCCATCTGGTACTTCACGTAGTCGTTGAGGTTGCCGACGGCCTGCATGCTGGAGCGCTTGTCGATCGCCTGCTCCACTTCCGGCGGCACCGACACGTTCTCGACGATGAACGACGTCATCGTCAGGCCGTACTTCTCGCCGAGGATGGGATTGATGACCGGCAGCAGCGCGTCGCCCAGCTCGCTGTAGCGCGCGGCGACGTCGAGCGCGGGGATCTTCGCCTTGGCGAGCGCGTCGCTGAACACGGACACGAGCCGCGAGCGCATCGTGTCGTTGAACTCGTCGAGGCGGAAGTGATCGTCGGTGCCCGCGACTTCCTTGAGGAACTTCGGCACGTCGCTGATGCGGAAGTCGTAGGTGCCGTAGGCGCGCAGCCGCACGATGCCGAAGTCCGCGTCGCGCATCATCACCGGGTTGGCCGTGCCCCACTTGTTGCCGGTGAAGAGCCGGGTGATGACGTAGTAGACGTCCGCCTTGAACGGGCTCTCGAACGCGTACTTCCAGCTCTTGAGGTTGGTGAGGATCGGGATGTTGTCGGTGGTCAGCGTGTACTTGCCGGGGCCGAACGCGTCGCCGAACTCGCCGAGGTAGACGAACTGCGCCACCTGCGACTCGCGCACGATCAGCTGCGCGCCGTTCTTGATCTCCTTGTCCTCGTCGGGAAAGCGGAACGACAGCGTGTCGCGCGAGTCGTCCGTCCACTCGATGACGTCGATGAACTGCTTCTTCAGGAAATCGATGATCGCCATCGGGTCCTTCCTCGCTCGTGGGACGGCGGACGCTGCACGGGCGTGCAGCGTCCAGCGGAAGCGGCAGTTTACTTCTTCGCGTTCTTCGCGTCGGCGTCCGCCTTGGCGAGCAGCTGCTCGATGTCCGGCAGCGGCAGCGCGCCCGGCACCATCGTGCCGTCGGCGAAGATCATCGTCGGCGTCGCCGTCACGTGCAGGCGTTCGCCGAGCTGCTGGTTGGCCGCGATCGGGTTGGCGCAGTCGCCCTTGTTGTCAGGCAGCTTCTGCGACGCGAACCACGCGTCCCACGCGGCGCCGCGATCCTTCGCGCACCACAGCCGGCGCGACTTGTTGGCGGCATCCGGATGCAGCGAGTCGATCGGGAACGGGAACGTGTAGATCGTCACGTTGTCGAGCGCGACCAGCGATTTCTCGATGCGCATGCAGAACGGGCAGTCGGCGTCCGAGAAGATGGCCATCTTGCGCGAGCCGTCGCCGCGCACGCGCTTGAACGACTGGTCGAACGGCAGCGCGTCGAACGCGACGCGGTTGAGCTCGCGGAAGCGCGCGTCCGTGAGGTTCTGCTTCGACGCCATGTCGTAGATCGAACCGACGAACAGGTAGTTGACGCGCGAGTCGACGTAGACGATGCGGTCGTCGACCAGGATCTCGTACAGGCCGGCGACGTTCGACTTGCTGATCGCGCGCACCTCCATGCCCGGCACGCGCTGCTCGACCATGATGCGCACCGCCTGCAGCTCCGGCGTAAGCGGCACGACCTGCTTGTCGGGCGGCGGCACGGGCGTCGGCGCCGCCGGCGACGCGGTGGCGGCGTGGCAGCGGCCGCAGGGGCCGGCTTGGCGGGGCCGGGGCGGGCGTTTGCGCCAGGGCCACCGGCGCGCTGATCAGGACTGCGCAGCCGATCGCCGCGCATAACGACATCTTCATGAAAGCTCCATGGGAACGCGACAGGACCCTTCCCGGCGGGCCGTCGACGCGACGTTGGACAGTTTATCGGAGCGCGGGTTGCGCCAAGGCGCGCTTCAGCGCCGGAATCCGCTCGACCGTCGCCATCCCGGCGTTGCGCAGCGTCCGCAGCCACGCGCGGTCCAGCCCGAACAGCCGCGAGAGCCCGTCGGTGGCCGCCTGCATCGCCAGCACGGGCTCCGCGCGACGGCGCGCATAGCGTGCGAGCAGCGCCGGATTGCCGGCGTCGGTGAGCGGCCCCCGGTCGGCCGCCGCGCGCGCGAGTTCCGCCGCGTCGCCGAAGCCCAGGTTCACGCCCTGGCCTGCCAGCGGGTGGACGCCGTGCGCCGCGTCGCCGACCAGCGCGAGGCGATGGGCGACGACGGCGGGCAAGCGCAGGAACGCGAGCGGGAACGCCGCGGCCGGCACCAGCGGCGTCAGCGCCCCCAGCGCATCGCCGCCCGCGGCCGCGACGCGCCGCGCGAGCGCAGCGGGCGGCAGCGCGACGAGTTCCGCGGCCAGCGCATCCGGTGCCGACCAGACGATCGACATCCGGCGGCCGGGCAGCGGCAGCCAGGCGAGCACGCCGTCCCGGCCCAGGAACCATTGGCGCGCGATGCCGCGATGATCGCGCTCGATGTCGAAGTGCGCGACGACTCCGGCCTGCCCGTACGCCGAAGGCTCCGCGACGATGCCGGCCGCACGCCGCACCCACGAGCGCAGGCCGTCGGCGCCGACGACGAGGCGCGCGGCGAGCACGCGGCCGTCGTCGAGCGCGAGTTCCGCGCGCTCCGGCGTGAACGTCAGTTGCGCAAACGGCGCGGGCGCCAGCACGTCGACGCCGGCGGCGTGCACCGCCTGCACGAGCGCGGCGCGCAACTCGCGCTCCTCGACGATCCACGCGAGCGCGCGCTCGCCCAGGTCGTAGGCGTCGAACGTGACGCGACCGCCCGCGTCGCCGGCGACGTCCATCGCCTCCACCGGCGGGCGGCGCGCGACAGCGGCAAGGCCTGCCATGCGCCGAGCGTGCCGAGGAAGGCGGCGCTGCCCGGGCTGATCGCGTAAACGCGGAGGTCCCATTCGGATCCGTCGACGTCCACGGCGCAGACCGGCGCGCGATCGACGATCGCCACGGCAAGGCCGGTCCGCGCAAGCGCCGCCGCGGCGGCGAGGCCGGGCAGGCCCGCGCCGGCGACGAGCACGTCGTGGACCGTGACGGTCGTCGTGCGCACGGCGCCGAAGGATGCGCGCCGTGCCGTCACTGCGGCTCCAGCGTCTCGATCGTCAGCTCGCGATTGGTGTAGATGCAGATGTCGGCGGCCACGCCCAGCGACTCGCGGACGATGGCGGTGGCGTCGAGCGTGCTGTGCGCCAGCAGCGCACGCGCCGCAGCCTGCGCATAGGCGCCGCCGGAACCGATGGCGACGATGCCGAGCTCCGGCTCCAGCACGTCGCCGTTGCCGGTGACGATCAGCGACGCCGTGCGATCGGCGATCGCGAGCATCGCCTCCAGACGGCGCAGCACGCGGTCGGCGCGCCAGTCCTTGGCGAGTTCGACGGCGGAGCGCACGAGGTGGCCCTGGTGCTTCTCGAGCTTGGCCTCGAAGCGCTCGAACAGCGTGAACGCGTCGGCCGTGGCGCCCGCGAAGCCCGCGAGCACGCGGTCGTGGTACAGGCGGCGGATCTTCTTCGCCGTGGCCTTGACGACGATGTTGCCGAGCGTCACCTGGCCGTCGCCGCCGAGCGCGACGCGGCCGTCGCGGCGCACGGAGAGGATGGTCGTGCCGTGGAAGGATTCCATGCGGTGCATGGCCGCCGTCCACGCGCCGCGCGCAGGACGCGCGGCGTCCGTGGTCAGGCGGCTTTCTTGACGAAATGGCGCGGCGAGATGCCGATCAGCAGCAGCAGCGCACGCACGATGGGCGTCGCGCCCGCGATCTGCACGGCGCGGCGCTGCGCCTCGATGCGGTTGATCTGGTTCTGCAACGCGCCGGCGCAGACGAAGTCGACGCGATCGACGCCGGAGAAATCGATGGGCACGATCTGGCGGCCCTGCGCGAACTCGTTGAGCTGCGACAGTTGCGGCGCCGACGCGCCGGCGAGCACGCCGGTCCACACCAGCATCTCGCCGCGCGCGCCGGCGTACCGTCGTCGGCCGCGACGTCGGGGCGGGCGCGGCCGCTTCCGCCGGCGGCGCCTCCGCCTGCGGTCCCGGTTCCCACGACGGCGGCGACAACTCGAACGCCATCGCGTACTCGATCGCGCGGTCGTCGAAGCCCGCCTGGTCGTGCAGCGCCTGCATCAGCTCGAGCGACAGCAGCCACACGCCCTCGCCCGCATCCTTGCCGCGCTTGACCATCGCCTCGACCGCCGCGCGCAGCTTGTCGGCGCGCTGCACCTGCAGCGCGAACTGCTTCTTGCGCACGTAGGCCAGCGCGTCGGCGAGCATACGCGCGCCGGCGTCGTCGAAGCCGGTGACCGACGCGAGGTCCAGCCGCGCGTGCTCGAGGTTGCGATCCGCCGCGCGCTTGATCATGTCGATCGACGCCGCGCTGGCCGCGGACAGCTTGCCGCTCGGCGCGAGGTCGCCGCCCGCCACCGGCTTGGCGCCGGCCTGCGGCTTGCCCTTGTCGGCATCCCACGTCGGCGCGGAGCGCTCGAACTGGACGACGTATTGCAGCGCGTGGTTGTCGAACGCCGCGCGGTCGCCGGCGCGTTGCAGCACGTCGAACAGCGCGAGCCACGCGAGCGGCGACGACTTGGCGTCCGCGTCCGTCTGCACGCCCTGCTCCAGCAGGATGCGCGCGGGGCCGGCCTGGCCGCTGGCATACAGCAGCGCGGCGTTCTCGAGGATGGCGCACAGGCCGGGGTTGGCCTGCTGCACTTCGATGGCCGACGAGACCGGCATCGCGCCCATGAGGCTGGCGCCGGTCAGCGTGATGTCGCGCGCCGTCGGCTCGGCGCTGCGCTTCTGCGGCGACTGGCGCGCCGCCTGCGCGGCGACATCGCGCGCGGACGGCCCGCGCTTGATCTCAGGCGGGGGTCGGGACGCTTGGGTGTCGGTTTCTGGAACAACGCCATCAATGGGATCCTGGTCAGACGGAGCGGCGCCATGAAGACGCCGCACACCACGAGTCCCCCGGTGCCCCGCGGTCCATGCCGGCGATTATGCCGCCGTCATCGCGGTGCATCAATCGCCGCGACTGCTCCAGGGTTCAGGCCTCAGCCGGCCTTGGCCAGGTTTTCCGCCGCAAAGTCCCAGTTGAGCAGCTTGTCGATGACCGCGTTGACGTGGTCGGGACGCTTGTTCTGGTAGTCGAGGTAGTAGGCATGCTCCCAGACGTCGATCGTCAGCAGCGCGGTCTGGCCCTTGGTCAGCGGCGTCTCGGCGTTGGGCGTCTTCACGAGCTTGAGCTTGCCGCCTTCGGCGACCAGCCAGCCCCAGCCCGAGCCGAACTGCGTGATGCAGGTCTGCGCGAAGTCGGTCTTGAACTTGTCGTAGCCGCCGAGATCGCTGTCGATCATCGCGGCGATCTTGCCGGTGGGCTTGCCGCCGCCGTTGGGCTTGAGGCAATGCCAGTAGAACGTGTGGTTCCAGATCTGCGCGGCGTTGTTGAACAGGCCGGCCTTGTCGGGCTTGCCCGCGGTCGCCTTGATGATGTCCTCGAGGCTCGCGTTCTCGAACTCCGTCCCCTTGACGAGGTTGTTCAGGTTGTCGACGTAGGCCTTGTGGTGCTTGCCGTAGTGGAACGACAGCGTGTTGGCGGAGATGACCGGGGCGAGCGCGCCCTCGGCGAACGGCAGCGGCGGCAGCGTGAACATGGCGGCGTTCCTCGTGGCTGATTGAACGGGCAGAGGCCGGAGTTTAGACCCCTCTGCCATCAGGGTCCGATCGGTGCCTTATTTCCGCATCCGTGTCGGACGTAGACGCCGACACCGCCCCGCGGCGTGGCGGCGCAACGCCGCCGTCGCGGTGCCGGAGGCGTGGCACCGCGCGGGGCGACGGTCAGTCGCCGTACAGCTTCTGGACGCGCTCGCGGCGCTCCTGCGCCTCCAGCGACAGCGTCGCCGTCGGGCGCGCCAGCAGGCGCGGCACGCCGATGGGTTCGCCGGTTTCCTCGCAGAAGCCGTAGGAGCCGTCGTCGATCTGCTTGATCGACTTCTCGACCTTCTTCAGCAGCTTGCGCTCGCGGTCGCGCGTGCGAAGCTCGAGCGTGTACTCCTCCTCGAGCGTCGCGCGGTCCGACGGATCGGTGGTGACCTTCGTTCTCGCGCAGGTGCTCGCCGGTGTCGTCGGCGTTCTGCAGCAGCTGGTCGCGCAGGTCCATGAGGCGCTGGCGGAAAAACGCGAGCTGCGCCTCGTTCATGTAGTCCTTTTCCGGCGCCTTGAGGATTTCCTCCTCGGTCAGGATCCGGGCCTTCTTCGGCGCCGCCGGCGCCGTTGCTGATGCTGTCTTGGCCATGCTGTACCACTCCCTGCGTGAAGCCATCCCGTCCGTGGCAGGCCGCCGCTGATGCGCTGCGTCCCCGGGCCGGAAAAACGCGGGATTATAGCGTCCCGGCGGTCCGCTGCGCCACTCGTGCATACGGTCCCGCGACGCCGCCGGGCGGCCGCGGGGCGCCGCCTATAATCCAGCGCCGAAACGACGTTCCCATGACCGCCCACCCCGCCTCGCTGCGACCTCGTCCAGCCCGACGACTGGCACCTGCACCTGCGCGACGGCGCGGCGCTGGCCGCCGTCGTCGGCGCCACCGCCCGCGTGTTCGCGCGGGCGATCGTGATGCCGAACCTGAAGCCGCCGGTGACCACCGTCGCCGCCGCGCGCGCGTATCGCGACCGGATCGTGGCCGCGTTGCCGGCCGATGCAGGCTTCGTGCCATTGATGACGCTGTACCTGACCGAAACGCTGGCGGCGCCGAGATTGAGCGGCGCGCGCGTCGGGCTTCGTGCACGCGATCAAGTACTACCCGGCCGGCGCGACGACGAACTCCGATTCCGGCGTGACGGCCATCGAGCGCGCGTATCCGGCGTTCGAAGCCATGGAGCGCGAAGGCCTCGTGCTGTGCGTGCACGGCGAAGTCACCGATCCCGCGGTCGACGTGTTCGATCGCGAGCGCGTGTTCATCGAGCGCCATCTCGCCGGCGTCGTCGCGCGCTTCCCCGGCTTGCGCATCGTGGTGGAGCACCTGACGACGCGCGACGGCGTCGACTTCGTCCGCGCGTGCGGGCCCAACGTCGCGGCCACGCTGACGCCGCAGCACCTCATCTATTCGCGCAACGCGCTGTTCGGCGGCGGCTTCCTGCGGCCGCATCTCTATTGCCTGCCCGTGCTGAAGCGCGAGACGCATCGGCAGGCGCTCGTCGCCGCGGCGACGTCCGGCTCGCCGAAGTTCTTCCTGGGCACCGACAGCGCGCCGCATCCGCGCGGCGCCAAGGAGAGTGCGTGCGGCTGCGCCGGCTGCTACTCGGCGCCGTTCGCGCTGGAGCTGTATGCGGAGGTGTTCGAGGACGCGGGCGCGCTGGACAAGCTCGAGGGCTTCGCGAGCTTCCACGGCGCCGATTTCTACCGGCTGCCGCGCAACACGCGGCGCGTGACGCTCACGCGCGAGCCGCGGACCGCGCCTGCCGAGATCGCGTTCGACGACACGACGATCGTCCCGTTGCGGGCGGGCGAGACGCTGCGCTGGTCGGCGGTGGGCTAATTGGGGTCGGCCTGATTGGGGTCACGGCCTAATTGGGGTCAGACACCAATTTCCAGCCTGAGGGGTTCGCATGGCTGCGCAGGTGGAAGGAAATTTTCGGGACGGTGAGGATACTCCGCAGGGGGCCATTGGGGTTGGGCCGGTTTGGGGTCACGGCCTAATGGGGGACAGAAACAATTTTCTTACCCCCTGCGCACCCATGCTACCCCGGCTGGCTGTAAATTGGTGTCTGACCCCAATTAGGCCGTGACCCCAATCAGGCCGACCCCAATTGGCCCGCTGCGGAGTATCCTCTCGGTCCCGAAGCCAGCCAGGCTGCCGCTGCCGCCCTTGTGGCGGGAGAGGAAAGTCCGGGCTCCACAGAGCAGGATGCCGGGTAACGCCCGGCCGCCATACGCCGCCCGTTAGCGCGGGTGGCCAAAGCGAGGAACAGGGCCACAGAGACGAGTCGCTGCCGTTCGCGGCAGCGGGTGAAACGCGGCAACCTCCATCCGGAGCAACGCCAAATAGGCGGACGATTACGTGGCTCGCGTAGTCCGCGGGTAGGCGGCTCGAGCGTCGCGGCAACGCGGCGCCTAGATGAATGGCAGTCATAGCGGTCGCTTCCGGCGGCCGCCGTAACAGAACCCGGCTTATCGGCGGGCTTCGGCTCTTTCAATTGGGGTCAGACACCAATTTCCAGCGTGCACGGTTAGCGTGGCTGCGCACGTGGAAGGAAATTGGTGTCTGACCCCAATTAGGGGTGCGGCAGGCTGGAAATTGGTGTCTGACCCCAATTACGGAGCTCGGTCTTAAGCACCTTCCCGGCGTTGTTCTTGGGCAGCCCCTCGACGAACACGTAATCCCGCGGCCGCTTGAAGCGCGCGATGCTCGCAAGGCACAGCGCATCGCATTCGTCGCGCACACGCGCCGCCTCCGCGCCCCCGCGCGGCACGACGAACGCCACGACCTCCTCGCCCCACTCGGCATGCGGCCGCCCGATGACGGCGACCTCGACGACGTCCGGATGCAGCAGCAGCACCTCCTCCACCTCGCGCGGATAGATGTTGCTGCCGCCGCTGATCACGAGGTCCTTGCTGCGATCCTTGAGCGTCAGGAAGCCGTCGGCGTCGAGCACGCCGACGTCGCCGGTGTGCAGCCAGCCGCCCGCGAGCGTCGCTGCCGACGCGGACGGGTTGTTCCAGTAGCCGCGCATCACCGTCGGCCCGCGGACGAGCACCTCGCCCAGTTCGCCGGGCCCGCGCGCGCCGTCGATGCGCACGTCGATGCCGGCCTGCGCGCGGCCCACGGACGCGAGCCGCGCGTCGTCGCCGCGTGCGATCGCATCGGCCAGCGTCGCGCGATCCATCGCGGTGATCGTCATCGGCGATTCGCCCTGCCCGTAGATCTGCGCGAGCCGCGGACCGAACACGCCGAAGGCCTCGACGAGATCGGCGACGTACATCGGCCCGCCGCCGAACACCAGGCACTTGAAGTCGCGCAACGCGGTTGCATCGACGACCCCCGCGCGGACCATCCGCTTGACCATCGTCGGCGCCGCGAAGAACGTCGCCCGCGGCCAGCGCGCCATCAGTTGCGCCACCTCGGCTGCGTCGAAGCCGCCCGAGCGCGGCACGACGTTGACGGCGCCATGCATCACGTGCGGCACGATGTAGAGGCCCGAGCCGTGCGACATCGGCGCCGGATGCAGCAGCGCGTCGCCGGGCGCGATCGGCTCGACGTCCGTAACGAAGCAGCGCGCCATCGCGGCGAGGTTCGCGTGCGTGATCTCGACGCCCTTCGGCCGCCCCGTCGTGCCGCTCGTGTAGAAGAGCCACGCGGGCGCGTCGCCAGCGACGGCGGCGACGTCGTGCAGCGGGTCGCCGCCGGCGCTCGCACGCACGTAGGGCTCGCTGGCGAACGCACAGGCCCGCGCCGCATGGCGCGTGCCCGCCAGCGCATGCGCCCATTCGTCGTCGACGAGCACGCGCGCCGCGCCGCTGTCGTCGAGCACGTAGGCGAGCTCGTCGGGATGCAGCTTGGCGTTGACCGGCACGGCGACGAGCCCCGCCCACCAG
>JBGAIC010000101.1:0-13135 GCA_044225845.1 Casimicrobiaceae bacterium
ACGCGCCGTCGGGCGCCGTCAGCTCGCGTTCGAGGAAACCCGCGATGCGCTCGACGACGGCCGTCGCGTCGACCCTGTCCGCCGGCACGGCACGCGCATGCGCCGCATACAGGCCCAGCAGCAGCGCATTGTCGTACAGCATCTTCTCGAAGTGCGGGATGGTCCAGTGCGCGTCGACGCTGTAGCGGCAGAAGCCGCCGCCCAGGTGGTCCTGGATGCCGCCCGCGGCCATCTGCGCGAGCGACACGGCGACGATGTTGCGCGCCTCGCGGTTGCCCGTGCGCTCGCTTTCCGCGTGCGCGAACTCGAGTTGCGGCACGCTCGGGAACTTGGGCGCGGTGCCCAGGCCGCCGTTGACGGGATCGAAGGCCGTGCCGACTGCCGCGAGGCCTTCCGCGAGTGCGCTCGCAGCGAGCGGGGACGCGGCTGCATCCGGCGCGTCGTAGCGCGCGAGCGCGTCCTTGAGCCTTGCACCCTGAGCGTCGATGGCGTCGCGCTGCTGGCGCCACGCCTCCGCCACGCGCGGCAGCAGGTCCACCATGCCGGGGCGGCCATGCATCGCGTGCCGGGGAAAGTACGTGCCGCCGTAGAACGGGACGCCATCGGGCGTCAGGAACATCGTCAGCGGCCAACCGCCCGACTCGCGCGTCAGCAGCGCATGCGCCGCCTGGTAGATGTGGTCGAGATCCGGCCGCTCCTCGCGGTCGACCTTGATGTTGACGAAGTCGCGGTTCATCAGGCGCGCCACCTGCGCGTCCTCGAACGAGTCGTGCGCCATCACGTGGCACCAGTGGCACGCCGCATAGCCGATCGACAGCAGGATCGGCTTCTGCTCGCGCTGCGCCTGCGCGAGCGCGTCCGCGTCCCAGGGTTGCCAGTCGACCGGGTTGTCGGCGTGCTGGCGCAGGTAAGGACTGGTGGCGGCGGCGAGGCGATTGGGCATGGCGAAAACGGCAGCGGGCGCGCCGGCGATGCCGTGATCCGGCCGCGACGCGCGAGGGCTGGGGGAAAGGGGCCGCTATTCTAGGACAGCGGTACTTCGTCGAACGCCACGCGCTCGAAATCGGCGCCGCGCTGGACCAGGCGCGTGAGCTTCAGCTTGCGCTCGGGACCTGCGTCCATCGAGCGCAGGATGCGTCCCGGGCTGAACGTGCGCGACGGCACGATCGCCGTCGGCTTCTCGTCCGCCGTCTCGCCGAGCAACAGCACGGGGATCGGCGGGTCTTCCGAGAACGCATGCGCCAGCGGCCGCACGGCCATCGTGCGCGGCGCGCCCGCCCACAGCTTCAGCGACAGCGCGAGCTGGCCGTTGGGCCCGAGCGCGACGCGCGTCACGTGACCGAGGCGCGTGCGCTGGCCTTCGTTGACCACGGCCAGCGCGTCGAGGAACCAGCGGTGACGCGCGGCGCCTTCGCGCAGCAATTCGCCGCCGCTCCAGTCGTGGCGCCCGTGCCAGGGCTCCCACGGCCAGTTGCGCTGCGCTTCTTCCTTGTTGCGGTCGTAGTCGGTGAGCGCGCCGAGCGTGGTGAGGTGCTGCGTGCCCTGGAACGTCTTGCGGCCCAATGGATCCTGGCGGTCGAACGTGCGGCCGCCGACGCGGAAATAAGCCGCGGGCACGCCGCCGCCGCAGAGCTGCACGCGGCCGACGTCCGTGTCGGCGGGTGGAGTCGGCAACTGGTACCAGTGCGAATCGAGGTGCGCGAGCAGCGCGGCTACCTGCTCGACCGATACGTCCTGGCCCAGTTGCAGCTCGCCGGGATTGGCGCCGGTGGCCAGGCGCCGGATGCGCCCGCGCACGCTCATCGCGAGCTTGCCGGGATAGCCGAAGCGCATCGACGCCGGCGGCTCCGGCGGCACGCCGGCGACGAGCCGCGCGCCTTCCGCGCTGTCGAGGTCGACGATCATCACCGGGCCTTCGGTCTCGCGTTCCTGGTCGTACGGGAACACCTTGCGCGCCCACTGCGACAGCCAGCGATCGGCGAGCTCGATCTGGCGCACCGACAGCGAGAACGGATCCGCCATCGCGAGCAGCAGCGCGTGCACGTACATCGAATAGCACGACGTGCCGACGGCCTGCGGATTGAGGTCGTCCGACACCGCGGTGACCGCGCAGTCGAGCATCTCGGCCAGCCGGTAGTAGGCATGCAGCTCCTGCCAGTACGAGCCGGGCGGCACGCGGCGCGCGAGCCCGTGGACGACGAGCAGCTGCTTGCCCACGTACAGGCCACGCTGCAGGATCTTGGCCTTGACGCCGGAAAGTTCAGGATCGCCTTCGAGCAGCGGTTTGAGGCACGCCGAGTATTGCTCCCACAACGCGGACCACAGCGCGATCGCTTCTTCCGCCGCTTCGAGCTCGCGGTCGATCGCGGGTTGCGGCTTCCCGGCATAGCGGCGCGCGAGCTCCGTGTGCAGGTGCATGACCTGCTCCCGCATCAGCTCCGCGATCGTCGCGCGCTCGCGCGGGGTGAATTCCGCGGCGGACAACGCGCGCAACTGTCCGATGACCTGCTCGTAGACCTGCGCGACGTTGAGGAATGGCAGCGTCTTGGCCCAGCGCAGCGCGCTGTCCGGATCGCTGAACGCCAGCGATGGCCGCGTGGCGGCCACCCGGCTGGATTGGGCCAGTGGCGTGTCCATTCAGGCACTTATAGCACATTGTCATAGCGGGTTGCCACCCGTCGGCGCCGGGCGGCGGCCCTGTCCCACCGGTCGCCGGACAGCCGTGCGTTTGGGGAATATTCGCGTAGGCACGCCGACCGCCGGGACCTACAGTGGGGGCGCTGGTTTCCTCCCACCGCGGCGGTGTCCTACCCCCAGAACGTTCGCGCCACGAACTTCAAGGCCCGCCGCGGATTTTTTTACACCAACACCCGCTCGATACCGCCCGCGTTGGCCTTGGCGACGTAATCGCGCATCCAGTTCTCTCCGAGCAGGTGGCGCGCGATCTCGACCACGATGTAGTCGGCCTCGGTTTCCGTGTCGTCGTTGAAGCGTGACAATCCCTGCAGGCACGACGGGCAGGACGTCAGCACCTTCACCTTCGCGTCGGGCGCCGCCGCGCGCAACGCCGCCGCGCCCTTCGCCATCTCTTCCTGCTTGCGGAAGCGCACCTGCGTCGACACGTCGGGGCGCGTGACCGCCAGCGTGCCCGACTCGCCGCAGCAACGCTCGTTGAGCGGCACGGCGGTGCCCATCAGCTTCTGCACCACCGCGGTCGGCTTGTACGTCTTCATCGGCGTGTGGCAGGGGTCGTGATACATGTAGCGCGTGCCCGTGATGCCCTCGAGCGCGACGCCCTTCTCCAGCAGGTACTCGTGGATGTCGAGCAGCCGGCAGCCGGGGAAGATCTTGTCGAACTCGTACTTCTGCAGCTGGTCCATGCACGTGCCGCAGGACACGATCACCGTCTTGATGTCGAGGTAGTTGAGCGTGTTGGCCACGCGGTGGAACAGCACGCGGTTGGACGTGATGATCGCCTGGCCCTTGTCCGCCTCGCCGGCGGACGTCTGCGGGTAGCCGCAGCATAGATAGCCCGGCGGCAGCACCGTCTGCGTGCCGATGTGGTGGAGCATCGCCTGCGTCGCGAGGCCCACCTGCGAGAACAGGCGCTCGGAGCCGCAGCCGGGGAAGTAGAACACCGCATCCGAATCCTCGGTGACCTTCGCCGGGTCGCGGATGATGGGGACGATCGTGTCGTCCTCGATGTCGAGCAGCGCGCGCGACGTGCGCTTGGGCAGCCCGCCCGGCATCGGCTTGTTGATGAAGTGGATCACCTGCGCCTTCACCGGCGCGCGGCCGACGGTGGCCGGGGGATGCCGCGTCTGGCGGCCGGCGATGCCCAGCTTCTTCGCGATGCCGTACGCCATGCGCTGCAAGCGGTAGCCGACACCCACCATCGCGGCGCGTGTCGCCTTGATCGTCGTCGGATCGGTGACCGTCAGAAAGAACATCGCGGCGCGCGTGCCGAGGCTCCGCTTCGCGTGGCCTTCGCGGCGCAAGAGGTTGCGCATCGCGATCGACACGTCGCCGAAGTCGATGTCCACCGGGCAGGGGTTGGCGCACTTGTGGCAGACCGTGCAGTGGTCGGCAACGTCGGCGAATTCGTCGAAGTGGCGCAACGACACGCCGCGCCGCGTCTGCTCCTCGTACAGGAAGGCTTCGGTGAGCAGCGACGTGGCGAGGATCTTGTTGCGCGGCGAGTAGAGCAGGTTGGCGCGCGGCACGTGCGTCGCGCACACCGGCTTGCACTTGCCGCAGCGCAGGCAGTCCTTGATCGAGTCCGTGATGAGGCCGATCTCGCTCTGCTCGAGGATCAGGCTCTCGCTGCCGATCAGCGAGAAGCTCGGCGTATACGCATTCGTCAGATCCGCCGGCAGCGCCGGATGACGCAAGAGCTTGCCCTGGTTGAAGCGGCCTTCCGGGTCGACGCGTTCCTTGTACGCGGCGAACGGCGCGATCTCGTCGTCAGCCAGGTATTCGAGCTTGGTGATGCCGATGCCGTGCTCGCCGGAGATCACGCCGTCCAGCGAGCGCGCGAGCTTCATGATCCGCGCGACGGCCGCGTTGGCCTCGTGCAGCATCCCGTAGTCGTCCGAATTGACCGGGATGTTCGTGTGCACGTTGCCGTCGCCCGCGTGCATGTGCAGCGCGACGAACACGCGGCTGCGCAGCACGCGTGCGTGGATCGCGTTGAGCTCGGCCAGCACGGGCGCGAACGCGAGGCCGTCGAAGATGTCCTCCAGCGGCGCTTTCAGTTCCGTACGCCACGACACGCGCACCGAGTGGTCCTGCAGCACCGGGAAGGTCTCGTCGATGCGCGCGAGCAAGTCTTGCCAGCGCGTGTGGACGTCCGCGATCAGCGCGCGCGCCTCGTCCACCTTTGCATCGACCAGCTCCTGCGGCGGCTGCGTCTCCGCGCCCGGCGGCCACACGGCCATCAGCGCCGGCGAGTCGACGAAGGCCTGCAAGGCCTCGGCGAGCTTCAGCTTGTTGGCGATGGAGAGCTCGATGTTGATCCGCTCGATGCCGTCGGTGTAGTCGCCCAGCCGCTCGAGCGGGATGACGACGTCCTCGTTGATCTTGAATGCGTTGGTGTGCGCGGAGATGGCGGCCGTGCGCGAGCGGTCTACCCAGAATTTCTTGCGCGCTTCCGCCGACACTGCGACGAAGCCTTCGGCCCCGCGCGCGTTGACGAGCCGGATCACTTCCGACGTCGTCTTCGCGACGCTGTCGTCGTCCGGCCCGACGATGTCGCCGATCAGCACCATCTTCGGCCGGCCGTGGCGCTTGGCCTTCGTCGCGTAGCCCACCGCCTTCACGTAGCGCTCGTCCAGGTGCTCGAGGCCCGCCAGGTCGCAGCCGTGCGGCCGTGTGTCGAGGTAACGCTTGATCTCGACGATCGCCGGCGTGGAGCCGCGCACCGGGCCGAAGAACTCGAGGCACACGGTGCGGATGGCGGGCGGCATCCGGTGCAGGATGAAGCGCGCGCTGACGATCAGCCCGTCGCAGCCTTCCTTCTGCACGCCGGGGAGGCCCGCGAGGAACTTGTCGGTGACGTCCTTGCCGAGGCCCGTCTTGCGGAACGTGCGGCCCGGGATCACCAGCGTCTCGGTGCGCGTCACGGTCCTGCGATCGCGCGCGAGGTAACGCAATTCGAACGTCGCCTGTGGCGCGTCGTGGATCTTGGAGAGGTTGTGGTCGGTGCGCACCACCTCGAGCCATTCGGCGTCCGGCGTCACCATCGTCCACGACAGCAGGTTGTCGAGCGCCGTGCCCCACAGCACGGCCTTCTTGCCGCCCGCGTTCATCGCGACGTTGCCGCCGATGCACGACGCGTCGGCCGACGTCGGGTCGACGGCGAACACGACGCCGCCGGCATCGGCCACGTCCATCACGCGACGCGTCACCACGCCCGCGCCGGCATCGATCGTCGGCACCGGCTCCGCGTGGCCGGCGATGGTCATCGGCTCGATGCCCGACAGGCGCTCGAGCTTCTCCGTGTTGATCACGGCGCTGCGCGCGGTCAGCGGAATGGCGCCGCCCGTGTAGCCGGTGCCGCCGCCGCGCGGGATGATCGTGAGGCCCAGCGCGATGCAGCCTTCGACCAGGCCGCGCACTTCCTCTTCCGTGTCCGGGTACAGCACGACGAACGGGTACTCGACGCGCCAGTCGGTGGCATCGGTGACGTGCGACACGCGCGCGAGCCTGTCGAACGCGATGTTCTCCTTCGCCGTGCGCCGCTAGCACGCGCACGGTGCGCCTGCGCAGTTCGGCGGTCGCGGCGAAGCTCGCCGCAAAGCGGTCCACCGCGGCGCGCAGCGCTAAGCAGTTGCGCGACGCGCCGTCGCGGTCGCGCGGCGCGCCCGCAGGCCGGCGTCGCCGGTGGCGCTTGTCGATCTCGGCGAGCCGGTGTGCAACGCGTCGACCAGTGCCCGCTGGCGACGCGGCTGTCGGCCAGGTCGTCCTGCAGGTAGGATTGCGGTCGACGACCCAGATGTCGCCGAGCACCTCGAACAGCATCCGCGCCGAGCGGCCGGTCCGGCGCTCCGCGCGCAGCTCCTCGAGCAACGTCCATACCGGCGCGCTGAGCAGCTGATGACGATCTCGCGATCGGCGAACGACGTGTAGTTGCAGGCCGATTTCCTGCGCAGCCGCGGCGTGGGCGCGCCGGTGAGCGGCAGGTCCAGGAAGCGGTCGGCGACGGCGGTCATGGACCCCACAGTCTACTGCAGCGCACAAGCGAAGCCCCGGCATGCCCCAAGGCGGTGCCTGCGCGGCGCCAGCGCGTAACAAATTGTTGCGAGGCTCGTCGTCACACGCAGCGTTCTTTACAGTGAAGTTGCGCACTACCGCGAGGCACATCGCGGGCGCGGATGAACCCAGCCATTCTCCCGGAGGAACTTCCCATGTCCCAACGCACCACGGGCGGCGTCACGCGTCGCACGATCAAGGCGGCAGTCATACGCAGCTGCTCCAGGTCGCAGGCCCGTCTGTCATTCCTGCGCGTGGCGACACGCCGGTTCGCATCGGCCTCGATAACCCGCTGACGGGCACGTATGCCGCGCTCGGCAAGAACGAGCTGATCGGCTGCCAGCTGGCCATCGAGCAGATCAACGCCAAGGGCGGCATCCTGAGCCGCCAGGTGGAACTGCTGTCGGAGGACTCGACGAGAGGCGACGCCGGCACGGCCGTGCAGAAGGCGCGCAAGCTGATCGACCGCGACAACGTCAACTTCCTCGTCGGCAACGTCAATTCCGCGCTGGCGTTGGCGATGCAGCCGACGTCGCGCCGAGAAGAAGGTGCTGATGGTGGTGCCCGGCGGCCACGGACGCCGTCACCGGCACGAGCTGCCACTACAACGTATTCCGCGTCTGCAACACGACGCAGATGGAAGCGAACGCTGTCGCGCCGACGCCGATCAAGAACGCGGGCAAGAAGTGGCAATGAGCATCGCCTCGACTATGTGTTCGGCCACACGCTGCAGGCCGGGCTCGATGAAGCCTGCGCCGCCAACGGCGGCAGCAAGATCGGCGCCGATCCGACCCTGCTGGGCACGACCGACTACTCGTCGTACCTGATCAAGGCGCAGGCGGCGAACCCCGACGTGATCATCTTCCTGCCGCAAGGCGACGACATGATCAACGCGACAGCGCAAGGTGGTCAACCGGGCTGCTGCTCTACCTCGCCGGCGCGCAGCAGGAACTCGAAGCGCTGAGGGGCTGCCGCCGGAGGCGCGTCGGGACCTGGGTGTTCGAGTGGTACTGGAACCAGCCGAACAACCCGCACGTCGCCACGTTCGTATCCGCCATCCAGAAGAAGATGAAGGTACTCGACTGCCTGCACGTGGTTCGGCTACAGCGGCTACGTGGACCCGCGCGCTCGCCGCCAACAACGCCAAGTCGCTCGATACGTTGAAGATGGCGAAGACGCTGTCGGGCATGAAGGCCGCCCGAAGTGAGCCTGATGCCGGACCAGGCGTACTACCGCGAAGGCTGGGGTCAGAACCAGCTGCTCGGCGACCTGTTCGTCGGGCAGGCGGCGGTCAAGGGCTCGACCGCCGAGGACCTGTTCAGGTCAGCACGATCGTCAAGGGTCCGGACGCGGCGGGGACGCTTGCGGAGACCGGATGCAAGATGCAATGGCCGGCGTAAGCGCCAGCGCACGCTGACCGGGACGGCGCGCCGGGCGCGCCTTGTCGCAGTTCCCGCCAACGTCGAACGCGGCTATCCCGCGCACGCTCCTTGTGGCCCCGCGCCGCGACGGCGCGGCGCGGGCGGACGCGGCCCGGATACGAGCACGTCAAGACGCAGCTGATCCTGTTCAACGTCTTCAACGGCCTCATCATCGGCGCGTTCTACGCGCTGATGGCACTCGGGCTGTCGCTGATCCTCAACCTGTCCGGCGTCATCAATTTCGCGCACGGCGGTTTCCTCGCGCTCGGTGCCTACATCGCCTACTTCGCTGTCGCCGCACATCGGCTTCTGGGCGCGCTGGTCGTCGCGCCGGTCGCCACGGCAGTCGTCGGCCTCGTCGCCGAGCGCGTGCTGATCCGCCGCATGCCGGGCGCGACTCGCTGTACAGCCTCCTGCTGACATTCGGCCTGCTGTATATCTTCGAGGACGTGCTGCGCTACATCTGGGGCGCGCAGAGCGTACCGTCTCGATCCCGCCGGCACTCGCGTCGCCGCTGTCGCCCGAGTACTTCTTCCTCACCGGCTACCGGCTGTTCATGGTGGCGTTGCAGCGGCCGCAGCCGTCGTCGCGCTGTTCGTGATCCTCAACCGGACCAAGCTCGGCATCCGCATCCGCGCGGGCACGCGGTAACCGGAGACGGGTCAACGTGCTGGGCGTCAACATGCGCATCCTGCGCAACCTCAACTTCGGTTTTGGCACCTACCTCGCGGGCCTCCTCGCCGGCGTGCTCGCCGCGGGATGTGCTGGGCCTGCAGCCGACGATCGGCACGTCGCTGATCATGCCGAGCTTCGTCGCGATCATCATCGGCGGCCTGGGCAGCCTGCTCGGCACGCTGCTGGGCGGCCTGCTGATCGGCGTCGCATCGGGCCTGACGACGATGTTCTTCGTCGGCGACGGAAGCGGTCATGTACGTGATGATGGGCCTCGTGCTGCTCGTGCGGCCGCGCGGCCTGCTGGGCGAGGAAGGAGAGCAGCAATGACGCGCTCTGGAGAAACCTGCTGACCGCGTTCGTCTGGCTCGTGCTGCTGACGATGCCGTGGTGGATGAACGCGATCGGCGGCTACACCGAGCTCGCGAGTCGCGTGCTGGTCCTGGCCTCGCGGCGATGGCGCTCAACTTCCTGCTCGGCTACACCGGCGTGCTGTCGCCTGGGCACGCCGCGTACTTCACGGTGCCTACGGCGTCGGTGATGATCAAGTTCGTCGCCGGAGCACGCCACTCGGCGCGCTGGTCGGCGTCGCCACCGGCATGTCGCGGCGGTGGTGCTGGGGCCTCGATCGTCAAGCTCCGCGGCGTGTATCGATGGCACGATCGCGTTCGGCCAGGTGTTCTACTTCATCGCGTTCCGCTGGAACTCGGTGACCGGCGGCGACGACGGTCTCACCGGCTGGAAGCGCCAGGCGCTCGACCTGGGCTTCACGCAGGTCGACCTGCTCGGCAACGACCGCGCGTTCTACTACTTCCTGCTGTTCGTGTTCGCGCTCGCCGTCGGCGCGATGGCGCTGATCCTGCGCTCGCCGTTCGGCCGCACGCTGGTGGCGATCCGCGAGAACGAGCGGCGCGCACGCTTCCTGGGCATCCCCGTCGAGCGCCACATCTGGTTGTCGTTCGTCATCTCGTGCTTCTTCGTGAGCCTCGCCGGCACGCTGTACGCGCTGCTCAACAACTTCGTCGATCCGCGCGCGCTGCGCTGGGACCAATGGGCAACTTCGTGATCATGGCGGTGCTGGGCGGTACGCGCCTGTTCTGGGGGCCGCTGGTCGGTGCCGCGATTCGTCGTGCTGCAGGACTACGTGTCGAGCCACACCGAGAACTGGATGTCGTGTTCGTCGGCCTGTTCTTCGTCCTCGTCGTGCTGTTCTTCCCGCGCGGCGTCATGGGCATCCTCGCCAAGGGCGGCGCGACGGACGCGACGAAGGAGGGCGTATGAGCGCGGAACGCCGTCCGGCGGCGCCAGGCACCGTCCACGGCCGACAACGTGAGCCGCCATTTCGGCAGCCTGGTGGCCGTGGATCGCGTCTCGCTGACGATCGTGCCCGGCGCTCCGCGCGATCATCAACCCAACGGCGCGGGCAAGACCACGTTCTTCAACCTGATCAGCGGCTTCTTCCCGCCGACGTCGGGGCGCATACTGTTCGACGGCACGGACGTGACGCCGATGCCGCCGGAGCGGCGCGTCGCGATGGGCATGGCGCGCACGTTCCAGATCACCGAGGTGTTCCCCGAGCTCACGGTCCGCGAGAACCTGCGCATCCCGCTCGAGGTGGCCGCGTAGGCAAGCGCCTCGCATTGTGGCTGTCGCGCAGGCCGACGATGCGCGGACGAGGCGCGTATTGACGAGCCTACGCGATGGCCACCCGGAGGCACGCGCGCACCGGCCGGTCAACGAGCTGCCGCACGGCGACCAGCGCACGACGGAGATCCTGACGGCGCTGGCGCTGTCGCCGCGGCTCCTGCTGCTCGACGAACCGACCGCCGGCATGGGCGACCAGGAGACGTACGACATCACGCGGCCTATCCGGCGGCTGCATCGCGAGACCGGCCTGACGATCGCGCTGATCGAGCACGACATGCGCTGCCGTGTTCCACTGCGACCGTACCGCGGTGCTCGCCGAAGGGGCGCTGCTGGGCGAGGGCACGCCCGAGGAGATCGCGCGCGACGAGCGCGTGCAGGGGCCGCCTACCTTGGCGAAGAGGTACATGCATGAGCGCGCCGGGCCGATCCCAAGCGCTCATTCCGGAGCGCGCAGCGCGCAGGAGCGTCCCATGAGCGGCACGATCCTCTCCGGCGCGCGACTTGTCGACGTTCTACGGCAAGAGCCACATCCTGCACGGCGTCAGCCCGACGTGCGTCCCGCGAGATCGTCACGCTGCTCGGCCGCAATGGCCGCGAAGACGACGACGCTGCGCACGCTGATGGGCTCTACGCCTGGCGCGCGCGGGCACGATCGAGATCCTCGGCGCGCAGACGGTCGCGTGGCCGCCGTTCCGCATCGCCGCGCTCGGCGTCGGCTACGTGCCGGAAGGCCGGCGCATCTTCGCCAACCTGACCGTCGACGAGAACCTCAAGGTACCCCGCGACCGCACGGGCCCGTGGACGATCCCGCGCGTGTACGAGCTGTTCCCGCGCCTTGCCGAGCGGCGGCAGAACAAGGGCCGCCAACTGGGTCGGGGGCGAGCAGGAAATGCTGGCAATTGCGCGCGCTGCCTCAACCTGCAGCTCCTGCTGCTCGACGAGCTCGCGGTGTACCTCGCGCCGCTGATCGTGCAGGAGGTGTTCCGCGTGATCGTCGCGATGCGCGCGGAAGGATGTCCGTGCTGCTGGTCGAGCAGAACGTGCGCGCCGCCGTCGACATCGCCGACCGCGCGTATGTGCTTGACGACGGCCGCGTCGTGTACGAAGGACCCGCGAACGAGTTCGCACAGGACGAGTGGAACGCGTAGAGGCGCTGGCCGGCGCCAGCGCGGAAAGCTGGGAGGAATCCCCGACCGCCGCGCGGTGACCAGCGCCATGCCTCAGCGCCGGCCCATGGCCCGCATGCGCTGGCGCCCAGGTTGACTGCGACCTGCGCGGCAGGATGTGATAGATGATCAGCAGCACCACGGCCCCAGCACGGACGCGACGAAGCTCGCCGGCTCGCCTTCGTCGTAGAAGCCCATCGCCTGCCCGGCGTACGTGGCGGTGACCGCGCTCAAGAGCCGAGGGTGGCCGTCATCCAGCCGGACGGCCCCATGCCACGCGTGATCATCCTCGCGAGGAGAGGCCGGCGACGAACCCGATGAGGATGGTCCAGAGCCAAGGCATCATGCGCCCATGCAGGGACGATGACCGCGTAGACATACACCCGCGGCCGGGAAGTGCGCCGCGCCCGCAGCAGCCCGTTACATCCTGGGCTCATCACGCGGCGGCCATCGGGATAGATGGCGCACTTCATGCCGAGCGCGCGCCGATAGCCGATCGCCTCGGCGACGTGGGCTGCCCCCAGGCCGTCTGCGTCGTCGAGGTCGGCGAGGATCGTGCGCGCGACGCGCAGCACGCGGTGAACGCGCGGGCCGACAGCAGCGAGCGTCCGAGCGCATGCGTGCAGCAGAGCCGCTCGCCGGCGGCGTCGGCGACGCACAGGCGATCGACGTCCGCGGCCGTGAGCCGCGCATTGGGCGCCGCCTGGCGTGCGGCCTGGCGCTCGCGTGCGGCCGCCACCTGAACCGCTGCCGCAGTCGTCTCGCTCCCGCCGGACGCGCGTCGCGCCGTCAGCTCCGTTGCCGCGACCGCCTGCACGGCGACCGTGAGGTCGATGCGGTCCAATAGCGGCCCCGATACCCGCGACCGGTAGCGCAACGTGCGTTCAGGCGTGCACCGGCAGCGCCCGCTCGCGTGGCCGAGCCATCCGCACGGGCAGGGATTCATCGCGGCGACGAACTGGAACTCGGCCGGAAAGGTCGCCTGGCGCGCCGCACGCGACAGGTGCACGACGCCCGTCTCGAGCGGCTCGCGCAAGGTCTCCAGCACGTGGCGATCCCACTCGGGCAGCTCGTCGAGGAACAGCACGCCGCGATGCGCGAGCGAGATCTCGCCGGGGCGCGGGTCGTTGCCGCCACCGACGAGCGCCACCGCGCTGGCCGTGTGATGGGGCGCCCGTAAGGGCCGCTCGCGCCAATGCGCGGTGTCCAGCCGGCCCGCCAGCGACGCGACTGCCGCGGCTTCCAGCGCTGCGGCTTCGGGCAACGGTGGCAGCAACCCCGGCAGCCGTTGCGCGAGCATCGACTTGCCCGCGCCGGGCGGCCCGATCAGCAGCAGCGAGTGCCCGCCCGCGGCGGCCACGACCAGCGCGCGCTTGGCGTGCGCTTGCCCGCGCACATCGGCCAGGTCCGCGTACAGCGGCGGCCGAGCCACTACGGCAGCTGCCGCGTGGCGGGCGAGGGGGGCGCGTCCCGTCAGGT
>JBGAIC010000014.1:0-63212 GCA_044225845.1 Casimicrobiaceae bacterium
GTCCAGCAGGCGGGCGACGAAGCGGAGACGCTCATCCATCTTGGAACACTCCTGCCAGGGCATTTGCAGCTCCGCAAAGCCCAGAAGTGTTACCTATGTCTCCGGAACGACGTGTAACCTATCTCTCGATAAGCACAATCCGTCGCGGATCGACCCCTTCCTGTGCTCCGCGTAGCCGAGGCGCCGGAAGGTCAACCAATGGCAAGCGTGACCGGCTTGCCGACGCGACTGAGCATTTCCACGAGCGAGTCGATCGAGAATTTGGCAGTTTTCCGGTTGACGACATCGGATACGCGCGGACGCGAGACCATCAGAATCCGGGCAGCCTCGGCCTGCTTCAGTTGATGCTCGGCGATCCAGTCGGACAACTCGTTCATGAGTTGCTGCTTCAGCAGGCGCGTATCGTTGATCTGCTTGCGGGACGCTGCTTGCAGGCGCTTGGCTTCGTCGCGCGAAAATCCAAGTTCCAGGAAGAGATTCGCCCTGGGCTTCGTGACGTGGCGGATTCTGGTATCGATCGTCATTTTCTCGCCTTCCTCGCGCTCGCGATCGCGAGGTAGCGCGCTTCTGCGATGGTTTTGTCGACCCTGCTGGTCGCCTGGTTCGTCTTTCTGAAGCAGTGCAGGACGTAGATCGCTTCCTCGAACTTGGCCAAGTACATCACACGGAAGATTCCGCTTGCGTCTTTGATCCGGATCTCCTTCGTACCCGTCCCAACGTCGTCGAACGGCTTTCAGTCCGTCGGATCAAGTCCAGCCTGCACCTTGCCAAGCTGGAAGCCCGCTTCCCGGCGGGCCTCCTCGGGAAACGCCAGAAGATCGTCGTAGGAAGATCCGACCCATCGAATTTCTTTGGAGTCTTCCATGGCGTATGATGTATAAAATTGTATACGCACTGGCCATGGACGTCAACCGAGATGGGTACCGTGCGCTTCAGTTTCCGCCAAGCTGGACGACGAGCGCCGCTGCGGCAGCCCGAAGCGCTGCGCAGCGGCGAGTGAACGCGGCACGAGCGCACGCGCTTCGGCCTGGCGCCCGAGGCCGACCAGCGCCTCGACGCGCGCGTTGAGCGCCCACGGCAGGTTGCCGTTGTCGTCACCGTCGCCGGCGTCGATCTCATCGATCAGCGCAGCCGCCATGGCGTCCGCCTCGCGCAGTCGCCCCGCGATGACCAGCGCCGCGCACACGTTGCATTGCGCGGCCTGCGCGTAGAGCGTCCAGCCCTGCGCGCGCGTCACGGCGAGTTCCTCCTCGCGTTGCGCCAGCAGTTGCGCGGGATCGTCGCGCACGCGCGCCGCCTCGGCGAGCGCGCCGGCGACGCGCAGGCGCACGTCGGGGTCGTGCGGGTCGAGGCCGGGGACGGCCTGCAATCCGGCACACGCCTCGTCGAGTTCCGGCACCGGCGTGTGCAGCGAGCGCACCCAGTGCGCATAGGCCGCCTGCAGCGCATGCGGCTTGGCGAGCGTCTTCCACAGCGCCACCGCGCGCACCGCCGCGTCGCGCGCAGCGGGGTTGCGCCGCAGGTTCAGCACGTAGGCGAGCGACGACCACCAGTTGCCTTGCGTCTCCGCGGCGAGCGCATTGCCGGCCGCCGAGCGCATCGCGGGCTCGAGCCCACGCATCCACTCGCTGACCTCGTGCCGCCACGCACTGAACATCGAGACGCGCGCGACGCGCCACGACAGTTGCGCGGCCACCTCGAGGTCGTGCTCGCGCGCCCAGCGGAAGGCGCGCTGCGCGTTCTCCATTTCGACCACGCCGCCGGCATCCGGCGCCGAGCGCATGAACGTCGCCAGCACGGCGTGCGCGTGGCGGCGCGCGAGAGACTCGTGCTCGCCGGCCTGCCGCTGCGCGTCGAGCGCATAGGCGCGCATCGACTCGAGCAGCCGGTAGCGCGGCGGGTCGCCGTTGCCCACGGTGACGAGCGAGCGCTCGACCAGCGTCGCGAGGCCGTCGACCACGTCCCAGCGGCCGACGTGCTCGTCCTGCGTGAGTGACACCGCGAGATCGAGCGTGAAGCCGCCGGTGAACGTGCCAAGCGCGCGAAAGAGTTGCTGCTCCACGGGCGTCAGCAGCCGGTAGCTCCAGTCGAGCGCATCGCGGAGCCGCTGGTGGCGCGCCGGCGCGTCGCGTCGTCCGCGCGCGAGCAGCGCGAAGCGTTCGTCGAGCGCGTCGTGCACGGCGGCTACGCCCATCAGCGGCACGCGCGCGGCCGCCATCTCCAGCGCGAGCGGCAGGCCGTCGAGCGCGCGGCCGATGGCCGCGAGTTGCGCGCGCTGCTCGGTGCCGGGCGTGAAGCGCCGGTCCACGTCGCGGATGCGGGCGCAGAGCAGCGCCACCGCATCGTCGTCGGAAGCTCCGTCAGCCCTCACCGGCAGCGGCTCGATGCGCAGCACGGTCTCCCCGGCGACCGCAGCGGGCGCCTGGCTCGTCAGCAGCAATGTGATCGACGGCGTGTCCGCGACGCGTGCAACGAACGTCGCGACCGCAACGAGCACATGCTCGGCGTTGTCGAGGACCAGCAGCGTGCGTACCCCGTCGGGCACGTTGCGCAGGCGCAACGCCGTCGAGTCCGCCGCGTCCAACGGGATGTCGAGCGCGCGGCCGATGGCGCCCGCCACGTCGTCCTCCCGCGCGATCGCGGCCAGGTCCACCCAGTGCGTCACCCCACCGGCGGCCTGCCAGGCCGCGGCGGCGGCGCGCGCCAGGCTGCTCTTGCCAACGCCGGACGGGCCGACCAGCGTCACGACGCGCGCACCGCCGGCGGCGTTCAACGCGGCGTCGATGCGCGCGCGATCGGCGGTACGGCCGTACAGGTGCATCGCCACCGGCGCGTCGTGCGGGGCGGCCGGGGGCAGCGTAATCGGCGCATCGGCGATCGGCGCGGTGAAGCGATAGCCGCGGCCGGGCACCGTGGCGATGGCGTCGTCGCCCAGGATGCGGCGCAGCCCGTTCACCTGCACGCGCAGGTTGTTCTCCTCGACGACGACGCCGGCCCACACCTCGTCGAACAGCGCCTGCTTGGTGACGAGTTCGCCACGGCGCGCGGCGAGCGCGAACAGCACGTCGAGCGCGCGACCCCCCAGCGCTGCGGGCTCGCCATCCACCAGTAGTCGGTACTCGCCGGGTCGCAATTCGAAACGCCCACCGGCGCCGAAGCGCAACGGGGCCTGCAGGCGCAGCTGTGGAGGCGGGGAGTCGGGTGCGTTCACGGCCGCAAGCTTAATGCGTCGGGTGCCGGGCCTTCCGGATTAACAACGTTTAACGCCGGCTGAAGCACCAAACGCGCGGGGTGCCTGCACACTGCAAGCCATCACAACGAGCCATGCACGAGGCCACCATGACCGAACCGGAAGTTTCCGTCCCCGCGGTGATGCGCAACTACCACGAGGTGCTGCGCAACGACCTGGCGCGCGTGCTCGCGCCGCTCGCCGAAGCGGGCGATACGGCGGCGTTCGCGCAAGCCTGGCGCGGCTACCAGGCCGCGATTGCCGTGCACGCCGCCATGGAAGAAGGCGTCGAGGGCGCCGGCGGCGGCAGCGCCGCGATGCTCGACCACTACTTCGAAGGCGCAACGTGCGCCGCGATGTTCCGCGCCGAGCACGTCGAGGAGCATGCGACGCAGGACGAGGTCAGCGCGGCATTGAACGATGCGCCCGTCGACGCGGCACGCGTCGCTGCAGCGTATGCCGCGTACCGCACGTTCGCCGAGGCGCACCTGAAGCACGAAGAGGACGTGATGATGCCGCTCGTCGCGCGGCTACCGCTGCCCAAGGCACCGAAGTTCGCGCAATGGTGCGTGAGCGCCGGCGTGGCGACCGGCGGCTTCGACCACTTCGTCGCGCACGGCGTGCGCTCGCTGTCGACGTTCGGCAGCGGCCGCAACACGCCGGTGGGCGCCACGCGCGTGTTCCTGCAATCGCTCAAGTCCGTGAGCACGCCGGAGCAATGGCGGCGCTACCTGCCGATCGCGCGCGACGCGGCCAGCCCCGACGTCTGGACCGCAATCCTGTCCGAAGTCCCGAGCCTGGAAGGCGAGGCCGTGGCGATGGCCTGACGTGGCGCTACGCCTCCGCTTCTTCTCGCTTTGCAACCTGCTGTCGTCTGCCAACCCACCACCGAAAGGAAAGCCATGAACCTGCGCATCAACGACACCGCCCCCGACTTCGAAGCCGAAACCACGAAGGGCCGCATCCGCTTCCACGACTGGATCGGCGACCAGTGGGCGATCCTGTTCTCGCACCCGAAGGACTTCACGCCGGTCTGCACGACGGAGCTGGGCTACATGGCGCGCATCGAGCCCGAGTTCACGCGCCGCAACGCGAAGCTGATCGGCCTGTCCGTCGACCCGGTGGAAAGCCACGTCAAGTGGGAACGTGACATCGCGGAAACGCAGGGCGCGACGGTCCACTACCCGATGATTGGCGACACGGACCTGGCCGTGGCCAAGACCTACAACATGCTGCCGGCCGACGAGGCGGGCGGCTGCGACGGCCGTACCGCGGCCACCAACGCGACGGTGCGCTCGGTGTTCGTCATCGGCCCGGACAAGAAGATCAAGCTGATGCTCACCTACCCGATGACCACCGGCCGCAATTTCGACGAGATCCTGCGCGTGCTCGATTCGCTGCAAATGACGGCGAAGCACAAGGTGGCCACGCCGGTGAACTGGAAGCCGGGCGACGACGTGATCATCGCGGGCTCCGTGTCCGACGACGACGCGAAGACGCTGTTCCCCGCCGGCTGGAAGGCGCCCAAGCCCTACCTGCGGATCACGCGCTCGCCCGTCTGACGCGCGCCGGGCTGGCATACTGCGGCCGATCCGCATCGCGCGGATCGTGCCGCATTGTCCGATGGCCAGCCGCTCTCCTTCGACCGTTTCCGATCTCCCCGCGACCTGCGACCTGGTCGTCGTGGGCACTGGTGCCGCGGGACTCGCCGCCGCGGTGACCGCGAGCACGCTGGGCCTCTCGGTCGTCTGTCTCGAGAAGGACGCGACGTGCGGCGGCGCCACCGCGTGGTCCGGCGGCTGGATGTTCGTGCCGCGCAATCCGCTCGCGCACGAGGCGGGCGTCGACGAGGACCCGGCGCTGCCGCGCACCTACCTCGAGCACGAGCTCGGCGCCGAATTCGACGCGGCGCGCGTCGACGCTTTCCTCGACGCCGCGCCGCGGATGGTGGCCTTCCTGCGCGACCGTGCCAGCATCGCGTTCAGCGGCGGCACGTGGATCGCCGACATCCACGGCCGCACGCCGGGCGCGGGCAAGGGCTCACGCTCGGTGGTGGCGGCGCCTTACGACGCCGGCTCGATGCCAAGCGAACTGTTCGCGCTGCTGCGCCGGCCCAAGTACGAGACGTCGTTGTTCGGCATGGGTGTCATGGCGGGCCCCGACCTGGCGACGATCTCGCGCGCGATGCGCTCGCCGAAGGCCTTCGCGTACACGGCACGGCGGATGGCGCGGCACGTGCTCGACGTGCTGCGCTCGGGCCGCAGCCGCTATCTCGTCAACGGCGCGGCGCTCGTCGCGCGGATGATGGTGGCGGGCGCCGCGCGTGGTGTCGTGTTCCGCGCGGGCTGCGCGGTCACGCGGCTCGTCGTGGAAGCGGGCACGGTGCGTGGCGTGGAAGTCGCGACCGCGAAGGGAACCGCGGTCGTTCGCGCGACGCGCGGAGTCGTGCTGGCCACCGGCGGCTTCGCGCATGACGACGTGCGGCGTGCGCGGCTGCTGCCGGCGTCGCTCGCGGACACGGCGCCGTATGCGTTGCCGCCGGCCACCGTCACCGGCGACGGGCTCGCGCTGGGCGAGTCCGCGGGCGGTTGCGTCGTCAGCGGCGCCTCGGCGGTGGCGTGGTGCCCCGTGTCGATCGTGCCCTATCGCAACGGCCGACGCCGCCTCTATCCGCACATCATCGATCGCGGCAAGCCCGGCATCATCGGCGTGCTCGCCAACGGGCAACGCTTCTGCAACGAAGGTGACGGCTATCACGACTACGTGAGCGCGATGATCGCCGCGACGCCGCCCGGCGCGCCCGTCGTGTCGTGGCTCGTCTGCGACCACGCATTCCAGAGGCGCTATCCTTTCGGCATGGCCAAACCCTTTCCACTGCCCGTCGCGCCTTACGTGCGCTCCGGTTACCTCGTGCGCGCGAACACGCTGCGCGAGCTCGCGCAACGCTGCGGCATCGACGCCGATGGCTTCGAGCGCACGGTTACCGCGTTCAACGCCGGCGCCGCCCGCGGCGAGGATCCCGCGTTCGGTCGCGGCTCCACCGAGTTCAACCGGCGCTCGGGCGATGCGACGCACACGCCCAATCCCTGCGTCGCACCGCTCGCGAAGCCGCCGTTCTACGCGATCAAGGTGTATCCCGGCAGCTTCGGTACGTTCGCGGGGCTCGCCGTCGATGTGCATGCGCGCGTGCTCGATTCGCGGGACCAGCCCATCACCGGGCTGTGGGCCGTGGGTAACGACCAGGCGAGCGTGATGGGTGGCCACTATCCCTCGGGCGGCATCAACCTGGGGCCTGCGATGACGTTCGGCTTCGTCGCGGGCTGCGATGCCGCCGGTGTCGACCCGGCCGCCGCCATGTCGTCGCAAGTCGGAGCCGCATCGTGAGTGCCGCGCAGCATCCGATCGGCCTCGCGGCCCTTACCGTGCTCGAGCTTGCGCCGCCGGACATGGTGACGTGCGCGGCGGAAGCGGGCTATGACCGCATCGGGCTGCGCCTCATTCCTGCCACGCCCGACGAAGTCCAGCACGCGATGGTGGGCGATACGCCGCTCGTCCGCGAGACGGAGCGCCGGCTCGCGGACACGGGCCTGCCGTGCCTCGACATCGAGATTTTCCGCTTGAAACCGGACACGCGCGTCGCCGACTACGAGGCGGCGCTCGCCACCGGCGCGCGCTTCGGCGCGCGCGAGGCGCTGGTCGCGGGCAACGATCCCGATGAGGCGCGGCTCGTGACGCGCTTCGGCGAGTTCTGCGAGCTTGCGGCGCGTTACGGCATCGGCGCCAACCTCGAGCCGATGCCGTGGACGGATTGCAAATCGTTCGCCGATGGCTTGCGCGTGGTCGAGGCTGCGGGGCACGCGAATGGCGGCGTGCTGATCGACCCCATTCACTTCGATCGCGCGGGCAGCCACATCGACGAGATCGCACGCGCGCCGCGCACGTGCATCCGCTACATGCAGTTCTGCGACGCGCCGGCCGCGCGGCCCGCCGACGTCCCGGGCCTGCTGCACCAGGCGCGCGCCGAGCGGCTGATGCCCGGCGACGGCGGCCTCGATCTCGCCGGCATGCTGCGAGGCGTGCCGCCCGGCACGCCGGTGTCGCTCGAAATCCCGATGCACGAGCTGGCGAAGACGATGGCCGCGCCGGAGCGCGTGCGGGCGATGCTGGCGAAGGCGCGCGCGCTGGTCGCGGCGGCAGGCACGTGACGGCAATCCCGGCGGGTTACCGATGAGCGAATCGTCGCACGCGGCACGCGCACTGCACCACCACGTCCGCAGGATGGCGGGCCGCGACCCGCACGAGGGCGAGCGCGTCGCCACGCCGCTCGAGCTCCTGTTCGACCTCACGTTCGCCACGGCCTCCGGCCTCGCCGCGAGCGAATTCGCGCACCGGCTCGCGGAAGGCCACGTCGGCCCGGCGCTGCTGGGCTTCGGCTTCGCCGCATTCGCCATCTCGTGGGCGTGGATCAACTTCTCGTGGTTCTCGTCGGCCTACGACACCGACGACTGGATCTACCGGCTCGTCACGATGGTGCAGATGATCGGCGTCATGGTGCTGGCGTTGGGCTTGCCGCGGATGTACGCGACGATCGGCTCCGCGTCGCACGTCGACAACAGCATCATGGTGCTGGGCTACGTGATCATGCGCCTTGCGATGCTGTTCCAGTGGCTGCGCGCCGCGCGCGCGGATCCGAAGCACCGGCGCGCGTGCCTCTCGTACGTCGTCGCGCTGCTCGTCGCGCAGGTGGGTTGGGTCGCGCAGATCTTCGTGGACCTGTCGACGAACCGCACGCTCGTCGTCTGCGCGTTCCTGATCCTGATCGAGATCGCCGGCCCGTTCATCGCGGAACAGCACGACGGCGGCACGCCGTGGAACGCGCATCACATCGCCGACCGCTATGCGTGCTTCGCCATCATCGCGCTCGGCGAAGGCGTCGTCGGCACCGTGGCGACGTTGAGCGCCGCCGTCGAGGAGCATGGCTGGACGCTCGACGCCGCGCTCGTCTCGCTGGCGGGCATGGGGCTCACGTTCGGGCTGTGGTGGGTCTATTACATGATCCCGGCCGGCACGGTGCTGACGCGTCACCGGACCCGGTCGTTCGTGTGGGGCTACCTGCTGATGCTCACGATCGCGTCCGTCGTCGCCACCGGCGCCGGGCTGCACGTCGCGGCGTACTTCCTCGAGGGAAAGTCGCACCTGAGCGCGAAGGGCACCGTGCTGGCCACCGCACTTCCGGTCAGCGTGTTCCTCGCCACCATCTACATGCTGTACGCCTACCTGTTCCGCCGCTACGACGGGGTTCACGTGCTGCTGCTCGCGCTGACGGCCGGCGTCGTCGCGCTGGCGCTGTTCGCGGCAAGCGCGGGCGTGGGGATGGCATGGTGCCTCGCGATCCTGTCGCTGGCGCCGGTCGTCTCCGTCATCGGCTACGAGACGGTCGGGCATCGGCACGTCGCCGCCGTGTTGCGGGACGACCGATGAAACATCCTGTGTCAACCCGTCGGCATCGCAGCGAAGATCTGAGCGCGCCGCGCCGCACCGAGCGCGAACGTTGCGGAGCACGCTGCGCGGAGCCTCGACGATGAACGCGGAAGCCGACCCACGGCTCGAGCCGCTGCTTGCGAGCGCGCGGCTGTCGCTCGACGACGAAGCCGCGGCGCTTGCCGCGCTCGACGCGGACTGGCGCGCGGCGCAGGCGGCGGGTGAGCTGGGCCATGCGAGCGCGCTGGCCGGCCTCGCCGCGCAGATAATCGGATCGAGCTGGGGCGACCTCGCGCCGTTCGCACGCTGGCAACAGCGCGTCGACAGCGCCGCGCTGCCGGACGTCCCCGCGTTGCGCGCCATCGCGCTGTCGGGCTGCCTGCACGTCGATTCGCTGTTCCCTTCCGCGGATCGCGCCGCGGCCGCAGCCTGGGCCGCCGACGGCGCGCGCATGTTGCGGCGGGCGGCGCGGACGCTGCCATCCGACCTGTTGCTCGTGGCCGCAGAAGGCGTGCTCAACCATTTCGCGCACGCGGGCGAGAACGCGGCCTACGAGGACGTTGCCATGCTGGTGGATGATGCCTGCGCGCATGCCGACCCGCGGATTGCGGGACGCCACCAGTTCTGGCACGGCAACTACCTGCGGTTGCTGGACCAGCCGGATGCCGCGACGGCGGCGTTCGACCGCGCGGCCGCGTTTGCGAGCGGCACCGGCTGGTACTGGCTCGACCTGCAGTCGGTGCGCGCGGCGCTGCGGCCCGCCATCGAGTCGCGCGATCGCGAGCGCATCGAGACGCTGCTCGAACGCAACCGCCAGCTGCTGCGTCCCGAGCGCCCGCTCGACTGGGGCGACTACCACCACCTGCGTGGCTGGGACGCGCTGCTGCGTGAGGACACGCGGGCCGCGCTGCTGCATTACCGGCAATGCGTCGAGAACTTCAGGACCGGCGCGCTGCCGCCGCGAATGCTCGGCGTGATGCAGGGCGGCGAGGCTGCGGCGCTGGTGCTGATGGGGCGCGCCGACGAGGCCGCGGCGACCTACGCCGCCGTGCCGCCGATGGACAACGAGCGCGGGCGCAGCGTGCGCGCCGCCAGCATCGCGCTCGCCCGTGCCATACACGCCCGCGAGACGCAGACACCGGACTACCTCGACCACCTGCGCGAAGGCGTGCACGCGATGGCGGCGTTCGAGCTGATGCAGGTGTTCCGCGCGCTGCCGCGCCACCTGGCGGAGCTGTTCGCGGACGCGCTCGCCCACGACATCGAGGCACCGTTCGTGCGCAAGGCCATCGCCGCGCGCAAGCTCGCGCCGCCCGCCAATGCCGGCGCCGCGTGGCCATGGCCCCTCAAGGTGCGCACGTTCGGCGTGCTGGCGCTGGAGGTGCGCGGCGCCGCACTCGAGTCGTCGGGCAAGGCGCAGAACAAGCCGCTCGATCTCGTGCGGCTGCTGGCGAGCAACGACGGGCGCCCGCTCGCCGTGGCCTCCGTGATCCGCGCGCTGTGGGGCGACGCGGAGCCGGAAGCCGGCCGCAAGTCGTTCGACGCCGCGCTCGCGCGGTTGAAGAAGCTCGTCGGCGACGACGACTGGATCGGCGTCGACGGCGGGCGCCTGGTGGCCAGTGAGTCGGCCGTGTGGATCGACGCGGCGGAGCTCGCCCGCGTGGCCAACCGTATCGACGCGCTCGCGCTGCCGCGGCTCACGGACGCCGAGTTGCGCGCGCTGGCGCGCGCCGTTCTCGACCTGTACAGCGCGCCCTTCCTGGCGCAGGACGCCGAGGCACCCTGGCTGCTCGAGGCGCGCGAGCGCAACAAGAACCGCTTCGTCCGTTCGGTGGAGGCACTGGGCCGCGCGTTCGAAGAGCGCGGACTCGTCGACGACGCGATCCGGCTGTTCGACCGCGGCGCCGAGGTCGAGCCGCTGGCCGAAGCCTTCTATCGCAGCCTGATGGTCGCGCACGAGCGGCGCGGCGACGCGGCCGAGGCGATGCGGGTCTACCGGCGCTGCCGCGACATGCTGTCCATCCTGTTGTCGATGGCGCCGTCGCGCGAGACACAGGCGATCGTCGAGCGTCTGTACCACGCCGGCAGCCACAACTAGCGCCTTGGCACGATAGTGCGGATGATCGGCGTCGTGGTACGGATCCCCGGCCGTCGGTACGTCGCCGAACCGGTGCGGGAGGCGCGTTGAGCGGGCCGCGACGCCGCAAAGGCGAAAGCGCGGAGCGCGGGTCCGGGAGCGGCGACGCCGACCCGCGGGTCGACGCACTCATCGCGTACGCGCGCCTGTCGCTCGAGGACGAGGCCACCGCGCTGGCGGCACTCGACGACGCGTGGCACGCGGCGACCGACGCGGCCGACCCCGACCTTGCGGCCGCGCTCGCGGGGCTGGCCGCGGAGACCGTCGGGTCGAGCTGGGGCGATCTCAGGCCTTTCGCGCGCTGGCGCGAACGCGCAGAACGCGCTGCACTGCCGGAAGAGCCGGCCTTGCGCATCGTCGCGTTGTCGGGGCGCATGCACATCTATTCGCTGTTTCCGCTCACGGATCGGGACGCACCGGCGCGCGAGGCCGCCGACGGCGTGCGTGTGCTGCGTGGCGCTGCGCGCACGCTGCCGCCCGACCTGCTGGTGATCGGGGCGGTGGGCCTGCTCAATCACTTCGCGCATGCAGGCGAGAGCGCGGCATACGAGGACGTGGGGACCATGGCCCGCACGGCGTGCGCGACCGCGGACCGGCGTATCACCGGGCGCTACCTGCTCTGGCACAGCAACTACCTGCGTCTGCTCGATCAGCCCGCCGCGGCGGCGATCGCGGTCGCGCAATGCGCGGAGCTCGCGCGCAGTACGGGTTGGTACTGGCTCGAACTGCAGACGGTGCGCGCGGCGCTGCGACCGGCGATCGAGTCGCGCGATCGCGAGCGTATCGAGACGCTGCTCGAGCGCAACCGCCAGTTGCTGCGCGCCGAGCGCCCCCTCGATTGGGGCGACTACCACCACCTGCGCGGCTGGGACGCGCTGCTGCGCGAGGACACGAGCGCCGCGCTGCTGCACTACCGGCAATGCATCGAGAACTACAGGATCGGCGCGCTGCCGCCGCAGATGCTCGGCGTCGTGCAGGGCGGCGAAGCCGCGGCCCTGGTACTGATGGGGCGGCCCGCCGAAGCGGCGGCCGCCTATGCCGCGATAGTCCCGATCGACAACGAGCGCGGACGCAGCGTACACACCGCCTCGATCGAGCTGGCCCGCGCGGCGCATGCGCGCGAGACCCAGGCTGCGGACTATCTCGATCACCTGCGCGAAGGCCTGCATGCGATGGCGGCCTTCGAACTGGTGCAGATCTTCCGCGCGTTGCCGCGGCACCTCGCGCAGTTGTTCGCGGACGCGCTCGCGCACGACATCGAGGCGCCGTTCGTGCGCAAGGCGATCGCGGCGCGCAAGCTGGCGCCGCCCGCCAATGCCGGCGTCACCTGGCCATGGCCGCTCAAGGTGCGCACGTTCGGAGCGCTGGCGTTGGAACTGCGCGGTGCGGCGCTTGAATCCTCGGGCAAGGCGCAGAACAAGCCGCTGGACCTCGTGCGCCTGATCGCCAGCAACGACGGCCGGCCGCTTGCCGTGTCCGCCGTGATCCGCGCGCTGTGGGCGGATGCGGAACCGGAGGCAGGTCGCAGGTCGTTCGACGCCGCACTCGGCCGCCTCAGGAAGCTCGTCGGCGACGACGACCGGATCGGCGTCGACGGGGGGCGCCTCGTCGCGAACGAGTCCGTCGTGTGGTTCGACACCGCGGAGCTCGCACGCCTGGCCAATCGGATCGATGCACTTGCGTTGCCGCGGCTTCCGGATGCGGACCTGCGCGCGCTCGCGCGTGGATTGCTCGAACTGTACGGCGCGCCGTTCCTCGCGCAGGACGTCGACACCCCGTGGCTGCTCGAGGCGCGCGAGCGCCACCGGAACCGCTTCGTGCGCTCGGTGGAGGCACTGGGCCATGCATTCGAGAGCCGCAACCTGGCCGACGAGGCGATCCGGCTGTGCGAACGCGGCACCGAAGTCGAGCCGTTTGCCGAGGCGCTCTATCGCAGCCTGATGTTGGTGCATGAGCGGCGCGGCGACGCAGCCGCGGCGATGCGGGCCTATCGCCGCTGCCGTGACATGCTGTCGATCCTCGGCGGCATCGCGCCGTCGCGCGAGACCGCGACCATTGTCGAGCGGTTATATCGGGCCGGCACCTAGTCGGCGGCGGGCGGGGGCCGCCCGTGCCCACCGCACGCAATCGGTGGGATATCCGTAGGACGACGCTGCCTAGCATCCCGTACGTCGTGCAATCGGGATTCGGCCATGGCAGGCAACCGTATCGTCAGGACCGCATTGGCGGCTTTCGCGCTGGCCGCAGCGACGCCCATGGCGTTCGCATGGGGTGGCGCACAGCCGGCACTCGACCAGTCGCCCACCACCCGGCAGCTGGAGGCGCTGCCGCGCCCGGTGGGCGCGCGCAAGGTGGTCACGATCTACGAGTTTCGCAGCAGCGTCGCCGAACTGCCGGCACGCGGCGCGACGGATATGTTCACCACGGCGTTGATCAAGTCCGGCGCATTCGCGGTGGCGGAGCGCAGTCGCCTCACCGAAAGCGAGATGCAGGAGCGCCAGCTGAACAGCGGTGGCGTCACGACGGGCGACACGGCGACACACAAGCTCGCGGGTGCCGACTTTATCTTCGAAGGGACGGTGTCGGAGATGACGCAGGGCGTGCGCCAGGACGGCAACAGCGTCAGCATCGGCGGCATGACCGTGTCGTCGGATGCCGGTGCCGATGAAATCGGTATCGACGTGCGCGTCGTGGACGCCAATACCGGGCTGGTGCTGGACTCGGTGGACGTGCACCAGCGGATCGAGTCGACGCACTCGGGCGTCGCCAACGTCGGGAACCTGCTCGGCACGGTGGCGTCGCTCGGCGGCCGCAGCCTGCCGATTGCCGTCGACGCGAACACGCAAAGCACGCACCACGACAGCGTGGACCGCGCGATGCGTGCCTGCATCGAGACCGCCGTGCTCGAGCTGGTCAAGCGCTATGGCAAGGACTGAGTGGCGTTGGGGCGTGGCGGGGTGGCTCGTGTTCGCCGTCCATGGCGCGGTCGCGCAGACAGGGACACCTGCGGTCGCGGCAGAGGCAGCGGCTGCGACCGCGGGGGCGGCGGCGGCGGCCGTCGCGGCTGAGGACGCGGGTTGCGGCGGACGGCTGTCGAACGATCGCACGGCCGTCGAACTCGTCGACATGCAAACGCACGCAACGCGCCGCCTGCTTGCGCTGGGCCGCGACCGCGCCAAGACCGTGTTCGTGTCGCCGGATGGCGCTTGGCTGGTGGTGGTCGTGCAGTCGCGTGGCGTCGAGCGCTACGCAGGCATCGCCATCGATCTGGCCGCGTGCGATCAGGCGAACACTTTCGAGTTGCCGGGCGCGCCAACGGCCGCGCAGTTCGGCGACGGCAGCATCGTGCTGCAGATGCCCGACGGCAGCCGGGCGACGTTCGCACTCCGCCCATGATCGAAAGGAGCCCACCCGTGATTCGCATCCACCCCCTGGCGCTTGCCGCATGCATGCTGGCCATGACATCCGCGTCGGCCATGGCTCAGCAGGTGCACGTTCTCGCGCCCGGACAGCGCCTGGCGTTGCAGGGCCTGAGTGACGACCAGGTATTGCAGACGAGCACCGGCCGCCGGATCACCGTCGGGCAGTACAAGGCCGCGATCGCCCGCGTCGTCGCGACGGGCGCGCAACCTGCCGTCGTGCGCGCGACGCCGACGATGACCATCGCCAGCGCGGCGCGCCTGCCCGCGGGCACGGTGGTTACGTCGTCGAGCGGCGCGGCGGCGTCCGTCGCCACGCTCGCGCACATCCAGCAGATCCGGGAGCGCGCGGCTGCGCGCAAGGTGGAACCGGTGCTGCCTGCTGCAGTGCTGGGCACGCCGGTCGGCGAAGTCGGCAAGACGCTGACGCTCGCGCAGGCGCTTGCGCGCAACGACAGCGACACGGTGACGGTGGGCACGCAGCGCGTGACGGTCGGGCAGCTGCGCTACATCGATGCGCATCTCAAGGCCGCGGGGCGGCCGTCGCTCGAGCAACGGTTGGCGTCACGCACCGCCAGCACGACGACGGCCCCCAAGGTCGTCAAGGTGGCGCGTGGCACGGACCTCAAGTCGCTGCGCGGCCTGCCGCCCGACACCATCCTCGAGTCGCCCGGCGGCAAGCGCACCAACGTAGCCACGCTCAACGCGTACTACGGCACGCCCGCATTGCAGGCGGAAATGCAGAAGCGCCAGCCGGCTCGCGCAACGACACCGCAACCGGCAATCAAGCCGTGAGGAAAGCGCCGATGATCGCCACCGGGTGCAGGAACGCCATCGTTGCGCTGGTGGCCGCCGCGCTGCTCGCCACCACGACGTCCGCCGCCGCCGCCGGATTGCCCAGCGTCGTCGTCCAGCTCCTCAATGCCGCGCACACCGCGGATTCCACGATCCCGAGCGGCGACGCGGTCAACAACGCGATGCCGGTCCTCGGCAACTGCTTCGGCCTCTTCGGCAGCGAGAACCTGGACGGCTGCGTCAACGCGCTGGCGGCGGCCGGCGGCGCGTCGTCGGCGCAGCAGGCGGACCTGCACAGCGTCGAGGCGGGCTGTGCCGATGCGGCGTCGGAAAGCTGCATCCTGGCCGTCACCACCAGCAACGCGGGCGCCGACATCCTGGGCAACCTGCTGCCGGGCGCGGACGTGATCGTCGACATCCTGACGGCGATCGAGCACAAGGATTTCTGGGCTCTCGTCACCAAGGTGGGCGTCGACGTCGCGTGCATCGCGGCGCAGATGCTCACCGGCGTTTCGGTGTGCGGCGTGATCGACGCCATCGTCGACGCGGTGGGTGCCGTGGTGGGCGCGATCGGCGAATTTGCCGACTGGCTCTCCGACGAACTGGGCGGCAGCGACTACATGAGCGACCTGCTCAAGCAATCGGCCGCGAACCTCGCCGCGGCGAGCGACAACGGAGTTAAGGGCGTGCTCGCACGCGTCGGCGGTGCCCAAGGCACCCAGCCGCGCGTGGATGCGGACACCTACGTCGAAAGCCTCAAGACGCAGGTCTTCGGCCAGCAGATGATGGACATGATGTCGCTGGAATCGGTCTATGGCGAAGTGACCACGACGTGGAACAAGATCAAGCCGCCGATGGTCGGCCTGATCAACCAGACATGGGTGCTGGTGATCACCGACGCATCGAAGGACGCCAAGTTGCCGCAGGGGCTCGGGTTGGCCGGACGCAGTGCCGCCATCCTGGCGCTGCAGAACCAGATCCAGGCGGCAGGCGCCAATGGCGACACGCAGAAGCTGCTCGACGGCGACAAGGTCGCGACGACGTGCACGTCGCGGATGGCGCGCTTCGGGCACATCGACGATTACCTGGCGCTCAAGCCGCCGCCGGGCCCCGTGCTGCAGGTGCAGACGTCGGCACAGGCCTGCGCCGGACTGCAGAAGGACGTGGCCGCCGCGCGCGCCGCGCTGGCGGCGGCTGCCGGGGCCGCGGCCGCCAAGGTGAAGGCCGACGACGCATCCAAGCTCGCCGCGAAGAACTGCACGGTCAAGGGTGACACGTGGACGTGCGCGACGTGGGCCGGCTATGCGCTGTGCAAGAGCTTCGCGCCGGTCTTCACCTGTGGTGTCGACCGCGCGGCTGCGGACACGGCGCTCGCAAAGGAGGCGCTCGCCGACGCCAACCAGCAAGCACCTTCGCATCCGTGCGCGCTGCAGGGGCTGCACGTCGTGTGTCCGCGCGACGCCGCCAACACAGTGTGCAACAACATCGTGGCGGCCGAAACCCACGGCGAAGCGACCCAGGTGACCTGCAGCGTGCAATACGACGCCGCCTACGCGAAGCTCGTCGCCGAAGTGAAGGCGGTTGGCGCCATGATCAACAGCGGGGATGCTCGAGCGTTCGTGGCTGCACCACCGAAGCAGCAGGTGGCCGGCGCGACGGCGATTCTGGCCCCGGGCAGCGCCGCGAAGACGCCGGCCGACGTGATCAAGGCGATGTGCGGCGGGCGCTCGAACTGCGTCGCCGGCTCCGGAACCGACCCGCTGATTCTCGTGCACCATGTCGACACGAACACCATCGGCGCGATGCGCGAACTGCCGGCCACCGTCGTGGTTCCCTACGAGCCGGGCAAGGACATGGCCGGCGGGTGCGCCGACGTGAGCGGCACCGCGCACGAGATCCCGTCGCTGTGCTTCATGCTGCCGGGCAAGACGCTCGCGAAGGCACCGCCGCCGACCGACCTTGCGGGAACCAAGGCCGGGATCGTGGCGCCGGCGACGGTCGTGACCGGAAGCGGCGCGCGGGGCACGACCGGCATGCTCGGCGGCGTCGGTGCGGGTAGCGGCGCGCTGCTCGGCGGCACGAAGGGCGGACCCGCGCCGATGCCCGTGCCCTCGCCCGCCGGTGTCGGTGCGTCAGGTCGCCTGATGGGCGGGACGGCGGGTCCGGCGCTGCAGACGGGCGCAGGCGTGCAGGGCATCCGGACCACAACGCCGCAACCCGCCGCCGTCGGCGCGGCTGCGGCAGGTGAACTTGCCGGCTCCAGGCTTGCGCCTGCCGCGGCTGCCACGCCGTTGAGCGCCAAGCCGCCCGCGGCGCCCACCCCGCATCCGCCTGCGCCCGCGGCGCCAGCCGCGCATCCGGCTGCGCCGGCGGCGCCAGCCCCGCACCCGCCTGCGCCGGCGGCGCCAGCCCCACGCCCGTCTGCGACGGCGGCGCCCGTCATGCACCCGGCTGCGCCGGCGACACCCGTCACGCATCCGCCTGCGCTCCCGGCGCCGCAGGTCGCATCTGCATCGACCCCGCACCCGACCGTGATCGCCGGTTGCACGCCGGATGCGCGCGACGCGCACCACTACGTGTGCGCGGGACGGCAGGCGTTCGACAAATGCCTGGCGGAACGTGGCCTCCATCCGCAGCTTGCGCTCAACTGCGCGCTGCGGCCGTGACGGCGATGGGTACCCGCAAGCATCGCGTCGCGCGCTACGCCTACGCCGTGGACGCCGGCAGCGGATTCGGCCGCCTCACGTTGTGGGACGACGCGGGCTGTGCCGTCGGCGAGATCGGCTTCGTCGACGAACACCGTCCGCTGCCTGGCCCGAAGCTCGCCAACGACCTGTCGCACGGGGTCGGCTTCCTGCCCGCGAGCCGCATGCTGACGCTGGTCGACATGCTGCGCAACGAGCAGCCGGTGTACCTGACCCTGTGCGACGAAGCGCCGGGCTTCGTGTCCTTGCATACGAGCGGCTGAGTGGTGGCCGCGATGCCGACCCGAGGCGCGCGTTGTCGGGCCGCGCGTTCCGCCCGCACCCTTTCCGTCGTCCAGGATGAAGGAAACCCATGAACCGCATCCGCAACAAACCCTTCCACGCCGCGGCGCTGGCCCTGACGCTTGCCGTGACGCCACTGGCCGCGCGCGCCGACAGCTTCATCGCCACCGTCGACGGCCACCCGTTCACGGCGACGCAGACGATCGCCGTGCGCACTACGATCGCCGGCAAGCCGATGATCAACGTCACCGGCCATCAGCAGGACAAGAAGATGGCGGCGATCGGCTTCAACATCGCCGGCACGACGGCCGGCCATTACCCCATCGAGCGCGGCAACGTGGCGCTGACCCACGGCAACTACAACGCCGACGTGATTGGCGGCGACATCCTCGACGACGTCTACACGTTGCAGTCCGGCGCGGTGGACGTCACGGCCGTGGACGGCAAGACGATCTCCGGCACGTTCAGCGCCACGGCGAAGAGCCGCGCCGGCGTGACGATCGCGATCACCAACGGCCGCTTCGAAGGCATACCGTTGCAGTGAGGCCGCGGGCCGGCGGCTGCAACGCCCGGTTACAGGCGCTCATCGTTCGTGGTCGTCCCCCGTCGCGGGGACGCCGTTGTTGGACTCATCGTGCACCTGCACGAACCACGAGGAGAACAACGATGCAACGAACCACACTCGCACTCGCGCTGGCGGCCACGCTGGCGATCGCAGGTACGGCGTCCGCGCAGACCACGACACCGGTGACCCCCGCGCCGACCGACACGCAACGCAACGTCGACCAGCAGCAGCGGATCGAAGACGGCCTCAAGTCCGGCCAGTTGAATACCCACGAAGCCGCGAAGCTGGAGCAGGGCGAAGCGAAGATCGACCGGATGGAATCGAATGCCGCGAAGAACGGCAACGTATCGGCGGCCGAGGCCGCCAGGATCCAGAAGGCGCAGAACCATCAGAGCAAGGCGATCTACGCGCAGAAGCACGACGCGCAGGTCGGCAACCCGAACGCCGCGTCGTCGAAGCGCATGCAGGCCGACGTGCAGCGCAACGTCAACCAGCAGGCGCGGATCAACCAGGGCGTGGCCAGCGGCAGCCTGACGACGCAGGAAGCGGGCAAGCTCGAGCACGGCCAGGCGCGCGACAGCCACAAGGAAGCGGTGGCGGGTGCGAACGGCCACGTCGGTGCCGGCGAGCAGGCGCGCATCCAGGCCAGCGAGGACAAGCAGAGCGCGCGCGTCTACCACAAGAAGCACAACGCGAACGTCGCGGCGCAATAGCGGCGCCGCTCGGCAGGGGACTCGCTAGCTTCGTTCCGCAAGCGCCTTGAGGCTCGCGAGTCCCTGTTCGAAGTCCTTGCCGATCAGCGAATCCATGCTGACGAATACGGTCATCAGTTTCGTGAGGTAGGGGCTGGGGCCGGACATCACCCAGTGCACGTCGGTGGCGCCGGCACCCTTGGGCGTGAACGTGAACTCCGTGAGGTCGTTGCCTTCCATCGGCCGGATGAAGTCGAGCTTGATGCGCAGGCCCTGCGGCGGCGTTGCGTCGAGGATCTCCATGCGTCCCGCGCCCACCTTGTCGTTGCCGGACCACGCGTAGACCGCACCCTTGCCCTGCGGCGCGCCGGACAGCGTGCGCTGCATGCCCGGGTCCAGCTTCTCCCAGGGCGACCATTGCGGCCATTGGCGGAAGTCCGCGACGAGCGGATAGATCTTGTCGGCTGGCGCCGCGACGGTGATCGAGCGTTCGACGCGGAACGAATCGGGCCGCGTTGCCGCGTAGGCGAGCAACGCCCCGACGACGATGACGATTCCAAGCAGGATCTTCTTCAGCATGCCGACCTCCCCGTGGATGCAGCCGCCAGTCTAGCGGACCATGCGCCCGGCGCGGCGCCGCGGGTCGCCTCGCCGGCCCTCGCGTGATAAACTCCACGACCCGGTAGTGCGAGGCCCGGCAACGTGCTTCGCCTTCCGTCGTGCATCCGGCCGGACCCGTTCGAGCGCCCGTAGCTCATCTGGATAGAGCACCGGCCTTCTAAGCCGGTGGTAACAGGTTCGAGTCCTGTCGGGCGCGCCAGTTTTCCCCCGAGTTCCGTGGTGGCTGTAGCTCAGTTGGTAGAGTCCCGGGTTGTGATCCCGGTTGTCGTGGGTTCGAGTCCCATCAGCCACCCCATCCGCTACACCTTCGTTGCGTCGCCCGGCGTGTCGATTGCCGTTATGCTGGCCGCGACGCCACTCCACCGCAGCCTTCCTCCCGCGAGGCCATCATGCGCAAGACCCTGCTTCTCCTCACGTTCGCAGCCTTCGGCCTCGGTGCCGGGGCCGTAGCCGCACAGTCGCTGCCCGATACGCTCGGCCGCATCAAGGCCGCGAAGGTGGTCAACGTCGCCTACTCTCCGGAATCGCTGCCGTTCTCGTTCCGGACGAGCACCGGCGAAGTGGTCGGCTATTCGATCGACATCTGCAAGCGCGTCGTCGCGCAGATCGGCCGCGCCGTCGGCCAGCCCGACATCGCCGTCAACTGGATTCCCGGCTCGGTGACGGACCGCCTGGCGATGGTCGCGTCGGGCCGCGCCGATTTCGAATGCGCCAACACGTCGCAGACGCAGGCGCGGCTCGCGTCGGTGGACTTCTCGAACCTCATCTGGGTCGACGCGGGTGGTTTCCTCGTCAGGGCCGGCACGCCGATCTACCAGGTCACCGATCTCAACGGCAAGCGCATCGCGGTGCTGAAAGGCACGACCACCGAAGGCACGCTCGCCAAGGTGTTCCAGATGAAGCTCGTCAACGCGACGATCGTGCCGATCACCGACGCGCTGGAAGGCATCCGCATGCTCGAGGCGGGCCAGGTCGACGCGTACGCGGGCGACAAGATCAAGCTCGTCGGCCTCGCCACGCAGGCCAAGGACCCGAACAAGCTCGCGATGCTCACCGAGGAAATCTCGTTCGAGCCGTATGCCTTCGCGCTGACGCGCGGCGATTCCGCGCTGCGGCTCGAGATCAACCGCGCGCTGACGCAGGTCTACATCGGCGGCGACATCGACCAGATCTACACGCAGTGGTTCGGCAAGCTCGGCCGGCCGACGCCGCTGTTGTCCGCGCTGTTCATCCTCAACTCGATCCCGCCGCAATGACGCGGCGGGCCGCATCGCATCAGGAGATTGCAATGACTTCATTCCGCCATTTCGGCCGCGCGCTGTTCGTCGCGGCGCTGTCCGCCGCCACGCTCGTCGGCTGCAACCAGCCGCCTGCGTTCCAGGTGTCGCAACCCGCGTCGCGCGACGGCGTCGTCGAGTCGATCACGCAGGACACCGTGCAGACGATGAGCAACACCGCCGGCGTGATCGGCGGTGCCGTCGTCGGCGGCGCGCTGGGCAGCCTCGTCGGCAGCGGGCGCGGACAGACGGTGGCGACGGTGGCCGGTGCCACGGGCGGTGCGCTCGCCGGCAATGCCGTCGCCAACAACCAGCAACAACTGGTCTGGTGGATCGGCGTGCGCTACGACGACGGTTCGTTCGCGACGATCCAGCAAACCGCGCCGCCCGCCGTGCGCATCGGCGACCGCGTGCGCGTGTCGAACAACAGCCTGCAGGTCCTGTAACACCAACGTAACGCGACGGCCTCGCGTTGCGCGGGGCCGTCGCGACGTTCGCGCAACGCGCGTCCACCGGCGCGCGCCGCGCGCGGCTTCAGAGCCCGAAGCGCGCGCCGACCCCCAGCAACGTCGCAATACCCAGCAGCGCGAACGCGCCTGCGGCGACGTAGCGCACCGCCTTCAGCGGAATCTTCTGCGACAGCTTGTCGCCGATGAACACGGCCGGCACGTCGGCGAGCAGCATGCCGATCGTCGTGCCGATCACCACGAGCACCGGCTGGCCGTAGTGCGCGGCCATCGCCACCGTGGCGAGCTGGGTCTTGTCGCCCATCTCGGCCAGGAAGAACGTGACGACGGTGGCGCCGAAGATGCCGAAGCGGCCGACGTCGCGCGTCTCGGTGTCGTCCATCGTGTCGGGGATCAGCGTCCACACGGCCATCGCGACGAACGACAGCCCCAGCACCCAGCGGAGTATCGAAGGGTCGACGTTGTGCATGATCCACGCGCCGACGGCACCCGCGAACGTGTGGTTGGCGATGGTCGCGACCAGGATGCCCGCGACGATGGGCCACGGCTTCTTGAAGCGCGCGGCGAGCAGGAAAGCGAGCAGCTGCGTCTTGTCGCCCATCTCCGCGAGGGCGACGACACCGATCGATACGAACAGGGTTTCCATCGAGGTTCCCAAGGCCGGCGGACGCGCTTCGACTGCAGCGCTTCCCCGGCCATGCGGAGGCGCAGCAGTCAAAGGTCTCGCCAAGTGGTGGAACCGCCTGCGCCATGGCCGGGACGGCCAAGTGTGTTGACGCAAGGCCCCTTCGAGAGGGCGGCTACTCCCCGATGACGGCGCGGATTATAGCAGGCAAGGAATTGGGGTCAGACACCATTTCCTTCAGTGGCAAAATGTTGGCGAAAGAAATGGTGTCTGACCCCAATTCCTTGATCCCAATTAGCCTGGAGCCCCGCCGATGATCCATTTCTACTACAACACCGCGCCCAACCCCGCGAAAGTCGCGCTGTTCCTCGAGGAATCGGGGATGCCGTACGAACTGCACCCGGTGGACACGCGCAAGGGCGAGCAGCACACGGCGGCATTCCGCGCGATCAATCCCAACGGCAAGGTGCCGGCGATCGTCGACACCGAAGGCCCGGGCGGCAAGGCGGCGACGGTGTTCCATTCCAACGCCATCCTGCTGTACCTCGGCGACAAGAGCGGCCGCTTCGTCGGCACGCCGGCGGATCGCCCGCAACTGTTGTCGTGGCTGATGTTCATCGCCACGGGCGTCGGCCCGTTCTCCGGCCAGGCCGTGCACTTCCAGCGCGCGGCGCCGGAGACGCTCGCGTATGCGGTGAACCGCTATCGCCGCGAAGTGGAACGCCACTACCAGGTGCTCGAGGAGCACATGGCGGCGCGAGAGTTCATCGTCGGCAACGACTATTCGATTGTCGACATCGCGGCCTGGGGTTGGCTCAAGGCCGCGTCCTACGTGCTGCCGGGGGACAAGGAGGCGCTGTCCGCGTTCCCCAACCTCGCCGCGTGGTTCGCACGCGTCCACGCGCGACCGGCCGTCGCGCGCTCGCAGGCGGCCATCACCAAGCACACGTTCAAGACGGAGATGGACGACGTCGCGCTGCGCGCGATGTTCCCGTCGAACTACCCGAAGGCGGCGGCGGGCGCGTGACGCCCGCGCCGGCAAGGCGCGCGCGTCAGCCGGCCTTCGCCGTGACGAGCACCGGCTGCGCGCGGAAGTCGCCGGGGAAGATCTTCTTCAGGTTGTCGATCTTGGGCAGGTCGTTGACGACGATGTACGGGTAGCGCGGGTTGAGCGTCAGGAAGTCCTGGTGGTAGCCCTCCGCCGGATAGAAGGCCTTGTCCAGCTCGATCGTCGTCACGATGGGCTTCGGGTACACGTGGGCCGCATCGAGCTGCGCGATGTAGGCCTTGGCGATGCGCGCCTGGTCCGCGTTGGCCGCGAACACCGTCGAGCGGTACTGCGTGCCCCAGTCCGGCCCCTGCTTGTTGAGCTGCGTCGGGTCGTGCGCCACCGAGAAGTAGATCTGCAGCAGCTTGCCGTAGCTGACCTTGGACGGGTCGTAGGTCACCTGGACCGATTCTGCGTGGCCGGTGGTCCCGGAGCCGACCACTTCGTAATGCGCCGTAGACGCCGCGCCGCCCGCATAGCCGGACACCGCGTTCTTGACGCCCGTCACGTGCTGGAATACGCCTTGCACGCCCCAGAAGCACCCGCCGGCGAACACTGCCGTGGCGGTGCCGGGTGTCGACGCTTTCGCGTCGTCGACGGCGGGCGGCGGAATGACGACGGCGGGTTCGGCGGCGAGCGAGCCGGCTTGCCAGCCGAGCAGCGCGACCCCACATGCGATCGCGAGGGTGGCCAGTACGCGCGGGGCGGCGCGGGCGAGCAGGGCGGGGCGAGAGGGGTCAGCGGTCATGGCGGTAGTCCTCGGATGTACGAATGCGATGGGACATCGTCGCGGCTTGTCGGCAGAAGCTTACAGCGGCACGCGGATGCGGATGGCAGCGCGGCCTGAAAGCGGCGCGGACACTCGTTTCAGAAACCCCGGTCATGCAGGTCTTGCCGCGTTGCACGTTGGACGGCGCGGGCACCAATTTGGTTCATGAACATGTTGCGCGATCTCGCGTTGGAACAACCTGACGGCGGTTCGTTACACTCGGGCTCGACCCCTCGATCGTCGCCCATGCGTATCAGCGTCGCCACCTACAACATCCACCGCGGCCGCACGCAACTGATGCGGCGCGCGATGATCGACGACCTGCGCGATCGCCTGCACGGCCTTTCGCCCGACATCGTGTTCCTGCAGGAAGTGCAGGGCGCCCATTCGCGCGGCCCCGGCGCCGCCCATGCGTCGATTGCGCTCAAGCCGCAGCACGAGTACATCGCCGACAGCAAGTGGCGCGAAGTGGCGTACGGCAAGAACGCCGTCTACCGCGACGGCCACCACGGCAACGCTCTGCTGTCGCGCTACCCGATCATCCGGCAGGACAACGAGGACATCTCGGCGCACGTGTTCGAAAGTCGCGGCCTGCTCCATTGCGTGCTGAAGCCGGGGCCGCGGATGCCGGAACTCCATTGCATCAACGTGCACCTGGGCCTGTTCGAGCGCGGGCGCCAGTGGCAGATCCATGCGCTGGTGGAGCGCATCCGCGCGAGCGTGCCGCGGCACGCGCCGCTGATCATCGCCGGTGACTTCAACGACTGGCGGCACAAGGCGAATCGCGCGCTGATCGAGGACCTGGGCGTCTGCGAAGTGTTCGAGCAAGTGACGGGGCGCCCCGCGCGGACGTTCCCGTCCGTGCTGCCGATGTTCCGGCTTGACCGCATCTATGCGCGCGGGCTCGACGTCGTCGACGCGCGCGTGCACTACGCGTATCCGGGCAACCGGATGTCCGACCACGCGGCGCTGGGCGCCACGTTCGAACTGTCCTCGCGCCGCGCGGCCGAGGACTAGAATCCCCGCGTTGCGCCGTCCGCGCGGGTGAGCCGCGCGGTTGCGCGCCTGTCCATCCTTCCATGCGTCGATCCGACAGCGTCTCCACGACGCGCCTTCCCGGCGCCGCGCCCCGCGTCGCGCGCACCGAACGCGGCGACTGGCGCACGATCGCCACGCTGCTGCCCTACCTGTGGCGCTACAAGGTCCGCGTCGTCGCCGCGGTCGCCTGCCTGATCGCGGCCAAGGCCGCCAACGTCGGCGTGCCGATCCTGCTGAAGCACATCGTCGACAGCCTGGATCGCACGACGGCGCTGTTGACGGTGCCGCTGGCGCTGCTCGCCGCCTATGGCGCGCTGCGGCTGTCGACGACGCTGTTCACGGAGCTGCGCGAAATCCTGTTCGCGCGCGTCACGCAGCGCGCGGTGCGCACCATTGCGCTCGACGTGTTCCGCCACCTGCATGCGCTGTCGCTGCGCTTCCACCTCGCGCGGCAGACGGGCGGCCTCACGCGCGACGTCGAGCGCGGCCAGCGCGGCATCTCCACGCTGGTCAGCTATGCGCTGTTCTCGATCCTGCCGACGCTGGTCGAGATCCTGCTCGTCGCGGGCATCCTGATTGCGCGCTACGACTGGACGTTCATCACGATCGTCGCCGTCGCGCTGGGGGTGTACATCGCGTTCACGATCGGCATCACGGAATGGCGCACGCAATACCGGCGCCAGATGAACGAGCTGGACAGCCGCGCCAACACGCGCGCCATCGACAGCCTGATCAACTACGAGACGGTCAAGTACTTCAACAACGAGGACTGGGAAGCGTCGCGCTACGACGAGAGCCTGCAGCACTGGGAGCGCGCGGCGGTGAAGAGCCAGACGTCGCTGTCGGCGCTCAACATCGGGCAGAGCGCGATCATCGCGATCGCCGTCACGCTGATCGTGTGGCGCGCGACGGTGGGCGTCGTCAACGGCACGATGACCGTCGGCGACCTGGTGCTCGTCAACGCGTTCATGATCCAGCTCTACATCCCGCTCAACTTCCTGGGCGTGATCTACCGCGAGATCAAGCAGGCGCTGGCGGACATGGAGCGGCTGTTCGCGCTGTCCGCCGAACACGCGGAAGTGCGCGATGCGGACGGTGCGCCTGCGCTGGCGGTGAGCGGGGGCGCCGTGCGCTTCGAGCACGTCGACTTCGCGTACGAGTCTGCGCGCCCGATCCTCCACGATGTGTCGTTCACGATTCCTTCGGGGCACACGGTGGCGGTCGTCGGGCCTTCCGGCTCGGGCAAGTCCACGCTCGCGCGGCTGCTCTATCGGTTCTACGACGTGACGGCGGGGCGCATCACGATCGATGGCCAGGACGTTCGCGCCGTGACGCAGGCGTCGCTGCGCGCGGCCATCGGCATCGTGCCGCAGGACACGGTACTGTTCAACGACACGATCGAGTACAACATCGCGTACGGCAAGCCGGGCGCGTCCCACGACGAGATCGTGGCGGCCGCGCGCCTTGCGCAGATCCACGACTTCGTCGCGTCGCTGCCGGACGGTTACGCGACGCAGGTGGGCGAGCGCGGCTTGAAGCTCTCGGGCGGCGAAAAGCAGCGCGTCGCCATCGCGCGGGCGATCCTCAAGTCGCCCGCCGTGCTGATCTTCGATGAGGCGACCTCCGCGCTGGACTCGCGCTCCGAGAAGCTGATCCAGGCCGAGCTGGCCGAAATCTCGCGCGAACGGACGACGCTGGTCATCGCGCATCGGCTTTCGACGATCGTCGATGCCGACGAAATCCTGGTGCTGGAAGCGGGGCGCATCGTCGAGCGCGGCCGGCACGCGGCGCTGCTGGCCGCCGGCGGCGCCTACGCCCGGATGTGGCGCCTGCAGCAGGACCAGGCGCGCCAGCAGGCGGCGGCTGTGGCGCCCGCGCAACAGCTAAGCCCTTGACGCGACAAGGGGATTGCGCACCAAGCCGGTGCCCGTGCTATAACGCCCCAGAGTTATTTTGAAGTGGCTTGTGATGATTGCGCTGCGCACCCTTGTTTTTGCTTCCTTTGTAACAGTTACCAACGTTGCCTTCGCCGCCCCGGCCGCCAGCCAGGACGCGGCCCGGCTCGACCCGTCCAAGCTCAAGCTCCAGTCGGCCAACGTGCTTGTGCTGGATCCGGAAAGCGGCGAGTCCATCTACGCGAAATCGCCTAACGACGTGCAGCCGATCGCGTCGATCACCAAGCTGATGACCGCGATGGTCGTGCTCGATTCCAAGCCCGACATGGACGAGCTGATCGCCATCGACGTCGACGACCTCGACTATCTCAAGGGCACGCGCTCGCGGCTGGGCATGGGCTATGCGCTGACGCGCCGCGAGTTGCTGCGCCTGGCGTTGATGTCGTCCGAGAACCGCGCCGCGTCCGCGCTGGCCCGCAGCTACCCGGGCGGCACGCCCGCGTTCGTCGCCGCGATGAACGCCAAGGCGCTCGCGCTGGGCATGCCGCACACGCACTTCGAGGATTCGACGGGCCTCACGCCGCACAACGTGTCCACGGCCAACGAGCTCGCGATCATGGTGAAGGCCGCGGCCGAATATCCGACGATCCGCGAATTCACGACGACGCCGTCGCACTTCGTCGAAGTGCAGCCGACGGGCCGCGTGCTCGGCTTCAACAACAGCAACCGCCTCGTCGCGTCGAGTACCTGGGACATCCAGCTCCAGAAGACCGGCTTCATCAACGAAGCGGGCCGCTGCCTGGTGATGATGGCGCAGATCGCGAGCCGCCCGGTGGTCATCGTGCTGCTCGACTCGGTCGGCAAGTACACGCGACTCGGTGATGCTGCCCGCGTGAAGTATTGGCTCGAGACCGGCAACACGATGCCGGCCTCCAAGGTCGCCGCTGTCACCAAGGCGCCGGCCAAGGCCAAGGCTACGAAGGCGAAGGCGCCCGCGCCGGCGAAGAAGACCGGCGTAAAGGGCACGCTCAACGGGAAGTACGCGAGCGCGAGTACGACGCGTACTAACTAGCGTTGTCCCTCCGTGCGCGTCGGCGCGAGGGTGCGCCGGCGCCGCTTCGTGGCTGCGGGCTCGCGCCTGGCCGCCAAGGTGCTCTCCCGGCGTACCCACGCGCCGACGCGCAACGCCCAACAATCCGCCGCTTGGCTTGGCCCGCTTCGCCGCGGCATGGCGTTGCCTCGTGTGGCTGCTCATACGAGCGGCTCACTTAAGATTGAACGCAATGATGCAGAACGCGAGTGCGGCTGGGTTCTCTGCTTGCTGCGCATCTTCCGATGCCAGTTATTGACCTTGTCCGAGCTAATATTAGCTGCTAATATTAGCTGATGGGACGAACACTACGCACGCAGGTGGCCCTGTATCTCGACGAGATTCAGATTGAACTACTTGACGCGATCGCGCGAAAGACCGGACGGACGAAGCAAGATTTGCTTCGTGAGGCCGTGAACACTCTGTTCTTTGAATACAGACCTGCGTTGATACGTAAGGTCGAACCGGATCCGAATCGCAATGCGCGATCATTTGTCAAACCGAAGGCGAGGCGGACGGCAGATGAATAACGACCCAGGCTTATTGGTACACCGTGATTTCTACTCGAACTTCCTGGTCGCCACCGCCGAATCATCCGATGAGGGTTTGGCTGCAGCTTTCCGCAATGTTGCCCGCGAGGACTACGTGGGGCGTGGACCTTGGTCGATATTCGTTGGCCAACGCTACATCCTTACGCCGACCGACGACCCAACCTTACTCTATCAAGACATTCTGGTCGGCCTCGCTCCGGAGCGCGGAATCAATAACGGCCAGCCGACGCTGCATGCAAGATGCCTTTCCGCTTGCCGTATCAAGCCGGGCGAGCGGATTGCCCACGTAGGCGCTGGAACCGGCTACTACACCGCCATCCTAGCGGAGCTGGCAGGCGCTACAGGCACCATAACCGCCTACGAGATCGAACCGGACCTCGCAGACCGAGCGCGTACAAACTTGGCGGCTCGCACTACTGTCTCTGTCGACTCCATGACTCGTGTTGTGGACGAAATACCCATTGTGGATGTTGTGTACGTGAGCGCTGGGGCCACACACCCGCCGTCATCGTGGTTGGATGCCCTAGACATTGGAGGGCGCCTGCTCTTCCCTCTTACGGGCTCGTCCGGGTTCGGCGCAATATTACTAATCACTCGGCTAGGCGGACATCACTATTCTGCGGAAGCTGTAACGCCGGCTGGCTTCATACCGTGCGTTGGCGCGCGGGACACCGAGTCTGCGACGGCGGTAGACAAGGCATTGCATAATCGATTGCTCTTCGCCACCAAGACATTGTGGCGTGGCACGACGCCCGATGACACGGCATGCTGCGTCGGCAATGGATGGTGGTTGTCGAGCGCCTAACAACGCACCCAAGGCCTGCTTCTGGCTGAAAGGCGACCGTCAAAAAACGTGACGGGTCACCCTTCGCGTCCGCACCGTCACTTTTTCCGACGGTGAAGCTCCAGCAACTCGCGTGCATGCGCCACCGTCTTGGCCGTTACTTTCGCACCGCCCAGCATCCGCGCGAGTTCATGGACGCGCCCTGACATGTCGAGATGCGCAAGCTCGCTGCGCACGCCATCCGCATCGCCTTCCTTGCTGACGACGTAGTGGTCGTCCGCGTGCGCCGCAACTTGCGGCAGGTGCGTCACGCATAGCACCTGGCGGCGGCGCGCCAGTTGCTGCAACAAGCGGCCGACGGTGGCAGCGACGGCACCGCCAATCCCGGTATCGACTTCGTCGAAGACCAGCGTAGGTACGCGGCCAACGTCGCTCGTCGCGACGAAAATCGCGAGGGCGACTCGCGACAGCTCGCCGCCTGACGCCACCTTGCCGAGCGGCCCGGGCGCCTGCTTCGGATGCGCGGCGACGGCGAACACGACGTGCTCGTGGCCGTGCGCGTCGGGTTCCGCCAGTGGCTCAAGCGTCACGTCGAGCCGGCCGCCGACCATCGCGAGTTCCTGCATCAGCGCCGAGACGCGCGTGGCGAGATCGACGGCGGCGAGCTTGCGCTTCTTCGTCAGCGTCGTCGCGAGACCTTCGTAATAGCGATGCGCAGCAGAGGAACGCGCATCGAGCGCGCCAAGATCCGTGGCGGCGTCGAGCGCGGCGCGTTCGGTAGTGGTGCGCTCCAGCAGATCGGTCAGCTCGTCCGGTCGGACGCGCTCGCGGCGCGCGGCCTGGTGCAACGCGGACAGCCGCGCCTCGACGCGCGCGAGCTCCGCGGGATCAGCGTCGAGGCGGCGCAGGTAGTCGCGCAATGCGTGCGCGACGTCGTCGAGCTGGATGCGCGCGCTCTCGAGGTCGGCGGCCACGGTGGCGAGCGCGGGGTCGTGCTCGCCTGCCTGCTCGAGCCGCTGCACCAGTTGGGCCAAGCGCGTGATCGTCGCATCGTCGCCGGCGAGCGTGCTTTCGGCGGCCTGCGCCGTCTCGATCAGCGAAGCCGCATTGGCGAGCCGCGATTGCGTGGCCGACAACGTTGCCCATTCGCTATCGTCGAGGCCGAGTTCGGTTAACCGCGCCAGACGTTCATCCAGCTCGGCGCGCGTTGTCTCCAGCGCGGCAGCGTCACGCCGCGCACGCGCGGCCGCATCGGCAGCATCCCGCCATGAGCGATGGGCCTCGGCGGTCTCGCGCGCGAGCGTCGAGAAGCCGCCGAACGCGTCGAGCAGGTCGCGCTGCGCGGCGGGCCGCGCCAGCGCCTGGTAGGCATGCTGGCCCGAGAGGTCGACGAGCCGCGCGCCGACCTCCGCGAGTTGTGCCACCGTCGCCGGCCGGCCGTTGATCCACGCGCGCGAGCGACCTTGCGCGTCCAGCACGCGGCGGAGCATGAGCTCGCCGGGCTCGCCGCCGAAGCCCTGCTCGTCGAGCCACAGGCCGATGCCTTCGCAGTCGCTGGCGTCGAACAGCGCGGTGAGCTCGGCGCGCTCCGTGCCGGGACGGAGCTGGCGCAACTCGAAGCGGCCGCCCAGCAGCAGCGCCAGCGCGTCGACGAGCATCGACTTGCCCGCGCCCGTTTCGCCGGTGAGCACCGAGAAGCCGGTGTCGAACTCGACGTCGAGCGTGTCGACGACGACGAAGTTGCGGATCGACAGCGCGCGCAGCATGCGGCGGTCAGCGCCGCGCGGCGGTGCGCACTTGCGGCGCAGCCTGCGCCGTGCTGTCCGGCGATTCGCTCCAGTGCAGCTTGGCCCGCAGCGTCGCGAAGTGGTCGTGGCCTTCCGGATGCAGGAAGCGCGACACGTAGGGTGCGCGCTGGACCGTCACGCGGTCGTTCTCGGCCAACGGGAAGTGGGCCTGCCCGTCGCAGTTGGCGGCGGCATCGATACCGCGCTCGATGACGATGGCGATCACCGCCGACTCGGCTACCGCGATCGGCCGGTGCGTCAGCGCATGCGGCGCGACAGGCACGAGCGCCAGTGCCTTCACGTCGGGTGTGATGATGGGGCCGCCAGCGGACAACGCATACGCGGTGGTGCCGGTGGGCGTCGACACGATCAGGCCGTCGGCGCGCAGCGAGAACACGAAGCGGCCGTCGATGTCGACGGCGACGTCGATCATGCTGCCGCTGTTGCCGCGGTTGACGACGACGTCGTTCAACGCCAGCGCGGAGGCGGGCGGGTGGCCGGCGCGCTCGATGGTCGCCTTCAGCAGCGTGCGCGACTCCTCGACGTAGCGGCCGTCCAGCATGGCGCCGAGCGCGTCTTCCATCTGCGCAAGCGGGACGTCGGTGAGGAAGCCAAGGCGGCCCTGGTTGATGCCGATCAGCGGTACGTCGAACGGCGCGATGTGGCGGGCGATGGACAGCATGGTGCCGTCGCCGCCCAGCACCACCGCGAGATCGACGGTCTCGCCGATGCGAGCCGCGGGTGCCACGGCGCGCGCGCCGATGCCGGCGCTGCGCGCCGTCTCCTCCTCGAATACGACGGCGTGTCCGCGCTTCTCGAGGAAGGCCGCCAGCCGCGCGAGCGGCGCGGCAAGGCCGGGACTCGCATGGCGTCCGACGAGCGCGATGCGCGGAAATCGTTCTGGGCTGCCGGGCATGGCCGCCATTTAAGCACAGCGCCCCGGCGTCCGCGCTTCGCCTTTCGGCCGACCGGCGTGCAAGCCGGCCGCCGCGCGCCATGGATAGAATAGGCGGATGCTGGACCGCCGCTCCTCCCACCTGCTGAAGACGCTCATCGAGCGCTACATCGCCGACGGCGAGCCGGTGGGTTCGCGCAGCCTGTCGCGCCATTCGGGCTTGGAGTTGTCGCCGGCCACCATCCGCAACGTGATGGCGGACCTGGAGGAGATGGGCTTCGTCGCCAGCCCGCATACGTCGGCGGGACGCATCCCCACGCCCAAGGGCTACCGGCTGTTCGTCGAGAGCCTGATGGTGGTGAAGCCGCTGGAGCAGAACGACATCAGCCGCATCGAGGGCTCGCTGGCGCCGGACAACCCCACGCAGCTCGTGTCGGCCGCTGCCCACCTGATGTCGCAACTCACGCATTTCGCCGGCGTCGTGATGACGGCGCGGCGCGAATCCGCGCTGCGCCATGTGGAGTTCCTGCGGTTGTCGGACCGGCGCGTGCTGCTGATCCTGGTCACATCCGACGGCGACGTGCAGAACCGCGTGCTGACCACCGACCGTCCGTACTCGCAGACTCAGCTGATAGAGGCGGCCAACGTCATCAACCAGCAGTTCGTCGGGCAGACGTTCGCGGTGATCCGCCAGCGCTTGGCCGACGAACTCAACCGGCTACGCGGCGACATCGGCGCGCTGATGGCCGCGGCCGTCGACGTCGGCGAGGGTGTGAACCACGAGGCCGTCGTGCTCGCCGGCGAGCGCAACCTGCTGACCGCCGACGACTTCGGCTCCAACATGGACCGGATGCGGCGGTTGTTCGAAGTGTTCGAGCAGAAGACGTCGCTGCTGCACCTGCTGGACGTCTCGCAGAAGGCGGAGGGCGTGCAGATCTACATCGGCGGCGAATCGGGCCTGGTGCCGCTCGACGAGATGAGCGTCGTCGCGGCGCCCTACGAAGTGAACGGGCGCGTCGTCGGCACGCTGGGCGTCATCGGCCCCACGCGGATGGCCTACGAGCGGATCATCCCGATCGTGGACCTCACGTCGCGCCTGCTGTCGAGCGCGCTCGCGCAGCAGCGTGCCGATGACTGACGGCGCGTGGGTGGCGCCGGTCGCGTTCGCCGCACCTGACGGAGCGCCCGCGCCAGGCTGCACCAACTGCGCGACGCCACTCGCGGGCCGCTATTGCCATGCATGCGGCCAGGACACGCTGCCCGCCGAGACCGCGTTGCAGAGTTGGCGCGAGCAGGCCGCGCGGCTCGGGCGCACGTTGCACGCACTGCTCTTCCGGCCCGGTGAACTCACCGCGCAGCACTTGAACGGTGGCCGCGTCCGCTACGTCGCGCCGTTCACGCTCTACCTCAACCTCGTCGCGTTGTTCTTCCTGCTGTCGGGGCTGGCGGATTTCCACCTGTGGTCGCTGATCGACAGCGTGGGGTGGATGCAGGACCTGATCGAGAAGAGGGCGCAGGCGCGCGACATGTCCATCGCGCTGTTCCGCGAACACGTCGACCGCCGGTTCCAGGCGATCTACACGCTGTCGCTGTCGGCGATCAGCGTGCTGGGCTATGCGGCCGTCGCGCGCTTCGTGTTCCGCAAGCGCTGGCACGACTGGCGCGGACCCATCACGTTCGCGCTGCATTACATGGCGTTCGTGTTCGTCGTGTTCATGCCCGCGACGATCCTGATCCTCCGCCTGCGGCAGCTCGGCGTCATCGGCGAAACGCTTGCGGGCGTGGCGTCGATGGTGCCGGCCGTGCTGCTCGGCGTCTACCTGACGCTGGCCGTGCGCCGCCTGTTCGGCGATGCCTGGCCGTGGTCGATCGCGAAGGGCGTCAGCATCCTCGTCGCGGGCTTCCCGATCAACACGCTGATGTACGACGTTGCGGTGCTGGTGACACTATGGATCGCGTGAAGGCCGCCAAGCCGCCCGCGTTCGCGCACGACCGCATGCCGCGGCTCGGCGTGCTGCTCGTCAACCTGGGCACGCCCGATGCACCGACGGCGCCCGCCGTGCGCCGCTACCTGCACGAGTTCCTGACGGACCCGCGCGTCGTCGAGATTCCGTCGCTGGTCTGGCGGCCGGTGCTGCACGGCGCGGTGTTGCGCACGCGGCCCGCGCAATCGGCCAAGCGCTACGAGGCGATCTGGACGCCCGACGGCTCGCCGCTGCTCGTGCACTCGCAGAAGCAGCGCACGCTGCTGCTCGGCTACCTGGGCCAGCGCCTGAAGGCGGCGGGATTGCCGGCGGACTGTTGCCCGGTGGAGCTCGGCATGCGCTACGGCAAGCCGTCGATCCGCGAGGCGCTCGCGAAGCTCGCCGCCGCCAACGTGACGAAGCTGCTCGTGCTGCCGCTGTACCCGCAGTACGCGGCGAGCACGACGGCCAGCGCGCTCGATGCGCTCGGCGCCGCGCTCAAGCACACGCGCTTCGTGCCCGCGCTGCGCTTTGTCGACTCCTTCCACGACGACGCCGGCTACATCAAGGCGATGGCGCGCGTGATCCACGACGACTGGATGAAGAACGGGCGGCCCGATCACCTGGTGCTGTCCTTCCACGGCGTGCCCAAGCGTACGCTCGAGCTGGGCGATCCCTACCACTGCCACTGCCACAAGACGGCGCGGCTGCTCGTCACCGAACTGGGGCTGTCGTCCGAGCAGTGGACGTTGTCCTTCCAGTCGCGCTTTGGCCGCGCGCAGTGGCTGACGCCGTATACGGCCGACGTGCTGGGCAAGCTCGGCAAGGCCGGCCTGGGGCGCGTCGACGTGTTCTGCCCCGGCTTCGTGGCCGACTGCCTCGAGACGCTGGAGGAGATCGGCATCGAGGGCCGCGCGCACTTCATCGCGTCCGGCGGCAAGGAGCTGCACATGGTTCCCTGCCTCAACGCGCATCCCGCGTGGATCGCGGCGCTGGCCGACCTCGCGATGCGCGAGCTCACGGGCTGGCTCGTGCCGCCGCCCGACGCGCAAGAGCGCGAGCTGACGAAGGTCCGCGCGAAGGCCCTGGGAGCGCCGCGCTGATCGACCTCACCACCGGGCCGCCGCCGCGCGGCGCCCATTTCGTCGCGATGATCCGTGCGGCGCTCGGCGATGGCTTGCGCGCCGCGGTGTTCCTGCGCACGCGTGCGCTGCCCGTCACCGGCTCGTGGGCCGCGCTGCTTGCCGTCGTCGCGCTGGCGGTGGCCGTGCCGTGGCTGCTGCAGGCCGCGGCCGCAGGCTGGCACGGCAGGCCGACGCTCGCGGGCTTGCCCGCTACGTTGCTGCCGATCCCGCTCGTGTTCGTCGCGGTGGCGGCCATCGCGCTGCCATTCCGGCGCGCGGAAGGCGTGCTCGCCACCGTGACGATCGTGCTCGCAGCGGCCCTGTGGATCGGGATCGCGCTGACGCTCGTCGCGTTCGCACTGGAGACGGACGCCGGCGAGCCGTTGCGCGCTCCGTTCGCGTGGTTCGCCGTGCGCGCGGCGCCTGTCTGGCTCGCGCTGGTCGCCGCGGTGGCATGCATCCGGCGTTGCCCGCTGGCGCGGCGCGATCCGCACGACGGACGTGCGCTGCTCGACGGACGCGGCGTGCTGTGGGCGCTGGCCGTGGCGCTGGCGGTGATCGCGTTCCCGCTGTCCAGCGATACGCTCGACCGCACGCTGTGGCGCACGCCGCCGGACGCGGCGGCGTATGCGCGCTACCGCGCGCTGCAGGCGGTGGTCAGCGAGGACGTGCTATATGCGCAGCCGCGCGTGCTGCAGCAGGCGCTCGATGCGCTGGCGGCACCCGCGGGCGGCGGGCCGCACCTGTGGTTCGTCGGCGTCGCGGGCTATGCGGAGCAGGACGTGTTCATGCGCGAGATCGACCGCGCCGCGGCGCTGTTCCGCGAGCGCTATGCCACCGATGGCCGCTCCATCGAGCTCGTCAACAACCCGTCGACGCTGACGACGCGGCCGCTCGCAACGCGCACGTCGCTTGCGTGGGCGCTGGAGCGCATCGGCGCGCAGATGGATGCCGAGCACGACGTGCTGCTGCTGTTCCTCACGTCGCACGGCACGCACGACCACCGCTTCGTGCTGTCCTTCCCGCCGCTGGCGCTGTACGACCTCGCGCCCGCGGACCTGCGCGAGCTGCTGGACCGCGCGCACATCCGCAACCGCGTCGTCGTCGTGTCGGCGTGCTACTCGGGCGGCTTCGTCGACGCGCTGCGCGACCCGCACACGCTGGTGATCACCGCGGCGGCGCAGGATCGCAGTTCGTTCGGCTGCAGCAACGACGCCGACGCCACGTGGTTCGGCCACGCGTATTTCGACGACGCGCTGCGGCAGACGGACTCGTTCACCGACGCGTTCGCGCGTGCCAGCGCGGCGATCGCCGCGCGCGAGAAGGCGGCCGGCTACGAGCCTTCGCAGCCGCAGATGGACGTGGGCGCGGAGATCGTGCCGCTGCTCGCGGCGCTCAAGCCCGCGCGCCGCTGACCGTCGGGCACGGGCCGGCGCCCTCACTTCGTCCGCCAGACGTCGGCGGGTGCGAGGACGCTGCGCGCGTCGGCGGCAAGCCAGTCGCGCGCGGCGGTATCGCCGCGCAGCATCGCGTTCCAGTAGGCGAGCGAGATCGCGTCGACGGCGTGCGTGTAGTGCTGGCCGGCCGCGTCCCGGTTCTGCAGCGCACCGCCGTTGAAGTTGAGGTGCTCGGCGCCGTCGAGGACCAGCAGGAATTTGTCGGGTGGCGGCACCGCGTAGAACGTCGCGCGCCGCGCTTCCGGCGACGCGCCGGTGCCGACGACGTCGCCATCGCGCGTGCCGGTGACCAGCAGCATCGGCATCGTGATCGAACCGAAGCGCGCGGCGCGCTGCGCCTCGGGCCCGGCGTTGGGGCTGAACGCCAGCCCGGCCTTCACGCGCGGATCGGCGAACGACTTGCCGCCGGGAAAGCGCTCGCCGCAGATCGCCAGCGTCGTGACGGCGCCGAACGAGTGGCCGCTCATCCCGATGCGCGTGCCGTCGAAGGCCGCGAGCGCGCCGCCGGCCGCGCGTTGCCGCAGCGCCTCGTCGATGACGAAGGAAATGTCGTGGACGCGGTCGAGGAAGGCCTGCAGGTTCATGCCCTTGCGCAGCTTGGCGACCAGGGCGTCGCGGCCGGCGCCGGTACGCGACGGCGGCGGCCCGCCGTCCATGGCGCCGCGCCACAGCGAATCGTCGCTGCCCGGATGCTGGACGTGGATCACGACGTAGCCGTGGCTGGCCCAATGCTCGCCCCAGCGCGTGCCGCCGGCGATCGAGCCGCCGAGGCCGTGCGAGAACAGCAGCAGCGGCGCGCCGGACACGCCGGCGGGGACGCGCAGGCGGACCGGGAGGCCGCGGTTGCGCGCGGCGTCGTGCCATGTCGCGTCGACCGGGGCCGCTGCACAGGGTCCGGGCGCCGCGTAGTCGACGGCCGCGAGGGCGCCCGCGCGGAGGCACCAGGCGGCTGCGGGCAGCGCCGCCATCGCCTGCAGCAGGCGGCGCCGGGCGGGGCGGGGAAGGTCGGGGCGTAGGCGGTCCATGGCTTCGAGCATAGAATGGCGGTCCCGCATTGCGGTGAGCGGCCCGGCTACAAAGCGCAAGCCTTTGTTGCAGCGGACATTCTTCGGTCCGCGCCGCCCTTGAAACTGCGGGTGCGGACCCCATCGTCGAAGGTATTGCCGTCATCGGCCGTCACGCTTTTTCATACGAACATGAACCCGCAAGACCCGCTCAACGAAACCCCCGACCTCGCGCCGGACGGCGCCACGCCGGGCGATGCGCTCGCGCGCGCCGACGCCGAGATCGCCGAACTGAAGGACGCTTACCTGCGCGCCAAGGCCGAGACGGAGAACGTCCGCCGCCAGGGCCAGGCGGACGTCGCCAAGGCCCACAAGTACGCGGTCGAGCGGCTGGCCGCCGAACTGCTGCCGGTGAAGGACGCGCTTGAGCAGACGCTCGCGTCGCCGTCCGCCACCCCGGAGCAACTCCGCACCGGCGTCGACCTGACGCTGAAGCAGCTGCAGTCGGCGCTCGGCAAGGCGCAGGTCACGGAGATCGCCGCGGCCGGCGAGAAGTTCGACCCGCACCGCCACCAGGCGATGGCGATGGTCGACGCCGATGTGCCCGCCAACACCGTGGTCCAGGTTTTCCAGAAGGGCTACCTGGTCAACGACCGCGTGCTGCGCCCGGCGCTGGTGGCGGTGGCCAAGCCCAAGACGGATGCCGCTGCGGAAGCTGCTTCGGCCCCCGGCGCCGCTTGAGGCCGCGCCGCGTAATCCCCACATAGCGGGCAAGGACATCATCGACCGGGGCGTGGAGCGCAAACTCCCGCCTCTTCAACAGCAAAAGCAAGGAAAACCGGAGCTAAATCCACCATGGCCAAGATCATCGGTATCGACCTCGGGACCACCAACAGCTGCGTCGCCATCATGGAAGCCGGCCAGCCGAAGGTCATCGAGAACTCGGAAGGCGCCCGCACCACCCCGTCGGTGGTCGCATACGCGGACGACGGCGAGATCCTCGTCGGCGCGCCCGCCAAGCGCCAGGCGGTCACCAACGCGAAGAACACGATCTATGCGGTCAAGCGCCTGATCGGCCGCAAGTTCGAAGAGAAGGAAGTGCAGAAGGACATCGGCCTGATGCCGTATCGCATCGTCAAGGCCGACAACGGCGACGCCTGGGTCGAGGTGCGCGGCAAGAAGGTCGCGCCGCAACAGGTCTCCGCCGAGATCCTGCGCAAGATGAAGAAGACGGCCGAGGACTACCTCGGCGAGGAAGTCACCGAAGCGGTCATCACGGTGCCGGCCTACTTCAACGACTCGCAGCGCCAGGCGACCAAGGACGCCGGCCGCATCGCGGGCCTCGAAGTGAAGCGCATCATCAACGAGCCGACGGCGGCCGCGCTGGCGTTCGGCCTCGACAAGAAGGAAGGCGACCGCAAGATCGCGGTGTACGACCTGGGCGGCGGCACCTTCGACATCTCGATCATCGAGATCGCCAACGTCGACGGCGAGCACCAGTTCGAAGTGCTGTCCACCAACGGCGACACGTTCCTGGGCGGCGAGGACTTCGACCAGCGGCTCATCGACTACATCGTCACCGAGTTCAAGAAGGAAGCGGGCGTCGACTTGAAGAACGACGTGCTCGCGCTGCAACGGCTAAAGGAAGCGGCCGAGAAGGCGAAGATCGAGCTGTCGAGCTCGCAGCAGACCGAGATCAACCTGCCGTACATCACGGCCGACCAGTCCGGTCCCAAGCACCTGACGATGAAGATCACGCGCGCCAAGTTCGAGTCGCTGGTCGAGGACCTGATCAAGCGCACGATCGAGCCCTGCCGCGTCGCGATCAAGGACGCGGGCATCTCGCTGTCGGACATCGGCGACGTCATCCTCGTCGGCGGCCAGACGCGCATGCCCAAGGTGCAGGACGAAGTGAAGGCCTTCTTCGGCAAGGACCCGCGCAAGGACGTGAACCCGGACGAAGCGGTCGCCGTCGGCGCCGCCATCCAGGGCTCGGTGCTCGCGGGTGAGCGCAAGGACGTGCTGCTGCTGGACGTGACGCCGCTGTCGCTCGGCATCGAGACGCTCGGTGGCGTGATGACCAAGCTCATCCAGAAGAACACGACGATCCCGACCAAGGCGACGCAGACGTTCTCGACGGCGGACGACAACCAGGGCGCGGTGACCATCCACGTGCTGCAGGGCGAACGCGACGTGGCGTCCGGCAACAAGAGCCTCGGCCAGTTCAACCTGGAAGGCATCCCGCCGGCGCCGCGCGGCATGCCGCAGATCGAAGTGACGTTCGACATCGACGCCAACGGCATCCTGCACGTGTCGGCCAAGGACAAGGCGACCAACAAGGAAAACAAGATCACGATCAAGGCCAACTCCGGGTTGTCCGAGAGCGAGATCCAGGCGATGGTCAAGGATGCGGAAGCGCATGCCGAGGACGATCGCAAGCTGATGGAAACGGTGCAGGCCCGCAACGGTCTCGATGCGCTGGTGCACAGCGTGCAGAAGTCGCTGACGGAGTACGGCGACAAGATCGATGCGTCCGAGAAGGAGAAGATCGAGGCGGCCGTCAAGGACGCCGAGACGCTGCTCAAGGAAAAGGACGCGTCGAAGGAAGCGCTGGAAGCTAAGTCCGAGTCGCTGGCCAAGGCGTCGCAGAAGCTCGGTGAGCTGATGTACGCCCAAGCGCAGGGCGCGGCCGGTGCAGCCGGCGCGGCGGGTGCCGGTGCGGCGGGCGGCGCGCAAGGCGGCAAGCCCGGCGACGAGAAGGTCGTCGACGCCGAGTTCACGGAAGTCAACGACAAGTAATTGGGGTCAGACTCTATTTAGCCGCAGAGTCCAGCCACTGGGGTCAGATATCCGGGTAATTGGAGTCTGACCCCATTTTGTTGTCAGGGGATGGGAGCGGGCCGGTGCGGTGCCGGCGCGCACGAACACGATGTCGACGAAACGCGATTACTACACGGTACTGGGCGTCCCGCGCGACGCGAGCGAGGAGGACATCAAGAAGTCCTATCGCAAGCTCGCGATGAAGCACCACCCGGACCGCAATCCCGGCGATCACATGGCCGAGGAGAAATTCAAGGAAGCGAAGGAGGCGTACGAGATCCTCACGGATCAACGCAAGCGCGCCGCCTACGACCAGTTCGGCCATGCGGGCGTCGACCCGTCGATGCGCGGCGGCGGCGGGCCCGGTCCCGAAGGCTTCGGCGGTTTCGCCGAAGCGTTCGGCGACATCTTCGGCGAGATCTTCGGCCAGCAGCGCGGCGGCGGCGGCCGCGGCGGCAACGGCGTGTTCCGTGGCGCGGACCTCCGCTACAACCTCGAGGTGTCGCTCGAGGACGCGGCGCGCGGCACCGAGGCGAAGATCCGCATCCCGACGCTCGAGGAATGCGGCACCTGCCACGGCACCGGCGCCAAGCCCGGCACGCAGGCGAAGACCTGCCCCACGTGCCACGGCAACGGCCAGGTGCGCGTGTCGCAGGGCTTCTTCTCGCTGCAGCAGACCTGCCCGCAATGCCGCGGCACCGGCAAGATCATTCCCGAGCCGTGCGCGACGTGCGAAGGCGCGGGACGCGTGCGCAAGCACAAGACGCTGTCGGTGAAGATTCCCGCCGGCGTCGACCAGGACGACCGCATCCGGCTCACGGGCGAAGGCGAAGCCGGCGTCAACGGCGGTCCGCCGGGCGACCTCTACGTCGTCATCAACCTGAAGCCGCACTCGGTGTTCCAGCGTGAAGGCGCGGACCTGCATTGCGAGCTGCCCATCAGCTTTGCCACCGCGGCGTTGGGCGGCGAGCTGGAGATCCCGACGCTCGACGGCCACGCGAAGGTGAAGATCCCCGCGGAAACGCAGACCGGCCAGGTGTTCCGGCTGAAGAACAAGGGCATCCGCCCGGTGCGGGGCTCGGTGACGGGCGACCTCTACTGCCACGTGGCGATCGAGACGCCGGTCAAGCTCACGTCGCGGCAGAAGGAGATCCTGCGCGAGTTCGAGGCGATCACGCAGGAAGACCCGGGTGCGCACAGCCCGCGGCAGAAGAACTTCTTCGACAAGGTCAAGGAGTTCTTCGGGCAGTGACGCGCGTCGGCGCGCGCGGAGCGTGCCGCTGCATCGGCAATAATGCGGGATGGCGCTCAGCCGTCGCAACCTGGTCCACTTCATCGCGCTCGCCGAGGAAGGCCGCATCTCGCTGGCCGCGGCGCGCGTGCACCTCAGTCCCTCCGCGTTCAGCCGCAGCATCCAGGCCGTGGAAGAAGGCCTGGGCCTGCAGCTCTTCACCCGCAGCATGAACGGCGCGACGCTCACCGCGGCCGGCAAGGCGGTGCTGCATCACGCTCGTGCGCTCGACTTCGAGAACAAGCGCTTCGAGTTGAACCTCGACCTGCTGCGCCGCGGCGATTCGGACCGCGTCTGCATCGGCGCCGCGCCGATCCCCGCCTGCCTGCTGATGCCCGAGCTGCTGCGTCGGCTGCACGAGCAGACGCCGCATCTCATGATCCAGGCGGAGACCGGCAGCATCGCGGGACTGCTCGAACGGCTCGATCGCAGCGAGATCGACCTGTGCCTGCTGGACATCCGCAACGTCCAGGGCAACGACGAGCGCTACGCGTCGAAGAAGCTGGCGGTGATCCGCTGCGTCGTGTGCTGCAGGGCCGAGCATCCGCTCGTCGCGTCGGGTCGCGTCACCGCGCGCGATCTCGTCGACCATCGCCTCGCGTTCGCGCGCGTCGATTCGATCGTCGAGCGCGAGGTCCGCGCCTGCTTCGGCCTGGACGCGGCGGAGCCGATCCCGATGACGGTGGCCTGCGACGACGTGAACGTGCTGGCGGGGCTGCTGGCGACGACCAACCTGATCGGCGTATTGCCGCAGGGCGTCTACGAACAGCACGCGTCGGCGTTGCGCATGCTGGAGCCTGACGATCCGTCCAGCCTTTACGCGTACGTTCACGCGGTGTGGCCCAAGAACCGGATGCTGCCGCCGTCCGCGCTGAAGGCGCTCGACGTGGCCAGGAGCGTCGCGCAGGCCTGACGCGGGCCCCTCAGGCGACGCAGGTGCGATTGCGGCCCGCGCGCTTCGCGAGCGCGAGCGCGGCGTCGGCGCCAGCCAGCGTCGCGTCGAAGTGAGTCTGCGTGGTCCGGTTGCAGAGTCCGATGCTGACCGTCACGCGTGCGTCCGGCGCGTCAGCGATCCAGCGGCCGTTCTCGACGGCAATGCGGATCTGCTCGCAGGTTTCGCGCGCCGCCGCCGGCGATGTGTCCAGCAGCAAGAGCTGGAACTCTGCGCCTTCGGTGCGCGCGAACTGGTCGGCGCTGCGCAGTCGGGCCGCGATCACCCCTGCCACCTGCTTCAGCAGTGCATCGCCCACCGCGGTGCCATGGCGCTCGTTGATCGCCGTGAAGTGATCGACGTCGACGATCGCCGTGGCCAGCGGCCGGAACGGCGCGAAGACATGACCGGCTACACGGGCGAGGCCCCGCCGGTTGAACGCCATCGTCACGCCGTCGCGCAGGCGCTCGTCGTCCCATTCGCGCGTGCGCGTGTTGAGCGACGCCGCTTCCAGCTGGTAGTGCGTCGCGCGCTCGCTGATCGCGCGGGCCTGCGCCGCGAACTCGTTGCTGCGCGCCAGCATGTGCAGGCGCTGCCGGTAGTGGGCCTCGAGGAATTCGCAACGGCGCGTCGTCCATTCCAGCGCCGCGGCCGTGTCGCCGGCCGCGGTTTCCAGCGCGACGCCTTCGGCGAGCACCTGGTTCAGCACGAGCGCGAGCTGGCCTTGCGTCGCGATGTCGTAGGCGGCGGCGAGGTGCGTGCGCGCGGCGGCGAATTCGCGGCCGCGCCGGTGCGCGGAGGCGAGGCCGAGCTGCAGTCCCGCCGCCACCGGTGGCTGCCGCGGACCCGTGCGCAGTGCGTCGGCAAACCGTGCCTTTGCACCAGCGAGGTCGCCGGCCTCCAGTAAAGCCTGGCCCAGGAGGCTCGATGGACCGGCAGGGTCGAGGCCCAACTCGGGCGCCGGCGACAGCGCCGCGGCGCGCCGTGCGCAGTCCAGCGCCTGTCCCGCGAGCGCCTGCCGTTGCGCAGGATCGAGCGCTGGCGACTCCTGCAAGCGCACGAGCAGGCCATACGCGATGTTCGACAACGCGATGTGCTGCGCCCCGACGTCGCCGCGGCTTTCGGCGATGGCCCGCGAGCGTTCCAGCGCGTCCCTGGACGCCTCGTGCGCCCCGACCATGCCCAGCAGGCAGCCGTGATTGCTGTAGGCGGCGAGGCTGTCGACGGACGCCGGCGCCGCGTCGACGCTGGCGACCGCTCGCGCCGTCCACTCGAGCCCGCGCTCGGGATTTCCCATCATGCCGACGGCGAACCCGACCATGTTGTGCAGCCATCCCAAGCGCTGGCTGTACGGGCTGCGTTCGAGCTCCTCGAGCGCCGGCAGGATAGCGACCAGGCTCTCCTCGTAGCGGCCTTCGTTCATGCAATGCGAACCGTGGCCGATGGCGGCGAATGCGCGGTAGAGCGGGGTTGCCGCGTCGTCCTGGCCCACCAGGGCGGCCTCGATCGCGCGCCGGACCGAACCACGGCCGCCCCGCGTCACCTCGTCGAGGATCGTGGTGACGAAGCCCGGGTGCCGCGGCGCCGCCGGCTGGCCGGCTTCCGCGGCCTCGGGGTCCGGCGTGTCGAGCGTGTGGCTGGCTGCCAAGGGCTTGGGATCGTTGAGCGAAGCTTGGACGCCCCGCGATGCCGCCAGTATAGGGCGTTGGCGGCCGACTATATTGCGAAGATTGCAATAGATAGGCACTTCATTTGCAATTGACACACTTTGTAGGATATCCAAGACTTCCGGGCATCGGAAACCGCACCCCATTTGCGTGCACACGAGTGCCCTGCCATGAACCTCCCGCTTTCTCGCGCCGTCCACGCGCTCGGCACGTCTGCCTGGCCGCCGCGTGCCCGCCGGGCTTTCCTTGCCTCGGCTTTCGTCGCGGGGGCGCTCGCCTGCATGCCAGCCTTCGCGTCCCAGCTCGTCCCGCAGAACCTCGCGCGGATGATCCAGAAGTCCGACGTCATCGTCACCGGCGAGGTGCTCGAGATCACGGACGGCATCGACAAAGGCCTGCCGTTCACGCAGGTGACGCTGAGCGTGAAGGGCAGCATCAAGCGCAACCTGGCGCTCGACAGCCAGTACACGTTCCGCCAATACGGCCTGCTGAAGCCGCGCAAGCTGGCGTCCGGGCACTACCTGCTGCCGTCGACGTTCGAGGGCCAGCCCACGTGGACGCGCGGCGAGCGCGTCACCGTCTTCATGAATCCGGCGGTCGGCGCCAGCGGGCTGCGCACACCGGTAGGCCTTGCACAGGGCAAGTTCACGTACAGCGGCAGCAAGACGGCCAACAGCAGCGGCAACCGCAACCTGTTCACGGGTGTGTCGGTGAAGGCCGGCAAGCTCACCGCCAGCGAATCCGACATGCTGCGCACCGCGTCGGGCCCCGTCGAGGCCGGCGTGCTGCTGGGCCTCGTGCGCCGCGCGGTCGACGAGCAGTGGATCGAGAAGGGGTGGATGCAATGATGAAGGCCCTGACCCTCGGATGCGCGGCGCTGCTCGCCGCCACGTTCAGCTCCGGCGTCTACGCGTCGGGACCCTTGCTCACCACCGACAAGCCCGGCGATCCGCAGCCGCTGCGCTGGGACACGACGAAAGGCCCGATCGCCGTCTACACGGACATCGGCGACTACGCGCACAAGCTCGACGGCACGACGTTCCTCGACAACGCGCAGGCGGACCGCATCACCGCGTTCGCGCTGAAGCAGTGGAGCGACGTCGCCACGTCGACGTGGAAGGCGGTGACGGACCCGGCCAAGTTCAAGAAGTTCGACAAGCTGAAGGGTGTCGGCGTCGACGTCGTCGACGGTGCCACCGCCGACCTCGTCTACGGGCATGTGCTCGAAGGCGGCCTCTACGTCATCTACGACCTCACCGGCGACGTCGTCGAGCAGGTGTTCGGCGTGCCCAAGGACCAGGTACTGGGGATCGCGTTCGCGGAGTTCGCCGACGACGTCAACCAGGACGGCTATCCGGAGACGATCATCAAGGCGACCGCCGTGATGAACGGTTACGTCGTGTCGACGGAAGACGCGGACCCGGACATGGGCGTGCCGCCGCCGGACGTCGACGGCCACCGGATCGCCGGCGTCTTCACGCACGAGTTCGGCCACGCGATCAACCTGTCGCATTCGCAGGTGAACGGGCAGATGGCGTACTTCAGCTATCCCGGCTGGGGCCAGGACCTCTACCCGGGCGTGCCCGGCTGCGTCGAAGGCCTCTACCAGTGGCGCTACAGCGACCCGTCGGTCACGCGCATGGACCCGCGCTACATCGAGACGATGTATCCGTACATCGACCCGACCTACCTCGACGACAACGGCCACAACGCCGGCGAGGAGATGAGCACGGTCGATCGCCCCGACGACATCGCCGGGATCTCGGACCTCTACCCGACCGCGGCATACAAGCAGCGCGCGTCGATCAGCGGCACCTTGTTCCTCAAGGATGGGGTCACGCCCTACGGCGGCATCAACGTCGTCGCGCGCAACGTCGCCGACCCGCTGGGCGACGCGGTGTCCGCGATGACCGGCGACAAGACCCAGGGCAAGATCGGTCCCGACGGCCGCTTCCGGATCAACAACCTGACGCCCGGCGCGCAGTACGTCGTCTACATCGAGGAGATCGTGGCGGGTGGCTTTCCCACCGAGCCCACGTCGCTGCTCTCCGAGGCCGAATACTGGAACAAGGGCGAGGCATCGGACGCCCGCGTGGACAACGCGTGCCTGTCGACGGCACTGTCGATGCGGGCGCGCGCCGTCAAGAAGGCGGACATCTACTACAACGGCTACACGGACGGCGTGCAGTACACGCCGGTGACGTACGGCTTCCTGGGCATGCTGTCCAAGGACGGCACGCGCGCGGCAGGCGTGCTCGACAGCGTGCCGTTCGTCTGGGATTTGGCGAAGGGCATGCGCGCTGCTCCGGCGGGCGTGTCGGGCACCAACGCCAGCCTGTCGCGCGACGGCAGCCGGCTGATCGTGCAGACCGACAAGAACGGCATCGACGTCATCGACCCGTGGACCGGCCTGCCCGGCAAGTCCAACGCCGCGGGGATCTGGGAGCCCAGGACCAACAACGTCATCGACCTCGGCAACCTGAACGGCAACACCTGCTTCGGCTCCAACCAGACCGGGCCGGCCTCGAGCTTCGGCTGGGCGCTCGACAGCAAGGGCAAGACGGCCGTCGGCACAGCGTATGTCGATCGCAACGGGGACGGCTTCTGCGAAGGAGGCTACGACGACGAAACCGGCAACGTGATCGGCGGCGAGATCATCCCGTTCATCTGGACGCAGAAGGGCGGCATGCGCGCGCTGAGCCTCAAGGGCGTCGACATCGACGTGGAGCCCTGGCACCGCGCGCACGCGATCTCGGGCGACGGCCGCGTCGCGGTGGGCACGAGCAACTTCTCGAAGGCCTATGCGTGGATCGACGAAGGCAATCCGATCGACCTCTACGCAGCCGCAGGCGCGCTGGACGGCGGCTACGCGATGACGCCCACCGCGTCGCGCGTGGTACTCGAGACGGAGCATGACGGCCTCGTGTTCTGGAACGCCAATCTGGGCACCGGCCCGGAGGCGTTCACCTATCCGCGGACGCTGCAGTGGTGCGTGGACCTGCCGTTCTACGACTTCGGCTTCAGCTGCGACGTCGACGGCGCCGAATTCATCCAGCAGACGTTCGGGCCGATCCCCGTCTACGAGAACGACATCAGCGACGACGGCACCGTGCTGATCGCACGCGCGGGCTCGTTCTTCGAAAGCGGCTTCCACGGCTACCTGTGGATCGAGGGGCTCGACTGGATCAAGCTCGAGGATTTCTTCCGCACGCAGGGCGTGGTCGAGGCTTATCGCTTCGGGCTCGACGGCCCGGCGTCGATCAGCGGGGCCGGCGACAAGATGGTGGGGGGCATCCCCGGCTACCCGCTGACCTGGTACGTCGACATGAAGCAGGTCTACGTCTGCAGCAATGGGCAGTCGGTGGCCACGACGTTCCCGAAGGGCTTCGTTGCGGCGGTGAAGGGTGGTGCCGCCATGGGGCGCTGCGAGCACCTGTCGTAGCCTGCTCGCGGTGATGCGGTACCCTCGAAGGGCGCGGATCTCCGCGCCCTTCGAGTTTTCATGAGCCGCTCGTTCGACGTCGCGATCATCGGCGCCGGCGCCGCCGGCATGTTCTGCGCGGCCACTGCGGGTGCGCGCGGCCGCAGCGTGGTGCTGCTCGACCACGTCGCCGTCATCGGCGAGAAGATCCGCATCTCGGGCGGCGGCCGCTGCAACTTCACGAATACCGGCGCGACCCCCGCGCAATACCTGTCGCGTAACCCGGACTTCTGCCGCTCGGCGCTCGCGCGCTACACGCCGCGCGATTTCGTCGCGCTCGTCGAGCGCCACGGCATCGCGTACCACGAGAAGAAGCTCGGCCAGCTGTTCTGCGACGAGTCCGCGCGCCAGGTCGTGGCGATGCTGCGCGCCGAGTGCGACGAGGCCGGCGTGGAGTGGCGCCTGCCCTGTGCCGTGCGGAGCGTTGCGCGCCGCGGCGACCGCTACGAGCTCGCCACGTCCGACGGCGAGCTCGACACCTCGTCGCTGGTCGTGGCCACCGGCGGCCTCACGGTGCCGAAGATCGGCGCGACGCCGTTCGCGTACGAGGTCGCCGCGCAATTCGGGCTCGCCGTCGTGCCGCCGCGCCCCGCGCTGGTGCCGCTCGCGTTGCCGCCGGACGTACTCGCGCCGCTGGGCGAGCTCGCCGGCGTGTCGGTGGACGCCACGGCGTCGTGCGGCGGCGCGCGCTTCCGCGAGAACGTGCTGTTCACGCATCGCGGCCTGTCCGGCCCCGCGATCCTGCAGGCGTCGTCGTACTGGGACGGCCGCGCGCCCGTCGTCGTCGACGTGCTGCCGGGCGGCGACGCGACGGCGTGGCTCCTGGACGCGCGCGGTTCCACGCAGCGGCTGGACAACCTGCTCGCCGAGCGCCTGCCGCGGCGCTTCGCGCAGGCGTGGACTGCGCTGCACGACGCGCAACGCCCGCTGCGCGAGCTCGGCGAGCGACGCTTGCGCGAACTCGCGGACGCGTTGCACCGCTGGGCGTTGCGCCCGTCGGGCACGCTGGGCTATGCGAAGGCGGAGGTCACGCTGGGCGGCGTCGATACGGCCGGCTTGTCGTCGAAGACGATGGGCGCCAAGGACGTGCCCGGCCTGCACTTCATCGGCGAATGCGTCGACGTCACCGGGTGGCTCGGCGGCTACAACTTCCAGTGGGCGTGGTCGTCCGGCTACGCGGCGGGCCAGGCCGTGTGACGGCGGGAGCGCGGCCAGCGGCGTGCCTCCGCTGGTCTTCGTGTCCGCTAAGGCGCGAGCCAGCCGAGCGCGCCCGCCACGCCACCCGCCGCCAGCATCCACAGCGGGTGCACGCGCGTGAACAGCACGACGGCGAACGTGACGAGCGTCACGACGTACGCGGCGACGCCGTGGTCCGTGTTCACCGTCAGCACGTAACCCGACGCGACGATCAGTCCCACCGTCACCGGGACGAGGCCGTTCTGGATCGCGACGCGCAGCGGCGCCTCGCGGAAGCGGTCCGACGCATGCGCGACGAGATAGGTGAGCACCGACGACGGCGCGCACATCGCCGTCATCGCGACGATGCCGCCGATGACGCCCGCGACTTTCCAGCCGATCAGCGCCACGACGAGCACGTTGGGCCCGGGCGCCGCCTGCGACAGCGCGAACATCTGCGTGAACTCGGTGTTGGTCATCCAGCCGTGCACGTCGACGACGCGCCGGTGGATGTCCGGCAACGCGGCGTTGGCGCCGCCGAACGACAGCAGCGACAGCGTCAGGAACTGCAGCGCGAGCTCGAAGAGCGCCGAAGGCATCAGAGGCGTTTCCACCACGCGAGCGCGATGGCGATCGGCGCCATCACCGCCAGCACCCAGACCAGCGGCAGCCGCGCAGGAGGCCGATCGCGGCGAACGCGACCGCGCCACCGCGATGGCCACCGGCCGCGTACGGATCGCGCGCGCCATCTTGAAACCCATGGCGAGCACGAGGCCCGACGCCGCGGCCGCGATGCCGCCCATCGCGTCGCGCACCACGGCGAGCTCGGCAAACTGCGCGTAGAGCGCGCCGAGCGTCATCACGATCGCCATCGGCATCAGCATCAGGCCCGCGACCGCGGCGAACGCGCCGCGCACGCCGTGGAACTTGCGCCCGACCATCACCGACACGTTGACGATGTTGGGCCCGGGCAGGAACTGGCCCAGCGACAGCATCTCCGCGAACTCGTGCTCGGTGAGCCAGCCGCGCCGCTCGACGAGCATGCGGCGCGCGTGCGGGAGAACGCCGCCAAGCCGGAGAGGCCTACTTCCATGAAGCGGAAGAACAGGGCGCGCAGCGGAGACTGCGGGCGCGTCCGGAGATTCCATGCGCGGTCGGCAGCGGGGCATCGGCGCCGTGGGCATCGGGACCGGTCGCCTCGATCTTGCGCGATGCGCAGCGCACGCGCCGCCGTCCCCGTAGCTTGTCGCGCCGCCCGGCGCTACGCCGCGCTGGCCGTCCGCTAGAACGGGTTGGCGCCGCCGACGAGGAAGCCGTGCTTGGCGGAATCGTAGTCGAGCAACGGAAATTCCTGCTTCACCGGGAAGCGCGGCGTGGGCTTGATTTCGAGCAGGACGCTGCCGCCGACGTTGGGCGCCCAGAAGCCTACGTCGTGCGGCTTCTTCGACGCTGCCTTTGGCGGGGACCTTGAGGGTACGGAGACGTCGGTGACGCACATCAACGTCGATCTTTGAAGGCGCTGACGCTGGCGGCGATCTGCGCAACCTCCTTCGTACAGGCTGTAACGCTGCCGACCTTGTACGTCTTCGAGGCGTTGACGTAGAAGCCTTGATTCTGTAGCCGCCGCGAGCGCAACGTCGTTGCTGAACTTCACCGAGAAGTCGCCGCTCCAATTGGCGCTTCTTGCCCTGGCCAAAGACGTAGCGCGTGTTGAACGAAAGCTTGGCCTCGACTTCCTTGACGCTTACCCGCAGGCGGGGGCGCGCTCCAGTGGTAGAACGTCTTGCGGCGTATCGGCCGGCGAACTCGTAGGCCAGCGTGCCTGATCGACGTAGATGTCCTGGATGACGCCCAGAGTGCCCGCCGCTGCGCACGTCGCCGACGCGGCGGAGACCACGCGCGTCGCGAGCAGCGTGGCTTCCAGCTTCAGCGCCGTCAGCTGCTCCATCAGCGACGTCTCGCCGGTGGGATCCATGAAGTCGACGGGATCTTCGTTCGCGTACGCGTAGCGATGCAGCGTCCGTGCGTCGTCCGGCGCGCCGCCGTCGGCGGGGTCGCGCGTCGGAAACGCGCCGTGCCCGGATCGTAGTCGCGCGCGCAATGCATAGAGACCGGTGGCGGACTCCAGTCGTTCGCCGCGATAACGGTAGGGATTGGCGTTGGTGCCGGACACGGCGACGTCGCCGCCCCAGGCGTCGTATTGGTAGGTGTCGGTGAGGCTCGCACCCGCGTCGGCGAGCGCGCGCACGCTGCCGCTGCCGTCGTCGAGCGCGGCGCGCGCCGCCGGCATTGGACAGCGACGCGACAAGGCCCCGGTCCCACGCGTAGTTCGCGACGAGCGCGCCACCTTCGTCGCGCTCCTCGACCACCTGCAGCCAGCCCGGTCGGGTTGTTGTCGTCCACCAGCGCGGTGATCGTGCCCGCCGGATGCGGTCGCGATGCGATTGCCGTCGACGTCGTACGATACTGCGTGCTGGCTCCGCCGCGCAGTTGGCTGACGAGATGCCCTTCCGCGTCGTAACGAATTGCTGGGTGACGCCCGATGACGCGGTGGCGGTCAGCAGGTTGCCGTTGGCATCATGCATAGGTGGCACCGCCGGCGCGAGCAGGCGATCGTCGCTGTCATAACTGAAGGCGGTCACCACGCCGTCGCGCACCATCTGCACGCGATTGCCGACGGCGTCCCAGGCATGCGTGGCCGTGAACGGGTGGCTGCCGGTACGCACTGCGCGACGAGGCCGGCCGCGCCCGTCGTAGCCGTAGGTATCGGTGGAACCGTCGAGTTCAGTCGTCCTGCGTGCGGCGGCCCGCCAGCGACCAGGTGCGGCGTGAAACTTGCGAGCGTGGTGCCCCCCGTGGTCTTGTGGGTGAGAACCGTCAGGCGGTTCGCGTGCGTCGAATGCCGCGTCGCTGACGATGCCGTTCCATGCTGTCGAGCGGACGATTGCCGGCGAGATCGTAGGCCATCGTGTTGGTGCCCCCGGCGTCGTCACCTGCGACAGGCGCGCCAGCGCGTCGTAGCCATAGCCGATCGTCGCGGCAGGGGACGACGACGAGACGAGATTGTCGTCGGCGTCGTACGTGTAGTGAATCGCGGCGCCGTCCGGTTGCGTTACTGCGGCGAGCCGGCCTGACGCTGTCGTAGCCGTACACCACGGTGCCGCGCGCGTCGGTCGCGTGGCGCGCTGTCCGTCCGGCGCGTAGACGAAGCTCACGGTGGCGCCGCCCGGCAACACCTTCGACACCAGCCGGTTCATCGCGTCGTACGCGTAGGTGGTCGTCCGGCCCAGGCCGTCGGTGTACGCGACGAGATTGCCGACCGCATCGTAGGCGTTCTGCTCGGTCTCGCCACCCGGATAGGTGCGTCGCGTGGGGCGGCCGCGCGCATCGTAGTCGAAGCGCGTCACACGACCCTCCGCGTCCGTCTGTGTGACGAGGTTCCCGGCCTCGTCGTATTCGTAGTGCGCGTCGCCCGCGAGTCCTGTCACCACACCAGCCGGCCGAGGCCGTCGTACGTAGACGTCGTGGCTTGGCCTTCTTCGTTGGTGATCGCTGGTACGGCGTCCCATCGCGTCCCACGCCTGCTGCACCGTGGCGCCGTCGCGGTAGTGATCTGCACCAGCTTGCCGTTTCCATCGTAGGCGTACTGGGTGACGTGCCCGTCCGCGGGATCGGTTTCGGTCGTGGCTGGCCGGCGCCATCGAGCGTGGTCGCGGTGTGCAGGCGCTGCAACGGCTCCGCCGGGGCCGTTCGCAACGGCCGGGAAAGCGTGACCGAGCCTTGGCGGCCCGGCGGCGTCGTATCCATAGTCGGTACGGTTGCCGTTGGCATCGACCGTGCGTCGACGCGACCTGCCGCCGACCAGATCGTGCGCGTCGTGCCGCCGTCCGCGCGTGTGACCGCGACGCGGCGGTTGAGCTCGTCGTACCCGGTGGTCGTGCGACCCGCGGCGTCAATCTCGGTGGCCACGTTGCCGTTGGCGTCGTACGTCGCTTGCGTCGTACCGTCCGGCGATGTCGTCGAGGCAAGGCGGCCGAGCGCATCCCAGGTCGTAGGTCGTGCGGCGCTTCGAGCGCATCGACGCGCGCGGTGACGCGATCCCGCGGCATCGTATTCGGTACGTGAGATGTTGCCGAGCGGGTCGGTGACAGCGATCACGCGGTTGGACGCATCGTACGCAAAGGAAGCCGTCTGCGCGACCAGAGAACCCCCGACCGTGCGCCACACGGTCTCGGTGAGGACGTTGCCGTTCGCATCGTAGGTGTGATCGACGCGCGACCCAACAGCGTCGACGCGGCGTCGCGGAGTCTCTTCGCGCGTCTCGTTGCCGGCGCCGTCGTAGCTGTGCGTTCGTGTCGTTCCCGAAGCATCGACGCTGGACAGTAAATTGCCGTTCGCCGTCGTAGTTGGCGGTGAGCTGCCGCGCCCGGAAAGTGATCTGCGTGGCCGTGCGCCCGGCGGCGTAGTCACCGTGAGCACGCGGCCGGCAGGGTCGACGACGGACGTCGGGTCGCTGTCGGTGTTGTATGCATAGCTCGTCGCGAGGGTGGCGCCGCTGGGGTCGATCACGTCCGTAAGCGGCTGGCTGCCGGTCCGGCTCGCTGCGCGCGACGCCGTCGAGGTCGGTACGTCGGGTTCGTTGCCCCAGGCGTCGTAAGTCGCCGTCGTCGTCGCGAGCACCAGGCTGCCGTCGATCGTCACCGGCGTCTGCGACGACGTGACGTTGCCGTCGGCGTCGTAGGCGACGGTCGTCACCTGGCCGCGGCGACCGGTGATCACCATCGTCTGCGCCGAAGGATCGTCGGCGTAAGTGACGGTGTGGCCGGCCGCGTCGGTGCTCGACAGCAGGTGACCGCCGTCGTCCCATGTATTGCGCACGGCCGCGTTGCCCAGCGGATCCACGATGGACACGAGCGCGTGGCGGTAGTCGTACACATAGTGCGACGCGTCACCCGTCGCCATGGTGTGTGCGACGAGGTCGCCGCGCACGTCGTAGGTGTAGGTCTGCACGTTGCCCAGCGGATCGGTGATCGCCGTGATCCGGTTCTGCGGGTCGCGCGTGAACGTCACGGCAGGACCCGACGACGACCGGATGCCGGACGCGTCGAACGTCGTGCCGTTGCCTTGCGCGTCGGTTACGCGCGTGACGCCGGACGCGTCGAACTCGGTGGCGGTGCCCGCCACGTCCGTGTAGCGGAAGCGGTGCGGATCGAACGTCGCAAGCGTCGTGTCGTCGAGCAGCGTCACGACGCCGGGTTGCGCGTCCGCGATCAGCAGGTTGGTGTTGTCGAGGCAAACCAGCGTGCCGAGCGTGCCGGGCCGCGCGACGAACGAAGCCTGCAGCGTGGACAGCGGCACGAGCACCGACGACGCCGGCGTGATGGCCAGGTCGAATGTCTGCACGCGCCCATCGGGCAACGTGATGCTGACCGAATGCGCACGATCCGCCACGAGCGCGTAGCTCGTACCGCCGCCGGTGACGCGCCAGCTCGAACCGAGCACCGTGCTCGCCGCCACGCGCATCGTGTTGACGCCCAGCCGCCAGCCGTAGCCGAAGTCGCCTTGCGACTTGTCGCGGCTGTCGTAGGTGCGCGTCACGGTGATCGGGACGCCGACGGCGGCGACGTTGAGGTCCACGTAGCTCAACGTGAAGAGTCCCGGTTTCTGCTGGCCGGTGACGACGATGCCGTTGGTCGCCACCGTCGCGTTGCCGCCGCTGTCGTAGACGGTGAGGCGCAGCGTGTACGCGCCGTTGAGCAGCGTCGTCGGGTCGAGCGTGCCCAGCGCGCCGGCGGAAACGGGCGTCACGCTGCTCGCGAGCACCGTCCAGTCGCTGGTGCCGGCGGGTGCCAGTGCGAGCTCATAACGCAGGAAGTGCGCGTCGGTGGCGGTGCCGGTGACCGTCATCGGGCCGTTGACACTCGCGCCGTCCGCCGGCGCGTCGATCCGGGCTACCGGCGCCACCACGTCGCCCGGCGTGAACGGCACGACGACGAGTGTCGAGGCGCCGCTGACCGCGCCCAGCGTTGCCGTGACCGCCGTGGTGCCGGATGCGAGCGCTGTCACGTCGCCACTGCTGTCGACGCTCGCGGGGGCCGGCGGCACGGTGCTCCACGTGACGGCGAGCGTCGCGTCGGCGCTGGTGCTGTCCGTGAAGATGGCGGTGGCCGTATAGCCGAGCGTGTCGCCGACGGTGAGCGCCTGCGTCGAGCCGGGCTGCACGACGATCTTCGCGACCGTGCCGCTCAGCGGCGGCCCGCTCGACACCTGCAGCGTGACGGGACCGGGCGGCGCGAGCAGCGTGCCCGCGACGGGCGCCTGCGCCAATACCATGCCGGCCGGCGCCACCGTGGACGCCACCGGCACGACGCTTGCCGTGAAGCCGGGGCCGGCGAGCGTGTGCCGCGCCGCCGTGATCGTCTGCCCGACGACATAGGGCACCGCGGCGGGCGGCGGGCCGAGCGATACCGTCAGGTCGACGTTCGAGTACGCGGGCGCGCTGACGCCGGACGACGGATACTGGCTCAGCACCTGGCCCGCCGGGGCCGGCGCGTGGATTTCGCTCACGGAGCCGACGTTGAAGCTCGACGACGCAAGCGTCGCCGCGGCCTGCGCCTGCATCTGCCCGACGACGTCGGGCACCACCGCGTTGCCTTCGCTCACCGTCAGCCTGATCGTCTGCAGCGTGCGCGCGCCGAAGCTGTCGGTGGCCGCGATGACGATCTCGACCAGGCCGTCGTCGCCGCCGCTCAGCTGGCAGCCGCCGGAGAACGCGCCGCTGGCGGGATCGATCGCGCAGCTGCCGAGCCCGGAGCCCGCGGCCGCGAAGACCACGCTGTACGCGACCGTGTCGCCGACGTCGGGGTCGACCGCGTGCGGACGGTAGAGGTCGTCGAGATACTGGCCGGTGAGGAAGCGCGTCGGCGGCGTGGTCGTGAACACCGGCGGGCTGTTCGCCGGCTGGATGGTCAGCGTCACCGTCGCCGGGACGGACACGAGGCTCGCCGCACTCGCCGCATACGTGAACGTCGTCCGCGCGACCGCGCGCGGATCTACGGGGGTGTCCACCTGCGGCTGGTTGCCGAACACGTTCGTGCGCGGCGTCGCGAAAGCGTCGACGAGCGGGAACGCCGGCACGCTGCCGTCGTCGGCGATGTCGGCCACGTGGTAGCTGAACTGGCCGTACACCGGGCGCGTCGCGCGCCAGTCGTTCGCCTGCGCGGCCACCGCCGTCACCGACGAGTAGCCGTTGTAGCCCGCGCTCGGCACGCCGAACACGATCGCCGCGTGGCCGCTGCCGTCGAGGTCCGCGATGATCGGCGAGAGGTTGGCCGCGCCGGAGCCGGACGCGTCGACGCCCATGTCGGCGAACGCGAGCGCGACTTTCGTCGTGCCGTCCTTGCCGTGCAGGAACAAGAGGCCTTGCGTCGTTTCGACGACCACCTCCGCCTCGCCGTCGCCGTCGAGGTCGAAGATCGCCGGCCGGTTGCCGTCCTTGACCATCGCGTTGCTGCCGCTGTCCAGCAACGTGCGGATCCACAGGATCTCGCCGCGCGCGTTGAAGGCCCGCGCATAACCGTTGTCGGTGAGCACGATGTCGGGCACGCCGTCGCCGTCGAGGTCGCCCACCGACAGTTGCCCGTTCTCGTTGCTGCCGCCGGTCGTCGTGCGCCACAGCGTCGTCGCATCCGCGCGCCGCGCGACGAGATAGGCGACGCCGCCGCGCGTCTGGTAGCTGACGATCGCCGTCGAGCCGTCGTCCAGCTTCGCGAGCGCGGTGCTGACCACCGCGCCGCCGTCCATCCAGTTGGACACGACGTTGCCGTCGGCGTCCCACACGGCGCCGTTGGCAACGAGGCAGGGCGCGCATACACCAGGGATCGGCGCCACGACAAGGTGCGCATATGCGTCGCGACCGCCGCCGGCGACGTTGAAGGCCTGCGCATAGTCGGCCTGCGCGACCCATTTCGCGCGTACGTTGCCGGTGGCCCCATCGAGGCCGATGACACCGGTGCACATCGTCAGCGTCGTCGCGGCGTCGTACTGCTTGCAGAACTCCGTGGCGTCGCTGTCGCGGTTCAGGCTGCCGCCGCCCGCGCGCTTCAGCAGCACCGTCGGTGTCTCGCCGTCGTGCAGCCGCGCGATGACCGGCGTCACGCCGAACAGGTTGGAAATGGCGCTGCCGTCCGCATAGTTGGAACCGATGCGCGCGGTGACCCACTTGACGGCGCCGGTGCCCGCGTCGAGCGCGACCATCCGCGAGATGTTGCCGTCGCCGTCGGCGATCACGCAGTTCACCGGCGCCACGATCGCCGGGCGCCCGCTGTCGTCGATGTCGGCGACGGCGACCGCGTCCTGCGTCTGGTCCGCGCGCAGCTTGCAATCCGCGTAGGGCGCCGGCAGGAACTGGCTCATCCGCCACAGGATCACGCCGTCGCTGCCGCGCATGACGGTGAAGCCGGGGTCGCCTTCGTCGTCGTACAGCGCGATGACGGCCGTCGTCTTCGCGCCCGTCGGCGACGTCGGGTCGACGATCGTCATGACGCGCGGGTTGCCGCCCACGTTCCAGTTCTGGCCTTGCTGCTGCCACTTGACCACCGGCTTGAACGCGGGCGGTCTGATCGTCGCGGGCGCCACGTAGGTGAACGCGCCGGCGGCCGCGAATGCCGTCAGCGCGCCCTTGTCCGGGTCCGTGAGCCTGGTCGCCGCGAGCGTCGTGCCGGGCGGCGTGTAATCGTTGACGAGCACGCCGTGCGCCGCGTCGACGACGAGCGTGTCGTTGACGTGCACCGTGTACGCGTCGTCGAGCGCCACCGGCGGGATCGCGGGAATCACGTGCAGCGTGAACGTGCGCGTGTCGAAGAGGCCGCCGCTGTCGGTCACCTTGACCGTCACCGCGTAATCGCCGGCGGCGACGTTCGCGGTCCACGCGAGCGCCGCGCCGGAGAGCGTCATGCCCGCTGGCCCGCTTACCAGCGTGAAGGTCAGCGTGTCGCCGGCGTCGGGATCGGTGGCGGTCAGCGTGCGCGTGAAGGCGGCGCCGATGGCCAGCGTCGCGTCCGGCTGGGCACCGAGGACTGGAGCGTGCGCGACCGCCTGGACGGTGACGTGGAATGTCGCGCTCGCCGTATTGCCGAGGTTGTCGCTGACCTGCGCGGTGAACGTGCTGGTTCCGAGCTGGGCGGCCGACGGCGTCCAGTCGACCAGGGGCGCCGGAGCGAGCGACGCGCCACTCGGCGCCGTCGGCAGCGCGTAGCTGATCACCTGGCCCGGTGCGGACCCGCTCGCCTGCAGCACCTGCTGGTAGCGGCTGCCGAGCGTGATCGTGGCGTCGGGGACCGGCGCGAGCGTCAGCGACGAGGCGACGGCCGCCGGGCTGACCACCACGTGCGTGTCGCTCGTCGTCGTCAGCGCGCCGTCGTACGCGCTCAGGCGCAGCGTGTACGTGCCCGCCGTGGCGAACGCGGCGCTCGTGATCGCGCCGCCCGGGTTGCCGAACGTCACGCTGCCGGGTCCGCTCACCATCGTCCATGTGAGCGTCAGCGCGCCAGGTGGGTTGGGCAAGCCGTCGTCGCTGGCCGCGCCGTTGAGCGTCGCCGTGGCGGGCAACGTGATCGCGAGGTCGGGACCGGCCGAGACGGTCGGTGCGCGATTCGCGGGTGTCACCGTATCCGGCCGCACGTCGGCGTCGATGCGCACGTACAGGTGCTGCGCGTCGGCCTGCACGTAGACGGCGACGACGTCGGTGTCCACCGGCGCGTCGCCCGCCGGATCGGTGACGATGGCGCTGACGCCGGACCAGTCGCCGACGTTGCCGTCGAGCACGACGGCCGCGGCCCATGCGAGCGTCGACAACGCGAGCGTCGCGACGAGCGTCGCGACATGTGTTGCGTGCGGATGCCGGCGGATCCAGCGACCGCCGAGCAGCGCGAGCAGCGCGGCGATGAGCGTGGCGAGCGCGTGGCCGAGTGGAATCGGTGTCGCGGGGGTGGTGGGGGCGGAGCCTCCGCCCGGAGCGCCGTACACGTCCGCCGGCAGCGTGAACGGCGCGACGAGGTCGCCCGCGCCGTCGCTGTCGCTCGCGACGGTGATGCGCAGCGTGCCCGTCGACGGCAGCGCGTCGCGCGGGATGTAAGCCTCGAGCGCGGCCGTGCCGCCGGTACCGTTGCCCAGGCCCGCAGGCCAGCTGCCGGGATCGACGGTCGTTTCGGCGCCGAGCGTGCCGCCACTGCACACGGCGCGCGTGATCCTCGCCAGCGTCGCGCCGGTCGTCGTCGTGGCGACGTACACGCTGAAGCGCTGCTCGATGCCCGAGACGGTGCCGGCGGGTTCCGCGACAACGCAGCCGGTGGCGACGCTCGCGTCGTCGTCGACGAGCAGGTCGAAGCGATGCTCGGCCGCGAGCGCCGGCACCGCGAGCGCGGCGCCCGCGAGGACCAGCGTCGACAGCAGCAGGCGGAGCGGTGTGCGGATCACGAAGGGGATGCGAAGGCGATTCCCGCGAGTCTGGATTCCGCCACGCCGCCGCGGGTGCGAAAAGCTGCGAAATGTCGCGATACACGCCGCTGGACCGAAGAGACGCGCCCCGGCGCTAGAATCGTTGCGAGCGGTCCCGGCGAAGCGGGGAGCGATGGGCAACGACGACGGCACACTGCGCGGCTGGAAGGCGATCGCGCGCCATCTCGGGCGCGAAGTTCGTACCGTACAGCTCTGGGAGCGCGATCGCGGCTTGCCGGTCCACCGGATACCGGGCGGACCGGGGCAGAGCGTGTTCGCGCGCGCGGCGGAACTCGACGCGTGGACGGCGGGGAGCGCTACCGCGGTCGCCGACGCCGGACGCGCGCCGGGCCTGCTGGTGCTGCCGTTCGCCTATCGCGGCGGCGACGTCGCCGAGCGCGGCTTCGTCGGCGAGGCGACGTCGGCGGAGGTGCTGAACCGCCTCGCCGTGGCGCCGCTGTCGGACCTGCGCGTGCTGTCTGCGACCACCGCACGCGTCTACGCGCAATCCGCGCTGCGCGCCGACCAGCTGGCCGCCGAGCTGGGCATCCGTTACCTTGTCGAAGGCGGCGTCATCGAGGCGGGCGATCGCTGGAGCGTCGACGTGCGCGTCGTCGACGCGGCAGCCGACCGCATTGTGCTCGCCGACCGCTTCGAAGGCATCGGCCGCGACGCGCTGCGCGTCAACCGCACGATCGCCGAGGCGGTGGCCGGCCATCTTTCGTTGCGGATCGCCGACCGGATGGTGGAGCCGTTCTGGAACCGCGCCGTCGATCCCGCGTCGTTCCTCGCGTTCATCCGCGCGCTGCAGTCGCTGGCGCGGCCCGGTGTCGGTGGACTTGCCGCCGCGTTGCGCCACGCGGACGAGGCGCTCGCGATCGACCCCGACTTCGCGCCGGCCTACGTCACGCGCGCGATGGCGTCGCTCAACCAGTACCAATACCAGCGCAACGGCGATCCGGACGCGTTCCGCCACGCACGCAGGCTGGCGGAGGACGCGTTCGCGCGTGCCCCGGAGCTCGCCTCCGCGCAGACGTTGGCGGCGCGCTGGGCCGGCGTCTACGATTTCCGTTGGGACCGCGCCGAGGAGTTGCATCGCGGCCTCGTGCGCACTTTGCCTTCCGACGCGAACAACCGCGCGCAGCTCGCTTACCTCTTGGGCTTGCGCGGACGCGACGCCGAAGCGCAACAGCAGCTCGACGTCGTGCGCGACCTCGACCGCTCGCCGACAGTGACGCAGACGCAGGCGGGCCTCTCGATCTGGCGTCGCGACTATCCGCGGGCGATCGAGGAATTCGACGCGACACTCGCCGCCGCGCCGGGGCATTACTACGCGTGGGTGACCAAGCTGGGCGTGCTGGCGCTGATGCAGGGCAACGAGCTCGCGGCGCGCGCGCACGTGGCCACGATGCCGGACGAGCTGCGCGCCAAGTTCGGTTCGTTCGCCGATGCCTGCGTCAAGGCCGCCGCACCCGGCCGACCGCAGTTCGCGGCCGCGCGCGCCGTCGTCGCGGCGGACGCCGATGCGGGCCGCGCGCTGCATTACCACGCCGCGATGCTGCACGCCGTCGCCGGCGATGCCGATGGCGCGATGGACCAGATCGATGCGGCGCTCGCCAATCCGCACGGCGAGATCCTGCCGCATCTCGGCGTGGAGCCGGTGTTCGACGCGCTACGCGCGTCGCCGCGGTTCCGCGCGCAGCTTGCGAAGGTGAACCTGGCCGCCTGATACGATTCGCGCTGGTCCACGCACGTTGCACTCGAACCATGCGCCTCGCATCCCTCGCGGTCTCCGCAAGCCTCGCCGCACTGTCGTTCGCCGCGCCTGCCGGCGCCCAGGTGAAGATCGGCCTCCTCGTCTCCGCCACCGGGCCGACGTCCGCCATCGGCATCCCGCAGAAGAACACCGGCGACCTGCTGCCGACGAAGATCGGCAACACGACGATCGAGTACGTGTCGCTGGAAGACGGCGGCGACACGACGCGCGCCGTGCAGAACGCCAAGAAGCTGATCCAGGAGGACCACGTCGACGCGATCATCGGGCCGTCGACGACGCCCAACGCGTTCGCGATCCTCGACGTGATCGCGGAAGCCGGCGTGCCGCTGATGGCCACCGTGGGCACGTCGGCCGTCGTCGAGCCGCTGGACGCGAAGAAGCGCTGGGTGTTCAAGACGACGCAGAACGACGACCTGATCGCCGCCGCGCTGATCGCGCAGATGAAGAAGGCGGGCGTGAAGAGCGTCGGCCTGATCGGCTTCAACGATCCCTATGGCGAGAACTGGTTCAAGGTGTTCGGCGCGATGGCGGACAAGGCCGGCATCCGCATCACGGCCACGGAGAAGTACGCGCGCACCGACCAGAGCGTGACGGGCCAGACGCTGAAGCTGATCGCCAGCAAACCGGACGCGATCCTGATCGCGGCCGTCGGCGGACCTGCCGTGCTGCCGCAGGCCACGCTGCGCGACCAAGGCTACAAGGGCACGATCTACCAGACGCATGCGGTGGCCACCGACGACTTCATCAAGCTCGGCAAGGACAAGGTCGAAGGGACGATCCTGGCCGCGGGTCCGATGCTCGTCATCGACGAGATCCCCGCGTCCAACCCGACGAAGAAGGTCGCGGAGAACTACATCGCGGCCTACCAGAAGCGCTTCGGCAACGTTCCCGCGACGTTCGGCGCCAACGTGTGGGATGCCGGCATCCTGCTGCAGGACGCGCTGCCGGCTGCGCTGAAGGTGGCCAAGCCCGGTACGCCCGAGTTCCGTGCGGCGCTGCGTGACTCGCTCGAGCAGCAGCGCGAAGTCGTGGGCTGCCAGGGCGTGTTCAACATGTCGGCGACGAACCACAACGGTATGGACGAACGGGCGCGCGTGCTCGTCGTCGTCCGCGACGGCAAGTTCCACCTGCTGCCGGAGTAGGCGTGGCCGTCGTCGGCATCCTGCTGGCGGCGGGGAAGGGCGAGCGCTTCGGCGGCGCCAAGCTGCTCGCGCCGATGGCGAGCGGGCCGGCGCGTGGCATGCCCATCGGCGCCGTCACCGCGCGCAAGCTCGTCGACGTGCTGCCGCACACCGTGGCCGTCGTGCGGCCGAGTGACGCGGACCTGTCGCGCCATCTCGCTGCAACCGGCGCACGTGTCGTCGAGTGCGCGACCGCCGACGCGGGCATGGGCGCCAGTCTCGCGTGCGGCGTTGCCGCGACGGCGGATGCAAGCGGCTGGGTCGTCATGCTCGCGGACATGCCGTGGATCGCCACCGCAACCATCGACGCCGTCGCCACCGCATTGCGCAAGGGCGCGTCGATCGCCGCGCCGTCGTTCCGCGGCCAGCGTGGGCATCCGGTGGGCTTCTCGTCACGGCACAAGGCTGCGCTGCTCGCGCTGACCGGCGACACGGGCGCACGCGACATCGTCGCGGCCTCGCGCGACGTAGTGCTTGTCGACGTCAACGATGTCGGCATCTTGCGTGATGTGGACGTGCCTTCGGATCTGCAGGCCGATCAGCAGTAGGGCGTCGTCGGCATCCTGCTGGCGGCGGGGAAGGGCGAGCGCTTCGGCGGCGCCAAGCTGCTCGCGCCGATGGCGAGCGGGCCGGCGCGTGGCATGCCCATCGGCGCCGTCACCGCGCGCAAGCTCGTCGACGTGCTGCCGC
>JBGAIC010000015.1:0-63234 GCA_044225845.1 Casimicrobiaceae bacterium
AAGTAGGCAACGCTGAGGTTGGTGCCGAGCTTCACGCGCCCGCTGTCGGGCGGCAGCTCGCCCAGGATCAGCTTCAGCAGCGTCGACTTGCCCACGCCGTTGGGCCCGATGATGCCAATGCGGTCGCCGCGCAGGATGCGGCCACGCTGAAAGCGGACGCGGCACGCAGCGCGGCGCTGGAGACGGAACTCGCGGCGCTGTATGACCGCTGGGCCGCCCTCGACGTGAAGACGTCGCCCTAGTTCGCGACGCCCGCGAAGTAACCCGTGCGGTGGCAGGCGCCGGCACCGTTGCTCTGGATGTCGATGCGCGTCGACAGCCCGTAATAGCTGACGCTGCTTTCGAAGATCATCATCGTCCCCGAATCGCCGTTGGTGCACGTGTAGGCGCCACGGATGCTACCGAACTGGCCCGCCTGCGTGTACGCGCCGGTCGTTACCGCGCACGTCTCGCCATCGACGAAATCGAAGCTCGCAGCGGTGCCGCCCGCGTGGACGATCTCGAGTTCGGAGGTATACACGGTGCCATAGCGGAACCCGGTGCAGTCGCCGCCCGCGACCTTCAGCAAGGATCCACCGAGGAAGTTTCCGCCCAGGTGGTTGAACGCAAACGTGGAGCGCGAGATGGCTTTCAGCACCGAAACGCCATCGATCGTGTACGACAGCGTCCCGCTCTCGACGTACTGGTGATAGAAGTTCATGGAGCCCACGTGCGCGAGCCCGGTCGCTGTCGCGTCCCATGTGCCGCCGAAGTAGGGGCCGTGCGTCCGGTAGACTGCGCCGGCGTAGTTCTTCGAGTCGACGGGTGTCAACGTGGCGATGTACCACGTGGGTTGCTGGTCGCTGCCGTACACGAACATCGTGGCGAAGACCGTGTCGTGCTGCTGCACGAACTGGATGCCCCAGCCCGACTCGCCCGCCGTTCCCCACAGGTCGCTGTGGTCGGTTGACGTGTCGTTGGCCGCCTGGACCGCAACACCCGCGATGGAAACCAGCGCGCAGGCCAGCCACGCCAGCAACTTGACGATGGATCGCATGTTCGTCCCCTGGCAGGACCTCGTCGGATCCCGGCTTCGGCCATTCTACGTTCCGCCCGGGAGCGGCCAGGGACGGGTAATGGATCGTTACGCATGATCCGCGTGCCGCCCGCGCCCCGCGCACCCGTTTGCGGAAACCGTGCATAGTAGTTCGCCGGCCGCGCCACCACCCGCGCGTTGCCGCCCGACACGAGAGCCAGGATGCCACGCGACAAGCCAGCGGAATCAACCCCCCCGACGACTGCCGCATCCTCCGCGGAGCGCGCCGCGAACGGAGCGACGGCCCCGGTGAGCGACGCCGCATCGCCACCCCCCGACGATCCCGCGCGCCGCAAGTTCATCCAGGCGGGCGCGGCTGTCGCGGGGTCGTCGCTGCTGCCAGGCTGCGTGGGCCAGGACACGTTCGACCCGCCGGCGCTGGGCGGCGTCGATCCGCTGTCGACGTTCGACCACCTGGTCTGCGTGATGTTCGAGAACCGCTCGCTCGACAACCTGCTGGGCTATTGCTACCCGGCGGGCTCCGACTTCAACGGCCTCGCGAACGCCACGTACACGAACCCCGTGCCGTCGTTCATCACCGACGGCCACACGACCGTCGCCGCGGCGCCGAGTCCCGGCACCGACGCGGACATGCAGAACCCCAACCCGGATCCCGGCGAGCCTTACCCGCACGTGAACACGCAACTGTTCAGCGTCGTGGACCCCCCCGGCAACGCCTATGTCGATGCCGCGCAGATGCTGCCGCCGTACAACGCGCCGGCCGACGGCACGACGCCGACGATGCAGGGCTTCGTCGAGGACTATTGCATCGCGTGGCGCTACAAGAACGGGCGCAACCCGACCTACGCCGAGTACCGCGTGATCATGGACGCGTTCACGCCGGCGCAGCTGCCGGTGCTGAATACGCTCGCGCAATCGTTCGCCGTCTACGACGCGTGGTTCTGCGGCGCGCCGACGCAGACCTATCCCAACCGTTCGTTCTTCCACGCGTCGACGTCGTCCGGCTTCGTGCTCAACGCGCCCTACTCGAAGTGGCTGGAGAGCAACGACGCGCCTACGCTATTCAACAGGCTCGAGGATGCGGGCCGCACGTGGTGCATCTACTACGACACGACGCAGCTCGTGCCGCTGACGGGCCTCATCCACGCGCCTGCGCTCGCGCCTTACTTCGCCACGCACTTCGGCAGCATGCAGGACTTCTACGCCGACGTCGCCGGGGGCACGCTGCCCGACTACGCATTCGTCGAGCCGCGCATGCTGTTCAACCACAACGACTTCCATCCGCCAGGCCCGCTGATCATCGACCACGTCTCGATCCCGGACCCGTCGGACGTCCGCTGCGGCGATCTCCTGGTCCACAACATCTACTCAGCGGTGAAGGCGAGCGCGGCGGTGTCCGGCTCCAACGCCAACAACACGCTGCTGCTGATCACGTTCGACGAGCACGGCGGCACGTTTGACCACGTCGCGCCGCCGTCCGGCGTGACGCCGGACATCCTGCAGCCGGCGGGCGAGATGGACTTCACGTTCAACCGCCTGGGCTGCCGCGTGCCCAGCATCGCGATCAGCGCGCGCACGAAGGCGGGCACGATCGTCAGCAACCCGGTGCACCACGGCACGGTGATCAAGACGCTGTGCGACAAGTACGCAATGCCGCACCTCACCGAGCGCGACCGCAACGCGCCTACGCTGTCCGACGCGATCAACCTCGCGACGCCGCGCCCGGCCTCGAGCTGGCCGGTGACCGTGCCGCCGCCGCAACCGCCGGGCTCCGACAACCTGGACCCGAGCGTGCCGCCGCTGTCGCTGGTGCCGCTCAACGAGCTCGAGCGCCACATCGTCGGCATCGCGATGGCCTATTTCACCGGCGTCGAGCCCACGGAGGCGTCGATCCCGACGACGGCGGGCGCCGCGTATGCCTTGCTGAAGCCGCTCGTCGGCAATACGTTCGGGCGCGTGCGCTGAACGTGGCTCACAGCACCGCGGGCGCAACGAACGTCCGCGCGCGGCGACGCGCGACGGACCGCGCTCAGGCCGTCGGGCGCGCCGGGGTCGCGAGGCCGCGCTGCACAGCTGGCCGCTCGAGGCATCGGTCCAGCCACATGGGCACGTGCTTCAGCGCATCGAACTCGACGATCTCGCGCGCGCCGTAGAAGCCCACCAGGTTGCGCACCCAGCCGAGCGTGGCGATGTCGACCATCGTGTAGTCGGCGCCCATCAGCCACGTGCGGCCCGCCAGCCGCGCGTCGAGCACGCCCAGCAGGCGCTTGGTTTCGTCGCGGTAGCGCGCGAGCGGCCGCTTGTCTTCGTACTCGCGGCCCGCAAATTTGTGGAAGAAACCGAGCTGGCCGAACATCGGGCCGATGGACGCCATCTGGAAGAAAATCCACTGCAGCGCCTCGTAGCGCTGCGCGGGATCGGACGGCATCAGGCGCCCCGTCTTGTCCGCGAGGTAGACCAGGATGGCGCCCGATTCGAACAACGCCAGCGGCTTGCCGCCGGGGCCGTCCGGATCCAGGATCGCGGGGATCTTGCCGTTGGGGTTGAGTGACAGGAACTCCGGGGTCCAGCTTTCGTTCTTCGTGATGTCCACCGCATGCGGCTCGTACGGCAGCGCCAGCTCTTCGAGCGCGATGGAAACCTTGACGCCGTTGGGCGTGGGCAGCGAATAGAGCTGGATGCGGTCCGGGTGCTGTGCAGGCCAGCGGCGCGTGATCGGGAAAGCTTCGAGCTTGGACATGATGTGATGGCGCAGCAGGATCTCTTCGATGAACCGGCGCGGTTGCCGTCCGGGCTTCTGTACGTGCCGGATTTTCTCACGGCGGACGAGGAGGCCTCGGCGCTCACGGGCATCGGCGCGCTGACCTTGCGTGAGGCGCGCTTCCGCGAATACTTCGCGAAGCGCCGCGTCGCGCATTTCCACACCGAGCGCGACGCGCCGTATTACGAGCAAGGCAGCGCCGATGACGTCGACCACGGCCCGCTCCCGCCTTGGCTCGTCGCGCTGCGCACCCGTGTCGCCGCGTACCTCGCGATGCCTGCCGCGGCTTTCGTCCACGCGCTCGTCAGCGAATACCGGCCCGGCACGCCCATCGGCTGGCATCGCGACAAGCCCGTCTACGGCATCGTCGCAGGGCTGTCGCTCAGCGGCAGCGGCACGATGCGCTGGCGGCCGCTCGCCGCGCAGGAAGCGGCGCACACGGTCTCGCTGGAACTGGCGCCGCGCTCGCTGTACGTGATGCGCGACGCCATCCGCAGCGACTGGCAGCACAGCATGCCGCCGATGAAGGCACTGCGCCATTCGATCACGCTGCGGACGCGCGCCGGCGACGCGCGCGTGACCACGCCGGCGAATTGACAGCCGCCGCGCGCTGCGCGACAGTGCACGGGTGGCGAATTCGCACGCGCTTTCTGCTGCTTCCGCAACCGCATCGCCGGCCCGGCACTGGTTTCGTTCGCGCGGCGGCCGTCGCTATGGCCGTGACATCGCGGCGCTGCTGGTCCTGAAGCTCGTGCTGCTGACGCTGCTGTGGGCACTGGCCGTGCGCCCGGTCGAGCGTGCCGACACGTCGCCCGCCGCCGTTGCGCGCCATCTCGTGGGCGGCTCCCCGCACGGGGCCGATGCGCCACCTGACGCCACCGCCAACCCCGACGCGGAGCGCGCGCGGCCATGATCGACTCCACCGTCGTCGACCTGTCGCGGCTGCAGTTCGCGATCACGGCGCTGTACCACTTCCTGTTCGTCCCGCTGACGCTGGGCCTCGTGTGGCTGCTCGCGATCATGGAGACCGTCTACGTGATGACGGGTCGCGAGATCTGGAAGCGGATGACGCAGTTCTGGGGCGTGCTGTTCGGCATCAACTTCGCGATGGGCGTGGCCACCGGCATCACGATGGAGTTCCAGTTCGGCACCAACTGGGCCTATTACGCGCACTACGTCGGCGACATTTTCGGCACGCCGCTCGCCATCGAGGGGCTGATGGCGTTCTTCCTCGAGTCGACGTTCGTGGGCCTCTTCTTCTTCGGCTGGGATCGCCTGTCGAAGGTGGGCCACCTGATCGTTACCTGGCTCGTCGCGCTGGGCTCCAACCTGTCCGCGTTGTGGATCCTGATCGCCAACGCATGGATGCAGTACCCGGTGGGCGCGCGCTTCAACTTCCGCACGATGCGGATGGAAGTGGAGAGCTTCACCGACGTGCTGTTCAACCCGGTGGCGCAGGCCAAGTTCGTGCACACGGTCAGCGCGGGTTACGTGGTCGGCGCGATGTTCGTGCTGTCGATCAGCGCCTGGTACCTGCTGCGCGGGCGCAACGTGGCCATGGCCAAGCGGTCGATGACGGTTGCCGCGTCCTTCGGGCTCGCGTCGGCGCTGTCGGTCGTCGTGCTCGGCGACGAGTCGGGCTACACGGTGTCCGAGAACCAGAAGATGAAGCTTGCGGCCATCGAGGCGATGTGGCACACCGAGGAGCCGCCCGCGTCGTTCACGCTGTTCGGTTTTCCCGACGTCGCGGAGCGCAAGACGCATTTCGCCGTGCGCATTCCCTACGCGATGGGCATCATCGGCACGCACTCGATCGACCGCACGATGCCCGGCATCGAGGAACTGGTGCACGAGGCCGAGCACCGCATCGAGCGCGGCGTCGCCGCCTACGCAGCGCTGCAGAAGCTGCGCGCCAATCCGGCCGACGCGGACGCGGCGCGCTCGTTCGAGGCCAACAACGAGGACCTGGGGTACGGCCTGCTGCTTATGCGGAACATGCCCGACCCCACCAAGGCCACGAAGGACGACATCGCGGCCGCGGCCGCGAGCACCATCCCCAACGTGCCGGTGCTGTTCTGGTCGTTCCGCTTGATGGTCGCATGCGGGTTCTATTTCATCGCGTTGTTCGGTTATGCGTTCTGGCTGGCGTCGAAGCGCGAGCTCACGGACCGCCGGTGGTTCCTGCGCGTCGCGCTGTACAGCCTGCCGCTGCCTTGGCTCGCCTCCGAACTCGGCTGGATCGTCGCCGAGTATGGCCGGCAGCCGTGGGCCATCGAAGGCATCCTGCCCACGGCGCTCGGCGTGTCGTCGGTGTCGCGCGTGCAGATCGCCACCAGCCTCGCCGGCTTCGTGTTCTTCTACACGGCGCTCGCGATCGTCGACGTTGCGCTGCTGCGCAAGTACATCCGGCGCGGCCCCGACGGTCTGGGCCTCTGGTGGCAGAAACCGGGCCCGGTGCCGGGCACCGCCGCCACGGCGGGAGACGACTGATGGGCGCCACGCTGCAGGCGTTCTTCGATTACCCGACGCTGCGCGCGATCTGGTGGTTGCTGATGGGCGTGGTGCTGATCGGCTTCGCGATCACCGACGGCTTCGACCTGGGCGCCGGCGCGCTGGTGCGCGTGCTGGGCCGCGACGACGCCGAGCGGCGCACGATCATCGAGACGTTCGAGCCGGTGTGGGAAGGCAACCAGGTGTGGTTCATCCTGGGCGGCGGCGCGGTGTTCGCCGCGTGGCCACTGCTCTACGCGGCATCGTTCTCCGGCTTCTACTTCGCGATCCTGCTGGTGCTACTGGCGCTGATCGTGCGGCCCGTGTCGCTCAACTTTCGCAACAAGCACGACGACCCGCGCTGGCGCGGCGCGTGGGATGCCCTGCTCACGTTCGCCGGCGTCGTGCCGGCGCTGATCTTCGGCGTCGCGTTCGGCAACCTGTTCCTCGGCGTGCCGCTGCGCTACGACGACACGCTGCGGATGACGTACGAGGGCGGGCTCATCGGCCTGCTGCGCCCCTTCCCGCTGCTCGTGGGCCTCGTGTCGCTGACGATGTTCGTGCTCCACGGCGCGACGTGGCTCGCGCTGAAGGCCGACGAGACCATCGCCGTGCGCGCGCGGTCCTTGCTCGGCAAGCTCGCGCCCATCTACGCGCTGCTGTACATCGGCGCCGGGCTGTGGCTGCTGTACGGCATCGCGGGCTTCCGGCTCGACGGGCGCGTCGTCACCGACGGGCCGTCGAATCCGCTGCTGAAGCAGGCGTCCATCGGCGGCACCTGGCTCGCCAACAGCGCGCTCGGCACATGGGCCTGCATGGCCGCAGTCGTCGCGATCATTGCGGCGCTTGCGACGCCGCTGCTCGCGCGGCGCGGCGCGTCCATCGCGGCCTTCGTCACCAGTTCGCTGATGCTCGCCGGCACCATCCTGTCGGCCGGCTTCGCGCTGTTCCCGTTCCTGATGCCGTCGTCGCTGGACCCGCGGATGAGCCTCACCGTGTGGGACGCGTCGTCGAGCCAGTTCACGCTGGGTCTGATGCTGGCGATGACGCTGATCTTCCTGCCGATCATCCTGGCGTACACGTCGTGGGTATTCCACGTGATGCGCGGCCGCGTGTCGCTCGAGCACGTGCGCCGCACGCCCAGCAGCTACTGAATCCGGAGAACGACGATGTGGTACTTCGCGTGGATACTCGGCATCGGACTCGCGTGCAGCTTCGCCGTGCTGAACGCGATGTGGTTCGAGATCAACGCGGGTGCCGCGGCCGTCGAGGACCCCGAGGACGACCCGATTCCCGCACCGCGCTGAAAGCGCGTCAGGCGGTGTTCACGCGGTAGCGCGCCAGCCGCGCGAAGTCCGGCTCGATGCCGATCCCGGGCGCATCGCCCAGCGTGACCGCACCGTCGACGAGCGCGAGCGGGCACACCTCTTCGCGCAACGGATTGGGATTGGCGTCGACTTCCATGCGGCTCTCCGCGGTGCCGATCGCGGCCAGCATGTGCAACGACGCCGCGAGACCCACGCCGCCGGCGAGCCAGTGCGGGCACAGGATCGCGCCGTTGGCCGCTGCGAGCGCGCCCACGTCGCGCGCCCCGCTGATGCCGCCCCACTTGCCGACATCCGGTTGCACGTAGCGGAGGTAGAGCGCGCGCAGCGCCGCTTCGTAAGCGTCGAGGCCACGGATGTTCTCGCCAGCGGCGAGCGGCACGGCGCTGTCACGCGCCAGCGCCTGCCACGCCTCCAGCGGCTCGTCGGCCAGCATCGGCTCCTCGATCCACGCGGGCGCAAACGGCGCGAGCTCGGCGATGCGCGCCGGCGCAACGGCGGGCGACCAGGCCTGGTTGGCGTCGGTCATGATCGTCGCGTCGCCGCCCAGCGCGTCACGCAACGCCGCCAGGTTGGCCACGTCGCGCGCGCGGTCGAAGCCCACCTTCAGTTTCCACGCGCGATAGCCTTCGTCGCGCTTCGCACGCGCGATCGCGACGACGTCGTCGGGACCGATGCCGCTCGCGTACACGCGAACGGGCCCGCCCTGCCTGGCGCCCAGCAGCTTCCACAGCGGCACGTTGGCGCGCCGCGCCGCCAGATCCCACAACGCCTGGTCGACCGCGCCGGCGATCTGCGCGAAGGGGCCCGGTTCGCCGCACTGGATGGCGATCGAGCGCGTCTTCACCGCAAGCGTGCGCGCCGCCGCGGCGACGTCGTCGCTGGTCCCCACGAGGATCGGCGCGACGATGCTGTCGACGAGACGCGCGCGATGCTCGGCGCCAACCTGCGGGAAGTTCGCGAACACCTCGCCCCAGCCCCAGGCACCGTCGCTCGCGGCGATGCGCAGGAATACGGCGGGACGGTTGTTCATCGCGCCGAACGCGTTGGCGACCGGGCGCGCGATCGGGGCGCGCAGCACGAAGCATTCGAGGCGGGAGATCGTGGTTGCGGACATTCGGGGCGGGCAAACAGACGGGGCGGCCGCTAGTCTAAACTTCCGGGCCACTTGGCCGCTGAGGAGACGATCGATGCGCAAGCTGTTGCAAACGTGCGCCGGCATCGCGCTGCTGGCATGGACGGCCGGAGCGTCCGCCGCCTACCCCGACAAGCCGATTCGCCTGGTCGTCCCGTTCCCGCCCGGCGGCGCCGTCGATTACTACGCGCGGATCATCCAGGCGCCGCTCGGCGAGGCGCTGGGCACGACGATCGTCATCGACAATCGCGCGGGCGCGAGCGGCATGATCGGCGCCGACCTCGTCGCCAAGTCGCCGCCGGACGGCTACACGCTGCTGCTCGGCAACATCGCGTCGCTCGCGATCAACGCCGGCATCTACAGCTCGATGACGTACGACCCGGCGAAGGATTTCACCCCGATCGTGCACGCCAACGACGTCAACTATGTGCTCGTCGTCAACGCATCGCTGCCGGTGAAGACCACCGCCGAGCTGATCGCTTACGACAAGGCCCACCGTGGCACGCTTTCGTACGGGTCGGCGGGCAGCGGCAGCCTCCCGCAGCTGGCGATGGAGTTGTTCAAGCGCGAGACGGGCACCGACTTCGTCCACGTGCCCTACAAGGGCGGCGGCCCGATGGTCACCGACATCATCGGCGGCCAGGTGCAGGTGACGATCGCCGACCAGGCCAACCTGATGCCGCACGTCGCCACCGGCAAGCTGCGCGCGCTCGCGGTATCGAGTCCCAGGCGCTCGACGACGTATCCCGACCTGCCGACGATCGCGGAGACGATCCCCGGTTTCGAAGCGACCGCGTGGCAAGGTGTCGTCGGCCCGGTCGGCCTGCCGCCGGATGTCGTCGCCAGGCTCAACGCCGCGTTCAACAAGGTGATGGGCGATCCGGCGATCCAGAAGCGCATGCGCGAAGGCGGCCTCGACCCCGTCGGCGGCACGCCGCAGGCCTTCGGCGCGTTCATCGTCAGCGAGAAGGCCAAGTGGAGCAAGGTTGCCCGCGACGTCGGCGCGAAAGCCGACTGAAGCGCGCGCCGCCGTGACTCGTCCGCGCGTCAACCTCATCCGCCACGCGTCGATCGAGGTCAGCGAAGAAGCCGGCGTGCGCTACCTGCACTTCGGCTCGCACTGGATCCAGGGCGCGATGCGCATCGCGCGGCCCGCCGCGCTGGAGCTCGAGTACACGCGCGACATGATGTTCCCGCTGCTGCTGCGCCCCGCGTCGTGGCCGCGCAGCGTGTTGCAGATCGGCTTGGGCGCCGCGTCGTTGACGCGCTTCCTGCACAAGCACCGGCCGCGCGCCGCGCAGACGGTCATCGAGCTCGACCCCGCGGTCATCAGCGTCGCGCAGCAGGCGTTCAAGCTGCCGCCCGAAGGCCCGCGCCTCAGGATCGAGATCAACGACGGCTTCGACTACCTGGTCGCCACCGACCGCACGTTCGACCTGATCCTGGTCGACGGCTTCGATGCCCAGGGCCGCGCGGGTGCGCTCGACACGCTGCCGTTCTATTGCAACGTCGAGGCGCATCTCGCCGACGACGGCGTCGCGGTCGTCAACTTGCTGTCGCGCAATCGCGGTGCGCGTGCGTCGATCGAGCGGATGCGCGCCGCGTTCCGAGATCGCGTCGTGGCGCTGCCGGCGTGCGAAAGCGGGAACATCGTGGCGATCGCGACGCGCGGCGAACCGCTCGACGTGCCCGTCGCGGCGCTGCGCACCGCGGCGACGGCGCTCAAGCGCGCAACCGGGCTCGACCTGCTGCCGACCGTCAGGCGGCTGCCGGGCGACCGCTGGCGCGCCAGCCGCTAGCGTGGCGTCGCGGCCTGCCGGACGGCGGCGCGATCAAGCGCAGGCGCGAACATCTCGATGAACGCGTAGCCGAATCCGCGCAGGTAGTCGCGCCTCCGCAACCCGATCTTGATGATGCTGGGCTCGAACAGGTGCCCGGCGTCCAGCGCGCGCAGCGCCTTGTCGCGCCGGCGGTCATAGGCCAGCGCCGGCAGGATGGCGATGCCCATGCCGAACTCCACGTAGGTCTTGATGACGTCGGCGTCGATGGCGTTCAGCACGACGGCCGGAGACAGTCCCTCGCGCTCGAATGCCGCCAGGATTCGCGACCGCGAAACGAACGCGAAGTCGTACGTGATCAGCGGGTAGCGGGCGAGCTTGGCGAGCGTGAGCTTCCGCTCGCGCACCAGCGGGTGGCCGACGGGCGTCAGGATCAGCCGGGGCAGCTTGTAGCACGGCAGGAACACGAGGTCCGGCGTCGGCTCCGGAGGCTCGGTGGCGATGCAGAAATCGGCGGAACCCGAGGCGACCATCGCAGCGGCTTCCGACGGCGTTCCCTGGCGGATCCTCAGCGCCACCTGCGGAAAGCGCCGCACGAAGCGCTGGATGACCGGTGGCAGCCTGTAACGCGCCTGCGTATGCGTAGTCGCGATCGTGAGCGTGCCTTCGGCGACGTCGGCGAATTCCTGGCCAACGTGCTCGATGGCGGTTGCGTCGAGCAGCATCCGCGTCGCGATCCGGTGAACCTCCATCCCCGGTTCCGTCAGGCGCAGGAAGCGCTTGCTGGCGCGCACGAACACGTCCACGCCGATCTCGCGTTCCAGGTCCCGCACCTGCCGACTGAGCCCGGGCTGCGACATGCCCAGCGCTTCCGCCGCGCGCGACACGTTGCAGTGTTGACGCACGATCTCGCACACGAATCGTAGCTGCTGCAGCGTCATCGCGACTCCGTAACCAGGCATTGCACGATCATGCCTGCGATGCATTACAGGATACGGGAAAAGCATTTCCCTGCATAACGCGGCGTCGCTATAGTCGGGCGCAAAGCTGCAACGACAGCGACACGACAGGAGGAGAACCGTGCTGATGCTCGAGCACGAAGGCAAGGCGCTGCTGCGCCGCGTGGGCGTCGCCACGCCGGCGGGCCGCGTATTGGTCGCCCGCGACGATGCTGCGGCTTGGGACGGTGGCTATCCGGTAGCCGTCAAGGCGCAGGTGCGGGGCGGCGGGCGCGGCAAGCAGGGCGGCGTGCTGCGCGCCGACGACGCGGCCGCGCTGACGGCGGCGCTCGCCCGCGTGCGCGGCCTGGTGCTCGACGGCGCATCCGTGGACGCGGTGCTCGTCGAACCCTGGCAGCCGCACGACCGCGAGCTTTACCTGTCGCTGGTCGTCGACGGCCGCGCCAACGGCTATGTCCTGCTCTACGCGCCCCGCGGCGGCGTCGACATCGAAAGTGGACCGCCGCCCGCGCGCTACCCATTCGGCGATCCGTCCCGCTTTCGCGTGCACGAGTTGCGCGTGGTGCTGGAACGCACCGAACACGACTACCGCGTCCGCGAGCGCGTGATCGCGCTGGCCGAGCGCCTGGTCGCCACCGCCGACGGGCACGATTGCACGACGATCGAGATCAATCCACTGGCCGTCCTCGAGGACGGCTCCCTTGTCGCGCTCGATGCCAAGGTTGTGCGCGACGAATGGGCGGCCTTCCGCAACGAGGAGATCCGGGCGCTGGTGGCGGACGAGCGCGGACGCGCGGACGCCTTGCTGCGGGCAAGCCTGGAGATGGGCCATATGTACGTGCGGCTGGATGGCGACATCGGCCTCATCTCCGGCGGCGCCGGCATGACGATGGGCGCGATGGACGTCATCGCGGCCGCGGGCGGACGCCCGGCCTGCTTTCTCGACGCGAGCCCCGGTCCCACGTCCACGCGCGGCTACCGGCCGGCGCTCGCGATGCTCGACGCGGACCCCGCCGTCAAGGTGATCCTGGTCAGTGTCTTCGGCGGCGGTACGCAGATGCAACGGGTCGCCAACGCGATGAAGGACCTGATGGCCGAACGCACGAGCGACAAGCCCGTGATTTTCCGTCTCGACGGCACGAACGTGGATCAGGTCCCCGCGATTCTGGCGACGTTCGGCGCGCACAACCACGCGACGATGGAAAGCGCGGCACAGGCGGCGGTTGCGCTGGCGCGCGGACGCGGCGACACCGCAGCGCAAGGGGCGCACCGATGAGCATCCTGCTCGACCGCAGCAACCGCGTGCTGGTGCAGGGCATCACCGGCCAGATGGGGCAGTTCTTCGTCGGCGACGCCGGCTCGTATGGCACGCAGATCGTCGCCGGCGTCTCGCCCGGCCGCGGTGGCGCCGACATCGCGGGCGTGCCGGTGTTCGGCAACGTCGCCGACGCCATTGCCGCCACCCGCGCGGATACGGCCATGGTGTTCGTGCCGCCGCCCGCCGTGCGCGGGGCCGTCATCGAGGCGCTGGAAGCGGGCTGCCGCCTGGTCGTCGCCACGGCCGACGAAGTGCCGGTGCGCGACGCGATCGCCATCCGCGCGGTGGCGCTGGCGCGGGGCGCGGCCTATATCGGGCCGAACACGCCCGGCATCATCTCGCCCGGCAAGGCCAAGATGGGCTTCATGCCGTCGTTCTGCTTTCGCGAGGGCCGCGTCGGCGTCATCTCGCGCAGCGGTTCGCTGTCGTACGAAGGCTGCAAGCGCATCACGCTCGCGGGCATCGGGCAATCCACCGTCGTCGGCATCGGCGGCGATCCCGTGAAGGGAACGTCCGCCGCCCAGGCGCTGGACCTGTTCCACGCCGACGCCGAAACGGACGCCATCCTCTACCTCGGCGAGATCGGTGGCACCGAGGAACTGTCGGTGGCCGAATACGCGCGCAGGGTCGGCGCCAAGCCGGTGGCCGCGTTGATCGTCGGGCAGACCGCACCGCCCGGCAAGAAGATGGGTCACGCCGCTGCGCTGATCGGCTCGCAGGCCGAAGGGCACGCGGCCAAGGTCGCGCTGCTGCGCGACGCCGGCGTTCACGTGGCGGATGGCTTGGGCGGCGTCGTCGCGGCCGTGCAGGCCGCGCTCACGAGGCATGCCACCGCGCTCGAACACGCTTGAAACAAGGATGAGACGATGAACAAACCGGTCGAACTGGCGATCACCGAAGACGCCGCCGAAGGCAAGATCAACGCACAGTCGATGGCGGCCGCGCGCGCGCTGATCGGCAGCAAGCTGCGGCCCGAGCAGTACCTGCGCGACGCGAGCGTCGACTCGATGACGATCTTCTGCAACGGCATCGGCGACCTGAACCCGCTGTTCCGCGACCTCGAGTATTCGCGCTGGACACGCTTCGGCGGCCTGATCGGCCACCCGTGCTTCCCGTGGACCCACCACTGGCCCGGCCGTTCGTATTGGGGCCTGCCCGGCGTGCACGGCTTCGGCGTGATGATCGACTGCGAATATTTCCGCAACGTGCGGCCGGGCGACCGCATCAACGTCTGGAACCGGGTGATCGACATCCAGGAGAAACCGTCGAAGTTCAGCGGCACGATGGCGATGCAATACCTCGAGTCGACGTACACAAACCAGCGCGACGAGATCCTGTGCCGTGCGCTGGGGATGACAGCCCGCCACGAGCGCAAGGCATCGCGCGACACGAACAAGTACAAGGACGTGAAGACGCACACGTACACGGACGACGAGATCGCGCGAATCGAGGACCAGGTGATGACCGAGACGTCCCGAATCCGCGGCGCCGCGACGCGCCACTTCGAGGACGTGTCCGTCGGCGAGAAGATCGACGAGATCGCGCGCGGGCCCCTTTCGATGTCGGACACGATGGCCTTCGTCATCGGCTCCGGCCGCGGCGCGGCGCACGGCGCGCTGCTGCGCCACGCGGCGAAGCACCCCAAGCATTACGTGCGCAACAAGCTGGGCCAGGGCGTCGAATACACGGGTATCGGCCACCACCGCGAGACCTTCGCGCGCGAAGTGGGCGTGCCCGGCATGTACGACTACCTGCCGCAGCGCGCGTCGTGGTTCGCGACCGCCATCACCAACTGGATGGGCGACGACGCCGTGCTGAAGCGGCTGCGGATGGAAGCGCGGATGTTCAACATCCAGGGCGACACGACATTTATCGGCGGCACGATCGTCAAGAAGTACGTGAAGGACCGCTGCGCGCTCGTCGACATCGAGATGAAGGGCGTCAACCAGCGTGGCGAGTTGAGCTCGCCCGGCTTCGCCACCGTGATGCTGCCGTCCAAGGACATCCGCACCAAGGTGCCGACGGACGGCACGGTGGTCGACCTGGACCTGGAGCCTGTGCGGTAACTTCGCCTTTTCGATCAAGGCGACGACCATGGCGAACGCGATGCTGCTGGTGCTGGACATGATCAACGATCTGGTCCACGCCGACGGGCCCAACGGCGCGCCCAAGGGCTACGGCCCGGAACTCGCGCGGCGCGAGACGCTGCGCCACGCCGCGACGGCCATCGCCAAGGCCCGCGCGGCGCACGTGCCCATCACCTACGTGCGAGTCGGCTTCTCGCCGGACTACCGCGAGGTGTCGCCGACGTCGCCGCTATTCCAGGGCGCCAAGAAGTCCGGAATGTTCAAGCTCGGCACGTGGGGCACGGAAGTGCATCCGTCGCTGGCGCCGCAACCGCAGGACCTGGACGTGGTGAAGCATCGCGTCAGCCCGTTCTACGCGACGCCGCTGGAAGCGATCCTGCGTGCCCACGGTACGACCCGGCTCGTGCTGCTCGGCGTTTCGACCAGCGGCGCCGTGCTGTCCGCGGCGAAGGATGGCCACGACCGCGACTACGAGATCGTCATCGTCGAGGATGCGTGCGCCGCGTTGCCGCCCGCGCAGCACGACGCCGTGATCGAGCAGGTGAAGCGCTTTGCGACGATCGTGAAGGCTGACGATCTCGTGTTCGACTGAAAGGGAGCAACGATCGCGCGGCGGCCGGGTCGTCGCGCGGTGTGCCGGGACGTTCGCGCGTCCCGGCGTGGAAGCCGGCAGGAGCGGCGCATGACCGCCGCCGGCGGAGGAGATGAACGATGGTCGATGTCGTGCGCCGCCGCCTCGTCGCGGCTTCCCTGCTCGGTGCCGCCGGTCTTGCGCGCGGCGTCACCCGCGTCTCGCTCCCGGGTGGCGGTGTTTATCCCGATCGTCCGGTACGCTTCGTCGTGCCGCTCCCGCCCGGTGGCGGCGCCGACATCGTCGCGCGGCTCGTCGCCGAGCAGCTCGGGCAGAACATGGGCGCGTCGTTCGTCGTCGACAACAAGCCGGGCGGCGGCACGGTGATCGGCGCCGAGGCCGTCGCGCACGCACCGCCGGACGGCTATACGCTGCTGCTCGGCACGGCGACGACGCACGCGATCAACATCTCGCTGCTGGGCAAGCTGCCCTATGATCCGGTCAAGGATTTCGAGCCCATCTCGCTGATCGCCGTGCTGCCGCTGATCCTCGTCGTCAACCCCGCGGTTTTGCCCGTCAACTCGCTGCAGGAGCTGATCGACTACGCGCGCAAGAACCCGGGCAAGGTGAACTTCGCGTCGACCGGCAACGGCAGCTCGATTCACCTCGCCGGCGAGATGTTGAAGATGGTCGCGGGCCTCGACATGACGCACGTGCCGTACAAGGGCGCCGCGCCTGCGCTCACCGACCTGCTGGGTGGCCAGGTGCAGTTCATGTTCACGACCATCCCGCCCGCGTTGCCGCACGTGAAGTCCGGCAAGTTGCGCGCGCTGTGCGTCGCCAACGCGAAGCGCTCGTCGATCCTGCCCGACCTTCCCACGACCGCCGAGGCGGGCGCACCCGGCGTGGAGGCAAGCTCGTGGAACGGCGTGCTCGCACCGGCCCGCACGCCCGCCGCGATCGTGCAGGCGCTGGACCTGCAGCTCGCGAGCGTCATGCAGGTACCGGAGATCGTGGCCAAGCTCAAGGTCGACGGCACCGAGCCATTCTACCTGCCGGCACCGGAATTCGCAGCGTTCATGGCGCGCGAGACGGAGCGTTATCGCAAGGTGGTCCTCGCTTCGCATGCACATGTCGACTGACGTCGCGAGCACTATGCTCGACGCGCAGGCGCTCGCCGCATGGGTCGGCCGCAGCGAAGTGACGCGCGACCGCGTAACGCCCGTACCTTGCGCGGCGCTCGCCGCCACGCTGGACCGAGATCCGACGCTACCGGCCGACGGCACGCCGTTGCCGCCGTTGTGGCATTGGCTCTACTGCCTGCCGCTGACGCGAGCGTCGGAGACCGGCGCCGATGGTCACCCGAGGCGCGGCGGATTCCTGCCGCCGGTGCCGCTGCCGCGGCGGATGTGGGCCGGCAGCCGCTTCCGGTTCGCCTCGCCGCTCGCCGTCGGCGACGCGATCAGGCGCACGTCGACGATCGAGGACGTCGCCGTCAAGCAGGGCCGCAGCGGGCCGCTGGTGTTCGTCACCGTGCGCCACGAGTTCGTCCGCGAGCGCGACGCCGTGCTCGCGATCGTCGAGCATCACGACATCGTCTATCGCGCGGCAGCGCCGGCAGCGGCGACGTCGCCGCCCGCCGCGCCGGCACCCGCGAGCGCCCGCTGGCAGCGTAGGGTGACGCCGGAGCCGGTGTTGCTGTTCCGCTACTCGGCGCTGACGTTCAACGGGCACCGGATCCACTACGATGCGCCTTATGTCACCGGCGTCGAAGGCTACTCCGGCCTCATCGTGCACGGTCCGCTGCTCGCGACGCTGCTGCTCGACCTCGTGCGCCGCGAACGGCCGAATGCCCATGTCACTCAGTTCTCGTTCCGCGCGCTCCGCCCGGTGTTCGACATCGGCAGCTTTGTGGTGTGCGGCGAGCCCCACGAAGACGGCAGCGTGGGGCTGTGGATCCGCGACGCCGAAGGCGCGCTTGCGATGGAAGCGAGTGCCGTGATCGACGCATGAGCACCCGCGAACCGGCCGACCTCGACGCCGCGTTCGTCGCGACGACGTATCTGTTCGTGCCGGGCGATCGGCCGGAGCGCTTCGAAAAGGCGCTTGCGAGCGGCGCCGACGCGGTCATCGTGGACCTCGAGGACGCGGTTACGGCCCACGCCAAGCCCACAGCGCGCGCGCACGTCGTCCGCTGGCTCGAAAGGCTGGCACCGGAACGGCCGGTCTGCGTTCGGATCAACGCGCCTGCGAGCGCCGAGTGCATGGCGGACGTGGTCGCGCTCGCAGCGTGTTCGACGCTGCGCGTCATGCCCGCGAAGTGCGAGGACCCCGACGCCCTCGCGCAGCTCGCCGATGCGCTGCCCGAAGCATCGTTCATCGCATTGATCGAAAGTGCCAAGGGCGTTGCCAATGCGTTCGCCATTGCACGGGCGCCCCGCGTGCGGCGGCTCGCGTTCGGCGCGCTCGATTATTGCGCCGACTTGGGTCTCGACGGCGATCCGCGCGCGCTGATCCATCCGATGTCCTGCCTCGCGATCGCATCTCGAGCTGCCGATCTGCAGCAACCCGTCGCCGCGCCGACCGCTGCGATCGACGACGAGGAGCGGCTTCGCGACGAGACGCAGTTCGCGCACGCGCTCGGCTTCACGGCCAAGCTGTGCATCCATCCGCGGCAAGTGCCGGTTGTCGCCGCCACACTTGCGCCTTCCGTGGAGGAGCTGGCGTGGGCCGCCCGCATCGTGGCCGTCGCCGACGGGCGCAGCGGCGTCGTCGCGGTGGATGGCCACATGGTCGACGCCCCGGTGATTGCTCGCGCACGCGCGATCATGCAGCGCGTGCGGCGCCGGTCGGGCACGGTGTGACGCGTCAGCGCGTACCGGAGGAGGTGGCGCGATCCACCGCCTCCCGCGCCCGCTCCGCCGTATCCGCCTCGAACACTTCCTGCAGCTGCGCGGCCGCCTGCGCCGTCGTCTGGATCAACTGCTGCTCGTCCTGGCGCACCGCGTACTGCGCTTCCATCGTCCGCGCGTCGTGTTCCCTGAAAAGCGTGACCGCGTGTTCGGCGGCAGCGACATCGAGCCCGCATTCGATCAGCGCGCGGCGTGCCGTCTCGACGCTGGCGAGAAACGTTTCGCGCTCGATCTCGTCGGGCTCCAGGTCCAGGTCGCGCAAACGGTAGTAGTGGACGCGGTTGCGTGCCCGCGCGAGGATCGGCAGCGCGGGGAAATGCTTGCGCACCATCGCGGCGGTCTTCATCGACGCCTCGACGTCGTCGATCGCGAGCACGAAGAGCTTGGCGTCGGCGGCCTTGGCGGCGGTGAGCAATTCGAGCCGCGACGCGTCGCCGTAGTAGACCTTGTTGCCGAAGCGCCGCACGAAATCGACCTGCTGGTAGCTCGCCTCCAGCGCGGTGGACGGAATGCCGGCCATCCGCAGTACGCGCGACACGATCTGCCCATAGCGGCCATAGCCTGCGATGATCACGGGGTTGGCGGTGTCGATCGTATCGAACTCGGGCGGCGCGCTGCGCGCGGCCCAGCGCGCGAGCAGCCGCTCGTAGCCGCCGAACGTCAGCGGCGCGACGAGCATCGACACGGTGACCACCAGCACCAGGAACTCGGACGTCCCGGGGCTCAGGATGCCGTCGCCCGCCGCCGCGGTGAACAGCACGAACGCGAACTCACCGCCCTGCGCGACGAGGATCGCGATGCGCTGCGCGTCGTCGTTGGCGATGCGCAGCAGCCGCGCGATGCCGTACATCGCGGCGAACTTGACGAGCATGAAGCCGAGTGCGGCGCCCAGCACGAGCAGCGGCGACGCCACCAGCAGCGCCAGGTTCGCGCTCATGCCCACCGCCATGAAGAAGAGGCCCATCAGCAGGCCCTTGAACGGCTCGACGTCCGCTTCCAGTTCGTGGCGGAACTCGGAGTCCGCGAGCAGCACGCCGGCGAGGAACGCGCCCAGCGACATCGACAGGCCGATGGCTTGCATCGCGAGCGCCGCGCCGATCACGACGAACAGCGTCGCCGCGGTGAATACGTCCTGGCCGCCGAAGCGCGCGATGAACTTGAACGCGGGACGCAGCGCCACGCGGCTCACGACGATCACGCCGACGATCGCGGCGAGCCCCTTCAGCGCGACGAGCCAGCCCACCGCCGTGCCCTTGTGCTCGGGCGCGAGCAGCGGCAGCAGCGCGATCAGCGGAATGACCGCAAGGTCCTGGAACAGCAGGATGGCGAACGCGCGCCGGCCGCTGGTGCTGGAGAGCTTGCCGCGCTCGCCGAGCCAGGCGAGCACGATCGCCGTCGACGACATCGCCAGTCCGAAGCCCGCGACGATCGCCGCGGGCACATCGCGCAGCCACAGCCACGCGAGCGCCGCGAGCGCGATGCCGCTCACCATCACCTGCGCGCCGCCGAGTCCAAACACGCGCTGGCGCAGCGCCCAGAGGCGCGAAGGCTCGAGCTCGAGGCCCACGAGGAACAGCAGCAGCACGACGCCGAACTCGGCGAAGTGCAATGTCGATTCAGCCTCGGGCACGACGCCGAGTACCCACGGCCCGATCAGCATGCCGGCCGCGAGATAGCCCAGCACCGAGCCGAGCTGCAATTTGCGGAACAGCGGCACGACGACGACGGCGGTCGCGAGGAACACGGCGGCCTGGCCCAGCAACGTCATCGGCGCGCTGATCATGCGGCCTCCGCGCGCCGCGCCTTTTTCGCCGCGCGGACCTGCGCGTCCTTCGCCTTGCACTCGGGCCCTTCGAATTGCGCGGCGAGCGCATCGATGAACGCCCGCGTGCGCGCCGGCATCAGGTGCCGGCCCGGGAACACCGCCCACGCGTGGTCGACGGGGCCGGTCCACGGCGCGAGCACCGGCACGAGCTCGCCACGCTCGACGAACTCCTGCGCAAAGTGGTCGACGAGCAGCGCGATGCCGCTGCCCGCGCGCGCGAGCCGCGTCAGCAGCTCGGGCGAATTGGCCGTGGCGCGGCCGGGCGGCACGCCTTCCCAGCGCGCGTCGCCGAGCGTCATCACCCACGGCGACGGGTCGCCGGACCGCGCCAGCAGCCGCAGCGTGTCGTGCTCCATCAGCGCCTCGGGTTCCGCGGGCTCGCCGCGCCGCGCGACATAGGCGGGCGCCGCGTAGGCGCTGGTCGTGAACGACGCGAGCCGGCGTGCGGCGAGCGAGGTCTCGTCGCTCAGCTCGCCCATCCGCAGCACCACGTCGAAGTTCTCGCCGATCAGGTCGACGCGGCGCGGCGTCAGGTCCAGCTCCAGCGACACGGCCGGGTAGCGCGCGAGGAATTGCGCGAGCGTCTGCGCGACGAGCGTGTTGGCGACGTCGGCGGGCATCGACACGCGCAGCCGCCCGCTCGGCTCGGCCAGGCGATGGTCGGCCAGGCTCGCGGCGGCGGCCACTTCGTCGGCGACGCGGCGCGCGTGTTCGAGCACGTTGCGGCCGAAGTCGGTAAGCGCCAGTTTGCGGGTCGTGCGCAGGAGTAAGCGCTCACCTAGACGGTCTTCGAGTGCGGCGAGGCGGCGCGAGACCGTGGACTTGGGCAGGCCGACACGCTCCGCGGCGCGACTGAAGCTGCCCTCATCGACGACCCGCGCGAACAGCAGCAGGTCGTCCGCATCCAACGTTTGCATTGTTGCCATGGCGGAACAATGTTATCCGAATCGATGGCTTCTGGCAGGTCGCTGGAACAACTATCTTGGCTTCACCGGCGACGCAGCGTCGCCATCAGGAGCCGCCATGAACATCCTTCAAGTCAATTCCAGCGCGCGCCGCGAAGGCTCGCAGTCGACCGAACTCGCGAATGCGCTCGTCGCGCGGCTGGTGGCCGGCAATCCCGGCACCCGCGTCACTGTGCGCGACCTGGCCGCCGCACCGCACCCGCATCTCGACGAACGCGCGCTGGCCGCGCTGTTCACGCCCGCCGACAAGCGCACCGCCGAACAGACCGCGCGCGTCGCGCTGGACGACGCCGCGATCGCGGAAGTGAAGGCCGCAGACACGATCGTCATCGGCGCACCGATGTACAACTTCGGCGTGTCGACGCAGCTCAAGAACTGGATCGACGCGATCGCGCGGGCGCAGGTGACGTTCCGCTACACGGCCAATGGGCCCGAAGGCCTGTTGGGCGGCAAGACCGTGTACGTCGTGCTGACGCGCGGCGGCAAGTACCGCAACACGCCGGCGGACACGCAGGTGCCTTACCTCACCACCGTGTTCAATTTCCTCGGCATCCGCGACGTGCGCTTCGTCTACGCGGAAGGCCTGTCGATGGGACCGGAAGCTGCCGCTGCCGCGCTGGCCAGTGCCCAACGCGAGATCGAGGAAGCCGTCGCCGCCTGAATTGGGGTCAGGAATTGGGGGTCAGACACCAATTCTTGGCTCCCCGCTACGAATTTGCACCATCTGACCCAAGAATTGGTGTCTGACCCCCAATTCCATGACCCCCAATTCCAACTCGGTGTCTGACCCCAATTCAAGCTGGAGATGCCATGACCACCGCAACGCTGAACCGACCGCTTTCCCCCGTCGTCGCGCGCCCGCGTGACGTCGAGCAGATCATCGCCGGCCTCGCGACGTCCGACGGCGCGGGCGTCAAGCTCACGCGCGTGCTGACGCAGCCGCTGCAGCGCCGCCTGGACCCGTACCTGATGCTCGACGCGTTCGGCACGGACAATCCCGACGACTACATCGGCGGCTTCCCCGACCATCCGCACCGCGGCTTCGAAACGGTGACGTACATGATCGACGGCCGCATGCGCCATCGCGACAGCGCGGGCCACGAGGGCCTGCTCGGCAACGGCGGCGTGCAGTGGATGACCGCCGGCCGCGGCGTGATCCACTCGGAGCTGCCGGAGCAGCAGGAAGGCCGGATGGAAGGCTTCCAGCTGTGGCTCAACCTGCCCGCGAAGGACAAGATGCGCGCGCCTTGGTATCGCGACATCCAGGCCGCCGAGATCCCGTCGTTCACGACGGACGAAGGCGCGACGGTGCGCGTGATCGCCGGCAAGAGCCATGGCGTGGCCGGCGCGATGACGCGCGAGACGACAGACCCGCTGTATCTCGACGTCGCGCTGCCGTCCGGCACGACGTTCGCGCAGGCGTTGCCGGCGCAGCAGAACGCGTTCGCGTACGTGTATCGCGGCGCGCTGCGCATCGGCGGCGTCAACGTGCCGGTGCAGCGGATGGCCATCCTGCGCAACGAGCCGGACCGCGACGGCGTCGTCGTCACGGCGACGGCGGACAGCAGGTTCCTGCTGATCGCGGGCACACCGCTCGGCGAGCCGATCGCGCAGTACGGCCCGTTCGTGATGAACACGCGCGACGAGATCATGCAGGCCGTCGCCGACTACCAGGCGGGGCGCTTCGCCTGACGTAAACTTGCCGTGCATGGAAGGCCCGGGCTTCCCCGGGCCTTTTTGTTGCGCGTGCCGCCCGTACGCTTCGGTCGTCCGGCGGATGGCGCACCGCACCGCACGCGCGCTAGGCTTCACTCAACATGTCCACGCCTGCCACCACCCTTCTGCGCGACACGTTCGGCTATCCCGCTTTCCGTCCGGGCCAGGGCGAGGTGGTGGATCACGTCGTCGCCGGCGGCGACGCGCTGGTGCTGATGCCCACGGGCGGCGGCAAGTCGCTGTGTTACCAGGTGCCCTCGCTCGTCCGCGCGGGCACGGGCGTCGTCGTGTCACCGCTGATCGCGCTGATGGAAGACCAGGTGGCGGCGCTGGCGCAGGTGGGCGTGCGCGCGGCCGCGCTCAACTCGTCGCTCGATGCGGCCGAAGCGCGCCGCGTCGAGCGCGCGCTCGTCGCCGGCGAGCTCGACCTCGTCTACGTCGCGCCCGAGCGGCTGTGCACGCCGCGCTGCCTGGAGCTGCTCGACCGCACGTCAATCGCGCTGTTCGCCATCGACGAGGCGCACTGCGTCTCGCAATGGGGCCACGATTTCCGGCCCGAGTACCTGCAACTCTCGCTGCTGCACGAGCGCTATCCGGAGGTGCCGCGCATCGCCCTCACCGCCACGGCGGACCCGACGACGCGCACCGAGATCATCGAGCGGCTGGGCCTCGCCGACGCGCGCGTGTTCGTGTCGAGCTTCGACCGGCCCAACATCCGCTACGCGATCGCCGACAAGGCCGACGCGCGGACGCAGCTGCTCGACTTCATCCGCGCCGAGCACGACGGCGACGCCGGTATCGTCTATTGCCTCTCGCGGCGCAAGGTGGACGAGACGGCGGCGTGGCTCGTCGAGCGCGGCGTCAACGCACTGCCCTATCACGCGGGCATGGAGAGCGCCGAGCGCACGCGCCACCAGATGCGCTTCCAGCGCGAGGACGGCATCGTGATGGTGGCCACGATCGCGTTCGGCATGGGCATCGACAAGCCGGACGTGCGCTTCGTCGCGCACCTCGATTTGCCCAAGAGCATCGAAGGCTATTACCAGGAGACCGGCCGCGCGGGGCGCGACGGCGCGACGGCGGACGCGTGGATGGCCTATGGCCTGGCCGACGTCGTCCAGCAGCGCCGGCTGATCGAGCAATCGGAGGCGGGCGACGACTACAAGCGCGTGTCCACCGCCAAGCTCGACGCGCTGTTGGGGCTGTGCGAGACCGCGGGCTGCCGCCGCGTGCGGCTGCTCGATTATTTCGGCGAGGCGAGCGCGCCCTGCGGCAACTGCGACACCTGCCTTGCACCGCCGGACACGTTCGATGCGACGGCGGAGGCGCAGAAGGCGCTGTCGGCGATCTATCGCACGGGCCAGCGCTTTGGCGCCGTGCACCTGATCGACGTACTGCGGGGCAAGGCGAACGAGCGCACGAGCCGCTGGGGCCACGAGCAATTGTCCGTCTTCGGCATCGGCGCCGACGTCGACGAGGCCACGTGGCGCATCGTGTTCCGCCAACTGGTGGCGCTGGGGCTCGCGGAGGTCGATCACGCGGCCTATGGCGCACTGAAGCTTTGCGCCGCCGCGCGGCCGGTGCTGAAGGGCGAGTCGCGCGTGTCGATGCGGCGCCACGTGGCAAAGCCGCGCTCGCAGGGGCGTACGCGCGCGGTGCCGGGCGGCGCGTTGAGCGACGGTGACGCCGCGCTGCTCGCCACGCTCAAGGCCTGGCGGCTGGCCGAAGCGCGCACGCAGTCCGTGCCGGCGTTCGTCATCCTCAACGACCGCACGCTCGCCGAAATCGCGCGCTCGCGGCCGGCGGACCTGGCAGCGCTGCAGGACGTCAATGGCATCGGTGCCGCCAAGCTCGCGCGCTACGGCGACGCGATCATGCGCCTGGTGGCTGCCGGTTGACGAAGCGCCGGGCGCCCGCATCCCGTTGTCCACCGCCCTGTCGCTGCGCACGTTGCGCCGCTACGCCGTAGCGCGGACGCTGTTCGCACCCACGACGCTCGCCCGTGCGCTGGCGCGGCTGCGCTTTGTCCAAGCCGACCCGATCCGCGCGCCGGCCCGCGCGCAGGACCTGATACTGCGCCACCGCGTCGACGGCTATCGGGCCGGCGACCTCGAGCGGCGCTACGCGCGGCTTGCGATCGAGGAAGACTTCTTCGTCAACTACGGCTTCGTGACGCGCGAGCTGCACGCGCTGATGCATCCGCGTACGCCGCGGACGCGCTGGACGCCCACGGAGAAGCGGCGCGCGGCCGAGATCCTGGCGTTCGTCCATGAACGCGGCGACGTGCATCCGCGCGACGTCGACTCCGCGTTCGACCATGGCCGTGTCGAGAATTACTGGGGCGGCTCATCGAACGCCACGACGCACCTGCTCGATCGCATGCACTATCGCGGGCTCGTGCGCATTGCGCGGCGCGAGCGGGGCGTGCGCGTCTATGCGGCGCGCGCGGCCGACGACGCGGCCAAACGGGACTCGGCCGCGCATCTCGATGCGCTGCTCGGCGCAGCCGTGGCGCTCTACGCGCCGCTGCCGTCGTCGACGCTGTCGTGGCTCGCGCACCGGATGCGCGTGGCCGCACCGCAATTCGCCCGCGGCCGTGCCGCGGCGTTGAAGCGCGCACGCCGGCGCCTCGCGCACGCCGAGCTTGCCGGCACCACGTGGTACTGGCCAGCAGACGAGGATCCGTCAGCGTTCACGCCCGACACCGACTGCCGCCTGCTCGCGCCTTTCGACCCGATCGTGTGGGACCGCGAGCGCTTCGAGCGGCTGTGGGGCTGGGACTACCGCTTCGAGGCGTACACGCCGGTGGCAAAACGTCGCTTCGGCTATTACGCGTTGCCGCTGCTGGTGGGCGACCGGGTCGCCGGTTGGGCCAACGTCAGCGCCAACACGGACTCGATGGACGTCGCCGTCGGCTATGCCGGCGCCAAGCCGCGGATGCGGCGCAGCGCACTCGACGACGAACTCGCGCGGCTGCGCGCGTTCCTGCGCCTGTAACGACGCGCGTCAGGCCTGCGGCCGCATCCGGTCGTCGGCGACGAACTGGCGGCGTGCGTACTTCAGCAACTCGCCGTCGCTCGGGTGATCGACGGTTTCCACCGCCACCACCTTCTCCGCCGTCGCCGCCGTGTGCTTCTGGAGGTACTTGAAGAACTGCAGCTTGGTGGCGGCGGGGCCGACGATCAGGATCTCGCCTGCCGGTTCCAGCGCCTTGGCCACCGCGGCGAAGTACGCAGCATCCTCGGGCGCGCCCGCGCCACGTCCGACGCCGCGCTTCGCGTGCTCGTGGCGCGATTGCGGCTTGACCACGCTCGCTTCGGCATCGTCGGCATTGAACGCGATGACGTGAGCCGCCTGGTGGTCGAGCCAGACGACATAGTGGTAGTGATGGGCCATGTTGCCTTTCAGTGCAGGTTCTTGTCGAAGAATGCGAGTGTCCGCTGCCACGCGAGCTTGGCCGCCGCATCGTCGTAGCGCGGCGTCGTATCGTTGTGGAAGCCGTGGTTGACGTCGGGATAGACGAAGGCCTCGTAGCGCACGCCGTTCGCCTTCAGCGCGGCCTCGTATGCGGGCCAACCCGAGTTGATGCGCGTGTCGAGGCCCGCATAGTGCAGCATCAGCGGTGCCTTGATTTTCGCCGCGTCTTCGGCGCTGGGCTGGCCGCCATAAAACGGTACCGCGGCGGCCAGATCGGGCAGGCGCACGGCGAACACGTTGGCCATCATGCCGCCAAAGCAGAAGCCGACGACGCCGATCTTTCCGGTGGACTCGGGCATGCCCTTCAGCACGTCGTACGCGGCGAGCAGATCTTCGGTGCGCTTGTTCGCGTCGAGCTGCGCGAACATGGCCGCGGCCTTTTCCTCGTCACCGGGGTAGCCGCCGAGCGGCGTCAGCGCGTCGGGCGCGAACGCGAGATAGCCGGCCACCGCGAGCCTCCGCGTGACGTCCTCGATGTAGGGATTGAGGCCGCGATTCTCGTGGATGACGACCACGCCCGGCAGCTTGCCGGTGATCCTGGCCGGCCGCGCGAAATAGCCACGCATCTTGCCGGAGCCTTTCGGCGACGGATAGTCGAGGTACTGCGTGACGATGCGCGGATCGCCCTTGGGGATCTGCTCGGCCAGCGCGTAGTTCGGCCGCAGCAACTCGAGCATCGCGGCGGCGCTCATGCCGCCCACCGCATAACGGCGTGCGCGCTCCATGAACGTGCGGCGATCGATCTCGCCGTGCACGTAGCCGTCGAAGATGTCGAGCACTTCCTGCGGGAACGCGGAAGCGGGCAGGCGGGTGGGGGGCGTCTGGCTCATCGTGCGGTCCTTGATGCGGGGCGAGGGTCGAGGAAGATTGGATGCGCAGTATAGTCGGCGGTTCCCGGCAAGCATTGCCTGAATGAGCCCTCTTTGCGAAAGGTCAAAGTCGTGAACGACAAGCGCGCGCGCTTTCATGCGCTGCACAAGACCGGATGCTTCGTCATCCCCAATCCTTGGGATTGCGGCAGTGCACGCGCGCTCGAGGCGATGGGTTTTGAGGCGCTGGCGACGACGAGTTCCGGTTTCGCGTGGTCGCATGCGCGCGCCGACGGCGCGATGGACCGCGACGCCGTGCTCACGCACCTGCGCGAGATGGTCGCCGCGACGACGCTGCCGATCAACGCCGACTTCGAGGCTGGCTACGCCGTCGACGCGGAGGGCGTGTACCGCAACGTCGCGATGGCGGTCGATACCGGCGTGGCCGGGTTGTCGATCGAGGACTCCACCGGCAATCCTGCTTCGCCGCTGCGCGCGATCGACGAGGCCGTGACGCGCCTGCGCGCCGCGCGCCGCGCCATCGACGATCACGGCGGCGATGCGCTGCTCGTCGGGCGCGCCGAGAACTTCTTCGTCGGCCGGCCGGATCTTGCCGACGTCATCGCGCGGTTGAAGGCGTATGCGGGGGCCGGTGCCGACTGCCTCTACGCACCCGGCCTCAAGACCGCCGACGACATCCGCGCGGTGGTGAACGCCGTGGCGCCGAAGCCGGTGAACGTGCTCGTCGGTGGCACGAGCGCGTTCACGGTGGCTGAGCTCGCGGCGCTGGGCGTGCGCCGCATCAGCGTCGGCGGCGGCCTGGCGCGCGCCGCGTGGGGCGGCTTCCTGCAGGCCGCCCGCGAGCTTGCCGAGCATGGGCGCTTCGACGGCTTTGCAGGCGCAACCTCGGGCGCCGAGCTCAATGCATTGTTCGCGCGGCCGCGCGACGAAGGCGGCGCGCGATGAAGCGCGAAGTGATCCGCGTCGAGCCACTGTCCACGTGGCTCGAGAACTGGAAGGCGCCAACGTCGGCCGTCACGCGCCACGGCGACACCGTGTACGTGTCCGGCTTCCCGCCATTCGACCCGGCCACCGGCGAAGTGCTCGCGGCGCCGATCGAGCGGCAGACGGAACTCGTGCTCGAGCAGATGAAGCGCTGCCTGGAGTCCGCAGGCTCGTCGCTCGCGCACGTGCTGAAATGCAACGTCTACTGCACGTCGGTGGAGAAGTTTGCTGCCGTCAACGACGTGTACCGGCGCTATTTCCCCGTGGACCCGCCGGCGCGAATCTTCGTCAACGTGCCGGCGTGGCCCGGGCCGTTCGACATCGAGATCGACTGCATCGCGGCCGTCGCCGACGCATCGTGATCGCTTCGCACTCCGCAGCGGTCGTCGAATCGCGCGCGGCCTGGACAAGGCTGGCCGTCGCGGTCCTGTTGTCGACCATCGGCGGCGCGGGCATGTGGTCGGTGGTCGTCGCGTTGCCAGCCGTGCAGGCGGACTTCGGCGTCGCGCGCGCGGCCGCCACGTTCCCGTATGCGCTGACGATGATCGGCTTCGGCGTCGGCAGCCTGCTGTTCGGCCGCGCGTCGGATCGCTACGGCATCGCCGTACCGCTGGTGGCGAGCACGCTCGCGCTGAGCGCCGGCTTTGCGCTCGCCGCGTGGGCGCCGACGCTTGCCTGGTTCGCGTTCGCGCAGGGCGCGTTGATCGGTTTTGGCAGCTCGGCCACGTTCTCGCCGCTGCTCGCGCACATGTCGCAGTGGTTCGACCGGCGCCGCGGCATCGCGGTGGCCGTCGTCGCGTCCGGCAACTACCTCGCGGGCGCCATCTGGCCGCCGGTCGTCGAGCATTTCATCGCGACGTCCGGCTGGCGCATCACGTACACGGGCATCGCGGTCTTCTGCCTCGTCGCGATGCTGCCGCTGATCGCGCTGTTCCGCACGCCGGCTCCCGCGCATGGCTCCGTGTCCGCGAGCCCCGTGACGCGGCGTCACGAACCGCCGCTGCACGTGGCGCCGTCCACGCTGCAGAAGTTGCTCACGCTCGCGGGCCTGTGCTGCTGCGTGGCGATGGCGATGCCGCAGGTGCATCTCGTCGCGTATTGCAGCGACCTGGGCTATGGCCCCGCGCGCGGCGCGCAGATGCTGGCGGTGATGCTCGCCTGCGGCGTCGTGAGCCGCATCACGTTCGGGTTCATCGCGGACCGCATCGGCGGCTTGCGCACGCTGCTGCTCGGCTCGGCCTTGCAGGGCATCGCGCTGGTGCTGTTCCTGCCCTTCAACGGGCTCGTGTCGCTGTTCGTCGTGTCCGCGCTGTTCGGGTTGTTCCAGGGCGGCATCGTGCCGTCGTACGCGATCGTGATCCGCGATTACTTCCCGGCCGCGGAAGCCGGCACGCGCGTCAGCGTAGTGATCACCGCGACGCTGGCCGGCATGGCGCTGGGCGGGTGGATGTCGGGCGCGATCTTCGACGCTACGGGCTCCTACCGTGCCGCGTTCGTCAACGGGCTCGCGTTCAACCTGGTCAACGTGTCGATCGTGAGCTGGCTGCTGTGGCAGCGGCGGTCGGGGCCCGCACCGGCCTAGCTCAGGCCAGCGGCTCGACCGGGTCGCCGACGCGTATGGTGCCGCCGCGCTCGGCGGTCATCAGCACCGCAAGGGTCGGCCGCTCCGAAGGGAAGACGCGCAACAGCGTCTTCATCACCGGCTGGTCGCGCTCACCGGTCACCGGATTGGCGTGCGTGGCAAGGCATCGCGTCACAGGCGCCGCCACGTCGTAGACGACTTCGCCGACGCGCAGCTTGCGGCCGACCCATTGCTGCTCGTCCCAGGCGTCGGCGCCGTCGATGACGATGTTCGAACGGAAGCGCGCGTCGCACAGTGCCCGAGCCTCGCCCAGCGTGCCGGCAAGCGCGGCGACACTCGCGCTGCCGTGCAGCGTCGTATAACCCGGCTCGCGATCCTGGTAGCGCGGCGTCACGCCATCACCGACCACGCGTAGCGGCAACGTGTGCTGGCCGCGGGCAAGCAGGCTTTCAGCAAGTGTTCCTACAAATGATGCGATGACGTCAGCGAAACGGGCGCGGCCCGCGCCATCGAGCACCGCGTCGAACAGGCTGCGCGAACCTCGCGTGACGCGCAGGTGCTGGCGGGTGTGATCGAAGGTGACAGTCAGCTGCGCAAGGCCAGGCGTGTGCACCAGCGCGACGCAGTCGACCTTGCCGCCCCACGCATCGTCGGGTGTCGTGACATCCGCGAAGCGCAGCGCATAGACGCGATCGCCGGCGATACGACCACCGGGCAATACGTCGAGCGATGTGCAGGCTTCGCGTGTGAAGCCCTTTACGGGGTAGCGATAAAGTGATGAGACATGCATGGGCATGGTGCTTCAGGTCCTTCGCTTGACCATGAACAGCCGTTCCGGCTCTTCGTCCACCACCGTGAAGCCGTGCCTGGCGTAAAAGCGCTGCGCGTCGGTGTTGACCCGCAGCACCCGCAGGCGAACCGCCTTCCCCAAGTCGTGCGCGCGCTCGACTACTGACGACAGTACGGCGCTACCGATGCCGCGTCGCCGGAAGTCCTTCAGGAGATAAAGCTTCACCAGCCACAGATACTCGGGTTCCTCTTCGACCTTGAGAAGGCCGACGTCCTCCCGCCCGACGCGAACGATGCGGTCCGCGCCAGGCGTGAACTGGTCACGGCACTTGACCTCCTGCGCGAGATCGTCCCATGTCCCCCAGGTCCCGACGACATAGTCGCGCATGGCGTCTCGCGTGATGCGATACGCAAGCGCTACGTCATCGGGAGTGGCCGCGCGCAGTCCGAAAGGAGCCGGCACTGCGCGCCGCCGTGCTAAACGTCGAGGTTGCGCACGCCCAGCGCGTTGCCTTCGATGAACGCCCTGCGCGGTTCGACGTCATCACCCATGAGCTTGGTGAAGATGTCCTCCGACGTGACGGCATCCTCGATCTGCACCTTCAGCAGGCGCCGCACGGTCGGGTCCATCGTGGTTTCCCACAACTGCTCGGGATTCATCTCGCCCAGGCCCTTGTAGCGCTGGATGCCGACGCTGCTGTTCGCTTCCGCGAGCAGCCAGTCGAGCGCTTCCTTGAACGAGTGGACGGCGCGTTCCTTGTCGCCGCGCTTGATCGACGCGCCGGACTGGACCAGGCCCTCGAGCAAATCGGCGGCGACCTTGATCTGCGCGCCGTCGCCGCTCGCCAGGAAGTCGGCGTCGATGGCGGTGACGTGCGGCGTGCCGTGGTGCGTGCGCACGATGACGAGCCGGCGCGACTCGGTGGCCGCGTCGTAGCGCGCCTCGATGCGCACGTCGGGATCGTCGAGCTGCTTCTCGAGCGCTTCGGCGCTGCGCTGCGCGGCCATCTCGGTGGAAAGATCCACGCGGGCGCCGGCGAGCATGGCGTACAGCACGCCGCTGTCGATGATGCGCGCGAGGCGCTCGACCACGCCTTCGGCGATCAGGTATTCGCGTGCGATCGCCTCGAACTGCTCGGCAGTGAGCGGCGCCTTGTTCGTGCCCGGCGTCAGCACCGCGCCGTTGAGCGCAACCTTCAGCAGGTGCTGCTTCAGCTCGTGGTCGTCCTTGAGATAGATCTCGGACTTGCCGAGCTTGGCCTTGTACAGCGGCGGCTGCGCGATGTAGACGTAGCCGCGCTCGATAAGCTCCGGCATCTGCCGGTAGAAGAACGTGAGCAGCAGCGTGCGGATGTGCGAGCCGTCGACGTCCGCGTCCGTCATGATGATGATGCGGTGGTAGCGGAGCTTCTCGACGTTGAACGCGTCCTTGTCGTCCTTGTCGCTGGACGACTTGCCGAAGCCCGCGCCCAGCGCGGTGATCAGCGTGACGATCTGCTCGGAGCTCAACACCTTTTCCGTGCGCGCACGCTCGACGTTGAGGATCTTGCCGCGCAGCGGCAGGATCGCCTGGAACTTGCGGTCGCGGCCCTGCTTGGCGGAGCCGCCGGCGGAATCGCCCTCGACGAGGTAGATCTCGGACAGCGCCGGATCGCGTTCCTGGCAGTCGGCCAGCTTGCCGGGCAGGCCGATGCCGTCCAGCACGCCCTTGCGCCGCGTCAGCTCACGCGCCTTGCGCGCGGCTTCGCGCGCCCGCGCTGCCTCGACGATCTTCGTGCAGATGATCTTGGCGTCCTGCGGGTACTCGAGCAGAAAGTCGGACAGCTTTTCCGACACGATCTCCTGCACCAGCGGCTGCACTTCGGACGACACCAGCTTGTCCTTGGTCTGCGAGCTGAACTTGGGCTCGGGCACCTTCACCGACAGCACGGCGGTGAGGCCTTCGCGCATGTCGTCGCCGGTGGTCTCGACCTTGGCCTTCTTGGCGATGTCTTCCTTGTCGATGTAGCTGTTGAGCGTGCGCGTCATTGCCTGGCGCAGGCCGGTGAGGTGCGTGCCGCCGTCGCGCTGCGGGATGTTGTTGGTGAAGCACTGCACGTTCTCGGCGTACGAGTCGTTCCACTGCATCGCCACTTCGACGGTGACGCCGTCCTTCTCGCCCAACGCGTGGAAGATGCGCGAATGCAGCGTGGTCTTGCTGCGGTTCATGTACTCGACGAAGCCCTTGACGCCGCCCGAGTACGCGAAGTTCTCGCTCTTGCCGTCGCGCTGGTCGATGAGCTCGATCTTGACGCCGTTGTTCAGGAACGAGAGCTCGCGGATGCGCTTGGCCAGGATGTCGTAGTGGTACTCGACCTTGCCGAATGTTTCCGTCGACGCCATGAAGTGGACTTCGGTACCGCGGCGGTCCGTCGTGCCGGTGACCTTGAGCGGCTCCACCGCGTCGCCGCGCCGGAATTCCATCTGGTGCGTCTTGCCGTTGCGCCAGATGCGAAGCTTCAACCAGTCGGACAGCGCGTTGACGACGGACACACCCACGCCGTGCAGGCCGCCCGACACCTTGTAGCTGTTCTGGTCGAACTTGCCGCCCGCGTGCAGCTCCGTCATCACGATCTCGGCGGCGCTGCGCTTGAACTCGTCGTCGTCCTTGACGTCGGTGGGGATGCCGCGGCCGTTGTCGACGACCGACACCGAGTTGTCGGCGTGGATCGTGACCTTGATGTCGTCGCAGTAGCCGGCGAGCGCTTCGTCGATGGCGTTGTCGAGGACCTCGAACACCATGTGGTGGAGGCCGCTGCCGTCGGACGTGTCGCCGATGTACATCCCCGGACGCTTGCGGACCGCGTCGAGGCCTTTGAGGATCTTGATCGAATCGGACGTGTAGTCGTCACGTCCCTGCTGCGGTTTCGGTTGTGCTTGCGACATGCTGCCTTTCAAATGGGGTCAGACTCTATTTCGAGCCGCCCCGAGTTGCTGCACAGGATCGAAATAGAATCTGACCCCATTTAGATCCGCATCGGCATCACGACGTACTTGTAGTCGTCGCGGCCGGGAATCGTGACCAGTGCGCTGGACGTGGCGTCGCCGAATGCAAGGCGCACGTCGTTGCTCGCCACGTTATGCAGCGCGTCGAGCAGGTAGGTGATGTTGAAGCCGACGTCGAGCGCGTCGCCCGAGTAGCTGATGGGCAGTTCCTCTTCCGCCTCTTCCTGCTCGCTGTTGCTGCAGATGATCTTCAGCTGGTCCGCGCCGAGCACCAGGCGCACGCCGCGGAATTTCTCGTTGGAGAGAATCGCGGCGCGTTGCAGTGCGGCCAGCAGTTCCATCCGCGAGAGGTCGACGATCTTGCCGTGACCGGTAGGAATCACGCGGTTGTAGTCGGGGAACTTGCCGTCGACGACCTTGGAGACGAGCTCGACGTTGGCGAAGCGGAAGCGCACCTGGTTGGCCAGGATGTCGATGGTCACTTCGCCGTCGCTCTCGGTGAGCAGCTTGCCGAGCTCCAGCACCGTCTTGCGCGGCAGGATCACTTCCTGGCGCGTATAGCTGCCGTCGATGGTGAGGCTGGCCCACGACAGCCGATGGCCGTCCGTGGCCACGGCCTGCAGCGTGCTGCCATCGAGCACCAGCAGCATGCCGTTGAGGTAGTAACGGATGTCCTGCTGCGCCATCGCGAATTCGGCGAGCTTGATCAGGCCGCGCAGCGACTTCTCCGACAGCGTCACCGTCTGCAGCTTCTCCGTGCCCAGCGCGATGCGCGGATAGTCGTTCGCCGGCAGCGTCTGCAGGTTGAAGCGCGAGCGGCCCGCGCGCACCGTCATCCGGTTGCCGGTGGCGTCGACGTTCAACGTAGCGTCATCCGGCAGCGCGCGCAGCAGGTCCTGCAGCTTGCGGGCGGCCACCGTCGTGGCGGCAGCGTCCTTGACCTCCAGGTCGCTGTGCGCCGTGATCTGCATCTCCAAGTCCGTGGCCGTGACGAACAGCTTGCCGTCCTTGGGCTCGACGAGCACGTTGGCCAGGATGGGCAGCGTATGCCGGCGCTCGACAATGCCGGACACGGCCTGCAGCGGTTTCAGCAGGACATCGCGGGCGATCTGTTTGAGTTGCATCGTAGGTTAGATCGAAGATGTTCTACGTAAAACTAAGACTGATGATAAGGGGCGTCGCGCGCCGGGATAATCGCCCGAATGGCTGACCGATCAGGGGGTTGCAGGCGCCACCGGCCGCGGGAAAAACCACGTTGCGCCTGTGGATCGTTTGTGGGCCCTTGCGGCATGGCCGGAAAGAGGCGATTTATCCCCAAATTATAACGGTTTTAAATGGGGTCAGACACCATTTCCGGGGCTGCGCTGCGCATGGTACTGGCCGGCTGCGGGATTGGTGTCTGACCCCCTTCTGCTAGCTGCGGAGGACCTGCAGCAGGAAATTGACGTCGTGGTTCATGTCGGGATGCGCCTCGCGGAGCTTGGCGATCTGCCGGCATGCGTGCAGCACCGTCGTGTGGTCGCGGCCGCCGAAATGGCTGCCGATTTCGGGCAGCGAGAGCTGCGTCAGCTCCTTGGCCAGCGCCATCGCCACCTGCCGTGGCCGCGCCACGGCGCGCGAGCGCTTCTTCGAGTGCATGTCCGAAATCCGGACCTTGTAGTAGTCCGCCACCGTCTTCTGGATGTTGTCGACTGAGATCTGCCGGTTCTGCACGGCCAGCAGGTCGCGCAGCGCCTCCTTGGCCACGGCCAGCGTGATGTCCTGCCGGTGGAAGTTGGCGTAGGCCAGCACGCGCTTCAGCCCGCCTTCCAGCTCGCGGACGTTGCTGCGGATGTGCTTGGCGATGAAGAACGCCACCTGCTCGTCCAGATGGACGCCGCCTTCATGCGCCTTGGCCAGCAGGATGGCGACGCGCATCTCGAGCTCGGGCGGCTCCAGCGCCACCGTGAGGCCCCAGCCGAAGCGCGAGATCAGGCGCTCCTCGATGCCCTCGATCTCCTTCGGATACGTGTCGCAGGTGATGACCACCTGCTTGTGCGCCTCGATCAGCGTATTGAAGAGATAGAAGAACTCTTCCTGCGTGCGGCTCTTGCCGCCGAAGAACTGGATGTCGTCGATCAGCAGCAGGTCCAGCGAGCGGTAGTTGCGCTTGAACTCGTCGAAGGCTTTGTGCTGGTAGGCGCGGACCACATCGGACACGTAGGTCTCGGCGTGGATGTAGCGGATCTTGGCCTCGGGGTTGTGCTCGAGGATCTGGCGGCCGATGGCCTGGATCAGGTGGGTCTTGCCGAGCCCCACGCCGCCGTAGACGAACAGCGGGTTGTAGGACGTGGGATGGTCGGCCACCTGCATGCCGGCGGCGCGGGCGAGCTGGTTGGCCTTGCCGGTGACGAAGCTCTCGAACGTGAACGCCGGGTTGAGGTTGGGGCCGTCCGGGCGCCGGGGCGCCACCGAGGCGCTGGCCACGGCGGGCGCGAGCCGGGCGGCGATCTCGACGACGGCACGGGGCGCCAGCACGGGCGCCGGCGGGGCGGGCTGGGCCGCTTGGGTGGGAGCCGGCTCGGCCGCGGGGGTGGCGGGTGCCGGATCCCCGATCGCGAACTCGATGGCCGTTTCGGCCCCCAGCATCTCCCGCAACCGGCCTTCGATGCGCGCTCCAAACCGCTCCCGCACCCACTGCAGCACGAAGCGGTTGGGGGCGACGACACGCAGCGCGCCACCGTCGGCTTCCAGCGCCAACGGCTTGATCCAGGTGGTGAATTGCTGGGGCGTCAGGTCCCGGGCAAAGGCGTCGAGGCAAGCGGTCCAGGCGGCGGCAACGGATGGTTCGGGCATGCGTGTTCTTCTGGTTCTGCTGTTTTGGATACCCGGAAGTCCTCCCCTCCGGCCCTCTCCCCCGGCGCTTCCGGATGCCCGGAAATGCTCGAGGCGCCGGGTGACCATCCTCGAAACTGACGGGTCCGGCGCCTGGTTATGCACATTTTAGACGGCCGCCGCGGGGTTTATCCACAGTGCGCACGGCCCAAAACGGGGCGCCGATGGTTACACTCGCGCGCCGCGATAGTGAATGCTCGCGTCAGGCCGCCGCAGCGTTGCGGACGCGCCACACGTTGACACCAGTCCACACAACGTGTTCTAATGAAAGGCTTTTTAGCGCCCGTGCGCCGCGTGCAGATCGCGCACCGGTGTTGTCGCCCAGTTTGCATAAGAGTTGGTAACCAAGCCATGAAACGCACATTCCAGCCCTCCAAGATCAAGCGTGCCCGCGTGCACGGCTTCCGTGCCCGCATGAAGACCGTCGGCGGTCGCAAGGTGATCTCGGCGCGCCGCGCGAAGGGTCGCGCTCGCGTCGCCGTCTGACCGGTCCTGGCGGCGGCCGTCGTGCTGCCGCGCCTGTCCGGTCCGCCGCTGCCTCCGCTCAAAGGCGACCGGGCGTTCGAATCGGTGTTCCGCGCCGGTCGGCGCTTCGAGGGACACTTCCTGCAGATCGTCGCGGCGCCCGCCACCGAAGCCTCCACGCGCGTCGGCTACATCCTCGCCCGCAAGCAGATGCCGCGCGCCGTTGATCGCAACCGCCTGCGTCGCCAGATACGCGAGATGCTGCGCGCCCATCGCGCCCAACTCGGCGCCTTCGACCTGATCGTCCGCGTCAAGCGCAAGCTCGTCCGCGCCGACCTGCCGGCCGCCGCTGTCGAGGCCGCCGCGCTCATCGGGCGTGTCGCCGCGGCGGGTTCGCCGTGAAGCGCGCGCTGCTCGTCCTGCTGCGCGGTTACCAGCTGGTGGTGAGTCCCCTGCTGGGCCCACGCTGCCGCTTCTTCCCGAGTTGTTCCCAGTACGCGAGCGACGCCATCGCCCGCCACGGCGCCGGCCGCGGCTCATGGCTCGCCGCACGCCGCCTTTGCAAATGCCACCCGTTCCACCCGGGTGGCCACGATCCGGTCCCCGAATGAAATCCGAAACCCAGCGCCTGATCCTGTTCCTGATCTTCGGCTTGTCCGCGTTCATGCTGTGGGAGCGCTGGCAGGCGTATTCGCATCCGGCGCCCGCGGTGCCGCCGGCGGCCGTCGCGGGCGCGCCTGGCGCCGCGCCCAAGGCCCCCGCGGACGTGCCCGCGACACCGGGTGCGGCGGCGAGTGCGGCCACGAAATCCGATGTCCCCGGTGCGGCGGCGCCCACGACGGCCGCCGCGCCCGCAGTCCAGCCCGTCACGATCACCACGGACCTCATCACGGCGCGCATCGACCCGGTGGGCGGCGTGATCACGGAAGTCGCGCTGCGGCAGCACAAGATGGCAGGCGACGGCAACGAGCCCTACCTCGCGCTGCAGAAGAACGCGGAGCGCACGTTCATCGCGCAGGCCGGCCTGCTGAAGGGCCTGGCCAATCACCACACGGTGTTCGAAGTGCTGCCCGGTCCGCGCGAGCTCGCGCCCGGCCAGGACTCGCTGCCGGTGAAGCTCGCCGCGACGATGCCCAACGGCGACAAGGTGGTGCTCACGTATACGTTCCATCGTGGCACCTACGTGATCGACACCGATTTCGCGATCACCAACGCAGGCACCGCGCCGCTGACCCCGTCCGCGTACTTCCAGTTCACGCGCGACACCAAGCACGTGGGCACGACCAGCTCGATGGCCCCGTCGTCGTACGTGGGCCCGGTGGTCTATACCGAAGCCGACAAGTACAAGAAGGTCGAGTTCTCCGAGCTCGACAAGGAAGCGGCGGACCCCGAGCGCAAGAAGACGTACACGGCGCGCGCCACCGACGGCTGGGTGGGGATGGTGGAGCACTACTTCGTCACCGCATGGCTGCCGCCGGACAAGGCGCCGCGCGAGTTCTATACGCGCAAGCTCGACGGCGGGCTGTATGCCGCGGGCGTGGTCGTCGACGGGCCCGCGATCGCGCCCGGCGCCACCGGCAACATCAGCATCCCGCTGTACGTCGGCCCGCAGGACCAGGACGTGCTGAAGCAGCTCGCGCCCGGCCTCGACAAGGTCGTCGACTACGGCATCTTCACGATCATCGCGGCGCCGCTGTTCGCGCTGCTCAAGTTCCTGCACGGCTACCTCGGGAACTGGGGCTGGGCGATCATCGTGATGACGATCATGATCAAGGCGGTGTTCTATCCGCTGAACGCCGCGGCCGCACGGTCGATGGCGAAGATGAAGATCGTCGCGCCGAAGATGAAGGCGCTGCAGGAGACCTATGCCAACGACAAGGTCGAGCTGCAGAAGCGGATGATGGAGCTGTACCGCACCGAGAAGATCAACCCGCTGGGCGGCTGCCTGCCGATCCTCGTGCAGATCCCGGTGTTCATCTCGCTGTACTGGGTGCTGCTGTCGGCGGTGGAGCTGCGGCACGCGCCGTGGATCGGCTGGATCCACGACCTCTCCGCGCCGGACCCCTGGTACATCCTGCCCGTGCTGTACGCGATCACCGCCTGGCTGCAGGTGAAGCTGTCGCCGACGCCGGTCACCGACCCGATGCAGGCGAAGATGTTCCAGATCATGCCGATCGCGTTCTCGGTGATGTTCCTGTTCTTCCCGTCGGGCCTCGTGCTGTACTGGCTCGTCAACAATCTGCTGCAGATCGCGCAGCAGTGGCATGTGAACCGCATGCTGACGAAGGAAGCGGCCGCCAAGGCCGAGAAGCGGCGCTAGCCGCGTGATACCGGGGCGATGCGCGCGCGAACCGACACGATCGCGGCCATCGCCACGCCGCCGGGGCGCGGCGGTATCGGCATCGTGCGCGTGGCGGGCGCGGAGTTATCGTCGCTGATCGCGGGCATCGTCGGGCGGCCGCTGGCGCCGCGCCATGCGACGCTGGTTCGCTTTCTTGGCGCCGACGGTTCGGCGCTCGACGAAGGCATCGCGCTCCACTATCCCGCGCCGCATTCCTACACCGGCGACGACGTGCTCGAGCTGCAGGGCCACGGCGGCCGCGCGGTGCTCGACGCGGTGCTCGCGCGCTGCGTCGAGCTGGGCGCGCGGCTCGCCGAGCCCGGCGAGTTCACGCAGCGCGCGTTCCTCAACGACCGCATCGACCTTGCGCAGGCGGAAGGTGTCGCCGACCTGATCGATGCGGCGACTGCCACCGCGGCGCGCGCGGCGGCGCGCAGCCTCACCGGCGAGTTTTCGTCGGCCGTCGACGATCTCGTCGCGCGTCTTTCCGAATTGCGGATGTTCGTCGAGGCGACGCTCGACTTTCCAGAAGAGGACATCGACTTCGTCCGCGCGCACGATGCCGCGGGCCGCGTCGGTGCTTTGCGTTCCTCGCTCGCGTCATTGGTGGCGCGCGCACGCTCCGGCGCGCTGTTGCGCGAAGGCTTGCGCGTGGTGCTCGTCGGCGCGCCCAACGTCGGCAAATCGTCGCTGCTGAATCGCCTGGTGCGCGAGGATGCGGCGATCGTGACGCCGGTGGCCGGCACGACGCGCGACACGATCGCGCGGCCGGCCGAGATCGCCGGCATTCCGCTGACGTTCGTCGACACGGCTGGCTTGCGCGAGACTGATGACGCGATCGAGCGCGAGGGCATTGCTCGGACCTGGGCGGCCGTCGAGCGTGCGGATCTGGCGGTGGTGATCGTCGACGCGCGCGAGACGGGCGATGCGTTGCCTGCTGACGATGCGGCGCTTGTCGCGCGGCTGCCTTTGGCGCTGCCGCACATCGTCGTGCACAACAAGGCGGATCTGGTTGGGCGTGCGGCGGCGGTCGCCGTGCGCGAGCGCGTCACGCACGTGTGGCTGTCGGCGCTCACCGGTGACGGTTTGGCGCTGCTCGAGCGCGAGGTCGTCGCGCTGACCGGTGCCGGCGAGCATCTCGAGGACGGGTTCCTGGCGCGGGCGCGGCACGTCGATGCGTTGCGCGTGGCGTCGCGCGAACTCGATGAGGCCGATGCGCTGATTCGCGCGCCGTCGCCGCCGTTGGAGCTGTTTGCCGAGGCGCTGCGCCGAGCTCAGGATGCGCTGGCGACGATCACCGGCGCGTTCACCGCCGATGATTTGTTGGGGATGATCTTCGGGCGGTTCTGTATCGGGAAGTAGCGCGCGCAAGGCGCGGGGCGGGCTCATCGACTTGCCCGTTGTCGCAACAGGAGCGGCCTTGGGCGGGTGTTTCACGGGCGGCGAACCTCAAATAACGCGCGCCGTTATTTTAGGTTAATTGTGTTACGTAAAATAAGCGTCGCTCAAGCCGTCGCCCATTCGCGTGACAGCAACGCGGCCTGCTCGAGCACAGTCTCGGTCGCTTTCTCCTGCATGTCCGGCGGGTAGCCGTACTTGCGCAAGATGCGCTTGACCAGTACGCGCAGGTGCGCGCGGACGTTTTCGCGCAACGTCCAGTCGATGGTCACATTGTCCCGAACAGTTCGCACGAGTTCCTGCGCGATGATTCGCAGCGTTTTGTCGCCCAGTACCTTCACGGCGCTGTCATTGGTTTCGAGCGCATCATAGAACGCGAGCTCGTCGTCGGTGAGCTGGAGTGCCTCGCCGCGCGCATGCGCTTCGCGCATGTCTTTCGCCAACGCGATCAATTCCTCGATCACCTGTGACGCCTCGATCGCGCGGTTCTGGTAGCGCCGTATTGTCTGTTCCAGCATGTCCGCAAAGGACCGCGCCTGCACGACGTTGCGTCGGCGCCGGGTCGCGAGCTCGCCCTTCAGCAATTTCTCCAGCAGTTCCACGGCCAGATTGCGCTGCGGCATGCCGCGGACCTCGGCGAGGAAATCGTCCGAGAGAATCGAGACATCCGGCTTGGCCAACCCCGCTGCGGCGAAAATATCGATCACGCCTTCCGGTGCGACGGCACGAGAGATGATCTGCCGCACCGCGTGCTCGATGTCCTCTTCAGGGCGCGCGTCGCCGGGCGCGCGCTTGGAGAGCACGGCTTGCACCGCCTGAAAGAACGCGACGTCGTCGCGTAGGCGAAGAGCATCGGCGTGGGGGACCGCCAGCGCGAAGGCCAGTAACAAATCGCGCGCCGCGCGGATGAAGCGGTCCTTGCCCCCTTCTTGGGCGAGGATGTGTTCCTGGGCGGCGGGCAAGAGGGCCAGTCGCTCCGCGGGTGCGCCGGTGGTCCACTTGGACCAGTCGAAGCCGTGAAACAGCGCCGCGCAGACCTCGTACTTCTCCAGCATCACGGCGACTGCCTCTTCCTGATCGAGCGCCGTGCGACCAACGCCGCCGCTCGCGGTGTAGGTGGCAAGCGCCTGCTTCAATTCCTGCGCGAGGCCGAGATAGTCGACGACGAGTCCGCCGGGCTTGTCCTTGAAGACACGGTTCACGCGCGCAATGGCCTGCATGAGCCCGTGTCCGCGCATCGGCTTGTCGACGTACATCGTATGCAGGCTCGGCGCGTCGAAGCCCGTAAGCCACATGTCCCGCACGATGACGATCTTGAACGGGTCCTTCGGGTTGCGGAAGCGATTGGCCAGCGCTTCTCGTCGAGGTTTGTTGCGGATGTGTTGCTGCCACTCGTGTGGATCCGATGCGGAACCTGTCATGACGACTTTGACGGCACCGTGTTCATCGTCGTCGCCCCGCCAGTCGGGGCGCAAAGACACGATCTGTCGATAGAGCTCCACGCAGATGCGCCGGCTCATGCAGACGATCATGGCCTTGCCATCCATCGCTTCCTGGCGCTTCTCGAAGTGCTCGACAATGTCCCGGGCGACAAGATCGAGACGCTTTTCCGCCCCCACCACGGCTTCGAGTTGCGCCCATTTGGTCTTCAGCTTCTCCTTGCGCTCGATCTCCTCGCCTTCGGTCGCCTCCTCGAAACCAGCATCGATCCTGGGCCGCTCGGCTTCGTCGAGCGCTAGCTTGGCCAGACGGCTTTCGTAGTAGATCGGGACAGTCGCCCCGTCCTGAACCGCCCGCTGGATGTCGTAGATGCTGATGTAGTCGCCGAACACCGCGCGCGTGTTCGAATCCTGCAGTTCGATCGGCGTGCCGGTGAAGCCGATGAACGAGGCTTTGGGTAGCGCGTCGCGCATGTGGCGCGCATATCCGTCGATGAAATCGTATTGGCTGCGGTGCGCTTCGTCGGCGATCACCACGATATTGCGCCGGTCGGAGAGCATCGGGTGCCGGTCGCCGCGTTCCTCCGGGAAGAACTTGTGGATGGTTGTGAACACCACACCGCCCGCCGCCACCGCGAGCAGTTCGCGCAAGTGCGCGCGGCTCTCGGCCTGCACGGGAGGCTGCCGCAACAGATCACGGCAGCGCGCGAAGGTGGCGAAGAGCTGGTCATCGAGGTCGTTGCGGTCGGTCAGGACGACGATGGTGGGATTGCCCATCGCCGGCTCGCGGATGATGCGGCCGGCGTAGAACGCCATGGTCAGGCTCTTGCCGGAGCCCTGCGTATGCCACACCACGCCGATGCGATGGTCCCCCGGTTTGCCGCCCGGCTGGTGGCCTGCCGCGTAACGACCTTCGGGTTCGGCGGCCTTCAGCATTTCCGCGGCTCGCAGTGTTTCGTTCACTGCCGCACGCACTGCGTAGAACTGGTGATAGCCCGCCATCTTCTTGACGGTGCGGCTGCCGTCGTCCTCGAACACGATGAAGTCGCGCAGTAGGCCGAGGAAGCGACGCGGATCCAGTAGCCCCTCGATCACAACCTGGAGCTCCGGCGTGTGGGTGTCCGCCAATGCCTCGCCGGTGATCGTTCGCCATGGCTTGAACCACTCCCGTCCCGCCGCGAGCGTGCCGACGCGCGCCTCGACGCCGTCGGACGCGACCAGAATCGCGTTGGTCGCAAAGAGCGCAGGCAGCTGGACCTGGTAGGTCTGGAGCTGCTGGAAGGCGGTCCAGATCGTAGCGTTCTCGCTGGCGGCGTTCTTGAGCTCCAGGACGCCCAGCGGCAGGCCGTTGATGAACAGCACGACGTCCGGCCGACGGTTGTACTTGTTCTCGACCACGCTGAACTGATTGACGGCCAGCCAGTCGTTGCGACCGGGATTGTCGAAGTCGATCACCTGTGCCTGCGCGCCACGGATCGCCGCGTCTGAATCGCGATATTCCACCGTGACGCCATCGACGATCAGGTGGTGCAGCGCGCGGTTGCGCTGGACGAGATCGGCGCCTTCCGGTCGCGTCAGTTTGCGAAAGGCGTCCTCGCATGCGTCCGCCGGCAACATTGGATTGAGGTAGGCGAGTGCTTTGCGAAGGCGCTGCGCCAGTACGACTTCACGGTAATCGGTGCGCTCGGCCGCAGAGGTTTCGGGCGCAATCTCCGGACCGAACGCAACCTGCCAGCCGCTGGCTTGCAGCCACGCGAGGGCAGCATCCTCGACGACGGATTCGGTGAATTGCGTCATGCCTTCACCTGCCCGCGGGCATGCTCCAGTGCCGGTCCAAGACCCTCGCGTATCTCGCGGACAACTTCGGTCAGATTGCGCCCCTGCAGATTGTTTCTGTCGAGAAACGCGCGCCACCGCGTCTGGTGCCCGGCGTCCTCCGAGAACGCATCGCTCAGGCCGACGGGCAGTCCCTCGGGTATCGCGGTGCGTCGCCGGTCGAACGTCGCAATGATCGCGCTTGAAATTTGCCGCGCGTCCATGCCGCCCTCGCGTAGCAACGCGTGGACATCGAAATAGTCCTTGAGTCGGCTGTTGCGCATTCCCAGCAGAACCATGGCGTGCAACTTCTCCGCCACCACGACCTCGCGCGGATAGGCGCGCAGACGTGGGCACGGCAGGTCGAGAAGGCCGGGATATTCCAGCCATTGCGGAGCGGGTACAACCGCATCACCAATGCCGATGTCGACCTGCACCCGGATGCGGGCCGGCCCGAGCCGCGCTTGCAGCGTTACACGCTGTCCGCCGTACGCATCCTCTTCCCGGATCGCCTGAACTTCAACGGTATCCGGCAGAAACGTGACCGCGTCGGGTTCCACCTCGACGGCACAGACTTCCCGGAAGATGCCAATCAGCGCGTCGTCGGACAGCTCGCCAAAGCCGAGCAGGTCCGCGTCGCGCGTTGGCCGCAGCGTTTCCCCGAGCCATACGAGAAGGAGCAACGCGCCCTTGAGGACGAATTGCTCCGCGTAAGGCGACCGCGACAGGCGATATAGAAACCGCTCCACCCCGTAGCGTGTGAGCACCAAGTTCGGGTCGACCCCGATTTCCTTTGCGTGTCGCGCAAGTCGCGTCTGCACCGACTGCGCCAGGCCGCCGCGCTCGATGTTCATCCGGTGAGCGCCTCGATGTACGGCTGCATGACCCGCTGCACCCGGCAGATCGCTGCGTATCGGTCGAGCTCGTCCATCGTGAAGCGCTTGCCGCGCCACGCCTCGCGAAGCGCCTCCAGCGCGACATCGAGCCCGATCTTGTTGCGATACTTGAAGCAGTCGGCGAGTGTTTTCGCGACACCGTATACCTTCACCGGCCGGCCCTCGACGGTGTAGTTCCCGACTCCTTGCGTCAGTGCGTCGCCCGTGAAGCGCACAATGCGCAGCGGTGGCCAGGCCAGCCTTGGACGCCACGCGCGCCTGTCGAGCGCCATCCACACCTCGGAAGGCAGTTGCGTACCGATTCCGTGATATTGCAGCGCCGACAGCAGGCAGATCACGCCCTGCGGCACCGCGGTTGCAGCGACCGCCAGCCCGTGGTGCTCGGTGATGGGGTGCTTGGCAAGGCGGTATAGACCGCGCGCCACCCGCTCGATCCTGCCCTCGTTCACCAGCCGGGTCAGCGCCTGCCGGTGGATGCCGGCGTCCGCAAGATCCCGCGGGGTTACTCCGCTGGCGCGGCGGGCGAGCTTGAGCGTTCGGTCGCGATCGCTGGTGGCGGCCATGTGGCGAATACTAGACAGTGGCCACTATTTGTCAAGGATTTGCCACCGCGGTAATCTCCCTTAGATCGACGCCGTGAGAATGGGGCGTTTGGAACAGACAGTGATGGCCAAGGCTCCTCGAGTCATAGCCACGTAGAGGTTTCGAGCATCCAGAGCGTCGGCGTTGAGAACAACCGCAACCTCCGCTTCTAGCCCCTTGAGGAGCAGCGTACTACCGACAGCACGCCGCGAGAGAGGCCTGCCAACTAGGCGGTTCTGTTCCCGAATGCGAATGACGGCGTCGTAGAACGACAGCCGCTCAGTTCCGTCACAAAGCTGGAGCGCCTTGATGCACGCCCGCAGAACCGCGGGCCTGTGCGTGCTGACGCCGCCTTCCTTCCCCATCTCGACTAGCACATCGACTGCGGCGCTATAGCTGGGCGCGCGCATGAAGGAAATTGCGACGGTTTCAACAGTCGATGGCGGGTTTCGCGCTGTGCCGCGCATCAACGACTGCACCCTCTTTACCAGGTCTGCAGCCCCGACATTGCGCATGACGCCTTGAGCGAAGCTCGCGAGGCGCTCCAGTGCGCTTGCTGCGCCGGGGTCGAAGTTCCGGGCGAAATCGACTAAGTCCCGCAAGTCAACGGCTTCTACGGTTGTGGCCCCCGGCGTTTGGCTAGCAAACTGTCGCTGACCTTTCGGGTTCATGCTGTCGCCAATAATCAGGACGCAGCCCTCATCGTTCGGTGGGCGTACACGCGCGGCCTGCAGGCGACGTTGGTGATCGTCCGTACCGTCGAGCTCAACCCAGTTCACGCCGGCCGGACCCGTTCGCAGATCAATGGGCTCGCCGCGCATCAGTTTCGCGCGTACATCGAGCAGCCAGCGTCCCAGCGGCTCTGCGCCTCCATTGATCCAACGCCAGGGCTTATTGAGTTCACCGGCAAGCGGGAAATAGGCGAGGACATCTTCATCCCATTTCGCCAAATCGTCACCGCCAAAGCCGAAGATTGCTTGCATCGGGTCGCCCAGCACACTAGTTGGCAGCGTTTGCGCCGCGTAGGCCACGACGGCGTGCTGCCGGACAGAGCAATCTTGATACTCGTCCACAATGAGCCGCGCGTAGCTGGCAGCGAGAATGTCGTTGACGTGGCCTGCTCTAAGCAGCTTGGCCGCAGCGGCGCGGATGTTGGGATAGTCCGTCCCCGGATTTGCGAGCTGCAGCAGCCCCGGACGGTGAGCGCTTCGCGCGGGAAATGTCGAGATGAGCCGCATCCCCCAGCCATCGATCGTCGAGAGACGATACGCTTTTGCGGGAACGCCCGCGTGGTCAAGCCGCTTGCGCAGGGCGATGACCCCGGCATTGGTGTGTGTCAAGACAAGGATTGGCTTCCCGCCGTCGCAGCGGGTCAGAGCTTCGGCAATCAGATGTGTCTTCCCGCAGCCCGCAGGCGCGGTCACGGTACCGCGGTCAATCGCCAGCAGGTTTACGTCATGCTCCAGAATCGCTGGCCCACGCAAAAATACTCTCCACCATTTCCCTGAAACCGGTATCCGCGTTGGCGAGGTCCGGCCCCACAATGTCGCGGGCAACGTCCTCCATCCATGAGACCGATTTGAACCAGCCGGCCTTCTTAGTCCGTGAGGCCTTGCCAAGGACAGCCCGGCTTTCAGGTGTTATTCCGTCAATGAGGACCTCGGCGCGGATGCTATGCAGGTCCCTTGCGTTCCGGGACATCGACTTAATGTGTTCGTTGATCTGGCCTTCTCCGTGCAGCTCAACGGCCCGCTCAAGAAGCATGGCAACCGCATCGTCTGCCAAGCTCATAAACAGCTCATCTTCCAGCGCCCGCCCATCGCGCCACGCAACAACCGTTCCACCATTTCGAATGAAAGAGTCTTCTACTACCGCAGTCGGCTTTATGTCGTCATCTCTAACGACGGCCAACCGATAGCCGAGAGCATGAAAGGCCGCTGCACGTTCGAAAGGTCTGTTTGGACCGCCGCCGCCGCAGTCGACAAGTGCTGTCCCGAGTGCCGTAACGGCGTTGTGACCGTTCGCGGTCCGGTATTGATCAAGCCCGCGAATCAGGCCCACCTCGCTGGCGCCCTCGCAGACGATGACATTTGGCGCAAGAAAGGCGTCAGGGTAGAGGCGAATCGTGCTCTGGATTCCATCTGTTGTGCCGATGAGCCGAACGTCGTGCTTTACGTTTGCGCTGCGCGTCACGAACAATTGATTTCCAGACAGCTCGCGCAGGGCGACCGGCGAATGCGTCGTCATGAACACTTGCAGCGGTGGCGATGCCTCCTTTGCACCTAGAGAGGCGAGGAGCCGGATGATTCGGTGCGGTTCGAGTCCGTGCTCCAGCTCGTCTATCAGGATGATTGACGACTGTGTCGCCGCCTTCCGCTGGAGTCCGGCGATGAGCAACCGCGTCGAGCCGACACCCAACCCGCGTAGTGGCACACCGTCCTCATCGTGAAGGGAAATGGTGCCGCCGCTGAACGATACAGAGTGAGCGTCCAACATAGCCTTGAGGTTTTCGCCGATGGGAATGCCCAGCTCCTTCGCGGTTCCCGCGACAATTTCCAGAGTCTCTCCCAGCTGACTTTGGGCTTTGTCGCCAAAGGCAGCCCGGGCATCGCGGGCAGCCTTGGCCAAGGCCGCTGATGCATCGGCCCGTTCCTTCGAAACTCGGTTCAGCACGGAGCCACGCCGCCAGCCCAAGTGGTAGTCAGCCATCGCGCCGATGCTTGTCGGAGCAAGACGAATACGGTCACCCCAGCTAAGACTTCGCGTCAGCCCCAGCGCTTCGGCACGCTCGGAAACCAGCGTCCACGTTGGCTCGAGATCGCTTGCGACGGTGAGCCGAACCGTTAGCACCGTCTCGGCGTCCTTCTCCGGTTCGTCCTCAATCGTTCCGGTCTTGGCGTCGAAACCTCGGACATACATTCCGTAGGCTTCGAGATTCTTTAGACCGTCGTCAAGCTCGCCAACTGTGACCTCAATGTTGATCGGTGTTTCAACATTGAGTTGGTGAAAGTCAGCGTCAGTAACTTGAATGCTCCGACGCGCCCCAAGGCACAAATCGATTGCGTCGAGAATCGATGACTTCCCACTGTCACCCGGGCCGATCATGCAGTTGATTCCCGGAGACGGATTCCATTCGAGAAAGCGAATTCCCCGGAAGTTAGCTATGTCCAGCCTACGAATTCTTGCCATCAGGCTGAACTCCCATTGATCTTCCCAGCATCTCGAACTAAGAGTGAGCCAGAGATGAGCTTCGGTAATAGCGCGTCGCGCAGTGCTGCTAGGGTACGAGATTGCCGCCGCAGCAAATCCACAGATGCCATCAATGGCTCAACTTGCTGCCCGAATGTCAGAAGCAGCGCGTCGGCCGGCAGAGGGAGAGCGAGGCTCAGAAGCGCGTCCCTCGGAAGCGCCAAGACTGTAGTTCCGGTCGCGAAACCCTCGGCAACTTTCCGAAACTCGGGCTGCAGCAACATGAAGTAAAGGTACGTTCGCCAACGGTCTGCACCGGTCTTGAATCGAAAGGCAAATGTGTGATGGGTGAACAGGAATCGCTGCTCCCCATCCAACTCGGGAAGAAGCGCCGGGCTCCCGAGAATGATGCGGTTTTGCGTCATGTCGGTGTTTGCAACAAGCAGGTCACCCGCTCGTACAAGGTGCCGCTCCTTGTAATCACCCCGATAACGCTTGATGTTTTCGGCTTTGAATCTGCCTCCTCCCGCGAAGCATCCAAGGTTGACCATAGGTAGCCCGCCGTGCTCGGCCAATGCTTCCCCCTTATAAGATAGACCCTTGTCGACGTGGCAAAGATCGCCGACGCTACCAACCTCCCATCCTTCCGGAATTTCGCCGAGTTCGGAGTCGACGAGGCGCTCGGGGAAGAGGTCGGCGAGTGTCTGGGGAAGGCCGGGGTCACGACCTTCGGCCTTGGCGCGTACGGGGTCGAAGTCCACGAACCACGACTTGAAGAGCATCCGCGCCATCGCCTCCAGCGTCTCGCTCATTCGCCGGTTCAGATCTATCTTGTCGTCCAGCGTGCCGAGGATGTCGGCGATGGCGCGTTGCTCGTCGACGTTCTTCGGCGCGGGCACGTCGAACGATTCGATCATTCCTTTTGTGAGCGCGTTTCGTGTTCCCCCGGAACCAGCCCACGACAGAAGCTTCTCTTGCATCTGTGGAGAAACGAGAAAGTACCGAAGAAACCGAGGATCCAGTTGTTCCGGATCTGGACGGATGATCAATACATGCTGATTCACACGCGCGGGGAGCACGCGCGGATCGACTTCGCATGCGCGCGCAACGGAATCACCAGTGATGTTCAGAAGTACGTCACCCTTCAGAACCTCGACGTTTGCTAGCTCCGCAGCATGCGCATTGCCGATATAGGCAAGTCCTTCGTGATGGAAGCCATCGTTGTAGACATTTTGGCTTCGGATGAACGAGTACGGACCGGACGGCAGATAGACGTCGCTGCCACCGCGTGGAGTCGCGCCGCTTCCGATTTTTGTGCAAACATCTCCCAAGTTAATGGAAGTCCACTCACCCGCCATACCCGAGCCCCTTCAGATTGACGGCGATGGCGACATCCAGCTTCGCGGCCTCGGCTTGCTGCTCGCGTAGCGTAGTGACGAGCCGTTGCATCTTCTCTTCGAGCGGTTCGCCGTCGTCCTCCCTCTCTTCGGCGCCAACATAGCGGCCGGGCGTGAGTACGTGCCCGTGCTTGCGCACTTCCCCCAGCGTCGCTTCCTTGCAGAAGCCGGGATCGTCGGCGTACTCGCCGGCCTCCTTCTCGCCGCGCCACGCGTGATAGGTGTCGGCAATGCGGGCGATATCCTCATCGGTCAACTCGCGGTGAGTCCGATCGACCATGCGACCAAGCTTGCGCGCATCGATGAACAGCACATGACCCCGACGATCGCGGAACTTCCCGTTCCTGCGGTCGCGCGCAAGGAACCAAAGGCAGGCCGGTATCTGCGTCGAGTAGAACAGCTGGCCCGGCAGCGAAACCATGCAGTCGACGAGGTCGGCCTCAATGAGGCTCTTGCGGATCTCGCCTTCGCCGGATTGGTTCGACGACATCGAGCCGTTGGCAAGTACGAAGCCGGCCACGCCCGCGGGCGCGAGGTGATGGACCATTTGCTGCACCCACGCGAAGTTGGCATTGCCCTTGGGAGGCGAGCCATACTGCCAGCGCTTGTCGCCCGCGAGCCGCTCGCCGCCCCAGTCGGAGATGTTGAAGGGGGGATTGGCGAGGATGAAGTCGGCTTTGAGGTCGGGGTGGCGATCGTTGTGGAAGGTATCGCCGTGCGCGATCTGGCCGTCGATGCCGCGGATGGCGAGGTTCATCTTGGCAAGGCGCCAAGTGGTGTAGTTCGACTCCTGGCCGTAGATCGAGATGTCGGGACGTTTGGGTAACGCTGTCTTTGCGCCGCCCCCTTTGCCGCCGCCGCCGTTTGTGTGCGCGTGGATGAAGTCCACCGACTGCACGAACATTCCGGCAGAGCCGCAGCAGGGGTCGTAGACGCGGCCGTGATATGGCTCGAGCATCTCCACCAGCAACTTGACCACGCAGCGCGGCGTGTAGAACTCGCCACCTTTCTTGCCCTCGGCGCTCGCGAATTGCGAGAGGAAATATTCGTAAACGCGGCCGAGTACGTCCTTCGCGCGTGCTTCCTCGTTGCCGACCTTGATGTTGCTTATCATGTCGATGAGCTGGCCTAGGCGCGTCTTGTCGAGCGCCGGGCGTGCGTAATCCTTGGGCAGCACGCCCTTCAGCGTCGGGTTGTCGCGCTCGATGCCGGCCATCGCGTCGTCGACCAGCTGGCCGATCGTGGGTTGCTTGGCTTGGGCCTTCAGGTGCGCCCAACGCGCTTCCGGGGGAACCCAGAAGATGTTGTTCGCGCGGTACTCGTCGGGATCTTCGGGGTCAGCACCGTGAATCTTGTCCGCCTGCAGCGTGGCGTGCTTTTCTTCGAACGCGTCCGAGATGTACTTCAGGAACAGCAGGCCGAGCGTGACGTGCTTGTACTCCGCGGCGTCCATGCTGCCGCGCAGGGCGTCGGCCATCTGCCACAGCTTGGCTTCGTAACCCACCGTTGCGGCGCTTGGACCATTGCCAGGCTTCTTGTTGGTCTTCATGGCTTTAGAGCGAGCATCCTGACGAAGCTCGCGATGCGCTCAGCTTCGGCGCCTGTGAGGTCATACGGGATGTTGAGCAACGTCACGACGAGGCCGGGCCGCACGGGGAGCGCTGAGCGATAGGTTCCAGGAATTTGGTCGGCGATTTGTTCCGGGGGCGTTTCCCTCGTCGCCGGTTCGTTGCGCGCGGCAGCCTTCTCCTTACTGCGCGGAGCGCTGGTCGTACGAGTCTTGATCGCGAAATTGGCAGGGTCGGCGCGCCAGTTGAGGAACAACTCGACGGCTCGCCGAATGCGGCGGGCGTATTCCTTCAGCGACGCAGGATTGAAGTCCTTGGCGCGCTTGTTGTTGAAGCGTTTGATAGTGGCGTCCAGATCGAGCTGACTCAGGTCGGCTTTCTCCTCGTCAGCCAGGATCCCGAGAACGTTCCTTGTAGCGACCGCCAATGCTTGGGCGGTGGCTGCCGGCATCAGCCCTTTGTCGCCGGCGTGATCGAGAAATTCCAGCAGATCGTCCGCCGAATACGGATTTGTCATGGCAATATTCCTACGGTATATTGACCGCGTTTGTCAAATATAACGTATTGCTATGGCGCGCGCAAATACCTATTTTCCAAGGGTCGTCCACCCCCAGCTAAGCGCCGACCTTGACTTGTATCCGGTGGTGGCGGTCATGGGGGCGAGGCAGGTCGGCAAGAGCACGATTTGCCAGGAGATAGCGAACGCGCGCGGCTTTGCCCGGCGCACGCTAGACGACCGGGACGTCCGCGAACAAGCCGGCGCCGACCCCGAGGGGTTCCTCGCCGACCTCGGGGATGGCGGAGCCTTCATCGACGAGGTCCAGCGCGCGCCCGACCTGATGCTGGCCATCAAGGCGGTGGTCGACCGGGATGGGCGAAATGGGCAATACCTGGTCAGCGGATCCAATCAGCCCCGAGTGGGAAGATCGGTCAGTGACTCCCTCGTCGGACGTGCAACCTATCGCACGCTTCGGCCGCTGACACTCGGTGAACTTCGATTTGACGAGGAGCTCCGGGGATGGAGTTTCTTGTTCGGGCTCGATGAAACGGCCGTCCTCACCGAACTGGAGCGACGTGCCGCCGCCAGCGGGCCACTGGATTGGAGATCTGCGGTCTTCACCGGAGGGTTTCCACGGGCCGTTGCTGCCCCGTCAGAGCAGCGTCTGAGGATGCTCGATGACTACGTCGCAATCTTCGCTCAACGCGACATCCTCGAAATTCTGGAAGTCGAATCCGCGCCGCGATTGGAAGCCTTCGTGCGATTGACGGCGGCTCGAACCGGCCAGGAGCTGAACATTTCAGGACTGTCCAACGACTTGGGCACGCCGGTCACCACGATCCGTCGCTGGCTCGAGGCGCTCCAACGCAGCTACCTGATCGAACTCATTCCGCCGTTTTCGCGCAATGCAGGACAGCGCGTGATCAAAGCACCGAAGCTGTACAGCGTCGATGCTGCGCTCGCCATCGCGGCTTCCCGTGACACCACTGCAACCGGTTTCCATCTGGAGACGATGGTCGCGAACGACCTGTTGGTGTGGCGTGACGGCGCGCCAGCACGCGATCTCCATCACTGGCGCCTAAGCTCCGGCCAGGAAGTCGACTTCATTCTCGAAGAGGATGGAGCTTTGCTGGCCGTCGAGGTCAAGGCGGGCAACGCGGTGGGCGCGGCGGAAGCACGACACCTGGTCAGCTTTCGCGAGCGCCATGCGAATGCGCTGCGGGGAATCGTGTTGAGCGGTGACCCCGAGATCAGAGTCATCCGCCCCGGCATTCTGGCTTGCCCTTGGTGGGCCGTGCTGTGAAAACGCTGCGTTCCTGCATCCGGCGGTAAGGCGGTCCCGCGCACCCGCGCGACAATCGGCGCTTGGAAACACGCAAGGAGCCACCCATGACCTGGAACCCCCAGCAATACCTCCAATACGAAGGCGAACGCCTGCGTCCCGCGCTCGACCTGATCGCGCGCATCCCGCTGACGCATCCGCGCACGGTCGTCGACCTGGGCTGCGGCGCGGGCAACGTCGCGCGCGTGCTGGCGGACCGTTTCCCCGGCGCGGTCATCGACGGCATCGACGGCGACGAGGCGATGCTCGCCAAGGCGCAGGCCACGTCGACCGGCGACGCGCGCTTCCGCTGGACGCGCGCCGATCTCGGCGACTGGCATCCGGACGAGCCCGTGGACCTGCTGTTCAGCAACGCGGCGCTGCACTGGCTCAAGGAGCACCCCGAGCTCTTTCCCAAGCTCGTGCAGAAGCTCGCGCCGCACGGTGTGATGGCCGTGCAGATGCCGGACAACCACGCGGCGCCGTCGCATCAGTCGCTGTTCGCGACGGCGCGCGACACGCGCTGGGCCACGGAAGTCGCGCCCATCGTCCGCGAGAAGCCGGTGCTGACGCTCGAGCGCTACTACGAGCTGCTCGTGCCGCATGTGCAGCACTTCGATGGCTGGCGCACGACGTACCTGCAGGTGCTGAAGCCGCGGCCCGATGGCGAGCATCCGGTGGTCGCGTGGGTCAAGGGCTCGGCCCTGCTGCCGTTCATCGAAGCGCTGGACGCTTCGCGCGCGCAGGCCTTCGTCGCGGATTACGCGGCGCGCATCGAGCAGGATTATCCGCGACGTGGCGATGGCAGCGTGCTGTTCCCGTTCTCGCGGCTCTTTTTCGTCGCGCAGCGCAACGACTGACGCGCAGGGACGGCATGCGTCGCCGTCCTACAGCGATTTCGTCGTTGCGCCACTCGTACGTGATCCGGGACGCGCGCAGAGTCATGCCGATGCCAACCGACATGGGGAGATGCCGATGGATCGCATCGCGCGCAATTCGACGACCGCGAGCCTTGCGCTCGCGTTGATGACCTTGCTGGGCGGCTGCGGGCCGGAGGCCCCTTCGACGCCGCCCTCTCCGCCCGCTGCAACAACGCCGCCGCAAGCGGAGGTGCAGCCGGCCGATGCCGCGCAACCGGATCCCAAGCTCGCGGCACCGGGCAGCGCGGGCAGCGCCCTGGGTGGCACGGCATCGGGCAACACGACCGACCCGCGACCGAGCGGCGCCGGTGGCGCGGGGCCGACGGGCACGCACGCGGAACCTTCGGGTGGCGATGCGTCGCCGCGCGACACGACGAAGTCCGCGCCCGATCCAACGAGCGCGACGAAGACACCGAAGTCCTGATCGCTCCGCGCACGCGCACGCAGTTGTTGCGTTGCGCAACGGTGGAAGCATCGACGCGCGCTGCGACTGGCGAGATGCGGTACGCGCGTCGTTGTGCGCGCAGACGTTGTTACGCGAACTCCATTTGCCTATAGTGTCACGACGATCGTTGCGATCGTCGCGCGCGCATTCGCGATAACGAGAAGCATTCGCATCGCTGCAAATTTGGAGGCCCTTCGTGGACATGAATCGACGGCAGTTCTTCAAGGCCACCGCGGCCGGATTGGGGAGCTCGAGCATCGCATTGCTCGGTTTCTCGCCGGGCACCGCGCTGGCCGAGACTCGCGCGTACAAGCTCGCGCGCTCGACCGAGACGCGCAATACCTGCACGTATTGCTCGGTGGGTTGCGGCATCCTCATGTACGGCCTGGGCGACAAGGCGAAGAACGTTACCGCCTCGATCTTCCACATCGAAGGCGATCCCGACCACCCGGTGAATCGCGGCACGCTGTGCCCGAAGGGTGCGGGCCTCATCGACTTCGTGCACGCGGACACGCGCCTCAAGTATCCGCAGGTGCGCAAGCCCGGTTCCACCGAGTGGACGCGCATCACGTGGGAAGAGGCGATCGAGCGCATCGCCACGTTGATGAAGCAGGATCGCGACAAGAACTTCGTGGCGACGACGCCGGAAGGGCTCACCGTCAACCGCTGGCTCACCACCGGCATGCTCGCCGCGTCGGCCTCGTCCAACGAGTCCGGCTACATCACGCACAAGACTACCCGCCCGCTGGGCATCCTCGTATTCGACAATCAAGCGCGTGTCTGACACGGCCCGACGGTGGCGAGTCTCGCCCCGACGTTTGGCCGTGGAGCAATGACGAATCACTGGGTCGACATCAAGAATGCCGACGTAGTGCTGATCATGGGCGGCAACGCCGCCGAGGCCCACCCCTGCGGTTTCAAGTGGGTCATCGAGGCGAAGGCTCACAACAAGGCGAAGCTCGTCGTCGTCGACCCGCGCTTCACGCGCTCGGCCGCGATGGCGGACTACTACGCGCCCATCCGCACGGGCACGGACATCGCGTTCCTGGGCGGCGTGATCAATTACCTGTTCACGAACGACAAGATCCAGCGCGAGTACGTCCGCAACTACACGAACGCCGCCTTCCTGCTGACCGATAAATTCGCGTTCGCGGACGGCCTCTTCTCCGGCTACAACGGCGACAAGCGCAGCTACGACAACTCGTCGTGGACCTACCAGAAGGACAAGGACGGCTTCGCCATGGTCGACGAGACCATGCAGGACCCGCTCTCCGTCTTTCAGGTGATGAAGAAGCACTACTCGCGCTACACGCCCGAGATGGTGTCCAAGGTCTGCGGCACGCCGGTCGACGCGTTCACCAAGGTCTGCGAGTACATCGCCAGCACGTCGGGCACCGACCGCGTGATGACGATCATGTATGCGCTGGGCTGGACGCAGCACTCGCAGGGCACGCAGATGATCCGGCTGGGCGCGATGCTGCAGCTCCTGCTGGGCAACATCGGCCTGCCCGGTGGCGGGATGAACGCGCTGCGCGGCCACTCGAACATCCAGGGCCTCACCGACCTGGGCCTGCTGTTCAACAACTTGCCCGGCTACCTGACGCTGCCCGGCGAGAAGGAACAGGACTACGCCGCGTACATCACCACGCGCGCGGTGAAGCCGCTGCGGCCGGGGCAGATGAGCTACTGGCAGAACTATCCCAAGTTCCACGTGAGCCTGATGAAGGCGTGGTTCGGGAATGCCGCCACGGCCGAGAACAACTGGTGCTACGACTGGCTGCCCAAGCTCGACAAGGCCTACGACGTGCTGATGGCCTTCGAGCTCATGTACCAGGGCAAGATGAACGGCTACATCTGCCAGGGCTTCAACCCGCTCGCGTCGTTCCCCAACAAGGCGAAGCTGATCGAGGGGCTGTCCAAGCTCAAGTACCTGGTCATCATCGACCCGCTGGCGACGGAAACATCCGAGTTCTGGAAGAACTTCGGACCCTACAACGACGTGGACTCGTCCAAGATCCAGACGGAAGTTATCCGCCTGCCGTCGACGTGCTTCGCCGAGGAAGAGGGCTCGCTCACCAACTCGGGCCGCTGGCTGCAGTGGCACTTCAAGGGCGCGGAACCGCCCGGTGAAGCGCTGGGCGATGCCGAGATCATGGCGCGGCTCTTCGGCCGCATCCGCCAGAAGTACCAGAAGGAAGGCGGCACGTTCCCGGACCCGATCGTCAACCTGACGTGGTCGTACAAGGTGCCCACGTCGCCGGCGCCGGACGAGATCGCGCAGGAATACAACGGCCGCGCGCTGGTCGACATCACGGATCCCAAGGATCCGACGAAGGTGCTGATCCCGGCGGGCACACTGCTGTCCGGATTCGGCCAGTTGACCGACGACGGGCGCACGTCCTGCGGCTGCTGGATCTACTCGGGCGCGTGGACGGCGGGCGGCAACCAGATGGCGCGGCGCGACAACGCGGACCCGTTCAACATGGGCAACACGCTCGGTTGGGCGTGGGCGTGGCCGGCCAATCGCCGCATCCTGTACAACGCGGCCTCCTCCGGTCCCGATGGCAAGGCCTGGGATCCCAAACGCAAGTACATGCAGTGGAACGGCAAGGCGTGGTCCGGCCCGGACATCCCGGATATCCGGCCCGACGCGGCGCCCGACCAGCACGTGGGCCCGTTCATCATGACGGCGGAAGGCGTCGCGCGGCTGTTCGCGCCGACGGGTCTCGCCGACGGGCCGCTGCCCGAGCACTACGAGCCGTTCGAATCGCCGATCGCCGCCAACCCGTTCGCGAACAACAACGCGAAGGCGTTCTCCAACCCGGTGGCGCGCGTGTTCAAGGGCGACCTTGCGCAGATGGGCAAACCGGCGGACTTCCCGCATGCGGCCACCACGTACCGGCTGACCGAACACTTCCACTTCTGGACCAAGCACGCGAAGCTCAACGCCATCACGCAGCCGCAGCAGTTCGTCGAGATCGGCGAAGATCTCGCGAAGCAGGTCGGCGTGGTGCTCGGCGACAAGGTGAAGGTGTCGTCCAACCGGGGCTCGATCATCGCCGTGGCGGTGGTAACCAAGCGCCTGAAGACGATGAAGGTCGACGGCAAGGACCTGTACCACGTGGGCATCCCCATCCACTGGGGCTTCAAGGGCGAGACGCAGCCCGGGTATCTCACCAACACGCTGACGCCTTTTGTCGGGGACGCGAACACCAACACACCGGAGTTCAAGTCCTTCCTCGTCAAAGTGGAGAAGGCGTGAGGGCCGCGCACGCGGACCTGCGCCCGGGAGCCTGACCCTTGTCATCCTTGAATTCGCTCGACATCCAGCGCCGCTCGGCGACGACGGTGCAACCGCCGTCGGCGCGCGCCGCGGCCACCCCCGAAGTCGCCAAGCTGATCGACGTCTCCACCTGCATCGGCTGCAAGGCCTGCCAGGTGGCGTGCAGCGAGTGGAACGACCTGCGCGACGAGGTCGGCCACAATGTCGGCGTCTACGACAACCCGGCCGACCTCTCGCCGCAGAGCTGGACCGTCATGCGCTTCTCGGAAGTGCAGGACGAATCCGGCAAGCTCGAATGGCTGATCCGCAAGGACGGCTGCATGCACTGCGCCGATCCGGGCTGCCTCAAGGCCTGCCCGTCGCCGGGCGCCATCGTTCAGTACACCAACGGCATCGTCGACTTCATCGAAGAGAACTGCATCGGCTGCGGCAACTGCATCACCGGCTGCCCGTTCAACATCCCGCGCCTCTCCAAGGAAGACAACCGCGTCTACAAGTGCACGCTGTGCTCGGACCGCGTCGCGGTGGGGCAGGAACCGGCGTGCGTGAAGACCTGCCCGACGGGTGCCATCCGTTTCGGCACCAAGGAGGACATGAAGGCGCATGCGGACGAGCGCATCGTGGACCTCAAGTCGCGCGGCTTCGACAAGGCGGGGCTGTACGACCCGCCGGGCGTCGACGGCACGCACGTGATGTACGTGCTGCAGCATGCGGACCGGCCGGAGCTCTATCACGGCTTGCCCAACGACCCTTCGATCAGCCCGATGGTCAGCCTGTGGAAGGGCGCGTTGAAGCCGATCGCGCTGATCGCAATGGGCGCCACGGCGCTCGCCGGCTTCTTCCACTACATCAAGGTGGGTCCCAACATCGCCGATCGCGAGGACACGGAACCGCCCAGCCCCTCCGATGTCGAGACGCAAGGAGACCGCCATGGCTGACCGCTTCTGGATCCGGCGCTACGACGACCGCACGCGGATCAACCACTGGTTCATCGTCATCTGTTTCTTCCTGGCCGCGCTGTCCGGGCTGGCGATCTTCCATCCGTCGATGTTCTTCCTGTCCAACCTGTTCGGCGGCGGCCAGTGGAACCGCATCCTGCACCCGTTCTTCGGGCTCACGATGTGCCTGGGCTTCGCGGGCATGGCGCTGCGCTTCTGGCATGAGAACCGGTTCACCGACGCCGACAAGCAGTGGATGAAGCAGTGGCGCGACGTCGTCGACAACCGCGAGGAGAACCTGCCGCCGGTGGGCCGCTACAACGCCGGGCAGAAGGCCGTGTTCTGGCTGATGGTGATCTGCCTGCTCGTGCTGTTCGTCACCGGGTTCCTGTTCTGGGAGCCGTGGTTCGCGCCCTTCGTGCCGGTGATGCTGCGCCGCATCGCGGTGCTGCTGCACGCGGCCGCCGCGACGATCCTGATCATCGGCATCATCGTGCATGCGTACGCGGCCATCTGGGTCAAGGGCTCGATCGGCGCGATGACGCGCGGCTACGTGTCCGACCGCTGGGCGCGCAAGCACCACGCCGCGTGGTATCGTGAAGTCGTCGGCCGGGATCCGCGCGCGTAAGCGTTTCCTGCCGTCGCCTGCCGCACCGGGGCCGCCCGCCGGGTAGCTCCGCGCTGTACCTGCCTTAGTCGGCACCCGGGGCTGGGCGCTCCGGATGCCGATCTCATCGTTGCGCGTGCCGCACGCTGACCCATGACCGACAACGCCATCACCCCAGAGGAAATCCTCGCGCGTCCGCGCGTGGCGCCTCGCTACCTGATCCTGCCCGACCGCGCGTCGGTATTCGTCGATCGCGCCGCGCGGCTGCGGCAATTGGCGCCGGGCCATGCGCTGGAGCCCTACCTCCGCTTCGTCGCGCTCGTTGCCGATGCGCAGGCGCGCGAGCTGGCCGCGCTGCGCCCGGCGCACCGCCGGACGCAGCCGCCGCAGCGCTCGCGCGCGAGCATGCGATGCCGCCGGTCGCCGTGGGGAGCGCGCCGCGCGACCCGCGCTGGCGCGGCGTGTTCCGCCGCATCGTTGCCAGCGTCGCCGCGGCGTGCGAGCCCGCGCAGGCTGCGCCGCTCGCGGCCATCGCGGCACTCGACGACGCGGCGTTGGAAGCGCAGGCCGACAAGCTCCTGTCCGCGACGACGTTCGGCCTCGACCGCGCCGCCGCGCCGCTCATCGGCGCCGCGCTGCAGGTGGAATGGGTCGATCGCGTGACGTCGCTGGCCGAGGACGCGTACGCGCGCGTCGACGTGCCGGGCATCTGCCCGTGCTGCGGCTCGCGGCCGACCGCCGGGCTCGTGCGCATCGGCGCCGAGGTGACCGGCTATCGCTACCTGGTCTGCTCGCTGTGCATGGCGCAGTGGCACCTGGTGCGCATCAAGTGCGCGCATTGCGACTCCACCAAGGGCATCCATTACCAGGCGCTCGATACCGGCGCGCCGCCGGTCGTCAAGGCGGAGTGCTGCGACGAGTGCGGCATGTACGTGAAGCTCGCGTACATGGACAAGGACCCGCACGTGGACGCCACCGCCGACGACCTCGCGACGCTGTCGCTCGACCTGCTGGTGGCCGAGACGGGCAAGGTGGCTTACGGCATCGACCTGATGCTCGTGCATGGCGACGCGGAGGACTGACGCGACGGCGGGCGCCGCAGCCGCGCCCGCGCCCGCCGTGACGCCGCCTGCGCGACCGCCGGCCGTCGATCGCGTGCTGCAGTGGCCCGCGGTGGCGGCCGCCGTGCTCGCGCAGGGTCATGCGCCGGTCGTCGCTGCGGTCCGCGCGGAGCTCGCCGCGTGGCGCGACTCGCCGCCTCCGACGCGCGGCGACGAAGCCGCGCTCGCCGCGGCGATCGTGCACCGCGTCGAGCGCGACGCGGTGCCGCGGCTCCGCCCCGTCTTCAACCTGACCGGCACCGTGCTGCACACCAACCTCGGCCGCGCGCTGCTGCCGGATGACGCCGTGGCGCCGGTCGTCGCCGCGCTGACGCGGCCCGTGAACCTCGAATTCGATCTCGACAGCGGCGGTCGCGGCGAGCGCGACTCGCTGGTCGAGTCGCTGCTGTGCGAACTCACCGGCGCGGAAGCGGCCACCGTCGTCAACAACAATGCGGCGGCCGTGCTGCTGGTGCTCGCGGCGCTGGGCCGCGGCCGCGAGGCGATCGTGTCGCGCGGGGAGCTCGTGGAGATCGGCGGCGCGTTCCGGATGCCCGACGTGATGGCGGCGGCGGGCGCCCGGCTGCGCGAAGTCGGCACCACCAATCGCACGCATGCGCGCGACTACGCGGAGGCCATCGGCCCGCGCACGGCGCTCCTGATGAAGGTGCACACGAGCAACTACGCGATCGAAGGCTTCACCGCGGCGGTCAGCGACGCGGAGGCCGCGGCCATCGCGCATGCGCACGCGTTGCCGTTTGTCGTGGACCTGGGCAGCGGCAGCCTTGTCGACATGGCCGCGTACGGCCTGCCGGCGGAGCCGCAGGTGCAGCACGTGGTCGCGGCCGGCGCCGACGTCGTCACGTTCAGCGGCGACAAGCTGCTGGGTGGGCCGCAGGCGGGGCTGATCGTGGGCACGCGCGCGGCGCTCGCACGCATCCGCAAGCATCCGCTGAAGCGCGCGCTGCGCGTGTCGAAGCTGACGCTCGCCGCGCTCGAGGCCACGCTGCGCGTCTATCGCGATCCCGCGCGCCTCGCGGAGCGGCTGCCCACGCTGCGGCTGCTGACGCGCACGCCCGCGGTGATGGAGCCCGTCGCGCAGCGTCTTGCGCCTGTGCTGGCGCAGGCGCTGGGTGCCGCGTGGCGCGTGGACGTCGCGCCGACGCAAAGCCAGATCGGCAGCGGCGCGCTGCCGGTGGACACGCTGCCGAGCGTCGCGCTGGTCGTGCGCGCGGAAGGGCGCAAGGGCGGCGCGGCGCTGAAACGCGTGGCCGCCGCGCTGCGCGCGCTACCGGTGCCGGTGCTGGGCCGCATCGGCGACGACGCGCTGTGGCTCGACCTGCGCTGCCTCGACGACGAGGCGGGGTTCGCCGCGCAGCTCGCGCGCCTCTCGTTGACGGGGACCGCGCGATGATCGTCGGCACCGCCGGCCACATCGACCACGGCAAGACGGCCCTGGTGCGCGCGCTGACGGGTGTCGACACCGACCGCCTGCCCGAGGAAAAGGCGCGCGGCATCACGATCGAGCTGGGGTATGCGTACGCGACGCTGGGCGCTGCCGGTCCCGACGCCGCGCCGATCGGCTTCGTCGACGTGCCGGGCCACGAGCAGCTCGTCCGCACGATGGTGGCGGGCGCCACCGGCATCGACTGCGCGCTGCTGGTGGTCGCGGCCGACGACGGCGTGATGCCGCAGACGCGCGAGCACCTGGCGATCCTCGCGTTGCTGGGCATCGCGCGCGGCGCGATCGCGATCACCAAGATCGATGCGGTCGATCCCGCGCGCGTCGATGCGGTGATCCGCGACGTGCACGCGCTGGTGGCGGACACGCCGCTCGCGGGCGCGCCGTTCTTCACGGTGAGCGCCGTGCGCGGCGACGGCATCCCTGCGCTGCAGGCCTGGCTGGCGGACATCGCCGTGCAGACCGCGCGCGCGCAGCGCGACGACGAGGGTTTCCGGCTCGCGGTCGACCGCTCGTTCACGCTGGCGGGCGCCGGCACCGTGGTCACCGGCAGCGTGCACTCGGGTCGCGCGGCGAAGGGCGCGCAGCTGATGCAGGCGCCGGCGCTGAAGCCCGTCCGCGTGCGCGACCTGCATGCGCAGAACCGGCCTGCGGCGTCCACGGTGGCCGGCGACCGCACTGCGTTGAACCTGGCCGACGTCGCCCGCGACGACGTCGCGCGCGGCGACTGGATCGTCGATGGCGACATCGCGCTCGCGACGTCGCGCCTCGATGCACGCTGCCGCGTGCTGCCCGACGCGGCCGACGCATTGCGCACCGGCGCGAGCGTGCACCTGTTCGTCGGCGCCGCGCACGTGACGGCACGCGTCGTCGTGCTGCGCGACGCCGCCTCGTCCGCGGCCGAGGCACTCGTTCAATTCGTGCTCGCCGCACCGCTCGCCGCGTGGCGCGGCGACCGCTTCATCGTCCGCGACGCGGCGGATGCGCGTACGCTGGGCGGCGGTACCGTGCTCGATCCGTTCGCGCCGGCGCGCTACCGGCGCACGCCGGAACGGCTGGCGATGCTCGACGCACTCGCCACGCCCGATCCCGAAGCGCGCCTCGCGCGCATGCTGGCCATCGCCGACGACGGTGTCGATCTCGCGCGCCACGCCAAGGCCGAGGCGCGCC
>JBGAIC010000102.1:0-7511 GCA_044225845.1 Casimicrobiaceae bacterium
CGACGGACGCTTGCGCGAGGGCGGCTTCCGCCGCCGCGACCAGCGGCGCGGACGCCGCGTTCGGCACGACCGGCGCGCGCGGATCGGGAAGTTCGAGCAACATCAGCCCGATTGTCGCATGCACGCCACAGGCGCCCCCTGCGGTCCCGCGCGCGGCGCGTCCCCGGCGCCGCCTTCCCTTTCGCGGTAAAATCAACGTCTTGCAATCGATATCGCGACGTTGTCGCAGCCCCCGCCCGATGCGCGTTTCCCGTTTCCTGCTCACCACGCTGAAGGAAGCCCCGGCCGAAGCCGACGTCGTCAGCCAGCAGCTGATGCTGCGCGCGGGCCTCATCAAGAAGGTTTCGTCCGGCATCTACACGTGGCTGCCGCTCGGTCTGATCACGCTGCGCAAGGTGGAGGCGATCGTCCGCGAGGAGATGAACCGCGCCGGCGCGCTCGAGTGCTACATGCCGCACGTGCTGCCGTCCGAGCTGTGGGAGGAAACGGGGCGCTGGGACAAGTTCGGCCCCTTGCTGCTGAAGATCAAGGACCGCCAGGGGCGCGACTTCCTGTTCGGGCCCACGCACGAGGAAGCGGTCACCGACATCGTGCGCCGCGACGTGCGCAGCTACCGCCAGCTGCCGCTCAACCTGTACCAGATCCAGGTGAAGTTCCGCGACGAGATCCGCCCGCGCTTCGGCGTGATGCGCGGCCGCGAGTTCCTGATGAAGGACGCGTATTCGTTCGACGTCGACCGCGAGGCGCTGATGCGCTCCTACCGCTCGATGTACGACGCGTACACGCGCATCTTCTCGCGGCTCGGCCTGAAATTCCGCGCGGTGGAGGCCGACACCGGCGCGATCGGCGGCTTCGCGTCGCACGAGTTCCAGGTGCTCGCCGACTCGGGCGAGGACGCGATCGCGTGGTGCCCGCAGTCCGACTACGCGGCCAACGTCGAGCAGGCGGAAGGCGTCGCCCCGGCGGCGCCGCGGCCCGCCCCCGCGGAGACGATGCGCAAGGTCTCGACGCCGGGGTTGTCGACGTGCGAGGACGTCGCCAAGCTGCTCGGCCTGCCGCTCGCGCGCACCGTCAAGTGCCTGCTGGTGCACGCGGACGGCAAGGTGCGGATGCTGCTGCTGCGCGGCGACCACATGGGCAACGAAGTGAAGATCGGCAAGCTCCCGGGCTTCTCCGACTGGCGCTGGGCGCACGAATCCGAGATCGCGGAGGCACTCGGCTGCCGCCCCGGTTATCTCGGTCCCGTCGGCATGCCCGCGAACGTGCCGCTGATCGTCGACCGGCAGGTGGCCGTGATGGGCGACTTCGTCTGCGGCGCCAACGAGCCGGATTTCCACCTCGCGGGCGTGAACTTCGGCCGCGATTGCCGCGAGCCGGACCTCGTCGCCGACGTCCGCAACGTCGTCGACGGCGACCCGTCGCCCGACGGCAAGGGCACGCTCGAGATCGTTCGCGGCATCGAGGTGGGCCACGTGTTCGCGCTCGGCAGCGTCTATTCCGAGAAGATGAACGCAACTTTCCTCGACGCCCAGGGTCAATCGCACGTCATCGAGATGGGCTGCTATGGCATCGGCGTCACGCGCGTCGTGGCCGCCGCCATCGAGCAGAACCACGACGAGCGCGGCATCGTGTGGCCGGCGCCCATGGCGCCATTCACGGTGGCGCTGGCGCCCATCGGCTACGACCGCAGCGAGGCGGTGAAAAAGGTCGCCGACGAGCTGTACGATCGCCTCGTGGCGGCCGGTATCGACGTGCTGATGGACGACCGCGGCGAGCGGCCTGGCGTGATGTTTGCTGACCTCGAGCTGATCGGCATCCCCTGGCGCGTCACGATCGGCGAACGGGGCCTGAAGGACGGGAACGTCGAGCTGCAGGGGCGGCGCGAGGCCAAGGCGGAAAGCGTGCCGCTCGCGGACCTGGAGCGCGTGCTGGGCGGGCGGCTGGCGCACTGAGCGGCTGGCCCGGAACACGGAATTGCAACGAACATGTCTCCTTCAAGCTGCCGTCGACTGACCCGTTACGCGGCCGCCATCGCGCTCGCCGGCGCGGCCACGTTCGCGTACGCCGGCGCGCAGCAGGAGGAGAAGCTCGCGCCGTCCGTGGTTGCGGGCCTCGCCAAGTCGATCGCGGACAACCCCGTGCCGCTCAACTACGCCAACCGGCCCGACGTGAAGCGCTGGATCGACGACGTGTCGCCGAAGCTCGCGCCGCGCGTGCCCGACGCGGCGGAGCGCCGCGACCTCCTCGCCACCGTGCACTACGAAGCCGTGCGTGCGGGCCTCGACCCGCAGCTCGTCATCGGCGTCATGCATCACGAAAGCGGCTTCCGCAAATATGCAATCTCGCCGGCCGGCGCCCGCGGCTACATGCAGGTGATGCCGTTCTGGGTGAAGCTCATCGGCCTGCCGGACCAGAGCCTCTTCGCGCTGCGCACCAACCTGCGCTACGGCTGCACCATCCTGCGCTACTACCTCGACGTCGAGAACGGCGACTACTTCCGCGCGCTCGGCCGCTACAACGGCAGCCTGGGCCGCAGCGAATACCCGTCCGCGGTGATGGCGGCGATGCGCCGCTACGAATCGCCATTCGGCGCGCCCGTCAAGCTGTCCGCCAACAGCGCGCAGTGACGCAGACCGCCGCGCGCGGCGAGCGCTGCGGCCGCTTCGCGCCTTCCCCCACCGGCCCGCTGCACTTCGGCTCGCTCGTTGCGGCCGTCGCGAGCCACGCCGACGCGCGCGCGCAGCACGGGCGCTGGCTCGTGCGCTGCGAGGACGTCGACGTCCCGCGCACGGTGCCCGGCGCCGAGGAGGACATCGTCGCCACGCTCGCGCGTCACGGCATGCACGCGGACGGCGGGATCGTCCGCCAGTCCGCGCGCAGCGCGCACTACGAGCACGCGCTCGCGACGCTCGCGCAACGCGGCGCGCTGTACGAATGCGCGTGCACGCGCTTCGAGCTCGCGGCCTGCGCCCTCGCGGACGCGAGCACCGGCGAGCGCGTCTACCCGGGCACGTGCCGTCACGGCGTGCCGGCGGCGCACGCGGCGCGCACCGCACGCGCGCTGCGCGTGCGTGTCGGCGACTCGACGATCGCGTTCGACGATCGCGTGCAGGGCCACGTCGGGCAGGCGCTGGCCACGACGGTCGGCGACTTCGTCGTCCGCCGCAGCGACGGCCTCCACGCCTACCAGCTCGCCGTCGTCGTCGACGACGCCGCGCAAGCCGTCACCGACGTCGTGCGCGGCGCGGACCTCGTCGCGTCCACGCCACGCCAGATCCACCTGCAGCGCCTGCTGGGGCTGCCCGAGCCCGCGTACCTGCACGTGCCCGTCGCCGTCACGGCCGGCGGCGAGAAGCTCTCCAAGCAAACCGGCGCACGCGCGTTGGGACGCGATCCGCTCGCGTCGCTCGCCGCCGCGTGGACGTTCCTGGGGCAGCGGCCCGTCGCGGCCGACGATGTCGACGCGTTCTGGGCCGCAGCCACGCGGACGTGGGATCCGATGCGCATTCCCCGCACGCCGGCGGCGCCCGCGCCCGCCGGCTGGGCGTGAGCAACGGGTCGCGCGCGCCCCGGGTAGCGCCCCGGGTAAAATGACGGCTTCGCCGCCGCAGTCGGGCGCCCCGCCTCGTCTCTTCGAATGACCACACTCGTCGCCGTCCGCAAGGGCGGCCAGCTCGCCATCGCCGCCGATTCGCTGACCACGTTCGGCGACCTCAAGCTCTCGTCGACGTACGACCGCAGCTACGAGAAGATCCTGCAGTACAAGGGCACGTACATCGGTCTGTGCGGCTCGGCCGCGCACCAGCTCGTGTTCGAGAGCCTGCTGCGCGAGCACAAGACGTTCGACTTCTCCACCAAGCTCGGCATCTTCGACACGCTGCGCAAGCTGCACCCGATCCTCAAGGAGCAGCACTTCCTCAACCCGAAGGAAGAGGAAGACGATCCCTACGAGTCGACGCAGATCACCGCGCTGATCGCCAACGCGCAGGGCATCTTCGGCGTCTACTCGATGCGCGAAGTGTTCGAGTACACGCGCTTCTGGGCCATCGGCTCGGGCCGCGAGTTCGCGCTCGGCGCGATGAACGCGCTCTACCCGCGGCTCAAGACCGCGGAGGCGCTCGCCAAGGCGGGCGTGGAAGCGGGCGCCGCGTTCGACAAGAACTCCGCGTTGCCGATGACGATGCACACGCTGACGCTCACCGATGGCCGCTGACGAGGCGCACGCCGGTGGCGCCGACGCGCTGACGCGCTTCGTGGTCGAAGACGCGGGCGTGCGCGGCAGCGCGCTGCTGCTCGACGCGACCACGGCCACGCTGCTCGCGGCGCACGACTACCCGCCGGCGGTCGCGGCCATCGTCCGCGAGCTCGCCGTGGCCGCGGCCCTGCTCGCGTCCGCGCTCAAGTTCGACGGCCGGCTCGTGCTGCAGGCCGCGAGCGAGGGCCCGCTGCGGCTCGTCGTCGTCGAGTGCGACCGCGGCCTTGCGCTGCGCGCGACGGCGCAGTGGGACGCGGACGGCGTCGCGGCATTGCCCGCCGATGCGTCGATGAAGGCGCTCGCGAACGCGCGCGCTTCATCGTCGCGCTGGACCGCCCGGCACCGCACCTACCAGGGCGTCGTCGCGCTGCCCGACGGGCGGTGGCGCACGACGCCGACGCACTACCTGACGACGTCGGAACAGGTGGCCAGGCCGCACCGCGGTCGCGAGCCGCGGCGCGCGCGCGGCCGGCTTCCTGCTGCAGCGGATGCCCGCGTCCGCCCAAGCCACGCCGGACGCCGAGGCCGACGCCGCACGCGAAAGCGCCTGGCAGCGCATCGCGGCCGGCGACGACGAGGCCGCGGTCGCCGCGCTGCTCGACGGCGCCGACGTCGGCGCCGTGCTGCAGCAGCGCTTCGCGTGGGACGACGTGCGCATGTTCGCGCCCGCGCATCCGCGCGCCGAGTGCCGCTGCTCGGAGGAACGCGTGATCCGCGCCTTGCGCATCGCCGGCCGCGACGAGATCGAGGCCGCCATCGCCGAGCGCGGCGAGGTCGAGGTGACCTGCGAGTTCTGCAATCGCCGTTACGCGTTTCCCGCGGCGGTGGCGCGCGCGCTCGTCGGCGAGCCGCCCGCGACGACGCAATGAACCGCGCGCGCCGGGACGTCGCGGAAGACGATGCGGCCGAGGGCCGCGTCCGCCTGGACAAGTGGCTGTGGGCCGCGCGCTTCTACAAGACGCGCGCGCTGGCCGTCACCGCGATCGACGCGGGCCAGGTGCGCATTGACGACGCGCGCGTCAAGCCCGCGCACGGCGTGCGGCCCGGGATGCGGATCGCGGTGCGCCGCGCGGGCCTGGTGATCGAGGTCGACGTGCGCGCGCTGTCCGAGCGTCGCGGCAATGCGACGCTCGCCGCGATGCTGTACGCGGAAACGGCGGACAGCGTGCAAAGGCGCGAGCGTTTTCTGGCGGAGCGCGCCGCCGCGGAAGCGCAACTGCCGCGCTTCGCCGGGCGCCCCACCAAGCGCGACCGGCGCAAGCTCGAGGACTTCCTCAGCGAACCCTGAAGCCGCGCCCGCACGCAAGGTATCGCAGCGCGCGCAAGCGCCGGTCAGCAGAGCCTGAATCCCGCGAGCTGGAACACGAGCTCCGGCTGGCGGTAGCCCGCGTACGCAAGACCCGCGAGCAGCACCGCGCCCGTCAGCGCAAGCGCAACGAAAAGCCCGCGCATGCGGCGCGGGCTCGTCGGGGGCGGGAGCGCGGGTTCCATCCCGCGGAAGTCTACGCGCGTTGCGGACCGTCGGTCAGCGCGCCGACGCGCGACACGGTGGCGGGGGCGACGACGCCGAGTTCACGCATCGCGCCCATCACCGAACTGAAGTCCACGGCCGTGCGCACGTCCGCGATCGGCTTGGCGAGCAGGTTGACGGCGCGGCCGCTGACGATCAGCGGCATGTCGTCGGCGAGCGCCGCGCGCAGGCTGCGGATCTCCTGGCCCGCGATCTTGCCGGAGATGCCGCGGTCGAACAGCAGCACGACGAGCGCCACCTTGTACGCGTCGGCCGCACCGGCGATCTCCTGCGCCGGCACGCCGGCCCCGAGCGTCAGGCAATTGATGCCTTCGGTGAACAGCAGGAGCTCCAGGATCGCGAGGCCCAGCTGGTTGGGATCGTTGGGCGGCGTCGCCAGCAGGATCTGCCGCGCGTCGCGCGTGGGGCGCACCAGGCGCGTCACGTCGCGCAGCAGGCGCTGCGCGAGGTCGCCGAAGCGCAACTCCTGGAAATTCTGCATGTCGCCGCGCACGACGCGCTCGTGCACCGCCTCGTTGAGCGGGATCAGCGTCTGCTCGAGGAAGCGGCGCAGGCCCTGGCCGACGAGCAGCTTGGACAGGTGGTTCTGCAGCTCGCCGACGCGGTGCTCGGACAAGAGGCGCACGGCGAGCTCGATCTCGGCGGGCAGCGGCGACGGCTCGGCCACCGCGAGGCCCAGCATCGACTGCAGCGCGCTCTCGGCGAGCGGCACGACGGCGCCGGCGCGCCAACCTTCCGACAGGAGCTGCTTGATCAGCTTGAGCCGGGCCACCTGGTCCGGCGGGTAGACGCGGTCGCCGAAGCCGTCGCGCAGCGGCGCCGGGAAGCCGTAGCGGCGCTGCCACATGTACAGCTGCTCGCGCCGCAGGCCGGTGCTGCGCACCACCTCGCGGATGTGCAACGCCCCCGAGCCGTCGCCGGTGGGCTCGTCCACCGCGCGCGGCACGACCTCGGGTTCACGCTGGCGGGTCGGTGCCTTGATCAAGATGCCCATGTTCGTCGTTCCTGTTCCGGAAATCGTCACTGTCTGCCGCGTCCGCCGTTCGGGCGCGCTGTCCCCCGGCCGCCGCGCCGACGCGCGCGTTCAGTGGACACCCTGTGCAGCACAAGTATAGCGGACCTTCACGGCACGAATCCGCGCCCGTGGCTGGCATGCGACAGGCCCCCGGAGCTGCGGCCGCGCCATGCTGTGCTGCACGGAACGTTCACGTGCACGATGCGTGCCAAGGCCGGACAGGCGGTGTTGCGCCCGATTTGTGCTTGCGTCCATGATAGGCATACCCATTGGACCGGCAGTCAGCGATGACTGCCGTTTTTGGATGTTCGGTTTCTCGCGCAACCTCAAGGATCCCCTCGCCGACCGCAAGTCCGCCGAGCGCTGGCTCGCCGGGTTCCCCGGCAACGATCCGCTCGCGATCCACGCCGAAGTGCTGACGGAGCTGGGCCGGCTCTCCGAGCGCGGCGCCCGCCGCTCGCCGCAGGTGCTGGAGGCCGTGTTCCACGTCGACGAGCACACGGCACCGCTGCGCGCCGCGCTGACGGCGCAATACATCGAGCACGCCGCGCGCAGCTCGCGCATCGAGAACCAGCTGTGGTCGGCGCTGTTCGACCTGTCGCAGGCCTTCCTGGTCGCCTACCAGTCGTTCTCGCGCGAGGTGGACGACCACCTGCAGAGCAACCGCTGGCAGGTCCACCTGCCGGAGCTCGTCGCGGGCCCGGGGGGGG
>JBGAIC010000016.1:0-63048 GCA_044225845.1 Casimicrobiaceae bacterium
CCGCGCAACGCACGGCGGCCCTTGCGCCTTGGCTGCGCAAGTACAACGAGGAACGACCCCATGCTAGCCTTCATCGCAAGCCACCCATCAGCCGACTGCTTCAGCCTGCTGAACAACGGTCGTAGAAATCACAGCTAGCGCTAGCGCGGCCAGCGCGCGCCGCGTCACGACGCGCGGGTGCAAGAGGCTTCCTTGCCCGGCTCGCCCCACGTCACCGTCGCCGTGCCTTGATGTTCCCAGTACTGCACGCCGCCGCCACCGATGTAGCGCGCGCCGCTGGCGGAGGGCGCCACGAACAGCAGGTCGCTGCGGCCCCGCGTTTCCATGCTGGCCGACGGCGGGTCCGTCTCGAAGAACGTGATCAGCAGCGGGCCGTTCTCCGCGCCGGTGCACGCGAAGCGGAAAGGCCCGCGCGCGGTCACCAGCCGGAACTGCCCCTGCAGCTCCGCGATGCGCGCGCGATAGAGGCCGCGCACGCAGTTGTACGTATTGGGCGCGGTGGCGCAGGAGTCCCGATCCTCGAGCCATTGCTTCTGCACGAGCGCGATCGTCTGCGGCAGCACCGCCGTCGAAGGTTCGCGCTTCTGCGAGGCCGCGATCACGGCGCCAAGCTTGCGGTCGAGCGCCAGCAGTTGCGGGTCACCGCAGACCAGCGCCTGCACGGAGCCGGGCTTGCGCGTGGCGTCCGCGGACGGCGCGCACGTGTAGGAGGGCTCGGCTACCGGCGCAGGCACCGCGGCGGCCGCCTTCGTCGCGGCGGGCGCGGCCTTCGCGGCGGGCGCGGCCTTGCTTGCGGGCGCGGCCGCGGGCGCGGGATCGGCAGCCCGCGCGCCGGCGCAAGCGAGAAGGCCCGCCAGCGACACGGCGAACAGGAAACGCGTTACAGGCTGTGACATTGCGGATTCCGCGGGCGGGAGGCGAGTCGGCAACGATACCGCGCCGGCCCGGCGCCGTACATGCCGCCTGCATCGCATCGCTCGCCGTCCGTCCCCCGCGCACGCCGCGCGGCGCGCAGCGCCGTCAGGCGAAGAGCGGGAGCGCCTTCGCCTCGCGCGCGGCTTCGCTCGCCGGCACGAGCCCGGTGGCGCGTACGCCCAGCAGCCGCAGTCGGCGGGTGAAATCGACGCGCGCGAGGCAGCGGCCGGCGGCGGCACGGATCGCGGCCGCGTCGGCGACGGCCGCGGGGACCGTGTGTGCGCGCGTCACCGTGCGAAAGTCGTCGAAGCGCAGCTTCACGCCCAGCGTCCGCGCGGCGTAACCCTTGCGCGCGAGGTCGGCGGCGAGGTCCGCGCACAGCTCGTCCAGGATCGCGGACAGCGCGGCGCGGTCGTGCCGCGCGGACAGGTCGCGGTCGAACGTCGTCTCGCGGCTGATCGAGCTCGGCTCGCTGTGCGTGACCACCGGGCGCTCGTCGCGGCCATGCGCGGCCTCGTGCATCCACGCGCCGTGGCTGCGCCCGAAATGCTCGACGAGCCACTGCGGTGCGCATGCGGCCAGCTCGCCGATCGTCGTCACGCCCAGCGCCGCGAGCCGCGCGCTGGCCTTGGGTCCGATGCCGTTGATGCGCGCCGCGGGCAAGGGCCAGATGCGCTCCGGCACGTCGGCCATCGCGACGAGCGTGAGGCCGTCCGGCTTGTCGAGTTCCGACGCGATCTTCGACAGCAGCTTGTTGGGCGTCACGGCGATCGAGCAGGTGAGGCCGGTGGCCGCGCGCACGGCATCCTTGAGGCGCTGCGCGACCTCGCGCGCGCGTTGCCACTGCGCATCCGCGTCCTCCTGCGCGCCACGGGCGGTGACGAGGTCCGTGAGGTCGATGTAGATCTCGTCGATGCCGCGGTCCTCGATGGCCGGCGCCAGCTCGCGCACCGCCTCCTTGAAGCGGCGGGAGCAGGCGCGGTACTGCGTGAAATCGGCCGGCAGCACGATCGCCTGCGGCGCGAGTGCCGCGGACTTCATCATCGGCTGCGCGGACCTCAAGCCCAGCGCGCGCGCCTCGTACGTGCACGTCGTGATCACGCCGCGGCCCCGGTAGTCCTCCAGGCGGTGGAAGCGGCGCGTGACGCGACCGCTCCGCGCCTCGACGATCTCCTCCGGCTTCAGCGCGCTGCCGCCCCCGATGACCACGGGCTGCCCGCGCAGTTCCGGATAGCGCAGCAACTCCACCGACGCGTAGAACGCATCCATGTCGAGGTGCGCGACGAAGCGCGCGGGCGGAACGTTGGCGGGCATGGCGTGCGCGTGCGAGCGTCACCGATTGTGCGCCACACGGCGGCGAGCCGACGAGCGTACGCGGCGATTCGCGACGACCGCGATAAAATCGCCGGCGTGACATCCGCAACATCGCGTTCCCCCTCCGCCCGCAAGGCCATCGTCCTCCTCTCCGGCGGGCTCGACTCGAGCACCGTGCTCGCGATCGCGCAGTCCGAAGGTTACGCATGCCATGCGCTGTCGTTCGACTACGGCCAGCGCCACAGCGGCGAGCTCGCCGCCGCACGCCGCGTGGCGCGCGCGCTCGGCGCCGTGGAGCACCAGGTCGTGCGCTTCGACCTGCGCGCGTTCGGCGGCTCGGCGCTGACGTCGGACCTGTCGGTGCCCAAGGGCCGCACGGCCGCCGAGATGGCGAGCGGCATCCCCATCACCTACGTGCCCGCGCGCAACACCATCTTCCTGTCCTTCGCGCTCGCATGGGCCGAGACGCTCGAGGCGTCCGACATCTTCATCGGCGTCAACGCGATCGACTATTCCGGCTACCCGGACTGCCGGCCGGAGTACATCGCCGCGTTCGAGACGATGGCCAACCTCGCCACGCGCGCCGGCGTCGAGGGCACGACGTACGTGCGCATCCACACGCCGCTCTTGCGGATGAGCAAGGCCGACATCGTGCGCCGCGGCACCGGGCTGGGCGTCGACTTCGGCATGACGACGAGCTGCTACGACCCGTCCGTCGGCGGCGTGCCCTGCGGCAGCTGCGACGCGTGCCACCTGCGCGCGGCCGGCTTCGCGCAGGCGGGGTTGCACGATCCGCTGCTGTAGCCGCGTTGGCGGCCGCGACGTGCGCGGGCCGGGTCGATATAATTAGCGGTTTTGCCGGCCGTACGGGCCCGATAATGTCGCAGGACACCCAACTCGCGAACGACGTCGCGCGCCGCCGCACGTTCGCCATCATCAGCCACCCCGACGCGGGCAAGACGACGCTGACGGAAAAGCTGCTCTTGTTCGGCGGCGCCATCCAGATGGCGGGCACCGTGAAGGCGCGCAAGAGCGCGCGCCACGCGACGTCCGACTGGATGGAAGTGGAGAAGCAGCGCGGCATCTCGGTGACGAGCTCCGTGATGCAGTTCGACTACGCCGAGCACACGATCAACCTGCTCGACACACCGGGCCACCAGGATTTCTCGGAAGACACGTACCGCGTGCTGACGGCCGTCGACGCGGCGGTGATGGTCATCGACGCCGCGAAGGGCGTCGAGGCGCAGACGATCAAGCTGCTCGACGTGTGCCGCCTGCGCGCCACGCCCATCATCACGTTCGTCAACAAGATGGACCGCGAGGTGCGCGAGCCGCTCGCGCTGCTCGAGGAAATCGAGTCGGTGCTGTCCATCGACTGCGCGCCGATCACGTGGCCGCTGGGCATGGGCAAGGCGTTCCGCGGCGTGTTCCACCTGGGCACCAATCGGCTCATGCGCTTCTCGCCGGGCGAGGAACGCGTGTCCACCGACACCGAGCTGATCGAGGGTCTCGACAACCCGCGCCTCGACGCGCTGTTCCCCGACGAAGTACGCGCCTTGCGCAACGACGTGGACCTCATCCGCTCGGCGAGCTCGCCGTTCTCGCTGGCCGAGTTCCTGGCGGGCAGGCAGTCGCCGGTGTTCTTCGGCTCCGGCATCAACAACTTCGGCGTCCAGGAAATCCTGCAGGCGCTCGTCGACTGGGCCCCGCCGCCGCTGCCACGCGACGCCGGCGCGCGCGACGTGATGCCCACGGAACCGCCGTTCACCGGCTTCGTGTTCAAGATCCAGGCGAACATGGACCCGAAGCATCGCGACCGCATCGCGTTCTTCCGCGTGTGCTCGGGTCGCTACGCGCCCGGCATGAAGGTGATGCACGTGCGCGACGGGCGGGAGATGAAGCTCGGCAACGCGCTGACGTTCATGGCCAACGAGCGGGTCGCGAGCACCGACGCGGTGGCCGGCGACATCCTCGGCATCCACAACCACGGCCAGTTGCAGATCGGCGACACGCTCACCGAAGGCGAGAAGCTCGGCTTCAAGGGCATCCCTTACTTCGCGCCCGAGATGTTCCGCACCGCGCGGCCACGCGACCCGTTCAAGGCGAAGCCGCTCGCGAAAGGCCTCAAGGAACTGGGCGAGGAAGGCGCGATCCAGGTGTTCGAGATGCAGGTCAACAACAACCTGCTGCTCGGTGCCGTGGGCCAGCTGCAGTTCGAAATCGTCGCGGACCGGCTCGCGCGCGAATACAAGGTGGACGCGATCTACGAACAGGCGAGCGTCGCCACCGCGCGCTGGCTCACGTATCCGGACGAGACGACGCGCCGCAACTTCGAGCGCGAGCAGTCGGCTGCGCTGGGCACCGACGTCGACGGCAATCCCGTATTCCTCGCGACGAACAAGTACAACCTGCAGGTGACGATGGAGCGCTGGCCCAAGGTCGGCTTCCACGCGACGCGCGAGCACGGCCAGAAGCTCTGACGCTTCCATACTGTGGACGGCGCGCGTCGCCTAGACTCGCGCGCATGCCGAAACGCACGCTGCCCATCGCCCTGGCGCTCGCCACGGCGTTCACGCTGATCGCCCACGATGCCTCGGCACAGATGGGCGGCGGCATGGGCATGGGCGGCCCCGGCGGCGGCGCGGGCAAGGGACCGCCGCAGGACAAGCGCGAGCGCGCGAGTCCTTCCGCGCCGATCGCAGCCGCGTCAACGCTCGAGCGCACCCGCGACGAGCTGAACGCGTTCTACGACGCGCTGCGGCCCACGTTCGTGCAGCAGCCGGCATTCGAGCGCTTCCGCAAGACGCTACTGGCGTTCGCCAGCGACGTCGATCGCGCGGCCGACGGCAGCGTGCGCGTGCAGGGACCGGCGCCGAAGCAGCTTGCCGCGATCTCCGACCAGATGAATGCGCGCGCCACGGCCGTCGACGACATTGTCGCGGCGGCCAGCGCGCTCTACCCGCTGCTCGACGAGCGGCAGAAGGCGCTCGCCGACCGGCAGATGGTCACGCTGCTTGCCGAAGTGGCGAGTGGGCGTGCGGCGCCGGGCGGGCCGCCGGGCGCCGAGGGCCCGGGACCGCCTGCGGGTCGCCCCTCGCGGCCGCCTTCCGGCTGACGCGCTTCACGGGCGCGGCCAGCTTCAGGAATGCGCGCAACGCGGCTTCGGCGCTGCGCGGACGACCCTCGCCCAGCGCCGCGTGCAGCGTGCCGTCGCGCCAGCGCTCGAACACTCTCGGGTCGATGTACGACTTGCGGCACACGGCCACCGTGTTGCGCAGCTCCGCCGCCACCTGGCGTATTGCCTCGACGATTGCGCCGCGCATCGCGCGCTCGCTGTCGCAACCGGCGCGCGGCGTCGCGCACATCAGCGCGACGGCGCGCAGCGTGGCCGCATGCGTGCGGAAATCCTTAGCCGTGAACGCCGCGCCCATCGTTGCGCCCAGGTAGTCGTTGACGAGATCCGAGTTCACCGGGTGCCGAGTGCCGTCGTCGTCCAGGTACTGGAACAGCAACTGGCCGGGCAACTGGTGGCAGCGGCGGACGATGGCCACGAGCCGCGCGTCACCGACGCCCACCTCGTGCTCGATGCCGCCCTTGCCGCGGAAGCGCAGCACCAGCCGGCCGTCGCGGACGAACTGCGCATGCCGCGTGCGCAACGTCGTGAGGCCATAGCTGTGGTTGTCGCGCGCGTAGTCCTCGTTGCCGATGCGCACGCGCGTCGTGTCGAGCAGGCGCGCCACCGTCGCCAGCACCTTGTCGCGCGACAGGCCGGCGAGTGCCAGGTCCTTCCGCACGCGCCGGCGCAAGCGTGGCAGCGCCGCGGCAAACGCCGCCATCCGCTCGAACTTGCCGCCGTCGCGCGCGACGCGCCAGTCGGCGTGATAGCGGTACTGTTTGCGGCCCCGCGCGTCGCGACCCGTCGCCTGCAGGTGGCCACGCGGGTTCGTGCAGATCCACACGTCGTCGTACGCGGGCGGGATGGCGAGCCGGGCGATGCGCTCGAGCTCCGCCTTGTCGCGGACCGGCTTGCCGTCGGGGTGCACGTAGCGGAAGCCGCCGCGATGGCGACGTCGCCCATAACCCGGCGCGCCATCGGCGACGTAGATGAGGCCCGCGGCGCGGGCGGCCGCGCGCGCCTGCGCGAGGGCGGAAACGTTGTCGGGGAGCGGGGACGAGGTGGCCATGGCGACGCCATCGTCGGCCGCCGCCTCGCGCAGCGCAGTCCGGCGCCGGCCGATTCAGCCGTCGGCGCCGTCCCGCATCCTGATCAGGTCAGTAGGTCTGCCAGGTGCCGCCCGCCGGAGCCGACGAGGCCGGCGGCGCGCTGGGCCCGCTCGGCGTGGCGTTCGGCACCACCTGCAGCCAGGCCCGCGTGCAGGTCTGGACCTGAGGATAGAAGCCGGCATCCGGGCAATAGTACTGGAAGTTAGTACTCGCTGTCGGCGCCGCCTGCGCCGATGCAGGCGGTGGTGCCGGAATGCCGGCACGACCGTCCCCGTAATTGACGGGTTGCGCGTCCTGGTACACGTAGGTGGTCGTGGTCGGCGCCACGACCGTCGGGTAAAGCGGCGCGCCCCAGCCGACCAGCGGGAAGCCGATCGACAGCGCATAGCCGGGACCGTAGTAGCCGTAGCCGACACCCCAGTACGGCGCGTAGTAACCGCCATACCAGCCGCCGTAATAGCGCGGGCCATAGTAGCCCGGCCAGCCGTACCAGCCGGCACCGTAGTAGCCGCCGCGGTAGGCCGGGTAGCCGCCGTAGTACCCGCCGTAGAAGCCGCGCGCGGGCGCGGGGCCGCCCGGATAGCCGCCACCGTGATAGCCGCCCGGTCCGCCGGCGTAACCGCCGCCGGCGCCACCGGGGCCACCGCCGTGGAAACCACTGGCGCCGCCGGAGGGCGCGCCGCCACCGGGTCCGCCGCCATGAAACCCGCCGCCGCCGCCGAAGCCGCCCGGCGCCGCCGCGACGGCCGCCGTGCTCAGCGCCGCCGCTGCCGCCAGCGCGAATCCACGTGTCCAAGCTTGTCGTGTTGCCATTGTCTGCTCCCCGCCACGGGACGTAAGGCCCGTCGCCTGCGATGATGCTTCAACGTGCGGCGTTTTGACCGCGTTGACGATACTCCTTAGGCTTCTGCCGCGCGCCCTTGTTCCCGCGTCCAACGACCCGCATGACTTCGCCCACGCTCCGCTCGCTGGAAACCTTCGTCGTCACGCTGCCGCGCGACGTGCCCTACCTCGGCCCGCTGGCGGACGGCGAGGCCGTCAACGCGCGCGGCTACATCGTGCGCCGCGGCAACCGGACGCTCTATCCCACCGTCGACCGCTCGGTCCTCGTGCGCGCCACCGCGAGCGACGGCACCGTCGGCTGGGGCGAGACCTACGGCATCGTGGCACCGGAGGCGGTGACGGCGATCGTCGCCGACGTCGTCGCGCCCGTCGTCACCGGGCGCAGCGCGCTCGCGCCCGCGGCGACCTGGGACGACCTCTACGACCTGATGCGCGTGCGCGGCTTCTTCGGCGGCTTCTACGTCGACGCGCTGGCGGGCGTGGACATCGCGCTGTGGGACCTCGCGGCGCGCATCGCGGGACTGCCGCTGCACGCGATGCTGGGCGGCGCTCGGGCCACGCGCATCCCGGCTTACGTGTCGGGACTGCCGAAGGCGACGCTCGCCGCGCGCGTCGCGCTCGCCGGCGAATGGCGCGCGCGCGGCTTTCGCGGCTTCAAGTACGCGGCGGCGGTGTCGCACGAAGGTGTCGTCGCCGAGATGACCGCCCTGCGCGCGGCGCTGGGCGACGACGCGGACCTGATGGTGGACCTGCACTGGCGCTGCACGGGGCAGCAGGCGGTGCAGCTCGCCGATGCGCTCGCGCCGTCGCGCCCCTACTTCATCGAGGCGCCGTGCGCGCCCGAGGACGTCGCGGGCCTCGCGTTCGTCGGCGCGCACGCGCGGATGCCGGTGGCCGGCGGCGAGGAGCTGCGCACCGTCCACGAAGTGCTGCCGCGGCTGCCGGCGCTGTCGATCGTGCAGCCGGAGATGGGCCATACCGGCGTCACGCAGTTCATGCGGATCGCGCAGCTCGCGGCGGCGCATCATGCGCGCGTGATTCCACATGCGGCGATCGGCGTCGGCGTCTTCCAGGCGGCGAGCCTGCATGCCGCGGCCACGCTCGTGCACTGCCCTTACCACGAGTACCAGCACTCGGTATTCGACCGCAATCTCGCGCACGTCGAGACGACGATGCGCTGCGCGGAAGGCTTCTTCGAGCTGCCGGAGGGACCGGGGATCGGCGTCGTGCCGCATGCGTCGTTGCTCGCGCGCTGACCGCGGGCGAGGTTGGGCGAGGTGACGTCCACGCGTGATGCGGGCGGCGGTGGCGCCGGGCGCGATGCCCCGGTCGCGCACGTCGCCACGGCGGGACTCGTCGCCGTGGCGGCTTTGGCATACGCGCTGTGCGACGTGCTGCACGAACTCGCCCACGCGCTCGCCGCGACAGGCCCGTTCGGCGTGCGCGCGCTGTCCGTGTCGACGATCGGCCTGGCGAGCGTCGGCAGCAGCCCGTGGGTGGCGGTGGCGGGCCCCGCCGCCAATCTCGTGCTGGGCTGCGCGCTCCTGGCGGCCTCCGCTCGCACGTTGCCGCCGGCGACGCGCCATTTCGCGTGGCTCTTCGGCACGCTCAACCTGTTCGACGCCACCGCCTACCTCGTCTACTCGGCCGCCTTCGACGGCGGCGACTGGGCCGTCGTGCTGCGCGCGCTCGCGCCCGACGGGTGGCGGCCGGCGGCGGCCGTCGCCGGCATCGTCACGTGGGCGGCGAGCATCGCGTTGTCGATGCGCGTGCTGCGCGGACTCTGCGCGTCCGGCGTCGTCGCGGCGCGCGACATCGAGCGCTGCTGCGTCGTGCCGTACTGGAGCGGCGCTTTGCTGCTGACGCTCGGCGCCGCATTCAATCCGGCGGGGCCGGCCTACATTCTCACGTCGGGTGCCGCGACCGGCTTCGGCGCGATGGCGGGTCTGCTGCTGATCCCGGTGCTGCTGCGCCGGCGGCTGCCGGCGGACCGGGGCGGCACGCTGGTGATCGGCCCGCGCTGGCTCGCCGCCGGTGTGCTGGCGGCCTTGCTGTTCGTCGGCGTATTTGGACCGGGCGTACCGCTCGCCGGAACATAGGGTCGGACCCTGCGCCGCAACATCGATCCGAAGCTAGCCCTTGACGGCGCCGGACGTGAGGCCGCTGACAAGGAACGGTTCGAGCAGCAGGAACAGCACGAACATCGGCAGCAGCGACACGATGCCGGCCGCCATCAGCGCCGGCCAGTCGACCATGTACTCGCCGACGAACGACTGCAGCCCGACGGTGACGAGCCAGTGCGTGGGCGAGCTCACCAGCGTGCGCGCGAACACGAATTCCGACCACGCGACGATCGCAAGGTAGATGCCGCACGCGGCGATGCCCGGCCGCGCGAGCGGCAGTACGATCAACCACAAAGCCTGCAGCCGCGACGCGCCGTCGACTTCCGCCGCCGCCTCCAGCTCGCGCGGCAGCGTGTCGAAGAAGCCCTTCATCATCCACGTCGCGAACGGCACGCCGATGGCCATGTTGGCGAGCACGAGGCCGCCGATCGTGTCGATCAGGTGCCACGACGTGAACATCACGAACAGCGGCACGACGACCAGCGCCGACGGCAGCATCTTCGACAACAGCAGCGCCGCGCCGGCCGCGCGCTGGCCGCGCGTCGGGTAGCGCGACAGGCTGTAGCCGGCGAGCGTCGCGACGACCAGACTCGCGAGCGTCGCGCCCGCGACGACCATCGCGCTGTTGGCGATCCACAGCAGCACGGGACGGCGCGCGAAGACCTGCGCGTAGGCGGTCCAGGACAGCGCGTCCGGCGGCGGCACCAGCGGCGGGTTGCGCGACAGCACGACGCCGCTCGGCAGCACCGACGTGACGAACATCCAGTAGACCGGGAACAGCACGATCGCGACGAGCACCAGCGCCACCGCGAACCACAGCCAGCGCCGCGCGCTCACTCGAGATCCTCGCGCACGTAGCGCAGGCCCGCGAGCACGATCAGCGCGGCGGTGGCGAGCATCAGCACGCCGATCGCCGCCGCCGTGCCGAAGCGGAAGCTCGCGAACGCCTCGCGGTAGACCAGGATGCCGAGCGTCTCCGTCGCGCCCGCGGGCCCCCCGCCGGTGGCGACGTAGATGATGTCGAACTCGCGGAACGTCCACAGCGCGTTGAGGACGATCGCGAGCATCGCGGGCCGGCGGATGCCGGGCCACGTGACGTGGACGAACTCCTGCCAGGCGCTCGCGCCGTCGACGCGTGCCGCTTCGTACAGCGTCTCGGGAATCGACTGCAGCGCGGCGAGCAGCGTGATCGTGAAGAACGGGAAGCTCTTCCACACCGACGCCAGGATCACCGTCGGCATCGCCGTCTGCGCGTCGACGAACCATGCGGTGTCGCCGGCGCCGAGGTGCAGCATGCGGATCAGCGCGTTGACCACGCCGAACGACGCGTCGAACATCCACAGGAAGTTGAGGCTCACGACGACGCCCGGCACCGCCCACGGCATCAGCAGCAGGCTGCGCAGCCAGCGGCGCGCCGGGAACTCGCGATTGAACACGAGCGCGCACGCGAGGCCCGCGAGGAACGACGGCAGCAGCGTGCCCGCCGTGTAGATCGCCGAGTTCGCGAACGCGTGCCACGTCGCGGGATTGCCCAGCACGCGCTCGAAGTTTCCAAAGCCGACCGCCTGGCTGAAGAGCTTCGAGAGCTCCAGCGCCTTGCCGGGGCGCAGGCTCATGTTGACGACGACGAACACCGGCCACGCGATCAGCACGCCGACCGTCGCGAACGCGGGCGTCAGCAACAGCCAGGCGAAGCGCCGGTCGCGCGCCCGCAGCGCGGAATTGGGGTCAGACACCAATTCCTCGCGCAACGCGGGGCGCGCAGCTCGAAATGGAGTCTGACCCCATTTGGGCTATTTCAGCGGCAGCGAGCCTTCCAGCTCCTTCTGCAGGTCGGCGAGCACCTTGGCCGTGGGCTCCTGCGTCGAGATCATCTTCATCGCGGCCTTGGTCACCGGCGTCGCGAAGTCGTTGTAGTTGGCGCGCACCGCCTGCACCGCGGGGAACAGGTTGTGCGCCTTCGCCGCCTCGTCGTTGATCACCTTGAGCTGCGGCGCGGACGCGAAATCCGCGGCCGTCAGCACACCGCGCCGCGGCGCCGGCGAGCCCGTCAGCGCATAGCGGTGCTGCCACTCGGGCGACGCGGCCATCTCGATGAAGCGCCACACGGTCTCCTTCTTTTTCGCGTCCGTCTTGGCCGCGATGTGCAGCGAGTTGCTCGCGCCGCCCGGCGTCACGCCGAACGGCAGCGCGCCGATCTTCAACGTCGGCTTCACGTCGGCCGGCGCCTTCTCGACCGCGCCCCACACCCAGGGCCCGTCGCGCAGGAACGCCACCTTGCCGTCGATGAAAAGCTGCCGCGCCTGCGCGGAGTTGGTGCCCTTGGGCGCGTACGCGATCGACTGCCGCCAGCCGTCGACGGCCTTCACCACCGCGGGATCGTTGAAGTTGTACTTGCCGCCCTTCAGCCAGTCGGCGCCGGAGCCGATGACCCAGGTCGCCATTTCGACGACCATGTTCGGATGCTCGGCGGTGATCGTCGCGAGCCCGTACTGACCTTTGCCGACGTCGGTGGTCGCCTTCATCGCCGCGAGCCACTGCTCCGGCGTCTTCGGCACGGCGACGTTGGCCGCCGCGAGCAGCCTCTCGTTGTAGAACAGCATGCCGCCGTAACCCATCAGCAGCACGCCCTGCTGCTTGCCGTCCCACACCATCTCGCTTTGCAGCGGCGTCCACGTCTTCAGGATGTCGGTCGCAGCGAGGCGCGCATCGAGTGGCTCGAGCCAGCCCTGGTCGGCAAAGCTCGCGAAGTCGCGCGACGGCAGGTGCACGATGTCCGGCGGGTTGCCGGCCGCGAAGCGCACCGTCATCTGCTTGACGAACTGCGCGAACGGCACCTGCTGGATGTTCACCTTCACGTCCGGGTACTTCTTCTCGTACGCGGCGATCAGGTCCTTCCACCATTGCGACACGCCCGGCTCCTCGGCCTGCCACGTCGGGAAGTCGAGCGTGATGGCCTGCGCGCCCGCGACCGCGGGCATCGCCAGCGCGACACCCGCGCACAGGGCCAGCCCCGCGCGCCGCAGCGCGCCGATGAATCCCGTCTTCATGCCTTCCTCCGTTCGCCGGAGCGCGACAGGCGCTCCGTGGGTTGTTGCGCGTCGACCGCGCGCTCGTGTTGATCGATCAGTGCATCACCGGCAAGGGCAACAGGTCCGCGATGCGCTCGAGCATCGCGGTCAGCTCCGCGTTGTCGCCCGCGTCGAGTCGCGGTCCGGCCGCGCGCACGCCCGTCGCGCGGATCACGCCGCGCCGGCGCAACACTTCCTTCGTCATCGCCATCCGGAACACCGCCTGGAAATTGAGCAGCGGCAGCATGCGGTCGAACAGCGTGCGCACGCCGGCATGGTCGCCGGCGCGGTGCAGCGCGAACTGCCGCACGTGCAGGTCGACGAGCTCGCAGGCCGGCATCGTGCCGCACGCGCCGCGCGCGAGCTCGTCGGTGATGTAGCGCCCGCCCGCGCCGCCGAACACACCGGCGAGCGACGGCGGCGCGCCCGCGAGCAGCGCCGTGATGCGCTGGCCGCAGGGCATCGCCTCCTCCTTGACGTAAGCGATGCCCGGGACCGCGCGGACGATGTCGAGCACCGCGGCCGGCGCCATGCCGCAACCGATCGGCGCAGGTGCGTTCTGCAGGATCACCGGCACGCCCACTGCGGCGACGTCGCGATGGAACGCGAGCAGCGAGGCCGCGTCGTCCTTCAGGCGCGCGGGCGCCATGCACATGACGGCGGCCGCGCCGAGCGCGCGCGCCTGTTCCGTCCAGCCGATCGACGCCTCCGGCGTGGCATCCGACACGCCCACGACGAAGGGCGCGCGCGAGCCGACACGCGCGGCGACGGCGGACACGAGGTCGCGACGCTCGCCGGCCGCGAGCGTGTCGAACTCGCTGGCCACGCCGGGGAACACGAGCCCGTCGGGGCCGGCCGCGACGATGAAGTCGACGAGCCGGCCCAGGTCGTCGAGCGCGGGCGCGCCATCGGCCGCGAACGGCGTGGCAAGGATCGGGAAGACACCGGCGAGCATGGGGCGTGCGTGAGCAGGAGGTGAACGGCGCGGCCTTGCCCGGCGGGCCCCGCGCCTCCATTTAGAATAGCCGAAACCACGCATTCACATGGAGCCCGGCATGGCCAGCGAACCCCGAATCGGCGACGCGCAGATGGACGTCAACGCGCTGTATCGCGAGGAGATCTACACGGACCGGCGCATCGGCACGCTGCGCGTGCTCGTGCCGGTCACCGCGCAAGGCACGCCCGACGGCGCGCGCGAAACCATCTACCAGGGCGAGGCCCAGCTGATGACCAACGCGGGACCGCTGCCCATTGCGTTCGAGATACCGGCCGCCAACCTCGCCGATGCGGTCGCCGGCTACGGCCAGGCCGCGCAGGAAGGCGTCGAGCGCACGATGAAGGAATTGCAGCAGCTGCGCCGCGAATCGCAGTCGTCGATCGTCATCCCGGAATCGAGCGCGCTGCCGCCCGCCGGCGGCGGCGGCAAGATCCAGCTGCGCTGAGGCGAGGCTAGGGCGACGCCGCGGGCGCGATGCGCCACGCGGCGTGCGTCGCGAAGTAGTCGCCCAGGAAATCCACGAGCACGCGCACCTTGGCCGACAGGTGGCGCCGGCTCGGGTACACGGCGTGGATCGCCGTCGCGGGCGGCGCAAAGCCTTCCAGCAGCGGCACCAGCGCACCGCGCCGCAACTCCGGCGCCACGATGAAGTCCGGCTCGAGCGTGATGCCGAGCCCGGCGGCCGCCAGCGACGCCAGCATCTCGCCGTTGTTCGCATGCGCGGGGCCCGCAACGCGCACCGTCTCGTCGCGGCCCTCCGGCGCACGGAAGCGCCACGTGTTGCTCGACGCCGAATACGCATAGGTGAGGCAGGCGTGATGCGCCAGGTCGGCCGGCGTGCGCGGCGTACCGCGTTGCGCGAGATAGGCCGGCGACGCGCAGCAGATGAGCTGCGACACGCCGAGCCGGCGGCCGATCAGCGTCTGCGGGCCGACGTCGCCGATGCGGATGGCAAGGTCGAGGCCTTCGTCGACGATGTCGACGACGCGGTCGGCCAGCTCGATCTCGAAGCGCACGTGCGGATGCCGCGCGGCGAACGCCGCCAGCGGCGCGCCCAGGTGGCGCACGCCGAACGCCGTCGACGACGTGAGCTTCAGCGTGCCGCGCGGCTCTGCCGAGCCCGCGCTCGCCACGGCCTCCGCCTCGTCGAGGTCGGCGAGCAACTGCACCGCGCGCTCGTACAGTGCCTGGCCGTTCTCGGTCAGCGACAGCCGCCGCGTCGTGCGGTTGAGGAGCCGCGCGCCGACGTGCGCCTCGAGTTCGGCCAGGTGACGGGACACGGCCGACGTCGACAGCCCCAGCTTGTCGGCGGCGCGCGCAAGGCTGCCCTGCTCCACGACTTGGGCGAACATCGTCAGCGCGCGAAACCGATCCATCGGTCCATTATTGCATTTTCCGCAATAATCTATCGCACCAAGAGGTCTTTATTGTGCGGTCGGCCGCCCCGACACTGGCGTCATGGCTCGCGACACCGGGCCGAACCGAGTAACCGAGGAGAAAACGACACCATGAAGCTCTATGCATCCAACGGCGCGTGCTCGATGTCGCCGCAGATCGTCGCCGCCGAAAGCGGCCTGCCGTACACCGTCGAGAAGGTGGACCTGCGCTCGCACAAGCTGGCGGACGGCAGCGACTACTACACGATCAACTCCAAGGGCGCGGTCCCCGCGCTCGCGCTCGACGACGGTTCGGTGCTCACCGAAGGCCCGGCGATCGTCCAGTTCATCGCCGACCAGGCGCCCGCTTCCGGGCTCGCGCCGGCCAACGGCACGGTGGCGCGCTACAAGCTGCAGGAGTGGCTCAACTACCTGACGTCCGAAGTGCACAAGACGCTGTCGGTGCTGTTCGACAAGAGCACGCCGGCCGACTATCGCGCCGCCACCGTCGACAAGATCGGCAAGCGCTTCGCGTGGATCGAGCAGCAGCTCGGCGACAAGCCCTGGCTCACCGGCGACACGTTCAGCGTCGCCGATGCCTATCTCTTCACGCTGCTGTCGTGGCACGACTGGCTGCACCTGGACCTGGCGCAATGGCCCGGCCTGCAGCGCTACTTCGAACGCGTGAAGGCGCGGCCGAAGGTCGCGGCGGTACTGCAGGACAACGGCCGCGCGCGCCGCTGACATCACGAAAGGACGCACGATGAAGCGCCTGCCCACGCTCTTTCTCTCGCACGGTTCGCCGATGACGGCGCTCGACCCCGGCCACGCGGGTGCGGCGTGGCAGGCGATCGCCGCGCGCATCCCGCGCCCGCGCGCCGTGCTGATCGCATCCGCGCACTGGGACACGGCCGTGCCGATGCTCACCGGCGCGGCGCGGCTCGACACGATCCACGATTTCTACGGCTTCCCTGCGCCGCTGTACGAGCTGCGCTACGACGCACCCGGCGCGCCGAACGTCGCGCAGCGCGCCGCCGAATTGCTGCGCAATGCCGGCATGGCCGCCGGCATCGACGGCGTCCGCGGCATCGACCATGGCGCCTGGGTGCCGCTGCGCTCGATGTACCCGGCGCTGGACGTGCCCGTCGTGCAGCTTTCGGTGCAGTCGTCGCGCGGCACCGCGCATCACTGGCGGCTGGGCGAGGCGCTGGCGCCGCTGGCCGACGAAGGCGTGCTGATCGTCGGCTCCGGCCACGCGACGCACAACCTGCGCGACTGGATGCAGGCGCGGCAGGCGGGTGGCCGCGCGATGCCGTATGCGGAGCATTTCGCCGACTGGCTCGCGGAGCGCATCGCCGCGCGCGACGCGGGCGCGGTGATCGACTACCGCGCGCGCGAAGCGGATGGCGCCCGTGCGCATCCGACGGAGGAGCACTTCATGCCGCTGCTGGTCGCGTGGGGCGCGGCCGCGCCGGACGCGAAGGCGGACCGCTTCCATCACGAGGTCGTCGGCGGCGCGCTGGCGATGGACGCCTATGCGTTCTGGCCCGCCGCGGAGGCGCAGGTTGCCGTCGCACGCGAGCCGGCGACGGCCGTGCAGTAAGCTTCGGCGCATGGACACGCCCCAGGTCACGCACAACGCGGTCGCGCATCGCTTCGAGATGCAGGTCGACGGCCAGCTCGCGCACTGCGACTACCGGATGGACGGCAGCACGATGCAGATCGTGCACACCGAGGTGCCCGCGGCGCTGGAAGGGCGCGGCCTCGCGCGCGCGCTCGTCGACGCGGCGATGGCGCATGCCCGCGCGCAAGGTCTCAAGGTGCTGCCGCTGTGCTCCTACGTCCGGGCCTACGTGGCGCGGCATCCCGAGGTCGCGGACCTGATCGTCAGCCGCTGACCGCGGCACCGCGCAAGGATGGCGTGTCCTACGCCGTCCGACGCCGCATTCCGATTCGTTCCGATCGCCGCGCGCCGGCGCGGCGCGCTACCGTTCGTCCCAATGCATCGCGCCACGCACGGGACCACGGACACGCAAGGAACGACGATGAACGGATCGCTCGCACGCTGGTGGGAAAAGCTCGGCATCGCCGCCGTCGTCGGCGTCGTGGGCGCCCTGTCGCTCGGGTCGTCGCTCGAGGATTGGCGTGCGCCCGCCCCGCAACTCGCCGCCGCCGCGGCCCATCGCTGCATAGCGCTCCAGGGCGCCACGGTGGCGCCGCGCTGCGCAACCGTCGCGACCGCGGCCACTGCCATCGCCACCGACTGATCGCGCTATCGAACAGCACACCGTCTCTCCCCCCGGCCGCCCCCGGCCGCTCGTGCCCTCGCCAATGGGCAAAGGGCGGGTTGCTTGCAACCCGCCCCTTTTTTTGCGTGAATGGGGGCGAAGGCCGCGAGCGACGGGGCGCCCCTCCACCACGCCCTCGGGATCTCCACCATGCAGGACAACACCGTGATCGTCGTCGTCATCCTGAGCATCGTCGCGCTGCTCGTGCTCGGCATCGTGCTGCGCGCATTCCTGTCCGCGGAGAACTCGCCGTCGTGGCTCGCGTTCCTCGCGCGGCGCAAGGCGGAAGGCCGGCCGACGCGCTGGAAGGAATGGAAGGACGAGGATTGAAAAGCCGGCGCGGAAAGCGCCGGCTGCGGGACGGCCGCGAAGCCGACGTTCAGTCGCGGCGGCAGATCAGCGCGCCGAACACCGCCCCCACGGCCGCGGCCGTAGCGACCGAACGCCAGGGATTGTCGCGGACGTAGCGATCCGTTACGTCGCGCGCGATGCGACTGCGGCGCGCGGCCTCGCCCGCAAGCTCGTTGTAGCGCGCGCGCAGCGCCACCATGCGGTCGTCGAGTTCCTCGCGCGCAAGCTGGTAGGCGTCGCCGGAAAGCCCCGTGGCCCGGTGCAGCAGCGCTTCCGCGTCGCCGACGAGCTTCCTGCATTCGGCCATCAGTTCCTTGCGCTGGATCTCGCGCGGGGAGGCGGCGGCCGGTGCATCGGCGGCGGCCGCGCCATGGTGTGTCGCGTTATGGGTGGTCATGGGTGTCGCTCCTTTCGTACAGTGAGTACGTTTGCACGCGGCGTGCCAGGCGGTGCGCGCGTCCCAAGTCCCGGATTTTGAAGAAACCCGTGAATCGGGAGCTGCGCGCAAGCCGAGGCCGGCTCGTCATTCGCGCCATGCGATACTTGCGCGTGCTGCAACGTTGTCCGCATGTGGCCGACAACGAATGAGGCTGTTGCCCGACGGCACCGGATGTTTAACCCGCCCTAACCTCCGGGTCAACACCGGATACGAACGATCTGCGATTGGAGAAGATGCAATGAACGTGATCAATTCCTGGAAGCGCTGGCTGGTGATGCTGGTCGGTGGCCTTGCGCTCGTCGGCTGCCAGACCACGCCGCCGCCCACCGTCACCTATTACGGCACGATCGACGCCATCCAGTTGATCCCGGCCGACAAGAGCGGCCCGGTCAACGTCGGTTCCGTCATCGGCGGCATCGCGGGCGGCGTCATCGGCTATCAATTCGGCGGCGGCGTGGGCAAGGGCCTGCTGACCGCGGCCGGCGCCGGCCTCGGTGCGCTCGCCGGCAACGCCATCCAGCGCTCGACGGAACGCGACCAGTGGCGCATCACGGTCCGGCTCGACAACGGAGGCACGCTCAACGTCACGGAAGTCGACCAGCAGGAATTCCGGGTCGGCGATCGCGTGCGAGTCGTCAACAACCGCGTCTATCGCACGTAAGCGACGATGCACGCATGGCCGCCGGGTACGGGGCCGTGCGTGCCGCAGGTGTCCGCGGTCGGGGTCGTGGTTAGGACTTCTGGCCGAGGGCGCCGGCGGCGGGTTGTGGCGATACTGGCTTTTCGTGACATCGAAGAGGAGATCGCCATGTCCCACCTGCTCGACCCTTCCCGCCTCGATTCGGAGACCGCGTACGGCGCGGCGCTCGACGAACTCGAATCCCTGCTGCTGTCGGACCCGGATACGCCGGCCGGCCGCCGCTTCGACGAACTCGTCGCGCTGATCGAGGACTACGAGGCGCGCCACTGGCCCGCGGAACTGCCCACGCGGACGCCGCCGCAGGCGCACAGCCCCACGCCGCTGTACGGTCCGCTGTAACGTCGCGCGCGTGCGGACCCGCCGGCGTGCGGGTCAGTGCGTGTGCGGTCCCGCGCTGCGGTTGTGCAGCAGGTCGAAGAGCGCGCAGGCCACCACTTTCGTCGCCTTGCGCAGGTCCTCGATCACCAGGTTCTCGTCGGCGCGCTTGGCGTTCGCCTCCAGCACGGTGCGCGGCCCGGCGCCGTACAGCACGATGGGCACGCCCGCTTCCGCATAAAGCCGCGCGTCGGTGTAGAGCGGGCTGCCGGTGGCCGGCGGCGTTTCACCGAGCACGCGCTGCGCATGCTTCTGCAGCACGTCCACCAGCCGCTGCGCGCCCGGCAACATGGCCAGCGCATTGGCGCGCAGCAGGCGGCGCGTGACCAGCGTGATGCCGGGCAACGCCATCGCCACGCCCTCCAGCCGCGCGCGCAACGCGGCCTCGACTGCAAGCGGGTCCTCTTCCGGGATCATCCGCCGGTCCAGCCGGAACGTCGCGCGGTCGGGCACCACGTTGGTGTTGGTGCCCGCCGCCAGCGTGCCGATGTTTAGCGTCGGTGCCCCGATCCCCGGCACCGACGAGCGCCGCTGCGCGAGTTCCGCGCGGTCCGCGTACAGCGCGTCGACGAGGCGCGTCGCGGCGTACAGCGCATCGACGCCGGTGTCGGGCATCGCCGCGTGCGCGGAGCGCCCGAGCACGGTCACCTCGAGCTGCAGGCAGCCGTTGTGCGCGGTGACGATCGCATAGCTGAAGCCCGGTCCCAGCGCCAGGTCCGGCTGCGTGAGTTGGTGATCGAGCAGCCACTTGGGACCGTAGAGGCCGCCGAACTCCTCGTCGTACGTGACGTGCAGCTCCACGGTGCCGTGCAGCCGCGAGTCCAGCGCACCCAGCGCGCGCAATGCATAGACGTAGGTGGCGATGTCCGACTTCGAGACCGCGACGCCGCGGCCGTACATGCGGCCATCCGCGATCTCGCCGGCATACGGATCGTGCGTCCAGCCGTCGCCGGGCGGCACGACGTCGCCGTGCACGTTGAGCGCGATCACGGGGCCCTCGCCGAAGGGGCGGCGCACGATCAGGTTCATCAGCGAGGCGAGCCCGTAGGCCTTCACGTCGGCCGCGGGCACGCGATGACGCTCGACCGTGAAGCCCATCTTCTTCAGCAGGTCCGCCGTGCGCTCGGCGTGGCGGCGGTTGTCGCCGGGCGGCGTGTCGGTGGGCACGCGCACCATCTCGCGCAGGAACGCGATCTGCTCGTCCAGGTGGTTGTCGATCCAGTCGGCGAGGTCGTCGTAGACGTTCACGGGCGCCATGCGGCGGGTGGCGGTGGGCATGCGGTCAGCGCTTCAGCGTGGCGGGGTCGAGGTGCTCGAGGAAGGTCACGAGGGCGCGCGTCGCCACGTCGGCGTCGGCGGCGGTCATCGTCTCCAGCGGATTGTGGCTGATGCCGCCGTTGCCGCAGCGGACGAACAGCATGCCCATCGGCGCGAGGCGCGCCATCTCCATCGCGTCGTGGCCGGCGCCGCTCGGCAGGCGCACGGGCGGCAGGCCCTGCGCCGCGATGGCGGCGGCGAACGCGTCCTGCAGCCGCGCGTCGCAGGGCGCCGCGGCGAGCTCGAACATCACGTCCCAGCCGAGTTCCACGCTGCGCGCCGCGGCGATCGCCTCGCAGCGTTCGCGCAACGCCGTGACGGCCGCGAGGCGCGTGCCGTCGTCGCCGGAGCGCACGTCGATCGTGAACTCGACGTCGCCGGGGATCACGTTGATCGCGCCGCCGCCCGCCACGGCGAGCTTGCCGACGGTGGCGACCAGCGTCGCGGCGCGCTCGCGCGCGTGCTCCTCGATGGCGAGCACCATCTGCGCGGCGGCGGCGAGCGCGTCGCGGCGACCCGGCATCGGCGTCGTGCCCGCGTGGCCCGCCAGGCCTTTCACGGTGACACGAACGCGGCTGGCGCCCGCGATCGCGGTGACGACACCGAGCGCATGGCCGCCGTCCAGCAACACGGGGCCCTGCTCGATGTGCGACTCGACGAACGCGAGCACATGGCGCGGGTCGCGCGCAAGGTCGGGAATGGCATCCGCATCGCCGCCGAACGTCGCGAGCGCGGCGGCCAGCGTGATGCCCTGCTCGTCGCGCCGCGCGAGCCATTCGGCGTCGAACACGCCGGCCAGCGCCTTGCTGCCGATCATCGAGAAGCCGAAGCGCACGCCCTCCTCGTCGGCGAACGCGACGACCTCGATCGCGAACGGCCGCCGCACGCCGCGGCGCGCCAGGTCGCCGACCGCCGCGATGCCCGTCAGCACGCCGAAGAGGCCGTCGTAGCGGCCCGCGTTGACGACGCTGTCCATGTGCGAGCCGGTGATCAGCACCGGCGCGTCGGGCGTAGCGCCCGCATAGCGGCCGACGACGTTGCCGAGCGCATCGATGTGCGTGTCCATGCCGGCCGCGCGCATCCAGGTGGCGATCGTCTCGGCGGCGCGCCGGTGTGACGGCGTGAGGTAGGTGCGCGTCAGAACGCGGGGATCCTCGCTGATCGCGCCCAGCGTGGCGCACTGCTCGAGGATCGCGGTGCCGAAGGTCATTGCGGGAGGCCGGCCCGTCAACGAGGGCCGCATGCGTCGAATCTAGCCGATCGCGGCGGCGACGGCAATGCGGGCGGCGTTGCGCGCGGGCGCTGCAGGCCGCGACCGAAACATGACGCCGTCCTTATGCGCGTTTCCCTATCGTGCACGGCATATCCGCGGGCTTTCACGGAATTCCATGCTCGATCTCGTCTATCTCGCGCTCACCGCCGGCCTCGTCGCGGCGACGTGGGGCGTCGTTGCGCTGTGCCGCGCGCTGAAGGAACGGCCATGACGGTCCTGTACGCCGTCGGCGGCGTGCTGGCGCTGCTGTTGGGCGCCTACCTGCTCGTCGCGCTGTTCCGCGCGGAGGAGTTCTGATGCGCGCCATCGACCTCGCCCAGCTCGCGCTGTACGGCGTCGTGCTCACGGCGCTCGCGCTGCCGCTCGGCACGTGGATGGCGCGCGTGTTCGCCGGCGAGCGCACCTTCCTGTCGCCGCTGGCCGCGCCGCTCGAGCGCGCCTGCTTCCGGCTGGCCGGCATCGATCCCGCGCAGGAGGACGGCTGGGTGGCGTACGCCGCCAAGCTCATCGCGCTCAACGTCGCCGGGCTGGTTGCCGTGTATGCCATCCAGCGGCTCCAGGCGTGGCTGCCGCTCAACCCGTCGGCGCTGGGCAACGTAGCGCCCGACTCGGCCTTCAACACGGCCGTGAGCTTCGTCACCAACACCGACTGGCAGGGCTATGCCGGCGAGTCGACGCTGTCGCGCTTCACGCAGATGGTGGCGCTGACCGTGCAGAACTTCCTGTCGGCCGCCACCGGCATCGCGGTACTCGTCGCCTTGATCCGCGGCTTCGCGCGCAAGAACGCGGCCGGCGTCGGCAACGCCTTCGTCGACGTGACGCGCGCGACGGTGCACGTGCTGCTGCCGCTTTCCTTCGTCCTCGCGCTGCTGCTCGTGACCCAGGGCGTCGTGCAGACGCTCGGGCCCGACGCCGTCGTCGCCCGCATCGAGCCCGTGACGTACACGGTGCCGGCGACGAATGCCGACGGCTCGCCGCGCGTCGACGCGGCCGGCAAGCCGGTCGTCGAGACCAGGGCGGTGGACACGCAGACGATCGCGCTCGGCCCCGTCGCGAGCCAGGAGGCGATCAAGCAACTCGGCACCAACGGCGGCGGCTACTTCAACGCGAATGCCGCGCATCCACTCGAGAACCCGACACCCTTGTCGAATTTCCTGGAGCTGCTCGCCATCCTGCTGATCCCGGCCGCGCTGTGCTTCACGTTCGGGCGGATGGTCGGCGACCGCCGCCAGGGTTACGCGCTGTTCGCCGCGATGGCGGTCATCTTCACCGGCTTCCTCGCCGTCGCATGCCTGGCCGAGCAGGCGGGCAATCCGCGCCTCGCCGCGCTGGGCGTCGACCTCACCGCGTCGCCGGCGCAGAGCGGCGGGAACATGGAAGGCAAGGAGACGCGCTTCGGCATCGTCGACTCCGCGCTGTGGGCGACGGCCACCACCGCCGCGTCCAACGGCTCCGTCAACGCGATGCACGACTCGTTCACGCCCATCGGCGGCCTGGTGCCGATGGTGCTGATGCAGCTCGGCGAAGTCGTGTTCGGCGGCGCCGGCTCGGGCCTCTACGGCATGCTGATCTTCGCCATCGTCGCCGTGTTCATCGCGGGCCTGATGGTGGGCCGCACGCCCGAATACCTGGGCAAGAAGATCGAAGCGTACGAGATGAAGATGGCGGCGCTCGCCGTGCTCGCGCCCTACGTCGTCGTGCTCGCGGGCGCGGCGCTCGCGGTGGCCACCGACGCAGGACGCGCAGGCGTGGCGAACCCCGGCGCGCACGGCTTCAGCGAGATCCTCTACGCGCTGTCGTCGGCGGGCAACAACAACGGCAGCGCCTTCGCCGGCCTCTCCGCCAACACGCCGTTCTACAACACGCTGCTGGGCGTCGCGATGTGGATCGCGCGCTTCTGGGTGATCGTGCCCGTGCTCGCGATCGCCGGCAGCCTCGCCGCCAAGAAGCAGGTGGCGAGCGGCGCCGGCACGCTGCCGACGCACACGCCGCTCTTCGTCGCGCTGCTCGTCGGCACCGTGCTGATCATGGGTGCGCTGACGTTTGTCCCCGCGCGCGCGCACGGGCCCCGCGCCGAGCACCACGCGCTCGCCCTCGGGCACTGAAAGGACCCCGGTCATGTCGCAACCGACGCATGGCGATTCGATTTTCGATCGCAAGCTGCTGCGCCCGGCGCTGGTCGATGCCTGCCGCAAGCTCGCGCCGCAGGCGCAATGGCGCAACCCGGTGATGTTCGTCGTGTGGGTGGGCAGCGCGCTCGTCACCGCGCTGTGGGCCGCCGGCCTGCTGGGTCACGGCGAGCCCGGGCAGCGTCCCGCATTCGTGCTCGCGATCGCGTTCTGGCTGTGGCTCACGATCCTGTTCGCCAACGTCGCCGAAAGCCTGGCCGAGGGCCGCGGCAAGGCGCAGGCCGCGAGCCTGCGCGCGCTCAAGAAGACGACGTGGGCGAAGAAGCTCAAGCTGCCGGAGCGCGGCGCCGAGTGGTTCATGGTGCCCGGCGACGAACTGCGCCGGGGCGACGTCGTCGAGGTGGTGGCGGGCGAGACCATTCCCGCCGACGGCGAGGTGATCCAGGGCGTGGCCTCCGTCGACGAGTCCGCGATCACCGGCGAATCCGCGCCGGTGATCCGCGAATCGGGCGGCGATTTCTCGTCGGTCACCGGCGGCACGCGCGTGCTGTCCGACTGGATCGTCGTGCGCGTCGCGGCGAACGCCGGCGAGTCCTTCGTCGACCGGATGATCGCGATGGTCGAAGGCGCGCGCCGGCGCCGCACGCCCAACGAGATCGCGCTGTCCATCCTGCTCGCCAAGCTGACGCTCGTGTTCCTGCTGGCGGTGGCGACGCTGCTGCCGTTCTCGCTGTTCAGCGTCGATGCGGCGGGCCACGGCGAGCCGATCAGCGTGACCGTACTCGTCGCGCTGCTCGTGTGCCTCATCCCCACGACGATCGGCGGCCTCCTGTCGGCGATCGGCATCGCGGGCATGGACCGGATGATCCGCGCGAACGTGATCGCCACGTCGGGCCGCGCCGTCGAGGCGGCGGGCGACGTCGACATGCTGCTGCTCGACAAGACCGGCACGATCACGCTGGGCGATCGCCAGGCTTCGGCGTTCTTCGCGTTCGACGGCGTCACCGAGGCCGAGCTCGCGGAAGCGGCGCAGTTCGCGTCGCTGGCCGACGAGACGCCGGAGGGCCGCTCGATCGTCGTGCTCGCCAAGAAGCAGTACGCGCTGCGCGAGCACGACCTCGCGGCGCTTGGCGCCGCGTTCGTGCCGTTCACCGCGGAGACAAGGATGAGCGGCATCGACGTCGCGCCGCGCGCGATCCGCAAGGGCGCCGCGTCGGCGGTGCGCGCGTGGATCGAGGCGCGGGGCGGCGCCTTCCCGGCCGCAGCGCAGGCGCGCGTCGACGACGTCGGCCGGCGTGGCAGCACGCCGCTCGTGGTCGCGGAGGCGCCGCTGGCGGGTGCGCAGGGCCCCACGCGCGTGCTGGGCGTCATCGAGCTGAAGGACGTCGTGAAGGGCGGCATCCGCGAGCGCTTCGCGGAACTCCGCCGCATGGGCATCCGCACGGTGATGATCACCGGCGACAACCGGCTCACCGCCGCCGCCATCGCGGCCGAAGCGGGTGTCGACGATTTCCTCGCCGAAGCGACACCCGAGGCCAAGCTCGCGATGATCCGCGACTACCAGGCGAAAGGGATGATGGTGGCGATGGCCGGCGACGGCACCAACGACGCGCCCGCGCTCGCGCAGGCCGACGTCGCCGTCGCGATGGGCAGCGGCACGCAGGCGGCCAAGGAAGCCGGCAACATGGTCGACCTCGACTCCAACCCGACCAAGCTGATCGAGGTGGTCGAGATCGGCAAGCAGATGCTGATCACGCGCGGCTCGCTCACCACGTTCTCGATCGCCAACGACGTCGCGAAATACTTCGCGATCATCCCGGCGGCGTTCGTCGGCGTCTACCCGGCGCTGGGCGCGCTCAACGTGATGCACCTCGCGAGCCCCGCGTCGGCCATCCTCTCCGCCGTCATCTTCAACGCGCTGATCATCGTCGCGCTGATCCCGCTCGCGCTGCGCGGCGTCCGCTATCGCGCGCTGGGCGCGGCGGCGCTCTTGCGCCGCAACCTGCTGATCTACGGCCTGGGCGGACTCGTCGTGCCATTCGCGGGCATCAAGCTCGTCGACATGGCGCTCGTGCTGCTGGGCCTCGCCTGAACGGAGTCTTCGATGAACATGGGGTCGTTGCGCAGTACCATCGTGCTGTTCCTGATGCTGACGTTCGTCACCGGCGTCGCGTATCCGCTCGCCGTCACCGGGCTTGCCCTGCTCGTCGCGCCGCACGCCGCGCGCGGAAGCCTCGTCGTGCAAGGCGAGCGCGTCGTCGGTTCCGCGCTGATCGGGCAGGCGTTCGGCAACCCCGGCCACTTCTGGGGGCGCCCGTCCGCGACGTCGCCGGTGCCCACCGACGCGAGCGCGTCGTCCGGCTCGAACCTCGGGCCCACCAACCCGGCGCTCGTCGATGCGGTGCGCGCGCGGATCGCGACGTTGCGCGCCGCCGACCCGGACAACACGGCGCCGGTCCCCGTCGACCTCGTCAGCGCGTCGGCGAGCGGCCTCGATCCGGAGATCAGCCCGGCGGCCGCCTACTTCCAGGCGCCGCGCGTCGCGCGCGCCCGTGGCCTGGACCGTGCGCGTGTCGACGCGCTGATCGCGGCCCACACGCAAGGCCGCACGTTCGGCGTGCTGGGCGAGCCGCGCGTCAACGTACTCGCGCTGAACCTCGCGCTCGACGCGGCGCGCTGATCGCGATGCGCATCCGGCCGGCCGCCAGCGCCGCATCCGCCGCGTCTACAATGCCCGCGTGATTTCGCCCGACCCGCGCCCGGATCCGGATGCGCTGCTCGCCCGCGTCAGCGCGGACGAGCGCAAGGCCGCGCGCGGGCACCTGAAGATCTTCTTCGGCGCGAGCGCGGGCGTCGGCAAGACGTACGCGATGCTGGAGGCGGCGCGGCGCAAGCACGCCGAAGGCGTCGACGTCGTCGTCGGCTACGTCGAGCCGCACGGGCGCGACGAGACCGAGGGGCTCGCGTCCGGACTGCCGTCGCTGCCGCCGCTCGCCGTCCGTTACCGCAACACGCTGCGCCGCGAATTCGACCTCGACGCGGCGCTTGCGCGCAAGCCTGCACTGCTGGTCGTCGACGAGCTCGCGCACAGCAACGTCGTCGACGGCGTGCCCGCGCCGCGCCACGCGAAGCGCTGGCAGGACATCGAGGAGTTGCTGGCCGCGGGCATCGACGTGTGGACCACCGTCAACGTCCAGCACCTCGAGAGCCTCAACGACGTCGTCGCCGGCATCACCGGTGCACGCCAGCAGGAGACGGTACCGGACCGCGCATTCGACGAGGCCGACGAAGTCGAGCTGATCGACCTGCCCGCCGACGACCTGCTCGCGCGGCTCGCCGCCGGCAAGGTCTACATCCGCGAGCACGCGGCGCATGCGCGTGAGCATTTCTTCCGCAAGGGCAACCTGATCGCGCTGCGCGAGCTGGCGCTGCGGCGCACGGCCGACCGCGTCGATGCGGCGATGCGCGACTACCGCGACGCGCGCGGCATCGCGTCCGGCTGGGCGGCGCGCGAGCGGATCGTCGCGTGCATCGGGCCGACCGCGGCGGCCGAGCAGGTGGTGCGCGCGGCCAAGCGGCTGGCCGACGCGCTGGACGCCGAATGGATCGTCGTCTACGTGGAGACGCCGGCGCTGCTGCGGCTGCCCGCGGCCGAGCGCAACCGGCGCATCGACGTGCTGCGGCTCGCGGAGTCGCTGGGCGCGGAAGCGGTCACGCTGGGCGGTGCGTCGGTGGCCGACGAAGTGATGCAGTATGCGCGCACGCGCAACGCGACACGGATCGTCGTCGGCCGTTCGTCGCGCACCGGCTGGCGCGCGTGGCTGGCGCCTTCGCCCGTGGCGTCCTTGCTGCGCCGGAAGGCCGACATCGACGTCGTGGTCGTCGGCAGCGACGCGCTGTCGCTGGCGCGCCGCTCGCCGCTCGTCGCGCGCACGGAGGCGATGCTGGCAAGCGGCGGCAGCGGCAAGCGGCGCTGGCCCGGCTATGCGCTGGCCGTCGCCATGACCGTGCTCGCCACCGGCATCGCGTGGCTCCTGTCCGCGCGCTTCGACGCGACCAACCTCGTGATGGTCTACCTGCTCGCGTGCGCGGTCGTCGCCGTGTGGCTCGGCCGCGGGCCTTCGGTGCTCGCATCGCTGCTGGGCGTCGCCGCGTTCGACTTCTTCTTCGTGCCGCCGGCGTTCACGTTCGCCGTCGCGAACGCGCAGTACCTGCTGACGTTCGCGATCATGCTCGGCGTGTCGCTGACGATCGCCAACCTGACGGCCGGCGTGCGGCTGCAGGCACGCGTCGCGGGCCATCGCGAGCGGCGCACGGCGCTACTGTACGCGATGAGCCGCGAGCTCGCGCAGGCCGCGGACCGCGAGGCGATGGCGCGCTCGGCCGTACGCCACGTCGGGGAGAGCTTCGACGGGCAGGCGGTGGTACTGCTGCCCGACGCCGCGGGCCACATGCAGGCACCGCGCGGGCAACCCGAGCCGCATTCGCTGCGCGGCGCGGACCTGGGCGTCGCGCAATGGGTGTTCGACCACGACGAGCGCGCCGGCCTCGGCAGCGATACGCTGCCCGGCCAGGACGCGTTGTACGCACCGCTGTCGACGCCGCAGGGACCGCTGGGCGTGCTGGCGTTGCTGCCCGCGAATCCGCGCCGCGTGCTGCTGCCCGAGCAACGGCAACTGCTCGCGGCGTTCGCGGCGCAGATCGCGCTGGCGCTCGACCGCGTGCGGCTCGCCGAGCGCGCGCGCGGCGCCGAAGTGAACGCCGCCGCGGAGAACGTTCGCAACGCGCTGCTCGCCGGCATCTCGCACGACCTGCGCACGCCGCTCGCGGTGATCGCGGGCTCCGCGAGCGCGCTGGCCGAACAGGCCGACGAAATCCCCACCGCGCGCCGGCGCGAACTCGCGGCGGCTATCTACACGCAGGCCGAGCACGTGACCACGCTCGTCGGCAACGTGCTGGAGCTCACGCGACTCGAGGCGGGCGGCCTCGAGCCGCGCACCGAGCCCTATCCGCTCGACGACATCGTCGGCGCGGTGCTGCACCGGCTGGATCCGGTGCTGGGCGGCCTCGCCGTGACGCTCGCGCTGCCGCCGGACCTGCCGCTGGTCGACGTCGACGCGACGCTGGTCGAGCAGGCGCTTGCGAACCTGGTCGAGAACGCGCGCAAGCACGCGGACGGCGCGACGACGCTCGCCATCGGCGCGGCGCGCGACGGCTTCGTCGAGCTGTCCGTCGCCGACGACGGTGCGGGCCTGCCCGACGGCGACACGGAGCGCCTGTTCGCGAAGTTCGAGCGCGGGCGCGCCGAGGACGCCGTCGGCGGCGCGGGCCTGGGTCTGGCGCTCGTGCGCGCGATCGTCGAGGCGCACGGCGGCCGCGTGCGCGCGGAGCGCGTCGCGCCGCACGGCGCGCGCTTCGTGCTCACGCTACCGGTGGCGCGCGAGGCCGCGGCATGACGCGCGCCTTGCACCTCGTGCTGGTGGTGGAGGACGAGCCGCAGCTGCGTGCGCTGCTGCGCACGACACTGGAAGCCGCCGGCTACCGCGTGGTCGAGGCGGAGACCGCGCGCCGCGCGGTGGTCGAGGCGCGCACGCACAAGCCCGACGTCGCGCTCGTCGACCTCGGCCTGCCGGACCGCGACGGGCTCGACGTGATCGCGGAGATCCGCACGTTCTCGCCGCTGCCGGTCATCGTGCTGTCCGCGCGCACGCAGGAGCACGAGAAGGTGGCCGCGCTCGACGCCGGCGCCGACGACTACGTGACCAAGCCTTTCGGCGTCGGCGAGCTGCTGGCGCGCGTGCGCGGTGCGTTGCGCCGCGGCGCGCAGGTGGCGGATGCGGGCGGGCACATGCTGGTCATCGGCGACTGGACGCTGGACCTCGCGAAGCGGACGACGCGCAACGCCGCCGGCGACGCGCTGCACCTGACGCCGATCGAGTTCCGCATCGTGACCGTGCTCGCGCAGCACGCGGGGCGCGTCGTCACGCACCGGCAGCTGCTGCGCGACGTGTGGGGCCCGGAGTCGGTGGAACGGCCCGCCTACCTGCGCAACTTCGTGAAGCAGCTACGCGACAAGCTGGAGCGCGATCCCGCGCGGCCGCGCCATCTCGTCACCGAGATAGGCGTCGGCTATCGGCTGGTGATCGACGAGGCGGACGCGACGTCCGCCTGACGGGCTGCGCGCGGCTCGCGCCGCGGGTCAGTGCAGCCGCTGGCGCGACTTGCGCACCGATTCCGCCGGCATCGCGCGGCGCTTGCCGCCCGCCGAACCGCGCGTCTCGACGGCGGCGCGCTTCTTCTCCTGCCAGAAGCGGTACACGAGCACGCTGGCCACCGGCAGTTCCTCGACCAGCGACGCGCGCTTTTCCTTGTCGTCGATCCACTCGGCGAACTCGGGGTCGTGGTCGCCGAACGCCAGCGCCTCGATCGGGAACATCCAGTCGCGTGCTTCCTCGGCGTCGTACAGCAACTGCCAGTCGTCGTCGCGCAGCTTGACGCCGCCCATGTAGCCTTCGCACCACGCGGCGGCTTCGGCCGGCGCCTTCTGCTGCTGCTGCTTGTCGTCCGCGTAATAGAGCAGCGGGCGGAAGCGCGTCGGCGATTCGGCCAGCGTGCGCTGGATGCCGACCATGTGCCGCAGCATGAGACCCATGATGCGTTGCGCCTGCTCGCTCGACGTGTACGCGGGCGTGGCGCTCTTGCCGCCCTCGCTCCACACGCCGGGCAGCCATTCGGACGGCTGGATGTCTTCGGGACCGCTGACGATCGCGGTCAGGTAGCCGTCGAGCATCTCGAGGTCCATGCAATCCTGCGGCACCGAATCCGAGGCGAGGAAGGCCTCGAGTTCGTCGAGTTCCGCGTCGGTCAGCGGCTCGTCGAGTGTGCGGGTTGCGGCCATGGTGATTCCACTTGCGAAAACAGGAGTGGAATTATCGCAGACGGCCCGCGGCGCTCCGGTGCATGCGTTAAATGGGGTCAGACACCAATTTCCGCCCGCGCCGTCAGCGTCGATTCGTTGCGTCGGTGGCCGGGCGGAAATTGGTGCCCGCCCATTTAACGCATGCGCGACGTTCAACGCCAGCGCGAACACCAGCACGGCACCCGCCTGATGCAACGCGGCCAGCGGAATGGGCACGACGAGCAGCACCGTCGCGATGCCGAGCGAGAGTTGCACGACCACCATCGCCAGCAGCCACGCCGCACCGCGTCGCGCGCGCGGCGGTGCGTCGACCGCGCGGCGCATCCGCGCGAACAGCACGATCACCGCGGCAAACAGCGTGTACGCAAGCAGCCGGTGGTCGAACTGCACGGTGGCCATGTTCCAGAAGAAGTTGCGCCACCACGGCTCGATCGACAGGATCTCCGGTGGCACGGCGTGCCCGTTCATCGACGGCCACGTGTTGTACGCGAAGCCCGCGCGGATGCCGGCGACGAGGCCGCCCGCGAGGATCGTCACGTACGCCAGCGCGAACGTGCCGAACGCATGGCCGCGCGGCACGCGCGCCGCGCCCGCAACGGCGGCGCGCGCCGGATACAGCAGCGACAGCGCGGTCCACAGCATCGCGCCGAAGATCGCCACCGCGAGCCCCAGGTGCGCCGTGAGCCGGAATTGCGACACGCGCGGATCGTCGACGAGCCCGCTCTTCACCATGTACCAGCCGAGCACGCCCTGCAGCCCGCCGAGCACGAAGATGCCGGCGAGCGGCCACGCATAACCGCGCGGTATCCGCCGCCGCGCGAGGAAGTACAGATACGGCAGCAGGAACACGAGCCCCACCGTGCGCCCCAGCAGCCGGTGCACGTACTCCCACCAGAAGATGCCCTTGAACTCGGCGACGTCCATCCGGTGGTTGACCAGCTTGAACTCCGGCGTCTCGCGATACTTCGCGAACGCGCTCTCCCACTGCGCGTCGTCGAGCGGCGGCAGCGTGCCCATGATCGGCTGCCACTCGGTGATCGACAGGCCCGAGTGCGTGAGCCGCGTCACGCCGCCGACGACGACGATCGCGAACACGAAGGCGCAGCACGCGAAGAGCCACCACGCGATCGCAACGCGCGCGCCGGCGTCAAGCGACGCGCGCGCCGGCGATTGGCGGTCGGACAAGGCTTCCATGCCGCGATTTTACCGGGCCGTCTCCCGACTCCCGGATGCCGGGCCGCAACGATGCGGGCCGCTATAATCGGCGGCGTGAGGACCGTATGCCGCCTGCTGTGCGTGCTGGCCGTGCTGATGCACGTGGCCACGCCGGTGTTCGCGTACGCGCCGGCGGCCGCCGCGCCGGATTTCAGCGCGCTGTGCCAGGCGTCGCGACCCGCGACAGCCGATCACCAAGGCAAGCGCCATCACGGCATCGGGCCGTCGACCGCATCGCACTGCGCCGCCTGCAGCGCGGCACTGTCCGCGGCGCCGGCGGCCGCCGCCGTACTGCCGGCGGTCCTGCCGCCCGCCCGCTTCGCGCCCGTGGCCGCGGTAGTCACGACGGTCCGCGCGCTCGCCGTCGCGCACGCGCCCGCGCGAGCGCCCCCGAACGCGGCGTAGTCCACGTCACGCGTTCCGCCGGCGCCGCGCGCCGGCGCCATCCGGCATCACCAGGAGCCTCGTCATGACCCGATTCATCGGCCGCACGGCCGTCGCCGCGCTCGCACTGCTCGGCCTTGCCACGTTCGCATCCGCGCACGATTACACGCTGCAGTCCCTGTCCATCGGCCACCCGTACGCACGCGCCACGGCGCCGGGTGCGCCCGCGGGCGGCGCTTACCTGACGATCGAGAACAAGGGCAGCACGCCCGACACGCTGGTGGCGGTGAAGTCACCGGTCGCCACCGCGCAGATCCACGAGATGTCGATGGACGGCAACGTGATGAAGATGCGCGAGCTGCCCGGCGGCCTCGCCATCCCGGCCGGCGGCAAGGTCACGCTCGCGCCCGGCGGTTATCACGTGATGCTGATGAACCTCAAGCAGCCGCTCGTCGCGGGGCAATCGTTTCCGCTGACGCTGACGTTCGCGAAGGCGGGTTCGATCGACGTGGACGTGCACGTCGAACCGCTGGTGGCCAAAGGCGACGCGCCGATGAAGGGAATGGCCGGCATGGGTCATTGACGACCCGCCGGCGCACGCCGACCACGCGTGATCCCCACCCGCCGCCGGCGGGTCGGGCTCCCTTTCGATCCGCCACGGAGTCAGCATGACCATCGCCTGCCGGCGAGGGGCCGCCACGGCCGTCCTCGCCTTTGCCACTTCCCTGCTCGTCCCCGCCTTCGCCCATGCCTGCGTCGCGTGCGGCTGCACGCTCAGCACCGATGCCGCCACCGGCTATGCCGCCGAAACCGGCTGGCGCGCGGCGCTCGAGTTCACGTACATCGACCAGAGCCGGCTGCGCCACGGCACGCGTTCCGCCGACGGCGTGCCGCCCGGTACCGAGCTCGAGAACGACACGATCAACCGCTACTGGACGCTCGGCCTCGCGTACAGCCCCAGCCTCGACTGGAACTTCGCCCTGCGCATCCCTTACGTCGACCGCAGCCACACGACCTATGGCGAGTACGAGCCGGACGAGCCGCTGCCCGACCTCTCCGGTGCGCACAGCTCGAGCCTGGGCGACGTGCGCGTGCTCGCGACGTGGCAGGGCTTGCTGCCGACGCACAACGTCGGCCTGCAACTCGGCCTCAAGCTGCCCACCGGCGACTACGGGACGCACGTGAAGTTCGACAGCGGCCCGCTGGCGGGCGAACCACTCGACGCGAGCCTGCAACCGGGAACGGGGAGCACGGACGTCATCGTCGGCGCGTTCTGGTACCAGGCGCTCGATCGCAATTGGGATGCGTTCGTGAATGCGAGCTTCCAGGCCGCGCTGGCCACGCGCCAGGATCAGCCGGGCAACGATTTCCGGCCCGGCAACGTGACGACGGTGAGCGCGGGCCTGCGCTACGCGGCGCATCCCGATGTCGTGCCGCAGATCCAGGTGAACGCCACCTACAAGTCGCACGACCAGGGCGCACTCGCGGACACCGGCAACACGCAAGGGACGTCCGTGTACCTGAGCCCGGGCATCACGTTCACCGTGGCGCCGCGCACGCAGCTCTACGTGTTTGCGCAGGTGCCGGTCTACAGCAACCTGGACGGCTACCAGTTGTTCCCGCGCTGGACTGCAACGGGTGGAATGAGCGTCGCGTTCTGAGGCGCGAGCGCGGGCGACGCGTCAGTGCTTGCGCGTGAACTGGATGACCTGCGGCGCGGGTGCCTTGGACACGGGTTTAGCGGCGCCCGCATCGCAGCCGTCGCAGCCGCAGGCCCCGCCGCCGCCGCCGGCCGCGCGTGCGACGCGCTCGTTGCGCGCGAACAGCGGCACGCGCAGCAGCCACGTGGCGACGCGCCGGCGCAGCGCGCGGGGCGCGAGCGTCACGGCCGCGTAGACGACACTGGCCGCCACGACGAGCCCGACGACGACGATCTGCGCGTCCATCATGAACCCGCCAGCCACAGCGTGATGCGGTAGGTCGCGAACGCGGCGACGTAGGCGAGCGCGAACAGGTAGCCCGCCATCAGCAGCGGATAGCGCCACGAGTTGGTCTCGCGCTTCACCACCGCGAGCGTCGACAGGCATTGCGGCGCGAACACGTACCACGCGATCAGCGCGTACGCGGTGGCGATGCTCCACGTCTGCGCGAGCATCGGGCCCAGCGTGTCGGCCATCGTATCCTCGGTGCCCGACAGCGCGTACACGGTACCGAGCGAGCTGACGGCCACTTCGCGGGCCGCGAGCCCCGGAACCAGGGCGATGGAGATCTGCCAGTTGAAGCCGATGGGCGCGAACACGTGCTCGAGCAGCCGGCCCAGCTGGCCCGCATAGCTGTACTGGATGGCGGCGCCCGTGGCGCCTTCCGGCGGCGCCGGGTAGCTCGACAGGAACCACAGGATCACCGTCAGCGCGAAGATGATCGTGCCGACGCGCTTGAGGAAGATCATCGCGCGCTGCCACAAGCCGAGCAGCACGTTGCGCGCGTTGGGCCAGCGATACGGCGGCAGCTCCAGCAAGAGCGGCTGGTAGCGCGAGCGCGCGAAGCCGCGCTTCAGCACCCAGGCCACCGCCATCGCGGCCACGACGCCCGCGACGTACAGCCCGAACAACGTCAGGCCCTGCAGATTGAAGAAGCCGATCGTGCGGCTGGGCACGAACGCGCCGATCAGCAGCGCGTACACGGGCAGCCGCGCGGAGCACGTCATCAGCGGCGCCACCATGATCGTGGTGAGGCGGTCGCGCGGGTTGGCGATCGAGCGCGTGGCCATGATGCCGGGGATCGCGCACGCGAAGCTCGACAGCAGCGGGATGAACGCGCGGCCGGAGAGACCCACCTTGCCCATCACGTTGTCGAGCAGGAACGCGGCGCGCGGCAGGTAGCCCGAATCCTCGAGCACCAGGATGAAGAAGAACAGGATCAGGATCTGCGGCAGGAACGCGAGCACGAGGCCCAGGCCCGCGATGATGCCGTCGACCAGCAGGCTGCGCAGCGGGCCGTCCGCCATGTGCGCGCTGACCCACGTGCCGAGTCCCGCGGCCGCGTCCTTGATGGCGTCCATCGGCACGTTGGCCCACGAGAACACCGCCTGGAACATCAGGAACAGCACGACGGCGAGCAGCACGAGGCCCAGCACCGGCTGCATGACGATGGCGTCGACGCGATGCTGCAGGCGTTGCTTGCGCGCGGCTTCCGGCGCGCTGGCCGCGAGGATGCGCCGCACCTCGCCGTGCAGCGCATCGGCCGCCGTCGGGGCCGCGAGCACGCCGGCGTCGACGCCCGCACCACCGCCCACGCGCGCGTCGGTGCGCAGCACGTCGACGAGCTTGTCGAGCAGCGCCGCATGCCCGTTGCGCTTGACGGCCACGGTCTCGACGACGGGCAGGCCGAGCTCGCGCGACAGCCGCTCGACGTCGATCGCGAGCCCGTTGGCGCGCGCCACGTCCGCCATGTTCAGCGCGACGACGATCGGCCGGCCGAAGCGCTTCAGCTCCAGCACCAGGCGCAGGTTCATCCGCAGGTTCGTCGCGTCGACGACCGCGACGAACGCGTCCGGCGGCGTGTCGCCCGCGAGGCGGCCGGCGATCGCGTCGACCATCACCTTCTCGTCCGGCGTCGACGGCACCAGGCTGTACGTGCCGGGCAGGTCCAGCACCGTGATCGTGTCGCCGCCCGGCAGCTTCAGCGTGCCCGACTTGCGCTCGACGGTGACGCCCGCGTAATTGGCCACCTTCTGCCGGCTGCCGGTGAGCAGGTTGAAGAGCGCGGTCTTGCCGCAATTCGGATTGCCGGCGAGCGCCACCTGCCAGTGCCGCGGTTGCGGGCCGGCGGCGCGTGCAGGAGCGGCGAGCTGGTCCTTGACCATCCTGCTAGACCGGCTGGACACGGACGCAACGCGCCTCGTGCAGGCGCAGGCCGAACAGCGTTTCGCCGATCTGCACCGCCAGCGGCTCGCGGCCGCCGGGGCCGCGGCGCAGCACGCGCACCGGCTCGCCGGCGATGAAGCCCAGGTCGGCCAGGCGTTGCAGCAGCAGCGCATCCGCGCTCGGCGAATGCGCTTCGACGGCGACGACGGTGGCGTCGAGCCCTGCGGGCAGGTCGGATAGGAAAGTCATCGGGATCGGTCCAGCCTCGCGCGTTACGCGGCCGAGCGCCAGACCGTCAGTATAGACGAGAATGGTTCTCATTGGTTCCCCTCCAGTGGGGGCGGTTCGCAACACGGCGTTACAGGCCGGGCGCGCGGCGCCCGTCGCGGCCGTCAGCGCCGCAATGCGTCGATACCCTGGGCGACGCCGTCGACCGTCAGCGGGAACATCTTCGGCCCCAGCAGCTTGGCGATGATCGCCGTCGAGCGCGTGTAGTCCCAGGCGCGCGGCGGCTCGGGGTTGAACCACGCGCGGTGCGGAAAGTGGTCGAAGAGGCGCATGAGCCACGCGACGCCGGATTCGTCGTTCGTGTACTCGACGCTGCCGCCGCGCTCGGTGAGCTCGTAAGGGCTCATCGAGGCGTCGCCGACGACGATCAGCCGCCAGTCGGGGCCGTAGGTGCGCAGCAACTGCAACGTGGAGATGCGCTCCGTGCGCCGCCGCAGGTTGTCGCGCCACACGTGGTCGTAGACGCAGTTGTGGAAGTAGAACGTCTCGAGATGGCGGAACTCGCTGCGCGCGGCGGAGAACAACTCCTCGCAGACGCTCACGTGCGGGTCCATCGAGCCGCCGACGTCCAGCATCAGCACGATCTTCACGCGGTTGCGGCGCTCCGGCTGCATTCGCACGTCCAGCCAACCCGCGTTGCGCGCGGTGCCGGCGATCGTGCCGTCGAGGTCCAGCTCGTCCGGCACGCCTTCGCGCGCGAAGCGGCGCAGCTTGCGCAGCGCCACTTTGAGGTTGCGCGTGTTGAGCTCGACGTTGCCGTCGAGGTTGCGGAACTGGCGCTCGTCCCAGACCTTGACGGCGCTGCGCGCGCCGCCGCCGTCCTGGCCCATGCGGATGCCTTCCGGGTTGTAGCCGTAGGCGCCGAACGGGCTGGTGCCGCCGGTGCCGATCCACTTGCTGCCGCCCGCGTGGCGCTCTCGCTGCTCGGCGAGCCGCTCCTTCAGCGTCTGCATCAGCTTGTCGTAGCCACCCAGCGCCTGGATGCGGCGCTTGTCCTCGTCGGAAAGGTGCCGCTCGAACTCGCGGCGCAGCCATTCCTCGGGGATGTCGGCGCGTACGTCGAACAGCGCCTCGATGTCCTTGAAATACGACGCGAACGCGACGTCGAAGCGGTCGTAGTGCTGCTCGTTCTTGACGAGCGTCGCGCGGGCGAGCGCGTGGAAGTCGTCGAGCGATCCGGAGACGACGCGCGCGTCCAGCGCCTCGAGCAGCGTCAGGAACTCGCGCGTGCTGACCGGCAGCTTGTGCGAGCGCAGGTGCATCAGGAAGCCGGTCAGCATCGCGATGCCGTCCGCGGGGCCGTCAGCGCGGCCGCTCGAGCTGGAACTGCAGGTGGCGCTTCACCGCGGGCCACTCGTGGTCGACGATGCTGAACACGACGGTATCGCGGCGCGAGCCGTCCGCCAGCAGCTGGTGGCTGCGCAGCACGCCGTCCTGCTTGGCGCCCAGCCGCGCGATCGCCGCGCGCGACGCGAAGTTGAACCAGTGCGTGCGGAACTCGACCGCGATGCATCGCAGCACCTCGAACGCGTGCGTCAGCAGCATCCGCTTGCACTCGGTGTTGAGGCCCGTGCGCTGCACGCGCTTCGCGTACCACGTGTGGCCGATCTCCAGCCGCCGGTTCTTCTCGTCGACGTTGAACATCCGCGTCGAGCCCACGATAATGAACGGCATCGCACCGAGGCGTTCGCGCATGTCCAGCGCCGCGTCGACCCAGGCCGGCATGTCACCGGGCCGCGCGACGCTCGTGTACCAGAGCGCGGCCAGGTCGCCGTCAGCCGCGGCGGCGGCGAGCCCCGCGACGTGCTCGCGCGCAAGCGGCTCCAGCATCGCGTGCGCCCCGCGCAACGTGACCGGCTCGATGAAGCGCGCGGCCACGCGTCAGCGCCCCGCGCGCGCCATGAAGGCGACGCGCTCGAACAAATGCACGTCCTGCTCGTTCTTGAGCAGCGCGCCGTGCAGCGGCGGCAGGAAGGCCTTGCGGTCCGCCGACTTCAACATCTCGGGTGGGATGTCCTCGGCCAACAGCAATTTCAGCCAGTCGAGGAGCTCGGACGTCGATGGCTTCTTCTTGAGGCCCGGCACCTCGCGCAGGCTGAAGAACACCTGCAGCGCCTCGGCCAGCAGCGCCTTCTTGAGGCCCGGGAAGTGGACGTCGACGATGCGCGTCATCGTCTCCGCGTCGGGAAAGCGGATGTAGTGGAAGAAGCAGCGGCGCAGGAAGGCGTCGGGCAGCTCCTTCTCGTTGTTCGACGTGATCACCACCAGCGGCCGGTGCTTCGCGCGCACGGTCTGCTGCGTCTCGTAGACAAAGAACTCCATCCGGTCGAGCTCGCGCAGCAGGTCGTTGGGGAACTCGATGTCGGCCTTGTCGATCTCGTCGATCAGCACGATCGCCGGCGTCTCGCTCGTGAACGCCTGCCACAGCACGCCCTGCTTGATGTAGTGCGCGATGTCGTTGACGTGCGCGTCGCCGAGCTGCGAATCGCGCAGCCGCGACACGGCGTCGTATTCGTAAAGCCCCTGCTGCGCCTTGGTCGTCGACTTGATGTGCCATTGCAGCAGCGGCCGGCCGAGCGCAGCGGCCACCTCCTCCGCGAGCATCGTCTTGCCCGTGCCCGGCTCGCCCTTGATCAGCAGCGGACGCTCGAGCGCCAGCGCCGCGTTGACGGCGAGCTTCAGGTCGTCGGTGGCGACGTAGCGGTCTGAGCCTTCGAAGCGCATGCGGAAATCCCCGGGGTAAGCGTCGATGTTAGCGCAGCAGCCACTCGATCGCGTACAGCGCCGCCATCCCCGCCACCAGCGTGGGCAGCGTGCGCCGCGTGCGAAACCCGACGATGCCCGCGACGATCGCCGCCGCGACGCGCGGGCTCGCGAAGTGGTTCGCACCGTCGGGACCCGTGACGATCATCGGCAGGACGAGCGCCGTCAGCATCGCCGCCGGCACGTAGCGCAGCGAGCGCGCGAGCAGCGGTGGCATCGCGCGGTTGGCGAAGAACGCGACGAACGAGAGGCGCGACAGGTAGTTGAGCACCCCGACGACCGCGATCACGACCCACAGCGTCAGCGTGTCGACCATCGTTCCTTCGCCAAGTCGGCGAGCGTGCCGGTCGCGATGCCCGCGAGCCCCGCCACGATCAGGTTGAGCTTCATCGGCATGCCGGCCAGCGCCAGCACGAGCACGCCGGCCACGACGGCGGCGAGGATCGTCGGCCACGACACGAGCGCCGGCGCGATCAGCGCGACGAAGCACAACGGCACGGCGAAATCGAGCGACCAGCTCGCGGGAATCAGGTTGCCGGCGAGGAAGCCGGCGACGTTCGTGAACTGCCAGCAAAGCCACAGCGCGAAGCCGCCGCCCAAGAAATGCATCGCGCCCGCGTGCGGGTCGTGGTGGCTCGCGTCGAAGCGGCGGATGGACGCCGCGAACGCCTGATCGGTAAGCAGGAACGGCAGGCTGTTGCGCCAGCGCGGTGGCAAGGGCTTGAGGTAGGGCGCCATCGCCGCGCTGTACATCAGGAAGCGCAGGCCCGCGACGAAGCACGTGAGGATCACCACCGCGAGCGGCGCGTGCGCGGCGAGCAGCTGCGCCGCGAGGATCTGCGCCGCGCCGGAGAAGATGATCATGCTCATGCCGAGCGCGCCCCAGAAGTCCGCGCCCGCGGCCGCCGCGCCGACGCCGGTGACGAGGCCGAACGGGACGAGGCCGAGGCAGGCCGGCAGCATCTCGAGGAAGCCGGCGCGGAAATCGGAATGGTTGACGATGTGGCGCATGGCTGGCACGCGCCGGGGCGTGGCGCCACATTATAGGGCGACGACCTCCGGGGCCGCCCGCACTGGCCCGGCCGTGTCGCATCGCCGCCACACCGGTCCGCCGGCAAGTGGCCAAACCATTTGACCGGGTGTGCGTTGGCTTGCCATGCTGTCCGGTAGTCCACGTCCGGCGCGAGTTGCCGTACACGCGGCACAATCAGGGAGATCACGATGAAATTGAAGGTATTGCTGGCCTTCTTCGGCCTCTGGCTGATGGCAGGCTCGGCGCAGGCAACCAGCGTCCTCATGCTGGACCAGACGGTGTGCACCGGTTGCGCGATCAACGAGAACACCGTGGCAACGGGCCTGGGCTACACGATCACAACGGTGAATGCGGCGCAGTGGGCATCGATGAGCACCGCGCAGTTCGCGGCGTACGACGCCATCATCATCGGCGACGACGGCTGCAACAGCTCGTCGATCCTGGATCCGCTGCAGGCCAACCGTGCAACCTGGTCCGCGGCCGCCACCGGCAACGTCGTCGTGCTGGGTTTCGACCCCGGGTACCACTCGAACGAAGGGACCACGGCCGCTACGACGATGATGCAGAATTCCATCGCGTGGGCCACCAAGGGTGGCAGCACCGGGCTTTACCTGCCGATCGCCTGCTACAACCGCTCGGACGTCCTGCAAAGCCTGGGGACGTTCGTGCAGGCGTCCGGTGAATCCGACTCCCTGACGATCCTCGTACCCGGCAGCCCGACGATGGCCGGCCTCACCAGCGCTACCGTCTCCGGCTGGGGGACGTCCGCGCACACGCTCTGGTCGACGGTACCGTCGAATTTCTCGAAGGTCATCGTGGATTCGGGAAGCGGCGATGCGGCGTTCGTGACGCGGGCACCGGTCGCGATCTCCACGCCGATTCCGGCGTTGTCGCCGTGGCTGCTCGGCGCGTTGGTTGCGCTGCTCGCCACCGGGGGCTTCGTCGCGGCGCGCTCACGGAGCTGACATCCGCCCGCCTCCGCGGCCAACCCCGCCTTTGAGGCGGGGTTTTCGTTTCCGGCATCCGCAATGAGAACGCGCCCCTGCCACCCGGGATAACCACCATGGAACTGCCTGTCAACCGCTTCAAGCACGCGATCAAGGGCCCGGCGCCGCTGTATGGCGCCTGGCTGATGGGATCCTCGCCGACGGCCGCGGAGGCGCTGGCTTGCGCCGGCTTCGACTTCCTGGTCGTCGACATGGAGCACACGCCGATCGAGCTCTTCCACATGGTCGAGATCCTGCGCGCGATGCAGGGCACCACGACGTCGGCGGTCGTGCGCATCCCGTGGAACGATCCGGTGTTCGTCAAGCGCGCGCTCGACGCCGGCGCGCAAACGCTGCTGTTCCCGTTCATCCAGAACGCGGACGAAGCGCGCCGTGCGGTCGCCGCCACGCGCTATCCGCCAGACGGCATCCGCGGCACGGCCGGCGTGCAGCGCGCGAGCCGCTACGGCAACGTGCCCAACTATCTCAAGCGCGCGTCCGAGGACATCTGCGTCGCCGTCCAGCTGGAGACCGGGGCGGGCCTGGACAACCTCGAGGCGATCGCGGCGGTGCCCGGCGTCGACTCGCTGTTCATCGGCCCCAACGACCTGGCCGCGTCGATGGGGTATCTCGGCAACATGTCCGAGCCCGCGGTCGTCGAGCGCCTCAAGGCGGGCGCCGCCGCGTGCGGGCGGCTGGGCAAGCCCGTGGGCATCATCGGCGCCAATCCCGACATCGTGAAGCGCTACCGCGAATACGGCTACACGTGGCTCGCCATCGGCTCCGACGTGACGATGATGGTCACGCGGGGACAGGAGTGGCTGGCCGCCGTGCGCTGATCGGTGGCGGACAGCGATCCCGGCGTGCCGCGGACGACGCGCCCCGCGTCGACGCGAAATGGCGCCTGACTCGTTGAACGGCGCCGGCGCTTGACGACGCTCGCACTTGCGCTGCCGGCGCGGCACGCGCAACCAGCCGCGACGCTTGTGCTGGCGCCGGGGACCGGCGGGGCCGTGGCGCGCTTCACGGTGGCCGGACACGACGTGTTGCGCCCCGCGCCGGAGTCCGCCGTTGCCTTCGGCGACGTGCGCGCCATGGCTTCGTATCCGCTCGTGCCCTGGTCCAATCGCATCGCGCACGCGTCGCTTGCGTGGGACGGGCGAACGCACGGCCTCGCGCGCAATTTCGGCGACCACCCCCACAGCCTCCACGGCGCCGGCTGGCAACGACCCTGGCACATCGAGCGGCACGGCAAGGCGGCGGCCACGCTCGCGTTCGTGCACGACCCCGCGGACGCCGGCGCGGACGCCTGGCCGTTCGCGTTCAGCGCACGCCAGTACTTTGCGCTGGGCGGCCGCGACGGCGCAACGGTCCTCACGATGACGCTCGCGATCGCGAGCCGCGACGCGCGGCCCTTCCCGTTCGGCCTGGGCTGGCACCCGTTCTTCCCGCGCACGCCGGACACGACGCTCGCGTTCGCCGCACGCGGCGTGTGGCGCAACGACGCGACGCAGCTGCCGGTGGAACATGTCGCGATACCGGCCGCGTGGGATCATGCGACACCGCGCGCACCCGCGCCGCTCGACAACGTGTTCACCGGCTGGAGCGGCCGCGCGACGCTGCGCGGCGCGGCGCGCGCTCCGGTGGTGACGCTCACGGCCGACAGCGCGTGCGGGCATCTCGTCGTCTACGCGCCGGAAGGCCGCGACTACGTCGCCGTGGAGCCCGTCACGCAGATGACCGACGCGTTCAATCGCGCCGCGCGCGGCGCGCGCGACACCGGCACGCGCGTGCTCGCCCCCGGCGCCGCGTTTTCTTGTACGATGCAACTCGTCGTCACCCGCGCCTGACGCCGCATCGCGGCGCGCGCCCGCGGCCGCGTCACCGCCCCCATGGCCATCATCCTCGATGCTGCTGCGTATCTCCGCATCGACGCGCCGCAGACGTTCGGCACGTCGGCGTCCGGCGCGTCGTTCGCCACGTCCACCGGCGACATCCTCGACGTCGCCTGCTTCGGGCCCGGCATCTTCCGGCTGCGCCTCGGCCCGAACACGAAGCCCGACTACGGCATCCTCGTGGGCCGCGCGAAGGCGTGCACGACGACGCGCGTCGACGGCGGCTGGCGCTTCGAGGCCGGCGATGGCGCGCTCGTCGTGCACGGCACTCCGCTGTCGTGCGCGCTGCAATGGAAAGGCGCGGACGTACTCGCCTCGACCACCGACGAGGCCGTGCACGGCGGCACGCGCATCCCCGCGTTCGGGCGCCTGCGTACCGGCAACCAGTGGACCGCCGCGTTCGCGCTGCCGTCGGCAGCCTCCGTCTACGGCTTCGGCGCCACGTACGGCCCGCTCGACAAGCGTGGCCAGCTGATCCATTCGCAGGTGGACGACGCGCAGGGCGTCAACACCGGGCTCACGAGCCGCGCGACACCGTTCGCGCTGTGCCCCGGTGACGGCCGCGGCGCGTGGGGCGTGTTCGTGCACACGCCCGGGCTCGTGTCGCACGGCGTCGGGCATCCCGAGTGGTCGCACCGCAGCTATGCGCTGGTCGTCGAGGACGAGGCGCTCGACGTGTTCCTGCTGGCGGGCGACGCGCCGCAGGACATCCTGGCCCACTACGCGACGCTGACCGGGCGCCCGTCCGGCGTGCCGGACTGGAGCCTGGGCGTATGGATCGCCGGCGATGCGTTCGGCGGCACCGCGCACGCGGCGGAGATCGCGACGCAATTGCGCGCGCGGCGGCTTCCCTCCGACGTGCTGCTGCTCGACGCCGAATCGGTGTGGGGCCAGCGCGGCGGCTTCGATTTCCGCTTCCGCGACGACGACGCCGAGAACGCGCTCGCGCCGCTGCACGCGCTGGGCTATCGCGTCGGCGCGCGCACGACGCCGTGCGTCAGCAGCGCGTCGCCGCTGTACGCGGAGCTGGCAAGCCACCGCTTCCTGCTGGGCGACGCGCAAGGTTATCCCTGCGCCGTCGACACCGGCCACGACGACGCCGGCGCCGGCGCCGGCCTCATCGACTTCACGCAACCGCTCGCCTACAACGGCTGGCGCGACGCTTACGAAGCGTTGTTCGGCGCGGGCATCGACGTGCTCGCCGCCGACGGCGGCGCCCACGTCCCGGATGTCGCCGCGCCCGCCAACGGCGACCACGGGCACCGGCTGCACAACGCCTACCCGCAGCTCTACAACCGCTGCCTGCTCGACGCCACGGCGAAATTCCAGCCGCGCGCCGACGCGCCGCCGATCGTGCTCACGCAATGCGGATGGGCGGGCAGCCAGCGCACGCCGCTGGGCGGCATCGGCGAAGCGCAGTCCGACTGGGACGGCCTCGCAGCCGCGCTGCGTGGAGCGCTGTCGGAAGGCATGAGCGGCAGCCCGTTTCATGCGCTCGTCGCCGGCGGCACGTACGGCAGCGCGCCCGCGAGTGCCGAACTGGTGGTCCGCTGGCTGCAGGCGTCCGTGTTCGCGTCGCACGCGATGCTGCACGTGCGCGGCGACGCCTGGCCCTGGACGCTGGGCGGCGAGGCGGAGGCGATCGTCCGCAAGTGGCTCGCGTTCCGCTATCGCCTGGTCCCCTATCTCGCCCGCGCCGCGCGCGATGCGATGGAGACGGGGCTGCCGGTGATGCGCGCGATGCCGCTCGCGTATCCGCACAACACGCTGGTGCGCGGCTTCGAGACGCAGTTCATGTGCGGCGACAGCCTGCTGGTCGCGCCGATCGTCGAGCCCGGTGGCGGCGTCGACATCGCGCTGCCGCCGGGTGCGTGGTACGACCTCAACACGCGGGCACGCCACGCGGGCAAGCAGGTGATCCGCTATACGGCGCCGCTCGACCAGTTCCCGGTGTTCGGTCGCGAAGGCGACCTGTTGCCGCTCGGCCGCGCCGTCACGCAGACGCGCGAGATCGACGCCGCGCATCCGCTCGACATGCTGTGGGTGTTCGGGCCGCCGCGGCGCACGCTCGACGGCTTCGCGCAGGCCGGCGTCCGCGCCGACGGCGGCGGGCGCCTGCGCGTCGAGGCCGCCGCCGGCGTCAACGTGCAGGTGTTCGGCGACGCGGCGGCCGTCACCGTCGTCACGCGCTGACATGCGCGTGCCCCCGCTGCTCGTCACGTCGGGCGAGCCGGCCGGCATCGGCCCGGAGCTGTGCGCGCACGCGGCGCGCGACGCGGCGGCGACACCGCACGCGCGGCCCCTGGTGCTGATCGGCGACCGTGCGCTGCTCGAAGCGCGCGCGCGGCGTGTCGGCGTGGAGGCCGCATGGCCCGATTACGACGCGCGCGCCGCCGCCGTACCGCCTGTCAGCGTGCACGCACGTGCTCGCCGCGCCTGTGACGCCGGGCACCCCGGACCCCGCGAACGCCGAATACGTGCGCACGCTGCTCGCGCTCGCGTCCGATGCCTGCGCGATCGGCGCGTTCTCCGGCCTCGTCACGGCGCCCGTGCAGAAGTCGACGCTGCTGGACGCCGGCATCCCGTTCACCGGTCACACGGAATTCTTCGCGGAGCGCACCGGCACGCCGCGCGTCGTGATGATGCTCGCATCCGGCGCGGGCGACGACGCGCTGCGCGTCGCGCTGGTGACCACGCACCTGGCGCTGGCCGACGTGCCGCGCGCGATCACGCGGCTGGCCGTCGCGGAGACGCTCGCGATCGTCGACGCGCAACTGAAGCGCCACTTCGGCCTCGCGCAGCCGCGCATCGCCGTGTGCGGGCTCAATCCGCATGCCGGCGAAGGCGGCTACCTCGGCCGCGAGGAGATCGACGTCATCGCGCCGGTGATCGCGGAAGTGCGCGCGGCCGGCCTCGACGCGCAGGGCCCCTATCCGGCCGACACGATCTTCGTGCCGCAGCACGCACGCGCGCGCACGACGTCATCGTCGCGATGTACCACGACCAGGGGCTGGTGCTGAAGGCCGCGAGCTTCGGCGGCGGCATCAACGTCACGCTGGGGCTCCCCTATGTGCGCACGTCCGTCGATCACGGCACCGCGCTGGACCTCGCGCGCGACGATGCGCGCGTCGGCGACGCGGACTCGCTGGCGGCCGCCATCGCGCTGGCCGCGCGGATGAGCGCAGGCGCGCGCTCCTGACCGCACGATGGACGGCCACGTCGCACGCCGCCGCTTCGGCCAGAATTTCCTCGTCGATACGCACTACATCGGCCGCATCCTCGACGCGGTGAACCCGCGGCCCGGCGACAACCTCGTCGAGATCGGCCCGGGCCTCGCCGCGCTGACGGCGGGCCTCGTGGAGCGCGCCGGGCACCTGACGGCCCTCGAGATCGACCGCGACCTCGTCACGCGGCTGCGCGAGCGCTACGCGCCCGCCGCGCTCACCGTCGTCGAGACCGACGCGCTGGCGTTCGATTTCGCGACGCTGGGCGCGCGGCTGCGCGTCGTCGGCAACCTGCCCTACAACATCAGCTCGCCGCTGCTGTTCCACCTCGCGAGCAATGCGGAGCGGCTCGTCGACCTGCACGTGATGCTGCAGAAGGAAGTCGTCGCGCGGATGGTCGCGGCGCCGGCGACGCCCGATTACGGCCGGCTGTCGGTGATGCTGCAGGCGACGTTCCGCACCGAGCGGCTGTTCGTCGTGCCGCCCGGCGCGTTCCGGCCCGCGCCCAAGGTGGATTCGGCCGTCGCGCGCTCGTGCCGCCGAGCGCGGCTGGCTCTCCACGACGCCGACCTCTTCAGCGCGTGGTCGCCGCCGCGTTTGCGCAGCGGCGCAAGACGCTGCGCAACGCGGTGAGCGCGCTCGCGGATGCAGCGGCACTGGAAGCCGCCGGCATCGACCCGGGCGCGCGCGGCGAGACGCTGGCCGTCGCGGATTTCGTGCGACTCGCCAACCACCTGGCGACACGATGACCACGCATTTCGAGGACGCGCGCGCCCGCGAGGTGGCGGCCACGTTCGACCTCACCGCGCTGCCGCCGGATTTCTACGCGAACCCCTATCCCTGGTACCACGCGTTGCGCGAGCACGCGCCGGTGAAGGCGATGCCGGACGGCTCGTGGTTCCTGACGCGTTACGACGACATCCTGCCGGTCTATCGCGACCCGAAGGCGTTCAGCTCCGACAAGAAGAAGGAGTTCGGGCCCAAGTACGGCCCGTCGCCGCTCCTCGAGCACCATACGACGAGCCTGGTGTTCAACGACCCGCCGCTGCACACGCGCGTGCGCCGCGCGATCGTCGGCGCGCTGTCGCAACGCCACATCGCCGCGCTGGAGCCGGGCCTCGTCACGCTGGTCGACGGCCTGCTCGACGCACTGGCCGCGCGCGGCGGCGGCGACCTGATCACGGCGTTCGCCGGCGCGATCCCCGTCGAGATCATCGGCAACCTGCTCGGCGTGCCGCACGCGGATCGCGCGCCGCTGCGCGGCTGGTCGCTGGCGATCCTCGGTGCGCTGGAGCCGGTGCTGACGCCCGAGCGACGCGCGGCGGGCAACGCCGCCGTCGTCGAGATGTGCGCCTGGCTCGAAGGCCTCTGCGACGAGCGGCGCCGCCACCCGCGCGACCCGGACACCGACGTGCTGACGCGGCTCATCGAAGGCGAGCGCGACGGCGAGCGGCTCACGCCCACCGAGCTCCTGCACCAGTGCATCTTCCTGCTGAACGCCGGGCACGAGACGACGACCAACCTGATCGGCAACGCGCTGCATGCGCTGAGCGAATGGCCCGGCGAGCGGGCGCGGCTGCTCGCCGACCCCGCGCTGATCGACAGCGCCGTCGAGGAGTTCCTGCGCTACGAAAGCTCGAACCAGCTCGGCAACCGGATGAGTACCGAGCCGGTCAGCGTCGGCGGCGTCGCGCTGCCCGCGGACGCCCGGATCACGCTGTGCATCGGCGCGGCCAACCGCGACCCGGCGCAGTTCGCGGACCCCGACCGGCTGGACGTCGCGCGCACGCCCAACCGCCACATCGCGTTCGCGTTCGGCATCCACACGTGCGCGGGCCTGAACCTCGCGCGGCTCGAGGGCCGCGTCGCGATCGGCCGCTTTCTCGCGCGCTTTCCGGCGTACGCGCTCGATGGCGAGCCGGTGCGCGGTGGCCGCGCGCGCTTCCGCGGCTTCGCGGCGCTGCCGTTCCGTACCGGTCCCTGACGCCAGCGGCGGCCCGCTGGCCTAGAATGCGCGGCATGCGGCGCGGGCGACGTACCCGCGCCATCCTGTCCACGGAGGAGTCCTCATGAATCGCACGTCCGCGCGCATCGCCGCGCTCGCCGCCGCCGCGCTGTGCGCGGCCGCCCCGCTCCACGCCCAGGTCAAGGTCGGCGTCACCGTGTCGGCCACCGGGCCCGCGGCGTCGCTCGGCATCCCCGAGCGCAACACCGTCGTCATGTGCCCCAGGACGGCGGGCGGCAAGACGATCGAGTACATCGTGCTCGACGACGCCACCGACACGACCACCGCCGTGCAGAACACGAAGAAGCTGATCAGCGAGCAGAAGGTGGACGCGATCATCGGCTCGACGACGACGCCCAACTCGCTGGCGATGATCGACGTGTTCGCCGAAGGCGAGACGCCGGCGATCTCGCTCGCGTCGTCGGTGCGCATCATCGATCCCGTCGACGCGAAGAAGGCGTGGTCGTTCAAGACGCCGCAGACCGACGTGATGATGGCCAACGCGATCATGGAGCATGCGGCGGCGCACGGCGTGAAGACGCTCGGCTACGTCGGCTTCTCCGACGCGCTCGGCGAGGCGTTCTTCGTCGAGATCGACAAGGCCGCGAAGGCGCACGCCATCGCGCTCGTCGCCAGCGAGCGTTACGCGCCGAAGGACACCAGCGTCATCGGCCAGGCACTGAAGCTCGTCGCCGCGAAGCCGGACGCGATCGTGATCGGCGCCTCGGGTACGCCGGCGGCATTGCCCGCGACGACGCTGACCGAGCGCGGCTACAAGGGCAAGCTCTACTTCAACCACGGTGTCGCCAACAACGACTTCCTGCGCGTCGGCGGCAAGGACATCGAGGGCGGCTTCGTGCCGGCGAGCCCGGTGATCGTGGCGGCGCAACTGCCGGACGGACATCCGGCGAAGAAGCGCGCGCTCGAGTACACGGCGCTGTACGAGGCGGCCTACGGCCCCGGCAGCGTATCCGCGTTCGGTTCCTACACGTGGGACGCCTGCCTCGAGCTTGCGAACGCGATTCCGGTCGCGCTGAAGACCGCGCAACCGGGCACCGTCGAGTTCCGCCGCGCGCTGCGCGACGCGCTGGAGTCGACGAAGAACCTCGAAGTGAGCAACGGCGCCGTGAACCTCACGAAGACCGACCACCTGGGGCTCGACTCGCGCGCCCGCGTGATGGTCCAGGTGCAGAATGGCAAGTGGGTGCTGCAGCCCTGATGCGGCGGCGGCGACGCGCGGCTCGCGGCAGCGGTAGCGCGCGGCCCGCGCGGGGCGCGTGGCGCGCGCGCCGCTAACGCGGCTTGCGCAGCGGAGTACGCCGCGCGAGCCAGTCGCGCCGGTCCGCGGGCAAGCCGAGCTCCGCGAGCAGCTCGAGCGCCTTCGCGCAATGCTCCGCGTCGAACATCCAGTGGTAGTGCAGGTGCAGCGGGGGCCGCGTGCGCCAGCGCGGGTCGATGGGCGCCTCGGCCGCGATCAGGTGCAGCGGCACGTTGTACCAGTCGGGGTAGTGGACGACGCGCGCGGCGCGCGCCCAGATCGCGAACGTGAGCGTGGTCTGGCTCGAGCCCCAGTATTCGCTGCCCGCCTTCCCCACCGACCCGGTCGACGCCCGGATGTCGATGCCGGTGCCCGCATGCGGCCGCAGGCCCGCGCGCGCCGACGCGAAGAACATCGACTCCGTGAGCGCATAGATGCCGAGCGCGCGGCGCACCACGGTGAGCCCGCCGTTGTACGACGCGCGGATGCGGTCGCCGCCGATCGTCGTGCGCATCCAGGGCAGCGCATCGAGCGCGAGCCCCGCCAGCGCCGCCACCTGCTGCCAGTACGCTTCGTAGGAATCGCCTGCGCCGCGCGTCGCGCTGCCCTGGGCGTCGACGGGGCGCGCGGCCGCATCGGCATGCGCGGGCAGCACGGGCTCGTCGAGCCACACGCTGTCGCTGTCGACCGCGACGACGAATTCCGTCGTCGCGTGGCGCTCGGCATGCGCGCTGGCGACGATCCGGTTGACCGACCCGTACTCCGGGCATTCCACGTTGAGCGGCTCGTCGACGTACTCGACGTCCAGCTCGCGCAGCCTTGCGCGCGTGTCGGCGTCGATGCGTAGCGCCGGACGCGGCGCGTACGCGACCATCGGCGCGTCGCGATAGCGCCCGCCGAACGTGCGCAGGCTCTCGCACAGCAGCAGCGCCTGCTCGCGGATGGCGTTGGCCTCGATGCAGAGCGCGAACGTCGCCGTCGGCAACGGCTCGCCGGGCCGCACCGCCGCGGCCTCGATCGTCGTCACGCGCGTCGCCGGCGCGCTCGCGTCGCGCTCGCAGCGGGCCAGGGCCGCCGCGTGCAGCGCGCGCACGCGCGTCGCGGCGGCGGGCGCCAGCAGCCTGTCGAGCTCCGCGTCGTCGCCCTGCTGGTGGCGCAGGTCCGCCTCCAGGAACGCGTCGATGGCGGCCGCGTTCGCTTCGACGTCGAGGGGCACGTCGAGGATCGCCGCAATCCTGCGCACGACGCCGCGCCAGTCGTGCAGCAGCTCGTCGTAGCGGATGTGCACCGCGTCGGCATTGCCGTCGGTGAAGGCCTCGACGCGCTCCATGTAATCCGCCCACAGCGCGAGGCCGTCGGCGACGCTGATGCCCCCGCGCGCGTGCAGCGAGCGCGCCACCGCGAGCGGGTCGCGCACCGGCACGACGTAGTGCGGCCGATAGCCGTGAACGCGCAGCGCGCGGTCCCACAGCGGCGCCAGCAGGCACAGCCGCGGGTCCTTGAACGCGATCAGCGGACGGCGCTCGAACTCGGTGGCGAGCACTTCGCCGACGTCGGCGACGAAGTCGTCGACGAGCGCACCCGCGGAGGGAAGCGTGAAGCGCGGGTTGTCCCACGCGCCGCCCAGGCTTGCGAGCATGCGCTCGTCGAGGTCCAGCACGGCTTCCGGTTCCCAGAAGCCCTTCGGGTTGATGCCGAGCTTGGCGGGCTTCACGCGCTCCGGCAGGAACGCGCCCGCCAGGTTCAGCACGCGCGACAGCGCCGACGTACCGCTGCGATGCATGCCCAGCACGGCGAGCGCGTCGCGGGTCACCGCGCCGGCCGCGGCGGTGTCCGCACCGCCCGCGCGAGCGTGCGCGGCCAGCGCGTCGGCCGCAAGCGCGCGCAGCGCCGCCGGCGGCAGCAGCTCGCCAAAGCCGACGGAGACGATCAGGTTGGTCACCAGCGGGCGATTGGCCGGATGCAGCGGCGACAGCGGGTTGGGCGCGTCCGCGCGCTCGACCAGCGCGCGCTGCCCCAGCGCGCCCAGGCGGCGGCGCACTTCGGCGGCCGGCGCGTTGGCGGGATCGCCGTCGTCGAGCGCGCGCCGGCGCACGAGCGCGACACCGACCTGCGCGGGCTCGGCCCGCGCGGCGAGGCGGTCCGCGAGGCTCCACGACGCGAACCCGTCGGCTTCGTCGTAGCCGCCTGCCGCCTCGAACAGCGTGCGCTCGACGACGAGGTTGCTCGGTGTCGCCACCACGTCCAGCTCGAGCAGCGAGAAGCCGGCCGGGCGCGCGCCGAGCGCCGCGCGCTGGCGCGTCTCGATGCGCCGCGCATCGTCGGCGACCACGCGCGGCGCGCCCGCGCCGTCGACGTCCGCGACGAGCGCATAGCCCCAGCGCGCGCCGCGCCGCGCCGTCTCCTCCAGCATCGTCGCCAGGCGGCCGCTCATCCATTCGTCGTCCGCGTCCAGCGGCGCGATCCACGCTGCCGTGGAGGCCGCGATGCCCGCGTTCAGCGCGCCCGCACGGGTCGCGGCCGTCGTGGCGACGCGGCGCACGGCGAGCGGCAGGCGCGCCAGCGCCGCGTCGAGCCGGGCACGGGCGGCGGCGTCCAGGTTCTGCTCGACGACGACGACTTCCGACGGCGCTTGCGTCTGCACGGCGACGGACGCGAGCGCCGCGTCGACGAACGCGGCGGCGCCGTGGACGACGACGATCGCGGCGATCGCAGGCCGCGCCGCGGGCGGCCGCGTCGCACGCTCGCGCTCGTGCGCGACGTAGGCCTCGACGAGATCGTTCTGCCGCCGATTGGCCTCGGCGGACGTGAGCCGGCCAAGCGCCAGGCCCACGTTGTGGCGGATGTTCTCCACGTTCCATTGCGTGCGCCCGGCCGCGTCGACCAGGAGAGCCAGCGCCTCGGCCGGCCGCATCCGCTCGTGCAGCACCACGCCCAGCATGTGCAGCACGTCGACATCGTCCGGGTTCTCGGCGAGCGCCTGCCGGTACAGCGCTTCCGCCCGGCCGAGTTCGCCCGCGCGCTGCGCGGCGAGGCCCGCCATCCGCGCCGGCAGCGCGCCGGGCTGCGCAGGCGTCGCGCGCGGGACAGCTGGTGCCGGCGCATCCGCCGCGGCGCCATGGCAATGCTTGTAGCGCTTGCCGCTGCCGCAGGGGCAGGGATCGTTGCGTCCTACAGCCACGCGCGCGCCTTTCCCGGCGTGCCGCGCACGCGCAGCAACGACGCGCGCATCACGCGAGCGCGAACGCGCCCAGCGCCCGCACGGAAACCCACTGCACGCCCATCAGCGCGATCTGCGCCAGCACGATCACGACGAGCGGCGACAGGTCCAGCGTGCCGCCGAGCGGCGGCAACACGCGGCGGATCGGGCGCAGGAACGGAAACGTCAGCGCGTTGAGCAGTCCCGACAGCGGCCCGTCGGGCGCCACCCACGACAGGATCGCCTGCGCGACGACGGCCACGATCAGGATCCACAGCGCCACCTCAACGAGCCGCAGCAGCGCCGCAACCGCGACGTAGCCCAGCCCGCCGCCCGACAGCAGCGCGAACCCCGCGCCGAACACGGCGAACAGCGCGAGCAGCCACGCGATCTGCGCGAGCCACGCCGCCAGCAGCGACGCCCAGTCGTACCCGCCTGCGCCGGGGATCACGCGGCGCAGCGGCTTCACGATCCAGTCGGTCAGCGCAATGACCGCCTGCCCCAGCGGGTTGCGGAACGGCGCGCGCAGCAGTTGCATCAGGAAGCGCAGCAGCAGCGAATACGTGACGAGGCCGAAGACGACGTCGATCAGCAGCTTGAGGACCTGGGCCAGCATCGTGCGTCAGCCTTCCGCCGCGGCATCGCCGAGCTCGCGCGCGCGCGCGGCGGCTGCCTTCACCGCATCGACGAAATGCTGCTTCACCGCCGCGGCGTCGAGCACGGCGATGCCCGCGGCGGTCGTGCCGCCCTTGGACGTGACGCGCGCGCGCAGCACCGCGGGCTCGTCCGGCGACGCTTCCGCCAGCGCGACGCTGCCCGCGAACGTCGCGTAGGCGAGCTTGCGCGCATCCGCCTCGCCGAAGCCGAGTTCAAGGGCGGCCGCGACGAGCCCTTCGATGAAATAGAACACGTAGGCCGGGCCGCTGCCGGAGACGCCCGTGACCGCGTCGAGCGCGGCTTCGCGCGGGCACGTCACCACCTGGCCCGCGGCCTCGAGCACGGCGAGGGCGGCGGCGCGTCCCTGCTCCGCGACGTCGGGCATCGCGTAGACGCCACTGATGCCCTGGCCGATCAACGCCGGCGTGTTGGGCATCGCGCGCACGATGCGCGGATAGTCGCCGAGCCAGCGCGCGATTTCCGCGCAGCGCACACCCGCGGCGATCGACAGCACGGCCGGCATCGCATGCACGTGCGGCGCCAGGGCGGCGCAGGCCTCGCGCAACTGCTGTGGCTTCACCGCGAGCACGGCGAGCGTCGCGCCGCGCATCGCGTCCGCGTCGACCGCCGCCGTCGCGACGAGGCCGGGAAAGCGGCCCGCCAGCGCTGCGCGTTGCGTGGCCGACGGGTCGACGACCACGACGTCGCGCGGCGCGTGGCCGCGCGCGACCAGGCCGCCGATCAGCGCGGCCGCCATGTTGCCGCCACCGACGAACACGAGCTTCATGCCACGGCTCCGCGCGCGCCGAAGATCGCGCTGCCGATCCGCACCTCGGTGGAGCCTTCCGCGATCGCATCCTCGAAGTCGGCGCTCATGCCCATCGACAGCACGTCGAGCGCGAGGCCGCGCTCGCGCGCCGCGTCGCGGCAGGCGCGCAGCCGCGCGAACTGCGCGCGCTGCATGGCGCGATCGGCGTCCGGCGCGGCGATGCCCATGAAGCCGCGCAGGCGCAGGCCCGGCAGCGCGGCGACGCCCACCGCGAGATCGACGGCCGCCTCCGGCGCGACGCCGCTCTTGGTCACTTCCGACGAAATGTTGACCTGCACGAGCACGTCGAGCGGCCGGCCGGATGCGGCTCGCGCGGCCGCCAGCCGCTCGGCGATCCGCAGCCGGTCCACCGTCTCGACGGTATCGAATGCGGCGGCGGCGACGCCCGTCTTGTTGGACTGCAGCGGCCCGATCAGGCGCCAGTCGAGGTCGGCGAGGTCCGCGAGCTCCGCGCGCTTGGCGACGCCTTCCTGCACGTAGTTCTCCCCGAACGCGCGCTGGCCCAGCGCATGGACGGCGCGGACGGCAGCGGCGGGAAAAGTCTTGGAAACGGCGGTCAACGCGACAGTTGCAGGGTCTCGCCCGGCCTTGGCCGCAGCCTCGGCGATACGGGTTTTCACGGCTTGCCACGCCTTCTCGTAGTGGCTCATAATCGTTTGAAAACCGGCCCGAAGTGGCGCTTGGAGCCGGTTTTGGCTGTTGGCGGCATGAATGTTGCGTGCGTCATACCGCTCCGGTGCCCGGCACCGCGGCGGCTTCCCCACCGCCGGCCAACCCGGGCATCGCTCTCGCGGGATTATAGATGGACATCACCGAACTGCTGGCTTTCGCGGTCAAGAACAAGGCGTCGGACCTGCATCTGTCCGCGGGCCTGCCGCCGATGATCCGCGTCCACGGCGACATCCGGCGCATCAACCTGCCGCCGATGGAGCACGAGGACGTGCACGCGATGGTGTACGACATCATGTCGGACGCCCAGCGCAAGACGTACGAGGAGATGCTGGAGGCCGACTTCAGCTTCGCCGTCCCCAACCTCGCGCGCTTCCGCGTCAACGCCTACAACCAGAGCCGCGGCGCCGCCGCCGCGTTCCGGACGATTCCGTCGAAGGTGCTGTCGCTCGAGGAGCTGAACGCGCCGAAGATCTTCGCCGACCTCACCAACCGCCCGCGCGGGCTGATCCTGTGCACGGGGCCGACGGGTTCCGGCAAGTCGACGACGCTGGCGGCGATGCTGAACCACGTCAACGAGAACGAGTACGGCCACGTGCTGACGATCGAGGACCCGATCGAGTTCCTGCACGAGGCCAAGAAGTGCCTCATCAACCAGCGCGAGGTCGGGCCGCACACGCTGTCGTTCGCCAACGCGCTGCGCGCGGCGCTGCGCGAAGACCCGGACTACATCCTCGTCGGCGAAATGCGCGACTTGGAGACCATACGCCTGGCGCTGACCGCCGCCGAAACGGGCCACCTGGTGTTCGGCACGCTGCACACGTCGTCCGCCGCGAAGACGATCGACCGCATCATCGACGTGTTCCCGGCCGCGGAAAAGGACATGGTCCGCGCCATGCTGTCCGAGTCGCTGGTCTGCGCCATCTCGCAGACGCTGCTGAAGACCAAGGACGGCCAGGGCCGCATCGCGGCGCACGAGATCATGATCGGCACGCCGGCCATCCGCAACCTGATCCGCGAGAACAAGGTGGCGCAGATGTACTCGGCGATCCAGACGTCGCAGGCGATGGGCATGCAGACGCTGGACCAGTGCCTCGTCGAGATGGTCCGCCGCAACCAGGTCAACATCGCCGAGGCGCGCAACCGCGCCGTCAACAAGGACCTGTTCGCCGGCTGACGCCACGAGCGGCAAGCCTGCACGACTTTCGAGGACCCCACGATGGAACGCGAACGCGCTACCAAATTCATCCACGAGCTCCTGGACCTGCTCGTGAAGCAGAAGGGTTCCGACCTCTTCATCACCGCCAACTTCCCGCCCGCGGTGAAGGTGGACGGCAAGATCTCGCCGGTATCGAAGACGGCGCTGTCGCCGCAGCACACGATCGAGCTCGTGCGCAGCGTGATGAACGACAAGCAGGCCGCCGAGTTCGAGTCGACGAAGGAATGCAACTTCGCGATCTCGCCGCCGGGCATCGGCCGCTTCCGCGTCAACGCCTTCGTCCAGCAGGGCCGCGTGGGCATGGTGCTGCGGACGATCACGACGCACATCCCCAAGTTCGAGGAACTGGGCCTGCCGCCGGTGCTGAAGGACATCATCATGTCCAAGCGCGGCATCATGATGTTCATCGGCGCCACGGGCGCCGGCAAGTCGACGTCGATGGCCTCGCTGCTGGGTTATCGCAACGAGAACAGCCACGGCCACATCATCACGATCGAGGACCCGATCGAGTTCGTCCACGACCACCGCAACTGCATCGTCACGCAGCGCGAGGTGGGCGTCGACTGCGACAACTGGCAGATCGCGCTGAAGAACACGCTGCGCCAGGCGCCGGACGTCATCCTGATCGGCGAAGTGCGCGAGCGCGAGACGATGGACTACGCGATCTCGTTCGCGGAAACCGGCCACCTGTGCCTCGCCACGCTGCACGCCAACAGCACCAACCAGGCGCTGGACCGGATCATCAACTTCTTCCCGGAAGAACGCCGTGCGCAGCTGCTGATGGACCTGTCGCTGAACACGCGCGCGTTCGTCGCGCAGCGGCTGATCCCGCGCCGCGACGGCCGCGGCCGCGTGCCCGCCGTCGAGGTGATGCTCAACTCGCCGCTGATCTCCGACCTGATCTTCAAGGGCGACGTGTCCGGCATCAAGGACATCATGAAGAAGTCGCGCGAGCTCGGCATGCAGACGTTCGACCAGTCGCTGTTCGACCTCTACGAAGCCGGCCTCATCAGCTACGAGGACGCGCTGCGCAACGCGGATTCGCTGAACGACCTGCGGCTCGAGATCAAGCTGCACGGCAAGGAAGCCAAGAACCGCAACATCTTCGCGGGCACCGGCAACCTCGACATCGTCCCCGAGACGCAGAACGTCGCCAATCGGTTCTGAGGGCAAGTGCGAATCGGGTAGGTGCTGTGCCCCGATTTCTTCGTGGGCGCATTACCTAGCTGAGGAGGTCAGCCGGATACCCACGGCTGGCCGTCCTGTCGACATGCTAGGGAGCGCACGATTCCAGCACTTTGCGGACACTCGCATCATACGGAACGATGCGCACAGTCACGGGGCCACCATTCAGATTCACTCTGATTCGCACGACTGCGTACTCCTTCCATCGTGACCAATCGATGGCCACGGTTCCGGCGTTTCGATAGTCCTTCGAGTTGATCACCATCTCTCGCGCGTCATCGTCGCCCATCCGGGCCAACGCCAGTTGCGGCAACGGGATCGGGCTGAATTGACTGCCGGTCCTGGAAAACGATGAAATATCGGTGGTCAGTACGCCCGCGGTCTTGGAGCCCTTGCTGCAGGTCACGGCAACTTCCAGCACCGCGGTTCCACCCGCATCATCTCCTTGGGTTGATCGCACCGAGATGCTGCGCGCACTCGACATCTCGTCTGTCTTTTCGACGAGATCCCAATGAGCCGGATATTCACGAAGCGTCTTCGCCGAATCCCGCAGCGCGGCGGCCTGTCTCGCTTGAGATTCCTGAACGGCGCGCTGCTTTGACGCCTCCGCTTGGCGGGACGCTTCTGCGCCATACTTCGCCACAACGCTTTCCCGCACGTCGTCGGCCATCTTTTGCGCCGCCTGGCTGCATGCGTTGCGGAAATACCAGTAAACGGGCGTCTGATCGGTTCTTGATATTGCTGCCTTGCGTTCCACCGCTGGGATTGCGGAATCCGCCCGGTGGCAGATGTCCTGCCATTGTTGCATGGCGCCTGGAATATAGGGCCACCCGTGATCCCCCAGGTCCGCGAGCCATTTACGGTCGCGATCAGTGAACGCGCCTGGCTGCTTCCACCTTGCAGCCAGAGCGTCCAACTCCGCCTGAGCAGGAGCACCGTACTTTGACCATACCGCCGCCTGTTTGGCCATTTCCTTTTCGCCTGCCGACTGCGCCCAGCCAACGGGTACGGCAATTCCGAACAACATCGCGCCCAGGGCGAATCGCACCACACGATTGTGTTTCATGCGAAGAATGTGCCCCTGAGCAATCGGGCAGGTTTGGTTGGTTTACCGGGCGGTGAGTTGATGATGCCGGGGACACTCATAAACCTCGGATATGCAGTGTTCTTCGAGTTCCTGAGTCTCCGATTTCGCTGCAGGGCGAGCCCGCAGAGGAAGATCTCCAGGAATTCGATTGCATCACCACGCTTTCGTACTGCCTTTGCAAAGCGGCCGTTGTCCGTCTGCTTGGCTATGAGGAAAAGCAGAGGCGCCACGCCGATTTTTCCGGCAATTGCCTGGTTATAGTGATTGATCTGATGTGCACCAAGAGACTCGGCGGAGAACGAACGATTCGTCCGCCCGACGTACCACGGTAACGTGCCTCGCTTCGCGCGGACGGCAAATACGTAACACCCGCGCGCGTTCGCCAAACCGCTTGCCACGGCGTTTGCCTCCGTCCAGAATTTTCGTTTGGCGCTCGGGGTTGAATCGACGAGTCCATTCTCTCCACGAGATATTTCAAACGGGCCGTATACCTCAAATCGCATGGGTTCAAGTCCTCGAAGAGTCGATTTTCGTAGGGACGATGGTCCAATTCAGCAACGCAGCACGGCAGCAATTTCCATACCGGATGGCTCTGGTCAGCCCGACTCGGAACCTTATTGAAACCCTGTGCTAGGCTCCCCCGATGGCCGGCCTCACCGCAACCACGCCGCAACCGACGGCGATCACGCTGCACCAGCAGTCGCGCATGCTCGAGCTCGCGTTCGACGACGGCCGCGCGTTCACGCTGCCTTATGAATTCCTGCGCGTGCACTCGCCGTCCGCGGAAGTGCGCGGCCACGGGCCGGGGCAGGAGACGTTGCAGGTCGGCAAGCGCGACGTGACCATCGCGGAGGTCGAGCCGGTCGGCCACTACGCGATCAAGCCCGTGTTCTCCGACGGCCACGAGTCCGGCATCTACTCATGGGACTACCTGTACGAGCTCGGCATCCGCCAGGACGAGCTGTGGCACCAGTACCTCGAGCGGCTCGCGCGCGAGGGCGGCAGCCGCGACCCGCGCTGACGGCATTCGCGACGCGATGAGCGACAACACGCACTTCGGCTACCAGAACGTCACACCCGACGAGAAGACGCGGCGCGTGCGCGGTGTGTTCGACTCCGTCGCGAGCAAGTACGACGTGATGAACGACCTCATGTCGGGCGGCCTGCACCGGCTGTGGAAGCGCTTCGCGATCGCCGTGTCCGGCGTGCGCGCGGGCAGCGCGGTGCTCGATCTCGCCGGCGGCACCGGCGACCTGGCGCGCCTCTTCGCCGAGCGCGCGGGCCCCACGGGCCGCGTCGTGCTCACCGACATCAACCGCGCGATGCTGACGACGGGCCGCGACAAGCTGATCGACCGCGGCGTCGTGCTGCCCGTGGTCCAGTGCAGCGCGGAAGCCTTGCCCTTCGCGTCGCGCGCGTTCCACTGCGTGTCGATCGCGTTCGGCCTGCGCAACGTCACGCGCAAGGAAGCCGCGCTGGCGGAGATGCGGCGCGTCACGCGGCCGGGCGGCGTTGCGCTGGTGCTCGAGTTCTCGAAGGTGGCCGCGCCGCTGGCGCCGGCCTACGACTGGTACAGCTTCAACGTGCTGCCGCGGCTCGGGCAGATGATCGCCGGCGACGCCGACAGCTATCGTTACCTGGCCGAGTCCATCCGCATGCATCCCGACCAGGAAACGCTGAAGGCGATGATGCAGGCCGCCGGCTTCGACCGCGTCGACTACTACAACCTGGCGGCGGGCGTCGTGGCCGTGCACGTCGGGCGCGTCTATTGACCGGCGCGCCGGTCGCCGCCACCTGATGGACCGGGGCGCACGCTGGCGCCCGGCAAGCTCGAACTGCGAAAGGAGCCCGCGATGAATCGTCCCTCTACCCTGCTCGTGGCCGCGCTGGCAGCCGTCACGTTGCTCGCCGCGGCGCCCGCCGAGGCCGCGCGGCTCGGCGGTGGCCGCAGCGCGGGCATGCAGCGCGCCGCGCCGCCCGCCGCGTCGCGCACGGCGCCCGGTCCCGCGGCGGATCCCGTGATGCCGCGCCCGTCCACCGCAGCGCCCGCCACCGCGGCCGCGGCCCCCGCCGCGGCAGCCGCGGCACGCCCGCGCTCAAGCTGAAGGCTCGGTCCCATCGCCGGCATCGCGGCGGGGCTCGGCATCGCCGCGTTGATGTCCCACCTGGGCCTCGCGCCCGCGATGGGCGACCTGCTCGTGCTGCTGTTGCTGGCCGCCGGCGCGTTCCTGCTGTTCCGGATGTTCGTGTCGCGTCGCACGCCGGCCCCCGCCGGGGCTCCCGCCGCCGCGCCGTCCGCGTGGTCGCGCGAAGCTCCACGCACCGCGCCGCCGGTCGCGTCCACTGCGTCTACGGCCACGTTCGGCCGCAGCGCGTCGCGCTTTCCGCCGGGTTTCGACGCCGACGGCTTTGCGCGCCAGGCGCTGGCGCAGTTCCGCGCGCTCCAGGCCGCATGGGACCGGGGCGACCGCGCCGCGCTCGCGGCCGTGATGACGCCCGCGCTCCATGCGGAGATCACGGGCACGATGAAGGACGGCGGCTGGAGCGTGGTCAACGTCGGTAGCGTCTTCCCGCTGCTCGACGCGGAAGTCGTCGACGTCGCCACCGAGGGCACCGAGCACTGGGCCAGCGTGCGCTTCCACGGCACCGTGCGCGAGGACGGCAGCCCCACGCCGGAGCCGTTCGACGAGCAATGGAACCTCGTGAAGCCGGTGGACGGCTCCAGCGGCTGGCTGCTGGCGGGCATCCAGCAAACGGCCTCCGCCTTGTGAGTGCAGGCGCGCCGGGGCCGCGCGAACAGGAAGCCGCCGGCGCGCGCAGCGGGAAGGCATCCCGCCCGGGCTTGCGGCCGCCGGCGCTGCCGCTCGACCTGGTCAACCGCGCGCTGCGGCGCGATCCCGGGCTCGTCGCGGAACTTGCGACGCACGCGGGCCGCGCGTTCCGCGTCGAGTCCGGCCCGGTCAAGCTTGCCTTCACGGTAACGCCCGGCGCGCGCTGGCGTTCGCGGCCGGACGACGCGACGCCGGCCGCGACGTTGCGCATCGCGCCGCTCGACGTCCCGCGCGTGCTGCAGGACCCCGCACGCGCCGCGTCGCTGGTCGCGGCCGACGGCGACACCGCGTTCGCCGCGACGCTCGGTCGCGTGATCCATACGCTGCCCTGGCACGTCAGGCGCAGCTTGCCGACGTGCTCGGACCCGTCGCGGGGCAACGCGTGGCCGACTTCGGCCGCGCGGCGCTCGGCTGGCCGGCCGACGCGGCGGCGCGCTGGCACGCCAGCATCACGCGCTGGCTGCACGACGAAACCGACGCGTTCGTCGGCCGCGACGAAGGCGCGGTGTTCGCGTCCACGACGGCGGCGCTGGCGCGCGACGTCGACGCGCTCGCCGCGCGCGTAGCCGCGCTCGAAGCGCGGTCCTGACCCCGCGCCCCGCGAGCGGACGTGACGCGCATCACGCGCCTCTTCCGGATCGGCTCCGTCGCCATGCGGCGCGGGCTGGACACGTTCGTGCTCGAGCACCCGCGGCTCGCGGGCTTCGCGCCCTGGGTCAACGGCCTGCTGTTCTGGCGCGACCTGACGCCGCCGCGCGCCGTGCGGCTGCGCCGCGCGCTGGAGGACCTGGGCCCGCTGTTCGTCAAGCTGGGCCAGGTGCTGTCGACGCGCCGCGACCTGCTGCCGCCCGACGTCGCCGACGAGCTCGCCAAGCTGCAGGACCGCGTGCCGCCGTTCGACCCGGACGTCGCGGTCGCCATCCTCGAGCGCGTGTACGGCAAGCCGCTCGCCGAGACGTTCCGCAGCTTCGATCGCACGCCGATCGCCAGCGCGTCGATCGCGCAGGTGCATTTCGCCGAGCTGCCCGACGGCACGCCGGTGGCGGTCAAGATCCTGCGGCCCGACATCGAGAAGGTCATCGACAAGGACCTGCGGCTGATGCAGACCGCGGCGGCGATGATCGAGCGCTCGTCGGCGGACGGCCGGCGCCTCAAGCCGCGCGAAGTGGTGGCCGAATTCGAGAAGACCATCGTCGACGAGCTGGACCTCACGCGCGAGGCCGCCAACTGCTCGCAGCTGCGCCGCAACTTCAGGAATTCGCCGCTGCTGCTGGTGCCCGGCGTCTACTGGGACTACACGGCGCGCGAGGTGCTGGTGATGGACCGGATGGCCGGCATCCCGATCGGGCGCATCGAGGAGCTGGAGGCCGCGGGCATCGACCGCAAGCGGCTCGCGCGCGCCGGCGTCGAGATCTTCTTTACGCAGGTGTTCCGCGACGGCTACTTCCACGCCGACATGCACCCCGGCAACATCTTCGTGGCCACCGACGCGAAGGACTTCGGCAAGTACGTCGCGCTGGACTTCGGGATCATGGGCACGCTGTCCGAGAAGGACAAGAGCTACCTTGCGCAGAACTTCGTCGCGTTCTTCCGCCGCGATTACCGGCGCGTGGCCACCGCGCACATCGAGTCGGGCTGGGTGCCGCCGGACACGCGCGTCGACGAGCTCGAAGCCGAGATCCGCGTCGTCTGCGAGCCGATCTTCGACCGGCCGCTGAAGGAGATCTCGCTGGGCCGCGTGCTGCTGCAGCTGTTCCGCGCGTCGCGCCGCTTCAACGTCGAGATCCAGCCGCAGCTCACG
>JBGAIC010000103.1:0-6784 GCA_044225845.1 Casimicrobiaceae bacterium
CGGCCATCGGATCCTGCGGCGCCGCGGTCGCGGGCGCGTCTGCCGGGATCTGGGGCGTCGCCATCGCGACCGTCAGTGAACGGGCGGAGGCGGAGGCGAGCCTTCGGAAACCGTGAGCACCTCGAAGCCGTCGTCCGTGACGAGCACCGTGTGCTCCCACTGCGCGGACAGCGAGTGGTCGGCCGTGACGATCGTCCAGCCGTCGGCGAGGCAGCGAATGCCGGGGCGGCCCGCGTTGATCATGGGCTCGATGGTGAAGATCATGCCGGGCTGCAGCTTGAGGCCGGTGCCGGGCCGGCCGTAGTGGAGGATCTGCGGCTCCTCGTGGAACTGGCGGCCGATCCCGTGTCCGCAGAACTCGCGGACGACCGAGAAGCCGTGGCCTTCCGCGAAGCGCTGGATGTTGGAGCCGATGTCCCCCAGGTGCGCGCCGGGCCTCACCGTGCGGATGCCGCGCCACATGGCCTCGTACGTGAGGTCGGACAGGCGCTTCGCCTGGATCGACGGCTTGCCGACCATGAACATGCGGCTCGAGTCGCCGTGGAAGCCGTCCTTGATGACCGTGACGTCGACGTTGACGATGTCGCCGTCCTTGAGCTTCTTGTCGCCGGGGATGCCGTGGCACACGACGTGGTTCACCGACGTGCACAGCGACGCAGGGTAAGGCTTGTGTCCCGGCGGCGCGTAGTTGAGCGTCGCGGGAATCGTGTGCTGCACGTTGACCATGTAGTCGTGCGCGAGGCGGTCGATCTCGCCGGTGGTGACGCCGACCTTCACGTGCGGCGTCAGGTAGTCGAGCAACTCGGACGCGAGGCGGCCGGCCACGCGCATCCTGTCGATCGCTTCCGGGGACTTGAGCTGGACGGACATGGTCTGAAGATGAGGGCGCGGCGTCAGCTGCGCAACAGTTCGTTGATCGCGGTCTTGGCGCGCGTCTTCGCGTCGACGCGCTTGACGATGACCGCGCAGTAGAGATGGCAGCCCTGGCTCGGCAGCGAGCCGGCCACCACGACCGATCCCGCCGGGACGCGGCCGTAGGTGATCGACCCGGTCTCGCGGTCGTAGATCTTGGTGCTCTGGCCGATGAACACGCCCATGCCCAGCACCGAATTCTCCTCGACGACGACCCCTTCGACCACTTCCGAGCGCGCGCCGATGAAGCAATTGTCCTCGATGATCGTCGGGTTGGCCTGCAGCGGCTCCAGCACGCCGCCGATGCCCACGCCGCCCGACAGGTGCACGTTCTTGCCGATCTGCGCGCAGGAGCCGACGGTGGCCCAGGTGTCGACCATCGTGCCCTCGTCGACGTAGGCGCCGATGTTCACGTAGGAGGGCATCAGCACGACGTTGCGCGCGACGTAGGCGCCGGTGCGCGCCACCGCGGGCGGCACGACGCGCATGCCGGCCGCGGCGAAGTCCGCGTCCGTCCAGCGCGCGAACTTGGTCGGCACCTTGTCATAGAAGCGGAAGGGGACGTGCGGGCCCTCGAGGCCGATGCCGATGTTGTCAGCCAGCCGGAACGACAGCAGCACCGCCTTCTTCAGCCACTGCTCGACGTGCCAGTCCGCACCGACCTTGTGCGCGACGCGCAGCCGCCCCGAGTCGAGTTCCGCGATGGCGGTGGCTACCGCGTCGCGGACAGCGGACGGTGCCGACGCGGGCGTGAACGTGGCGCGTGCTTCCCACGCGTCTTCGATGACGGTCTGCAGATGCTGCATGGCTTCAGGGGGCCGGAAAACCGCGATTTTACCGCGAACGCCACCCGGTGACGGGTCGCGGGCCCCTCAAGGCCGCTACATCGCCTTGAAGCGGTGCGCGAACGTGCGCGAGACGGAGAGCTTTTCCGGCCGGTCGCGCAGGAAGATGACGGGCTGGTCGCGCCAGTCGCGCTCGACGCGGGCGATCGCCTTCAGGTTGACGATCGTCGCGCGGTGCACCTGCCAGAAGCTGTCGGGATCGAGCTCCTCGTACAGCTCCTTGATGGGCTTCTTGATGAGCCCGTCGCCATCGCGCGTGACGACCTTGGTGTACTTGTCCTCGGATTGGAAATACAGCACGTCGTCGACGGCGATCATCTTCATCGCGCTGCCCAGCGACGCGCGCAGCCACTTGAGCGTCGTGACCGGTTCGCGCCCGGCAAGTCTTGCGAGCAGCGAAGCAAGATCCAGCGGCTTGTGCGCGAGCCGCGCCTTGAGCCGCTCGACCACCTTGGCCACGCGCGGCGCCTCCACCGGCTTCAGCAGATAATCGACGGCGCCTTCCTCGAAGGCCTGCACCGCGTACTCGTCGTAGGCGGTCACGAACACGATGTGCGCGCGGCCGTCCAGCGCGCGCGCCACGGCGAGGCCGTCGCGGCCCGGCATCCGGATGTCGAGGAACACGACGTCCGGCTGGTGGATCTCCGCGAGCGCCACCGCGTCGTCGCCGTTGCGTGCGTCAGCGACGATGTCGAGCTCCGGCCAGGCCGCGGCGAGCCGCGCGCGCAGTTGCGCCGCAAGCATCGGCTCGTCCTCGGCGATCAGCGCGGTGGGCATCGTCAGGCTCCGGTGTCCCAGGGGATCGACAGCGTGGCGACCGTCCCCCGGCCGCCGGCGCCGTGGGCGAGCGAGAACGCCGCGGCACCGCCGTACAGCGCGGCGAGGCGCTCGCGCAGGTTCGCGAGCCCCAGGCCGTGGCCCGGCTGCGGCACGGCTGCGTCGTCGAAGCCGCGGCCGGTATCCGTGACGGTCACGACGAGCGCGTCACCGGCGTGCGCGGCGGCGAGCGTCACGTGGCCACCCTCGATGGCGGGCTCCAGCCCGTGCTGCACGGCGTTCTCCACCAGCGAGATCAGCATGTTCGGCGGGAACGGGTGCGCGCGCAGCGCGTCGTCGACGGCTATCGTGAACCTGAGGCGCTCGCCCATCCGCATTGCGAGGATGTTGAGGTAGGCGGCCGCGAGCTGCAACTCCTTGCCGAGCGTCGTCGACGAGGCGCGCAGCTGTGGCAGCGCGGCGCGCAGGTAGGCGATCAGGTGGCCCAGCAGCTGGTTGGCGCGCGGCGGGTCGGTTTCCGTCAGGTATTGCACGGACGCCAGCGTGTTGAACAGGAAGTGCGGCTCCACCTGGGCCTGCATCAGCTTCAGCTCCGCTTCCACCGCCTGGCGCGACAGCAGGTGGCGCGCGGCGTTGGCCTCCAGCAGCGCGGCGTCCGCGCGGCGCTCGCGGATGTTCACGTAGAACATCAGACTGATCGTGAGGCCGTTGAACCACGCCGAGAAGAAGTTCCAGCCGAAATTCGCCGCGTGCTCGGCGACGTACGCAAGGTCGTAACCCTTGACGACGATGACCAGCGCGACGCCGATCAGCGCGCCGACGGCCACCGCGACGACGATGCGGGCGATCGCGTGCGCGCGTTCCCACGGCGACGCGACGTTGACGCAGTACGCGATCGCATAGCCGTACAGTTGCACCGTGACGAGCGGCTGCCAGAACGGCCGCGGGTCGTCGATCCACAGCACGGCGGCGATGCCCGTGTTGATCGCGGCGATCAGCAGCACCGTGATCCACGAGGCGCGGAAGCCGGCGAGCAGCGGGTGCGGGGGACGGGCCGCCGGAGCGGCGGGCGCATGGGTGGGCGTACTCATCGCCGCGCATTGTAGGAGGCGCGACGCCGGTGGCGGGTCCGGGCGACGGGATGCATCCCGCCCCGACAGGATGCGGCACGCACGGGCAGGGCGGAGCGGCCGCGCGCCCGTGTGGCGGGCGAGGCAAGCTCGTGAGGCGCGGGCCGTCAGCGCCGGCGCGCGAAATCGACGATCCGCGCGATGCCTTCCGCGCACTCGTCGGGACTCGCCACCAGCGCGATGCGGATGCGTCCCGCGCCCGGGTTGCCGGCGGGCGTGTCGCGCGCGAGGTAGCTTCCGGGGAGTACCGTGACGCCGGTGGCGGCGTGCAGCGCGCCCGCGAACGCGGCATCGTCGCCGCCGACGTCCGCCCACAGGTAGAAGGCGGCCTCGGGCATCGCGCACGGCAGCACCGCGTCGAGCACGGGCTGCAGCGCCTCGAACTTGCCGCGGTACAGCGCGCGATTGCTGCGGACGTGCGCCTCGTCGTTCCACGCCGCGATGCTGGCGTGCGCGACCATGCCCGACATCGCCGAGCCGTGGTAGGTGCGGTAGAGCAGGAAGGCCTTGATCAGCGCGGCGTCGCCGGCCGCATAGCCGGAGCGCAGTCCCGGTGCGTTCGAGCGCTTGGACAGCGAGCCGAACACGACCAGCCGCGGATAGCCGTCGCGGCCCGCCGCCTGCGCCGCCGCCAGTGCGCCGAGCGGCGGCTTCGCCTCGTCGACGTAGATTTCCGAATAGCATTCGTCGGACGCGATGACGAAGCCGTAGCGGTCGGACAGCACGAAGAGCTCGTTCCAGTCCTGCTGCGTGAGCACGCGGCCCGTCGGGTTGTCCGGCGAGCAGACGTACAGCAGCTGCGTGCGCGCCCAGACGTCCGCGGGCACGTCGCGATAAGGATGGCCTCCGGTGCCCGACGGCGTGTTCGCGTAGAACGTGCCGGCGCCGGCGAGCAGCGCCGCGCCTTCGTAGATCTGGTAGAACGGATTGGGCGAGACGACCATCGCCCCGCGCACGCTGCCGTCGATCACCACCTGCGCAAAACTGAACAGTGCCTCGCGGCTGCCGAGTACCGGCAATACCTGCTCCGCGGCCGACAACGACGCGAGGCCGTGGCGGCGCACGAGCCACTGCGCGATGGCTTCGCGCAGCGCGGGCGAGCCGGCCGTCATGGGATAATTCGCGAGGCCGGCGACGCCGGCGGCGAGCGCCTCGATGACGAGCGGCGGCGTCGGATGGCGTGGCTCGCCGATCGACAGGTTCACGGGCGGCACGCCCGCCGGCGCGGGATGCAGGGCCAGCAGGCGCCGCAGCCGCTCGAACGGATACGGTTGCAGCAACGCGAGGCGGGGATTCAACGGATGAGCGGAGCGATGGACGCGGGGGCGCGGGGACGCGGCGCGATTATAGCGAGCGGACGATGACGGCCGCCGCAACCCGTCCCGCCGTGGCATCTGCCGCCGCGCTGCCTGCACGCTGGCGCTGGGTGCCACCCGTGGCGCTGGGCGCAGCCTGCGTCGCGCTGGCCGCGGCACTCGCGTACTGGGCCTGGTATTGGCTCGCGCCGGCACCGGTGCATCGCAATCCCGTGGTGCCCGCCGACGCCGTGGCGACGATCGTGGCGTCCGGCATCATGCAGGACGGGAGCGCACCCGCCGCTGCCGTCACTGCCGCGCCCGCATCGCTCGGCGGCGACGTGCGCCTGCTCGGCACGTTCGCGCAGGCGGACGGCAAGGGTTACGCGTTGTTCCGCCTGCCGTCCGGTGCGCGGCTCGTGCCCGTCGGGGCCGAGATCGCCAACGGCGCGATGCTCGTTGCGGTCGGGCCCGACGGCATCCGTGTGCGCGATGGCGGCGGCGAACGCGCGATCGCGCTGCGCGGCCCCAACGTCGCCGCCACGCGCGGCGCCGGGACCGCGCCCCAGAAAGCGGCCGCCGCACCGGCGCGCGACCCGGCATGCGTGCCGCCGCAGGGATTCAGGGGTTCCGTCGTAAAGCTCAATGCCGAACTGCTGCAGGGGCTCGTCGCGCAGCCCGACGCGCTGCGCGCGATCATCCAGCCGGTCGATGGTGGCGGCGTCACGGTGCGCGAAGGCAGCGGCTTCGGGCAGATGCTCGGCATCACGTCGGCCGATCGCGTGCGCGCCGCCAACGGGGTGCCGCTGTCCGGGCCGGCCGACGTCCTCGCCGCCGTGGTGCGGCCGCTGGTAGCCTCGCAGGCGGTCAGGGTGACGGGCACGCGCGACGGCCAGGCGCAGGAGATGCTGTTGCTGAACGCGGGCACTTGCCCCTGATTTGCTTCCCGCGAGGGCCGCGCGGCGTCGACGCGCGGCGCTACCCGGCGGTCGCGAGCACGCGCGGCAGGTCGCCCGGCGTGTCGAGCCAGCCGTCGGCCGGCCACGTCGCGGGATCGCTGCCGCCCAGATAACCCCAGCCGGCGACGAGCGTGCGCATGCCGGCCGCGCGGCCGGCGTCGATGTCGCGGCGGTCGTCGCCGACGTAGACGCAGTCCTCCGGCGCGACACCCAGTTCCGCGGCGGCGTGCAGCAGCGGTGCGGGATGCGGCTTCGCATGGGGCGTCGTGTCGCCGCAGACGACCACCGACGCGCCCTCGAGATCCATGCCCGCCAGCACCAGTTTCGTGTAACGCGTCGCCTTGTTCGTGACGACGCCGTGCCGGCGGCCGCCCGCGACGATGTCGGCGAGCATGCGCGGCACGCCGTCGAACCAGCGCGAGTCGCAGACGGGGTCCGCGGCGTAATAGTCGAGGAACTTGTCGCGCAAGGCCGGGAAGCGCTCGTCGTCGGGCGTCACGGCCAAGCCCGCGCCGATGAGGCCGCGCGCACCGGCCGAGGCGTAGGGCCGCAACTCGGCGACGGGCATCGGCGGCAGGCCCGCGTCGGCGCGAACGCGATTCAGCGCCGCCGCGAGATCCGGTGCCGTGTCGGCGAGCGTCCCGTCCAGGTCGAACAGGACGACGGGCCAGCGTGGCGCGCTCACGCGAGCGGGCGCCTGAAGGCGGCGAGGTAGTTGACCGCCGTGTCGGGGCCCAGCGTGTAGGCGCGCGACAGCGGGTTGTAGTGCATCCCCGTGATCGCGACGAGTTCCAGGCCGGCGCGGCGCGCGTCGTGCGCGAGCTCGGACGGCCGGATGAAGTGCTGCCACTCGTGCGTGCCGCGCG
>JBGAIC010000104.1:0-6738 GCA_044225845.1 Casimicrobiaceae bacterium
AAACAGCGGCCACGCGCAATAGAGCACCACAGGGAGCGTCAGCACCAGGCTCGTCCGCGCGAGCAGCGCCTGGTACTCCGCCGCGACACCGTCGTGGCTCACGTAGGCCGGCACCGCGAACATCATCACCTGCATCATCGCGAGCACGGCGACGGCGGCGCGCGTCAGCGCCGCTCGCTCGCCGCGCTGGGCAACGGCCACGCGGCGCGCGCGGTCGTAAGGCTGCACGCGGTAGCCCAGCGCGGCGACGGCAGCGAGCAGCGTCGCAAGATTCGTGGCGGCAGGATCCCAGCGCACCTGCATCCGCGCCGTCATCATGTTGACGCGCGCGGATTCGACGCCGGGCTGGCGCGCGAGCCAGCGCTCGATCAGCTCGACGCACGCGCCGCAATGCATCCCTTCGACGAGCAGCGAGGCTTCCTCGCGGCCGTCGGGGCCGGTGAGGATCGCTCCGGCGGCGCGCGCGGCGAGCGCCTGGGCTTCCGTGTCGAGTGCCGCGTCGGGCGCCGGGCGCGCGGGCATGGCGCCGTCGCGCGTTCGCGCGTAGAAGTCGGCCAGGCCCGCGGACGCGAGGAGCGCGGCCATGCCCTGGCAGCCCGCGCAGCAGTAGGCGCGTTCCTCTGCACCGTGCCTCTCGACCCAGCGGGCGCCCGCCGGCAGCGGCTGGTGGCAGTGGAAGCAGGTGCCGGCGGCCGCGCGTGCAGGCGGCGGCAGCGCGCACGCGGGGGCCGCGGAAGGGGCGTAGTGGGCGGAAGATGACATGGGGCACCGGCATCGTGCCGGGCTCGCCGTGCCGGCGCCTTGATCCTGCGCAAGGTCCGCGCGGATGACGGCCGCTTGATGCGGATCAAGGTGGCGGGGCGCGGCCGGCGGCACAGTGGCGGCCATGAACGTCTACCCGCTGAACGTCCACCGTGCCCGCGCCGATGCGCCGGCCTTCGACGCCGGCCTCGTGGCCCGCTACGACGGCCCGGGCCCGCGCTACACGTCCTACCCCACCGCCGACCGCTTCGGACCGGCGTTCGGCGCCGCGGACTACGCGGCCGCGCTCGCGAAGCTCGGCGCGCCGGACAACGCGCTGTCGCTGTACGTGCACCTGCCGTTCTGCGACTCGATCTGCTATTACTGCGCGTGCAACAAGGTGGTGACGCGCGACCGCACGCGCTCCGCGCGCTACGTCGAGTACCTCACGCGCGAGATCGCGCTGGTCCGCGCGAAGATGGCGGGGGGCGGCCGCGTGCGCCAGATCCACTGGGGCGGCGGCACGCCGACGTTCCTGACGCCCAGCGAGCGCGCGCAGGTCATGCACGCGCTGCTCGACGCGTTCGACCTGGACGCCGGAGCGGAAGTGGCCATCGAGGTCGATCCGCGCAAGGTGGACGCGGCCGGCGTCGAACAACTCGCCGAACTGGGCTTCAACCGGCTGTCGGTGGGCGTGCAGGACTTCGACCACGACGTGCAGGTGGCGGTGAACCGCGTGCAGAGCGAGGCCGAGACGCGCGCCGTCATCGACGCCGCGCGCGAGCACGGCTTCGACTCCGTGAACGTGGACCTGATCTACGGCCTGCCGCGGCAGACGGTGGCCTCGTTCGCGCGCACGCTGGACCGCGTGGCGGACCTGCGGCCCGACCGGATCGCGCTGTACGGCTATGCGCACGTGCCGCACCTGTTCAAGCCGCAGCGGAGCATCGCGCGCGAGGATTTGCCGGACGCGCGGACGCGGCTGGACACGCTGGACCTCGCGATCGCGCGGCTCGCCGCGGCCGGCTACGTGTACATCGGCATGGACCACTTCGCGCGCTACGACGACCCGCTGGCCGTCGCGCAGCGCGAGGGGCGCCTGCGGCGCAACTTCCAGGGCTATACAGCCGACAGCGCCGACGACCTCGTCGCGTTCGGCATCTCGGCCATCGGCGCGCCGGGCGGCGCCTACGTGCAGAACGTGCGCACGCTGGGCGACTACTACGCGGCGCTCGATCGCGGCGAGCTGCCGGTGCTGCGCGGCCACGCGCTGAGCGCCGACGACCGCATCCGCCGCGCGGCGATCCAGGCGCTGATGTGCGACTTCGCGCTCGACACCGCCGCCTTCTCCGCGCGCCACGGCATCGAGTTCGAGCGCTACTTCGCCGCCGAACTCGCGGGCCTGGCGCCGCTCGCCGCCGACGGCCTCGTCGACGTCGAGCCCGGCCGCCTCCGCGTCACGCCGCGCGGCCGCTTGCTCGTGCGCATCGTCGCGAAGGTGTTCGACGCTTACCTGCGCACCGACGCGGCCGAGGCGCGCTACTCGAAGGTCATCTGACGACGCCGGAATGGCGGACCGTCGGGCGCGGCCTCAGCCGCCGTCCACGTCGACGGCCACCGTGTTGTCCTTGGGATCGCGGTCGATCAGCTTGGTCAGCGGATCGATGCCCGCGCGCGCCGGCTTGCCCGCGACCTCGACGGTGAACGTCATCTCGTTGCGGTCGATCCGCTTCTTCTCGAGATAGAGCGGGTTGCCTTCCGCATCCAGCACGCCGATGTCGATCCAGTCGGCGAGCGGCACGTCCGTTTCCTTGCCCAGCTCGTCGGCGCGCCGCTTCTTCGCGACGACATCGATCGTCACCGCGTAACGTCCGCCGGCCAGCGGCTTCGCTTCCGCCTTGACGGCGCGGTTGTCGTACAGCGTGATCGTCTCGAAGAAATCCTCGATCAGGTATTGCCACTGCGGGGGCGTTTCCGCGCGCACGTATTGCAGGAACTGCGTCGTCGTCGGGTAGGGCGGGCCCTTGAACGCATACTCGTCGCGGAAGCGGCGGATGGCGCGGTTGAGGTTGTCCTCGCCGATGGCGTCGGCCAGCGCGTACATGACGAGGCTGCCCTTGCGATAGTGGATGTAGGCCTGGTCCTCGACCCGCGCGAGCGGCAGCTCCTTCTTCTGCTCGCCGGCGCGGCCGATCAGGTAGCGGTCCAGCTCGTAGGACAGGAACTTCTGCATCTTGGCGGCGCCGTACTTCTGCTTCATCACCATCAGCGCGGAGTACTGGGCGAGTGTCTCGGACAGCATCGTCGCACCCTGCACGTCGGCGCCGATCACCTGGTGCGCCCACCACTGGTGGCCGGCCTCGTGCGCCGTCACGTAGTACGGGTAGTCGATGTCGTCCTTGTCGTCCTCGCGGACGCGCGCGATGAAGCCGATGCCCTCGGAGAACGGGATCGTGTTGGGGAAGGCCTGCGCAAACGCCGCGTAGCGCGGGAACTCGACAATCCGGAACTGGCGGTGCTGGTAGGGCCCGAAGTTCTTCGTGTAGTAGTCGAGCGAAGCCTTCACCGCCGCGATCATCCGGTCCAGGTTGTACTCGTGGCCCGGCTGGTAGTAGACCTCGATGGCTACGTCGTTCCAGCGATCCTTCTTCACCGCATAGCGTGCGGACTGGAACGCGAAGAAGTCCAGGATAGGGCTGTCCATCCGGTACAGGAAGTGCCGGCGATCGCCTTCCGTCCAGTCGCGGATCAGGTAGCCGGGCGCGATCGCGAACTGGTCCGCGTCGGTCACCACCTCGGCTTCGAACGTGATGAAGTCGGCCGAGTGCGTCAGGTAGTTGTACGCGGGGCCGGCGGGATCGTCGCGGTCCAGCTTGCGCTCGCGCGGCTTCAACCCGAACTTGGCGCGGTCGCGATCCGTCTCGAGCTCGGCACGCTCCGAGTAACCGACGGTCGGCAGCATGAAGTTGCCGTTGACGAAGCTGCCGTTGTAGACGACCGACGTGTTGCTGCCGGCATTCGTGAAGCCGCGCGTCGGCACCTCGACGTCGAACGTCATGACGGTCTGCCCGCCGGGCGGCAGCGGCTCCGCGAACGCATAGCTGCGCACGCCGATGCGCATGTCGTCGGTGGCGAGCGTCGCGGGGCGGTCGAACGACAGCGCGTGGATCACCTCGCTGTCGCCCTGCATCCACAGCAGGTGCACGCGCGACACGGGTTGCGCCGTCTTGTTCACCAGCGTGTAGGTGCCGGTGGCGCGCACCCGCTGCTCGCGCGGGAACAGGTCGACGCGCAGGCTCACGGCCGTGATCTTGGGTTGCGGATCGGCCAGCAGGCTGCGATAGCGCTTCTCGTACGTGGCCTGGTCCTGCTGGCCGTCGTAGGCGGTCTGGTAGCGGTTGAGCACGTTGGTGTTGTAGAAGATGTAGCCGCCCGTCGTTGCGACGAGCAGCGCCACGACGCCGGTCGCGGCGGCCACGCGCGGCGTGAAGCGCGCCTTCGCCATCACCAGGCGCGCGCGCCAGCCGCCCGGCGTGCCGCGCGTCCACGCGAGGTAGGCCACGATCACGAGCAACAGCGCCCACGCGCCGTAATACGCCTGGAACGCCCGGGCGCGCAGCATGAAGTGGCCAAAGCCGTTCATGTCCGAGTACGTCACCTGCGGCGTCTCGCCGTACAGGTAGAGGCCGTGCTCGAAGCCCAGCGGTCCCGCGGCCACCAGCGCGACGTAGTAGACGATCATCACGAAGTGGCCCAGGTACTTCTGGTTCACGACGGATTGCACCGCGATCGCCAGCGCGCAGACGAGCCAGTAGTCGACGAGGGCGATGCCGAACAGCCGCTGCACGTACTGCGCAAGCTCGTAGTGGTGGTAGCCCTTGACGGTCTGGATCGCGATGCCGCACAGCATCAGCACGGACTGCAGCACGACCGGGATCAGCATCAGCGCCAGCAGCTTGGCGGCGAGCGGCAGCCACGTAGGCACCGGCAGCGCGTCCTGGATCTGGTCCAGCCGGTTGTCGCGCTCGCGCCAGACCAGTTCCCCGGCGTAGAACGTGATGATCACCAGCATGAACACCGAGAACGTGCCCTCGATCAGTCCCAGGATCTGGTAGGTGACCGGCCACGTGTTGGTGCCGAACAGCGAACCCATCGTCGTGCTCGCCGCGAGCATGAACGCGATGCCGGCCAGCACGAACACGCCGAAGTACAGGTTGCGCACCGTCTCGCGGAAGTAGAGCCACGTGAGGCGCGGCAGTTGCGTCCATGCGGAGCGCCGGTCCAGGGGCGTCGGGGCGAAGCGCACGGGCGCGCGCACGGCGGTGTCGCCGTCGTCCGCCAACGTCTTCGCGCCGCGTCGCGCGGGGGTTTCGCCGAAGCGGAAGCGCCATGCCGTGAAGGCCAGCACGCACAACCCCACACCGATCCAGATGAGCCGGTTGGCCGCCAGCACGCCGGCGAACGGGACGAGCCGCGTGTTGCGATCGGCGATCGGCCAGTACTCGGTGAGCCGCGAGGCCGCCGTCATGCCGAACGGATCGAGCAGCGACGCGAGCGTCTTGTTGTCGAGCTCGCGCAACAGCGAGCCGGCCGTCAGGTAGGCGATCAGGGCCAGGACGCAGGTCACGTAGATCGGGAGCATCCTGCGCGTCAGCGCGCCCATGCAGAAGCAGACGCATCCCAGCCAGAACACGTTGGGCCCGAGCGTCGTGACGTAGGGCAGCAGGTAGGCGGCGAGGCGGGGCGGTCCCAGCCGGTCGGCCGGGATGTTGGGCAGCAACGTGCCGGCCCAGGCGCCGAGCCCCAGGCCCGCGAGCACGAGCATCGTCGTGGCGAACGCGCCCAGGAAACGGCCGCCCAGGTATTCGCGGCGCCTGATCGGCGACGTGAAGAAGAACGTCTCGCTGCGGTACTCGTAGTCCTGCTGCACGGCGCGGCCCATGATCGCGCCGATGACCGTGACGGCCATCATGCCCAGGAAGCCCAGCGTCTGCTGGATGGCGTACGGCGAGTTGATCCAGATCTTCCCGCTGGCGAACACGATGTTGGCGCCGCGCAGCGCGCCTCCGGCGGCCGCGACCCACAGCATCGCGAGCGCGAAGAAGACGGCGAAGTAGACCCACGTCGACAACTGGCGCAGGCGGCGCGCGACTTCGAAGCGCGCGATGGCGAAGAGGTTGCGCATGGCGTCAGGCCGCCGCTGCGAGCGGCTCGGCCTGGCCGGCGATCGTCGCGAAGTAGACGTCCTCGAGCGTGGGCTCGACGCCCGCGAAGTCGGACGCGGGCGCGTCGTCCGCCACCACCGTCACCAGCGTGCGGCCCGCCACGAGCCGCGACGCGATCACCGGATACGCCGCCTTCGTCGCGTCGAGCTCGGTGCGCGCGATCGTCTTCTGCCAGACGCGGCCGCGCAGCGACGCGACGACGTCGTCCGGCGCCCCGGTGAGCCGCACGCGGCCCTTGGCGATGATCGCCATCCGTGCACAGAGGTCGGAGACGTCGGACACGATGTGCGTCGACAGGATCACGACGACGTTCTCGCCGATCTCGGCCAGCAGGTTGTGGAAGCGCACGCGCTCCTCGGGGTCTAGGCCTGCGGTGGGTTCGTCGACGATCACGAGCCGCGGGTCGCCGAGCAGCGCCTGCGCGATGCCGAAGCGCTGGCGCATGCCGCCGGAGTAGCCGCCGAGCGCCTTCTTGCGCACGTCCCACAGGTTCACCTGCTGCAGCAGGCGCGCCACCGTGTCGCGGCGCACGCCGCGCTCCGCAATGCCTTTGAGCCGCGCGAGGTGGTCCAGCATGTCCTCGGCCGACACCTTGGGATAGACGCCGAAGTCCTGCGGCAGGTAGCCCAGCACGCGGCGCACGGCGTCCTTTTCGCGCAGCACGTCGATGTCGCCCAGGCGCGCGCTGCCGCGGTCCGCGTCCTGCAGCGTCGCGAGTGTCCGCATCAGCGTCGACTTGCCGGCGCCGTTCGGGCCGAGCAGGCCGAACATG
>JBGAIC010000017.1:0-61097 GCA_044225845.1 Casimicrobiaceae bacterium
CGCGCAGGTGGTCGATTCGGTCGAGGACCTGCGCAACGACGGCTCGTCCAACGGCAAGCCGTCGGTGCTGCTGATGGTGAGCCGGCAGCCCGGCGCCAACATCATCGAGACGATCGACAGCATCAAGGCGCTGCTGCCGTCGCTGCAGGCGTCCATCCCGCAGTCGATCGACCTTGCGATCGTCATGGACCAGACCACGACGATCCGCGCGTCGCTGCACGAGGTGGAGCGCGCGATGGTGATCGCGGTGGCGCTGGTGATCCTCGTCGTGTTCGCGTTCCTGCGCAACTGGCGCGCGGCGGTGATCCCCAGCATCGCCGTGCCGGTGTCGCTGGTCGGCACGTTCGCCGTCATGTACGTCGCGGGCTTCTCGCTCAACAACCTGACGCTGATGGCGCTGACGATCGCCACGGGCTTCGTCGTCGACGACGCGATCGTCGTGCTGGAGAACGTGACGCGCCACATCGAGGAGGGGATGAAGCCCTGCCGCGCGGCGCTCGCGGGGGCGAAGGAGGTAGGCTTCACGGTGCTGTCGATGAGCGTGTCGCTGATCGCCGTGTTCATCCCGATCCTGATGATGGGCGGCATCATCGGCCGGCTGTTCCGCGAGTTCGCGGTGACGCTGTCGGCGGCGATCCTCGTGTCGCTCGTCGTGTCGCTGACGACGACGCCGATGATGTGCTCGCGGATCCTGCGTCCCGTGCCCAAGCGCGAGCCGGGCCGCTGGGCGCGCCGCGCGGAGAGTGCGTTCGCGTGGTTGAGCGACGCCTATGCGCGCACGCTGGCGGTGGTGCTGCGCCACGGCGTGATCACGATGCTGGTGCTCGCCGCCACCGTCGTGCTGAACGTCTGGCTGTACATCGTCATCCCCAAGGGTTTCTTTCCGCAGCAGGACAACGGCCGCATGATGGGCTTCATCCAGGCGGACCAGGCGAGTTCGTTCCAGTCGATGCAGCAGAAGATGGCGCAGTTCGTCGCGATCGTGCGCGCGGACCCTGCCGTCGAGAACGTCACCGCGTTCACCGGTGGCGGCCAGCGCAACGGCGGCTTCATGTTCGTCACGCTGAAGCCGCTGTCCCAGCGCAAGGCGAGCGCCGACGCCGTGGTCGCGCGCATCCGCACGCAGACGGCCGGCGTCGCCGGCGCGAGCCTGTTCCTGGTGCCCGCGCAGGACATCCGCGTGGGCGGGCGGCAGGGGCAGGCGTCCTACCAGTACACGCTGCAGGCCGACAACCTGGACGAGCTCCGCACCTGGGAGCCGCGGATCCGCTACGCGCTGTCCAACCTGCCGCAGCTCGTCGACGTCAGCACCGACCAGCAGGACAAGGGCGTGCAGACGTCGCTGACCGTCGACCGCGACGCGGCCGCGCGGCTGGGCCTGTCGCCGAAGGACATCGACACGGCGCTCAACAACGCCTTCGGCCAGCGCGCGGTGTCGACGATCTACAACCCGCTCAACCAGTACAAGGTGGTGATGGAAGTGGCGCCCGAGTACTGGCAGAGCCCGGAGGCGCTCGCCCAGACTTACGTGCAGACGAAGGACGGCAAGTCGGTGCCGCTCGCCACGATCGCGCACTGGGGCCCGACCAACACGCCGCTGTCCGTCAACCACCAGGGCCAGTTCGCCGCGTCGACGATCTCGTTCAGCCTGCCCGAAGGCACGTCGCTGTCGCAGGCGCAGGTGGCCATCGACGACGCGCTGGCCAAGCTCGGGGTACCCAACAGCGTGCACGGCTCGTTCCAGGGCACGGCGCGCGCGTTCCAGCAGGGCATGTCGAGCCAGCCCTGGCTGATCCTCGCGGCGCTGATCACCGTCTACATCGTGCTGGGCGTGCTGTACGAGAGCTACGTGCACCCGCTGACGATCCTGTCGACGCTGCCGTCGGCCGGCGTCGGCGCGCTGCTGGCGCTGCTCGCGTTCAGGATCGAGTTCAGTCTCATCGCGCTGATCGGCGTGATCCTGCTGATCGGCATCGTCAAGAAGAACGCCATCATGATGATCGACTACGCGATCAGCACGGAGCGCGAGCACGGCACCGAGCCGCGCGAGGCGATCTTCGAGGCCTGCCTGCGCCGCTTCCGCCCGATCATGATGACGACGCTCGCGGCGATGCTGGGCGCGGTGCCGCTGGCGATCGGCTTCGGCGAAGGCGCCGAACTGCGCCGGCCGCTCGGCATCTCGATCGTCGGCGGGCTCTTCGTGAGCCAGCTGCTGACGCTGTACACGACGCCCGTCGTCTACCTCTACCTCGACCGCTTCCGGCTGTGGTGTCGCGCGCGCTTCGCGCGCTCGTCGCGCACGCCGCGGCCTCCTCCCACCCTGGAGCACGAACGCCAATGGCAAGCATGATGCGCACTCACACTTTCCGCCCGCACAGCGGCCGCCGCGCCGCGCTGGCCCTCGCACTCGCCGCCACGCTCGGTGGCTGCATGGTGGGCCCCGATTACGTGAAGCCGGCCGCCGAGGCGCCGGGCCCGTTCGCAGGCGTCGGCACGACGGTGCCGGCCGGGTGGAAGGAAGCGACACCCGCCGACCAGTTCCCGCGCGGCCGCTGGTGGGAGATCTACAACGATCCCGAGCTCAACCGCCTCGAGGAAGCCGCGATGCGCGCCAACCCGACGCTCACCGTGGCCTATGCGAATTACCGGCAGGCGGAAGCGCAGGTGGGCAGCGCGCGCGCGGGCCTGTTCCCGGTGGTCAACGGGGGCGCGTCGGGCGCGCGTGCGAAGAGCGCGCCGAACACCGCGCCGCACAACTCCGTGAGCTTCGACGCCAACGCGAGCTGGGAGCTCGACCTGTGGGGCCAGGTGCGCCGCGCCGTGGAGGCGAGCGAAGCGAGCGCCACCGCGGCCGGCGACGAGTATGCGAACGCGATGCTGTCGATCCAGGCGGACCTCGCGCAGAACTATTTCTCGCTGCGCACGGCCGACAGCGGCCAGCGGCTGCTCGACCGCACGGTCGAGGCCTACCAGCGCTCGCTCGAGCTGACGCAGAACCGCTACAACGCCGGCGTCGCCGCGCGCGCGGACGTCGTGCAGGCGGAGACGCAGGTCAAGTCGTCGCAGGCGAGCGCCATCGACAACCAGGCGACGCGCGCCGCGTACCAGCACGCGATCGCCGTGCTGATCGGCCAGCCGCCGCAGACGTTCGTGCTGGCCGTGGCCGCCGACGTGCCGCCGCCGCCGGCGGTGCCGCCCGGCCTGCCGTCGCAGCTGCTCGAGCGCCGTCCCGACATCGCCGCGGCCGAGCGGCGGGTCGCCGCCGCCAACGCGGACATCGGCGTCGCCACGGCGGCGTTCTACCCGAACATCAACCTCGCGGCTGCAGGCGGCGTCGCCGGCTCGAGCTTCGCGAACCTGTTCTCGCTGCCGGCCGCCGTGTGGTCGATCGGCGCCAGCGCCGCGCAGCCGCTGTTCGACGGCGGGCTGCGCAAGAGCGCGCTCGAGCAGAACAAGGCGGCGTACGACGCAGCGGTGGGCACGTACAAGGCCACCGTGCTGACCGGCTTCCAGGAAGTCGAGGACAACCTGACCACGCTGCAGGTGCTCGCCGACGAGGCCACCGTGCAGCAACAGGCCGTCGATGCCGCGAAGCTGTCGGTGGACCTGACGACCAACCAGTACAAGGCCGGCATCGTCGCGTTCCTCAACGTCATCACCGCGCAGGCCGTGCAGTTCAACAACGAGCGCACGCTGGTGCTGCTGCGCGGCCGCCAGCTGCTGGCGAGCGTCGCGCTGGTGAAGGCGATCGGCGGCGGGTGGAACGTGGACACGCCGCTCGTGCCACCCGCTGCGATCGCGAGCGCAGCGCCGCGCGCGAACTAGAGCGGCACAGTCCGCGCGACGGCGCGCTCGTTGCGCGCGGAGCGGGCGGCGCTCAGTGCGCGGCGGCGGGCGGCGTCGCGGGCGGCACGATGCTGACGCCCACGTCCTTCAGCAGCCGCTTGAAGTCGGGCGAATCCGCGATGATCGTGCCGGCCGCGGCGCGCAGGTGGTCCACCGCCTCGGGCGGCAGCACGAACGACGTCGGCAGCGTGTTGAGGTAGGCGCGCTCGTTCTTGTCCTTGAGCGCGGCGAACGAAACGTCGATCGCATAGACCTGCGCCTCCGGCGCGCGCAGCGCGGCCGCCACCGCGGGATCCTTGTTGGCCCTGAACGCCGCCGAGTCGCGCACGAGCTTGTCGTTGACCCACGCGTGCCCGGTGTCCTTCAGCAGTTCGATCGACTCGAACGAGAAGTAGTCGATGGGCGTGCCCGTCGATTTCAGCAGCACGTCGAGCGTCGACGGCGGCGCCTCGCGCTGGTCCCAGTCGGTGGGCGGGATGGACACCGAATTCACGACGAACACGATGATGCGCTTCACGTGGTCGAGCGGCGTCGGCTTGCCGGCGTCGTGCAGCGCCTCCATCAGCTGCATCGCGTCCAGCACCGCGCGCATGCCGACGTTGTCGGACACGCCACCATCCACGAGATGGATGTAGGGGCGCTCGGCGCTGTCGCCGTAGGACTCGAGCGCGCGCAGCGAGCGGATGGCGCGGGCCGCGGGCCGCGGCGGATCGTCCGAGTCGAGGAACAGCTTCACCCACTCCGGCGCATGGCGGTTGCAGGTGCCGCCGTAGTTGTTGATCGTCACGGGCGACAGCACGACGGGCACGGCGGACGACGCGGCGGCCGCGCGCGACAGGCGCACCGCATTGAGGTCCGAGCAGAGCACGTCGAACGTGCGCTGGTCGAACACGAAGCGCGCGCCGGTCGAGATGTCGGTGGCCGACGCGAGGATCGTCGGGCCCTTGCCGCGGTCGAGGTCCCCGAACGTGGCGCCCTTGAACAGCACGTCGTCGTAGATGTTGGCGGCGAGCTCGGAGCGGCCCCACGCGGTCCCCAGCATGTCGCCCCAGTTGCCGGGGTTGAACGCGCCGGCCACGATCTGGCCCTGGATGTTGCGCTTCAGGAACGCGTCCTCGTAGAGGTCGAACAGCTTGTCGCCGTACAGGCCGTAGGCGAGCGCCGTGAAGCTGCCGCCGGACACGCCGGTGATCACGTCGACGTAGTCGATCAGGCGCCCGGTGTTGCCCTTGGGTCCGACGATCGTCGTGCTGCGCAGGTATTCGAGGACGCCGTAGGAAAACGCCGCGGCGCGCGTGCCGCCGCCCGAGAACGCGAGGATGACCAGGTTTTCCTTGTCCGGCACGGTGCGCTGCCGGGCCTCGAAGCGGTAGCCGCTCTCGGGGTGGACGTCGGGAATCGGCGGGTTCACGGGACGCGTGGCGCATCCGGCGAGCGCGAACGCGAACAGCGCGGCGAGTCCGGCCGCCGTACCGCGGCCCGCGTGGCGCGTCATGCGGCGCGCGAGCGCACGGAGCGGCCCCTGCATGCCCGGCCTCGTCGTGCCCGGACTAGCCGTGGTGCCGCGACCGCGCGCGCCGGCGGTCCGTTGCCACGTAGCCCATGGCCAGCAGCAGAGCGAGCGCGGCCAATGCCCCGGTGTCCAGCGCGGGCACCGGCGTAGCCACCGCCGAGGTCCGCACCGCTCCAGCCGCGAACAGCAGCGCGTTGCTCATCAGCGTGGCGCCGTCGGTGCTCGCGACCCAGAAATCACTGCGCGAGTCGGACGACGGCGGGAAGAAATTGAGGCCCACGACCATGCCGCTGCCCACGGGCTTGGTCATCACCAGCGGCACGCCGTTGGACCAATCCGCGATGCTGGTGGTGCCGCTGGTCAGGCTGCCCGGCCCGTAGTACGACGAGGTTCCGCCGTTGAAGCTCGTCACGCCCGCCATCAGCGGGCTCGACGGCACGTGCACGGTACCGAGCGTCAGCGTGGTGCCCGAAGACTGGAATACCAGCGTCAGCGGATTGTTGCCTTTCGTCTCCCATGCGCCGCCGATGTCGAGGTCGTCGGGGTCGGAAAGCGCGAACATCGCCATGACCACGCCGCCGCCCGCACGTACGTAGCTGTCGAGCACGTCGCCAAACGCCGTCCGGTCGTTGAGCGATTCATTGGTCCACACGAAGACCACCGGATATGCCTGCAACTGGGTGAGCGTGGGTGTGCCGGCACTGGCGTCGAACGTGTCCAGCGTCGTCACCTGGCCCTTGGCCAGGATCTTGGTGCGGACCTCCGTGGCCCACGCCGGATCGTCCGCATACAGGAGCAGCGCCTTGGGAATGGCGGCCTGGGCGGCGCCCGCTATCAGGCCGACGGTAAGGAATGCGGCAGCAAGCAGGGAACGCATGACGTAGTGCGCCTTATAATTCAATATGTTAGAGGTGGAAAGTACTGTATCGGCGGTCCGCCAGTCAAGCGGCGCGCCGCAGCAGGCGGGTCGCGCGCCCGGACTTGTTGGATTCCTGTCGCGAATCATGGACCGGGCGGTTGACGTTGGCTTGGTGCGGACCTATTATTAGCACTCGATTCCGATGAGTGCTAACAACACCTCGGCTGCCGCCGAGATCCCGTTGTGCGGCACCGGTTCCCCTTAGACAACAGGAGTGAGTACTAACCATGAAACTCAAGCCTCTGCACGACCGCGTCATCGTCAAGCGGCTCGAAGAAGAGCGTAAATCGGCCGGCGGCATCGTCATCCCCGACACCGCCGCGGAAAAGCCGTCGATGGGCGAAGTGGTCGCGGTCGGTCCCGGCAAGACGGACGACAGCGGCAAGCTGCAGCCGATGGGCGTGAAGGCCGGCGACAAGGTGCTGTTCGGCAAGTACTCGGGCCAGGAATTCAAGATGGACGGCGCCGACCTGCTGCACATGCGCGAAGACGACATCATCGGCATCGTCGCCTGACGCGGCCGCTAGAAGACTCCAGGAGAAACGAACATGGCAGCCAAAGACGTCCGCTTCGGCGAGAACGTACGCAACAAGATGGTGAATGGCGTGAATGTACTCGCCAACGCCGTCAAGGTGACGCTGGGCCCCAAGGGCCGCAACGTCGTGCTGGAGCGCAGCTTCGGCGCCCCGACGATCACCAAGGACGGTGTGTCGGTGGCCAAGGAAGTCGAACTGAAGGACAAGTTCGAGAACATGGGCGCGCAGATGGTCAAGGAAGTCGCGTCCAAGACGTCGGACGTCGCCGGTGACGGCACGACGACGGCCACGGTGCTGGCGCAAGCCATCGTCATCGAAGGCATGAAGTACGTCGCCGCGGGCATGAACCCGATGGACCTCAAGCGCGGCATCGACAAGGCCGTCGTGGCCGTGATCGACGAGCTGAAGAAGATCAGCAAGCCCTGCTCGACGTCGAAAGAAATCGCGCAGGTCGGCTCGATCTCGGCCAACGCCGACGAATCGATCGGCAAGACGATCGCCGAAGCGATGGACAAGGTCGGCAAGGAAGGCGTCATCACCGTCGAAGACGGCAAGGGCCTCGAGAACGAGCTGGACCTGGTCGAGGGCATGCAGTTCGACCGTGGCTACATCTCGCCGTACTTCATCAACCAGCCCGAGAAGCAGACGGCGGTGCTGGAAGACCCGTACATCCTGCTGCACGACAAGAAGATCTCGAACATCCGCGACCTGCTGCCCGTGCTGGAAGCCGTTGCCAAGGCCGGCAAGCCGCTCCTGATCATCGCCGAAGACGTCGACGGCGAAGCGCTCGCGACGCTGGTCGTCAACAACATCCGCGGCATCCTGAAGACCGTTGCGGTCAAGGCTCCGGGCTTCGGCGATCGTCGCAAGGCGATGCTCGAAGACATCGCGATCCTGACCAACGGCACGGTGATCGCCGAGGAACTGGGTCTCAAGCTCGAGAACGCGACGGTCAAGGATCTCGGCCGTGCCAAGCGCGTCGAAGTGGCGAAGGAAGACACGACGATCATCGACGGTGCCGGTGAAAAGGCTTCGATCGAGGCGCGCGTCAAGAACATCCGCACGCAGATCGACGAAGCGACGTCCGACTACGACAAGGAAAAGCTGCAGGAACGCGTGGCCAAGCTGGCCGGCGGCGTGGCGGTGATCAAGGTCGGCGCGGCCACCGAGGTCGAGATGAAGGAAAAGAAGGCGCGTGTCGAAGACGCGCTGCACGCCACGCGTGCGGCCGTCGAAGAAGGCATCGTGCCGGGCGGCGGCGTCGCTTACCTCCGTGCGCGTGCGAACCTGAAGGGCCTCAAGGGTTCGAACCCGGACCAGGACGCGGGCATCAAGATCGTGCTGCGCGCGATCGAGGAACCGCTGCGGATGATCGTGCAGAACGCCGGCGACGAGCCGTCCGTCGTCGTCAACAAGGTCGTCGAAGGCAAGGGCAACTACGGCTTCAACGCCGGCACCGGCGAGTACGGTGACATGGTGGAGATGGGCGTGCTCGACCCGACGAAGGTGACCCGCTTTGCGCTGCAGAACGCGGCGTCGGTGGCGTCGCTGATGCTGACGACCGATGCGATGGTCGCCGAGCTGCCCAAGGACGAAAAGCCGATGGGCGGCCCCGGCGGCGGCATGGGTGGCATGGGCGACATGGACATGTAACCCAGGGATCAGGAGTCAGAGGACAGGTATCAGCAACGGCCCTCTGGCTTCGATCGACGAAAAGCCCGGCCTTGTGCCGGGCTTTTTGCTTTCTGGCTCGCGCTTGCGGCCTGCATCGGCGGTCGATCGGGCGTGCGCTGCGCTCGGGGTCGGACCCCGATCTCGCGTCGGCGCGCGGTCAGCGCGCCAGCGCTTCGATCGCCTTGAAGTCCCAGTGACCGAACGCGGCGATGCACGCGGCTTCCGTCGCGCGCGAGCAACCGGTGCGCGCCACGAAGCGGCCGCCCACCTGCGTCTCGACCATCATGCTGTCCTTCGTCGCTTCGGTGACCAGCGCGCGGCGTCCGCCCGGCAGCACGATGCTGTGCTCGGAATCGCTGCGCACGTCGCCCTTGAGGTAGCTGGCGCCGCTGGCGTACATCTGCGCGCCGTACGTGCCTTCGTCGACGAGCGTGAACTGCGCGACGAAGGGCTCGGTCGAACCGCGCTTGCCGGTCAGCGTGACCGTCGCGCGGTTGCTGCGCATGCCGTAGTTCGTCGCTTCCGTCGCCGGCGTGCCGCGCGTCATGTCGCCCCATGCGGCCGGCAGCGCTTTCGCGAGCGTGTCGGGCGGCAGGGGCCCTGCGGACTGGGCTGCCGCGTCAAGCACGACGGCAAGACTCGCAACGACGCCTGCAACGAGGCGCGGGAAGGCGGGGCGGAACGAGCGCACGGGGTGGACCTCGAGGGACATGAAGGAGGCCCGAAGTGTAACGTCCTGTTGCGCGCACGCGATGCGGCGTGCGGGGCTTAACGCAGCAGCTCGTCGTGCAAGCGCACCGCGCGAAAGCGGCGCTCCGCAGCCGGGAGATCCTTGCACGCGTTGCCGCGGATCCGGCGCGCGCCGTCGTCGCTCACCATCCAGCGCGCGAAGCCGGGCGCGCCGAACACGGCGAGCGCCTCCGGGTTGAGGTCGCCGAAAGCGCCCGCGGCCAGCGGGTTCGGCGCGCTGGCGTCGCCGCGCCAGCGGTACAGCCGGAACGGCCCGCCGTCGCCGGCGGGCCCCGCGACCACCAGGTAATCGCCGGTGCCGGGGTCGCGATCGAGACTGCGGATGCCGAGGCCGCCGAGATCCAGCAGCACGGGTGGCCCGAACGCAGGCGCAGCACCGTCGAGCACCGCTGCGGGATTCACGAGCGGCACGACGAGCGCGCGCTGCTGCGGCAGCGGATTGCGGAAACCGATCAGCAACGCGCCGTCCGGCGTGGCGGCGAGCCCCTCGATGTCGAGGCCGCCGGGGGCTTCGGCCGCCTTGCGCGCGGCGGCGCCGAGCGCGAACGCCGCGAGCGCGGGCGCCGTCGCCATCGCATCGACGAGCCCGTGGTAGGGCGTGCCGGCGCGCGTGAAGCGCCACTCGCCGGCCGCGTCCCGTGCGATCGTCGTCGCGAACAGCGTGCGCCGCTCGTCCCGCCGCGCGCCCTTGGCGGAGCGGCCGTGGGAGCCGATCCAGTAGATGCGATCCCCGATGCGCGCCGCCGCCTCGATGTCGATCTCGCGCGGATAGGCGCGCTCGAGCAGCGGCGCCAGGTCGACGCTCGCGACCGGCGCGCCGGGCGCACGCTGCCGGAAGACCTGCAGTACGTTGTGCTCGTCGTCGGCGACGACGAAGCGGTCGTCGTCCAGCGCGACGGCCGCCGACGCATCGCACAGGCCCGTGAACGTGGAAATCGGCAGCGCGGGCGCCTGTGCCAGCGCCTGCGTGCACGTCATCGCGAACGCGAGCAGCGCGCCCGCTGCGGCGGGGCGATGCCGCGTGCTAGGGAAGCGCGACGCGCAACTCGACGCCGAAGGTCGTGAGCCCGTCATTCGGCTCCTTGATCGACGCGTTGGACGTGTGGCTGATGTAGGCGGCGAGCTCGTAGCGGCGCTCGGGATCGAGCGCGATGCCGGCCTCGAGCTGTTCCTGGAACTGGAATGCCGTCGACAGGTGGCGCGGCCCGATCCGCGTCTTGGAAATGGCGCCGGCGCCGAGCGAAAGCTGGACGAAGGGCCGCAACGCGCTCGCTTGCGCGAACGGCCAGCGCAGCGCGCCCATCACGCCGGCGTTCCACAGGTTGTCGTTCTCGGTGCTGTGGTCGTGCGCGTCCCAGAAGCCGACGTGCGCGGAGATCCGCGGCTCCGTGTTGTGCTCGCGCAGCCACGTGCACTCGCAGGGCGTGAGCCATTCGGCGCCGAGCGTCAGCGTATTGACGCCCTGGCCGGAGCCGGCGTCGGCGGTGAACCACGTCGTCGTGTCGGCCGCATGCGCGAGCGATGCGAGCGCCATGCCCGCGGCAAGCCCCAGGGCCCGTCCGAAACGCCTCCCCACCATGGAATCCTGACCGAACGCGAAGCGCGGACTATCGCATACCGGCCGGGCGCTCGCCGCGCGCGACGCGACAAGCCGCGGCGGGACGCACCGTCGCGCGGACGGCGTCGGCCATCGCTACAGGAGCATGCCGAGCTCGTGAGCGGCGGACTGCAGCACGGGCTTCAGCCGCGCCTGCATCTCGCCTACCGACACGCGCGACGCGTGGACGCTGATGTTGATCGCCGCCGCGACGTGGCCGGCGGCGTCGCGCACCGGCACGGCGATCGAGCGCAGCCCGATCTCCAGTTCCTCGTCGACGATCGCGTGGTCGCGCGTGCGCAACGCTTCGACGAGGGCGCGCAGCTTGTCCACCGAGACGATCGTGTGCGGCGTGTGCGGCACCGGCCGCACGCGCGCGAAGTAGGCCGCGAGATCCGGCGGCGGCAAGCCCGACAGCAGGATGCGGCCCATCGACGTGCTGGCGGCCGGCAGGCGGCTGCCGACGCCGAGGTCGATGGACATGATCCGCATCGACGAGCGCGAGCGCGCGATGTACAGGATGTCGTCGCCGTCCAGCACCGCCATCGAGCACGACTCGTGCGTCGTGTCGCTGACCTGGTCCAGGATCGGTTGCGCCGACGCCGCCAGCGGGCTCGACGTGAGGTAGGCGTGGCCGAGCGCCAGGATGCGCGGCCGCAGCGCGAAGGCGCGGCCGTCCACCGACGCCACGTAGCCCAGTTCGCCGAGCGTGTACAGGCAGCGCCGCACCGCGGCGCGCGGGATGCCCGTCTTCTGCGACAGCTGCGCGATCGTCAGCGTGCGCCGCTGCTGCGAGAACGCGCGGATGACGGCGAGGCCGCGCGCGAGCGTGGCCATGAAATCGGGATCGCCCGCATAGGACTGGATGTCCTGCGCAACGGTGCGCGCCGCCGCCGCCGGCGGCACGGCATCCTGCGCGGGCGGCTTCGTGGACTTCGCGGGCAGGGCGGTGCGCGGCATGGGCATCGGGATACCGGCGCCAGCGAACGGCTGGCCAATGCGGTCGATAATCGCACAGTTTGTCGATGATCGAAACCGCTGGGCTCCGCATCTGCGGCACAATCGCGCCTCATGCGCACCCAGGTTGCCATCATCGGGGCCGGCCCCGCGGGCCTGACGCTGTCGTTGCTGCTGCAGCGCGCGGGCATCGCGTCGGTGATCCTCGAGTCGCGCTCGCGCGACGAGATCGAGGCGACCGTGCGCGCGGGCGTGCTCGCGACCTCACCGCGCTAACCGGCCGCTCGATCACCGTGTACGCGCAGCACGAGGTCGTGAAGGACCTGGTCGCGGCGCGGCTCGCCCAGGACGGCGCCATCCTGTTCGGCGCACGCGACGTCGCGCCGCACGGCATCGACGGCGACAAGCCCTGGATCAGCTACAAGCACGACGGCGCCGCGCACCGGCTGCAATGCGACTACGTGGCCGGCTGCGACGGCTTCCACGGCGTCTGCCGGCAGGCGATTCCCGCCGCCGCGCGGCACGAGTACGTGCGCACGTATCCGTTCGGCTGGTTCGGCATCCTGACCGAGGCGCCACCGTCGTCGCCGGAGCTCATCTACACGCTGCACGAGCGCGGCTTTGCGCTCGTCAGCACGCGCTCGCCCACGTTGCAGCGCATGTATTTCCAGTGCGATCCGCACGAGGACGCGGCGCGCTGGACCGACGCAATGATCTGGGCGGAGTTCCGCGCGCGCCTCGCGACGCGCGACGGCTGGGCGCCGATCGAGGGGCCGATCGTGCAGAAGAACGTCGTCGGCATGCGCAGCTTCGTCTGCGAGCCGATGCGCTACGGCCGTCTGTTCCTGGCGGGCGACGCGGCGCACATCGTGCCGCCCACCGGAGCCAAGGGCCTCAACCTCGCCGTCGCCGACGTCCAGGTGCTGGCGCGCGCGCTGATCGCGCGCTATGCGGAGAAGCGCGAGGACCTGATCGAGCGCTACTCCGACATCGCGCTGGCCAGCGTGTGGAACGCGCAGCGCTTCTCGTGGTGGATGACGTCGATGCTGCATCGCTTTCCCGACGCCGACGACTACCAGCACCGCGTGCAGCTGGCCGAGCTGGCCTACGTCGCCGGCTCGCGGGCCGCGTCGACGGCGCTGGCCGAGAACTACGTGGGCCTGCCCCTCGCGCTGCCCGACTGAACGCGTGTCGCCCCGCGCGCTTGACGCGTCGTGGGCCGCCGCCGCACCATCGACCACCGGCTTTCCGAACCCACGAGCGAGTCCTTCCCGTGCAGGAACACAATCCCGAGCCCGTCAACCCGCTGGGCATGGACGGCATCGAGTTCGTCGAATACGCGACGTCGCAACCGCAGCAACTCGGCTCCGTGCTGCAGATGATGGGCTTCACCCAGGTGGCGCGGCATCGTTCGCGCGAGGTGGCGCTGTATCGCCAGGGCACGATGAACGTGATCGTCAACGCGCATCCCGAGGCGCTGCCGGGCATGAGCGCGCCGACGGCGCACCCGGCGATTTCCGCCATCGCGCTGCGCGTGCGCGACGCCGAGTTCGCGTACCGCCGCGCGCTGGAACTGGGCGCCTGGGCGATGCCGACACGCGCGTCGGTGATGGAGCTCAACATCCCCGGCATCCACGGCGTCGGCGACAGCCTTGTGTACTTCGTCGACCGCTATCGCGATTTCTCGATCTACGACGTCGACTTCCTGCCGCTGCCGGGCGTCGCCGCGCGGCCGCCGGCGCTGGCGGGCATGCACTGGTTCGGCGTCGTGCAGAGCGTGTACGCGGACCGCACGGCGGACTGGGTCGACTTCTACACGCACCTGTTCGGCTTCGCGCCGCTGCCCGGTGGGCAGTACTTCGGCATCCTGCCCAAGGGCATGCTGCTGAAGAGCCCCTGCGGCAAGTTCTACCTGCAGTTGATCGAGCCGCCGCCCGGCTCCGAGGACATCGACTGGGAGGAGCGGCTGCTGCGCGTGGGCATCGGCGCGCCGGACGTGGAGGCCGCGACGCGGGCGCTGCGCGAGCGCGGCGTCGTGTTCGTCGACCGCCAGCCGGTGCAGACGAGCGAGAAGGGCGCGCTGACGCAGATCTGCATGGGTTCCGTCACGTTCGAGCTGGTGAGGAGCCGCGAGGAAGCGCTGGGCGGAGGCGCGCGATGAACGTCGACCGCTTCGGCATGGACACGATCACGCTGGCCGGCCCGCTGGAAGCCAAGCTGCGCGCCGTGCGCGCGGGCGGCTTCACGCAGATCATGCTGTCGGCGCGCGACATCGTCGGCCATCCGGACGGCGAAGCCGCGGCCGTCGCGGCCGTGCGCGCCAGCGGCCTGCGCGTCACCGGCTTCCAGGTCTTGCGCGACTTCGAGGGCCTGTCGGGCCACCTGCACGACTACAAGGTGGACATCGCAAAGGCGATGCTGGAGATGTGCCATGCGCTGGGCTCGCGCGTGCTGCTGATCTGCTCCAGCACGTCCGCGCACGCCGACGACGACCGCGACCGCATGGTGGCCGACCTGCGGAAGCTCGCGATGCTGGCGGTGCCGTTCGGCATCAACGTGGCCTACGAGGCGCTGTCGTGGGGCCGCTACGTCAGCGAGGTGCCGCAGGCCTGGGCGCTGGTCGAACGCGCGGACCGGCACAACCTGGGCCTCGCGATCGACTCCTACCACCTGCTCGCGACGGCGACGCCGCTCGAGGCGCTCGACGACGTGGACCCCGCGCGGATCCTGTTCGTGCAGCTCGCCGACTTCATGTGGAAGAGCACGCCGACACCGGACGAGCGCCGCGAGACCGCGCGCCACTTCCGCGTGTTCCCCGGCGAAGGCGTGCACAGCGCGCAGATCGCCGCGCTGATGCAGCGGCTCGACGACAACGGCTACGAGGGCGACTACTCGTTCGAGGTGTTCAACGACGACTACGTGCAGCTGCCGCTCGCCACCGTCGTCGAGCGGGCGCGCCGTTCGGTCGCGTGGCTGCAGGGCCAGGTGCCCCGCCGCGGGATACCGCTCGGTACCGATGTGCGCTTCGACAAGGTTCGCGCCTGATGCTGCGCTGCAGGGTCCGCCCCTATTCAAGTTCACGTTCGTTTATCGCACATTTTTTCGATAATCGCACTTGACCGGTCGCGCGCGCAGTCCTAATCTCGGGTCACCGTGATTCGCAGCCGGCGCCAGGAGAACAAGAAAGCGCCGCTGCACCCGTGATCGCGCCCTGGAGGAGACAGCGTGAACCCGATCGGCATCGACTGCGGCCGCGCGCCATGAGTGCGCCCCGCGCAAGGGCAATCCCGTGAGCGAATTCGTCCAGCTCGTCGTATCGGGCATCGCGACGGGTTCCATCTACGCGCTCGCGGCGCTGGGCTTCACGCTGCTGTGGCAGGCCGCCGGCGTCATCAATTTCGCGCAGGGCGAGTTCGTGATGCTGCCGGCGTTCGGCATGCTGATCGGCCTTTCGTTCGGCCTGCCGCTGTGGCTCGCGTTCCTGGTCACCTGCGTGCTCGCGATGATCATCCTGGGCTGGGGTTTCAAGACGGTGCTCGTCGACCCGCTGATCCGCCACGGCGTCATCCCGCTGGTCATCGCGACGCTGGGCCTGTCGATCGCCGCCAAGTCGACGGTGCGCGCCGGTTACAGCGCGCTCGCGTTCCCGTTCCCGAGCCCCTTCCCCGAGGGCCAGCTCACGCTCGCCGGCGTGACGATCTCGTACGCGGACATCGGGACGCTGATCCTCGCCGGCGGCATCGTCGTCGCGCTGCAGTCCTTCCTCAACCGCACCGTCACCGGCCGCGCGATGCAGGCCGTCGCGCAGAACACCGACGCGGCCAAGGTGCTGGGCATCGACGTCAAGCGGATGGTGCTGTACGTGTTCCTGATGAACGCCGTGCTCGCCGTCGTCACCGCGCTGCTCGTCACGCCCACCTACCTCGCCAAGTTCGACATGGGCGACTCCATCGGCCAGAAGGCGTTCTTCGCCGCGATCATCGGCGGCTTCAACCAGACGCGCGGCGCGCTGCTGGGCGGCGTGCTGATCGGCGTGCTGGAGAACGTCGTCGGCTTCTACGTGTCGCCCGCGTACAAGGAAGGCGTCGCGCTGGTGCTGTTCATGTTCGTGATCCTGTTCAAGCCGGAAGGTCTGCTCGGCAAGAGCGAGGAGCGGAAGGTATGAGCGCGCGACGTCCTCCGCGGAGCACCCGGTCATGACCGCGCGCTCGACGCTCCCCTGGATCATCGCGATGCTCGCCGTCGCATGCCTGTCGTTTGTGCTGAAGCGCAGCGACACCTACCTGCTGTCGCTGTGCTGCGTGTACCTGATGGCGACGTACGGCCTCAACCTGACGGTAGGTTATGCGGGCCAGATGTCGCTGGGCCAGGCGGCCTTCCTGGGGATCGGCGCCTACATCGGTGCGATCCTGATGACCAAAGCCGGCTGGCCCTTCTGGTGCGTGCTGCCGGTGGCGGCGATCATCTGCTTCATCGTGGGCCTCGTCATCGGCTTCCCCGCGCTGCGCGTGCAGCACCACTACCTCGCGTTCGCGACGCTGGGCTTCAACGTGCTCGTGTTCCTCGTTATGCGCAACGAGGAGTGGCTGACGGGCGGCACGTTCGGCATCGCCAACATCCCGCGGCCGACGCTGTTCGGCTTTCCGCTGGAAAGCGAGTTCCGTTTCTTCTGGCTGACGTTCGTCTCGCTCGGCGTGCTGATGACGCTGCTGTGGCTGCTGCTGCGCTCGCCCTGGGGCCGCGCGTTCGCCGCGCTGCGCGACAACCCGATCCGCGCGGAAAGCCTCGGCGTCAACATCACCGCGTACACGCTGTTCGCGTTCGCGATCGGCGCGGCGGCGGCCGGCATCGGCGGCGTGTACTACGCGTCGCTCGTGCAGTTCGTCGAGCCCGGACCGTTCCACTTCTCGACGTCGCTGATGATGCTGCTCGCGGTGATCGTGGGCGGGTCGGGCCGCTTTTTCGGGCCGCTGATCGGCACCGTCGTGATCATCCTGCTGCCCGAGTTGCTGCGCGCGTCCAACGCGCCCGCGCTGCAGTTCATGCAGAAGTGGTACCTCGTCGTGTTCGGCGTCGCCGTCGTGCTGCTGATGGTGTGGCTGCCGGGTGGCCTCCTGTCGCTCGGCGACCGCTGGCGCCGCGGGAAGGTGGGGTCATGAGCGGAGCGCCCGCGGTGAACGGCGGCAAGTTCCTCGAGGTCAAGGACGTGCGCAAGGCCTATGGCGCGATCAAGGCGGTCGACGGCGTGTCGTTCGACGTCGGCCCCGGCGAGATCGTCGGCGTCATCGGGCCCAACGGCTCCGGCAAGACGACGCTGTTCAACAGCATCCTGGGGCAGATCGAGCCGACGTCGGGCCACGTCGCGTTCCGCGGCGAAGACGTCACCGGCATGTCGCCCCTGGAGCTGTCGCGCCGCGGCGTCGGCCGCACGTTCCAGACGCTGCAGGTGTTCGGCCAGCTGTCGGTGCGCGAAAACCTGATCGTCGCGGCGCAGGAGTTCCGGGGCACGCTCGGCCAGCGGTTGTTCGCGCGCCCGGATGCGGGGCTCGGCGAGGCGGCGGACCAGATGATCGAGCTGTTCCGGCTGAAGCACGTCGCCGACCTGCCCGCGGGACGGCTCTCGTACGGCCAGCAGAAGCTGATCGACATCGCGATGGCCTTCATGCCGCGCCCGCGCCTCGTGCTGCTCGACGAGCCCTGCGCCGGCGTCAACCCGAGCCTCGTCGACCAGTTGCGCGAGCTGCTCGTCGAGCTCAACAAGGCGCAGGGCGGCAGCTTCGTCGTCATCGAGCACAACATGGACTTCATCATGCGGCTGTGCCCGCACGTCATCTGCATGGTCGAGGGCAAGGTGCTCGCCGAAGGGCCGCCGGCCGACGTGCAGTCCAACCGGCAGGTGCTCGAAGCCTACCTGGGGAATTGACGTGGCGACGCCCATCATCGAATTCGACAAGGTCGTCGCGGGTTACACGCCCAGCCTGACGATCCTCAACGAGACGACGCTCGACGCGCGCGCCGGCGAGATCACGCTGCTGATCGGTCCCAACGGCGCCGGCAAGTCCACGGTGCTGAAGACGCTGTTCGGCATGCTGACGCCGCGCAGCGGCGAAGTGCGCTTCGAAGGCCAGCGCATCAACGGCATGGGCCAGCGCGAGCTGCTCGGGCGCGGCATCGCGTTCGTGCCGCAGGGCCGCAACCTGTTCGGCTCGCTGTCGGTGCGCCACAACCTGGAACTCGGCGGCATCACGCTGCCGCGCGGCGAGCTGGCCGGGCGCATCGAGGAAGTGCTGACGCGCTTCCCGCGCATCCGCGAGCGTATCGACAACCAGGCGTCGACGATGTCCGGCGGCGAGCAGAAGCAGCTCGAGGTGGGCCGCGCGCTGCTGCTGCGGCCGCGCGTGATCCTGATCGACGAGCCGTCGATCGGCCTGTCGCCCAAGCTCGTGCAGGACGTGATGACGCTGCTGCGCGCGCTCGCCGACGCCGGCACCACCGTGCTGATGGTCGAGCAGAACGTGCGCACGGCGCTCAAGTACTCGGACCGTGCACTGGTGCTGGAAATGGGGCGCCTGGCGCTCGATCGCCCCGCGAGCGTGCTGCTCGACGACCCCGACCTCAACCGGCTGTTCCTCGGTGGGCACGCCAAACCCGCGGCCGCGGCCTGACGTCGTCCACGCGTCCCGATGACCGCGCCTGTCCGCATCGCCATCGCCGGCTTCGGCATGTTCGGTCAACGCCACGCGACAACCGTGCGCGCGAATCCCGACGCGACGCTCGTCGCCGTATCCGACCCGATGCCTGCGGCCGATGCGTCCGCGGCGAAGTTCGGCGTGCCGCGCTTCGCCGACACCGCCGCGATGCTCGACGCCGTGCACCCCGACGCGCTGATCGTCGCCACGCCCAATCGCGAGCACGTGCCCGCGGCGCTGGCGGCCGTCGCGCGCGGCATCCCGGTGCTCGTCGAGAAGCCGGTGGCGGAAACCGTCGCGTCCGCGGAGACGCTGATCGAGGCGTCGCTGCAGAAGGGCGTGCCGGTGCTCGTCGGCCACCATCGCCGCTACAACCCGATCATCGAGCGCGCGCGCGCCGCGGTGCGCGACGGCGAGCTGGGCCGCGTCGTCGCCGTGCACGCGATGTTCATGATCCGCAAGCCGGACGACTACTTCGACGTCGCGTGGCGGCGCGAGCCGGGCGGTGGCACGGTGCTCATCAACCTGATCCACGACGTCGACAACCTGCGCTACGTCGTCGGCGAGATCGCCGAGGTGACGGGCTTCGCGAACAACGCGCTGCGCGGCCATCCGGTGGAGGATGCGTGCGCGGTGGCGCTGCGCTTCGCCGACGGCGCGCTGGGTACCGCGCTGATCTCCGACGGCACGCCCGCGCCGTGGAGCTGGGAACTGACGTCGGGCGAGGCCGCGATGTATCCGCAGCGCGTCGAGAACTGCTACCTGATCGCCGGCACGCGCGGCTCGCTCGCGATTCCCACGCTGACGTTCTGGCATTACACGGGCGCGCAAGGCTGGGCCGCGCCGCTGGAGAAGCGCACGCTGCCTGTCGAGCACGCCGACCCGCAGGTGCGCCAGCTTGCCCATTTCCTCCGCGTCGTCCGTGGCGAGGAAGCGCCGCGCATCGACGCCGCCGACGCCGCGCGCACGCTCGCGACGACGCTCGCGATCGCGGGCGTCGCGGCGCCGTTCCGCTGAATCCACCCGCAGGAGAAACCGCTTGATCGACAAGACCGTCGCCACCGCCGCCGAAGCCGTTGCCGGCATCCCGGACGGCGCCACCGTGATGATCGGGGGCTTCGGCACCGCCGGCATGCCGTCCGAGCTCATCGACGCGCTGATCGCCCACGGCGCGCGCGACCTCACGATCGTCAACAACAATGCCGGCAACGGCGAGATCGGACTCGCCGCGCTGCTGAAGACCAAGCGCGTGCGCAAGATAATCTGCTCGTTCCCGCGCCAGGTGGACTCGCAGATCTTCGACGGCCTCTATCGCGCCGGCGAGATCGAGCTGGAGCTGGTGCCGCAGGGCAACCTCGCGGAGCGCATCCGCGCGGCGGGTGCCGGCATCGGCGCGTTCTTCACGCCGACCGGCTTCGGCACGCTGCTCGCGGAAGGCAAGGAGACGCGCGTGATCAATGGCCGCCAGTACGTGCTCGAGATGCCGATCCACGCGGACTTCGCGCTCGTGCGCGCCGACCGCGGCGACCGCTGGGGCAACCTCGTATACCGCAAGACCGCGCGCAACTTCGGCCCGATCATGGCGTCGGCGGCCAAGACGACCATCGCGCAGGTACGCGAGATCGTGCCGCTCGGCTCGCTGGACCCGGAGGCGATCGTCACGCCGGGCATCTTCGTCAAGCGCATCGTCGCCATCGCCGCGCCTACGCCGATGGCCCAGCCCGGCGCGGCCGGTTGAACCCGCGAAGGACACCCGCATGAACGCACCGCTTCCCACCAAGCGCTACACGCGCGACCAGATGGCCGCCCGCGTCGCGCGCGACATTCCCGAAGGCGCCTACGTGAACCTCGGCATCGGCCTGCCGACAATGGTCGCCAACCACCTGCCGTCCGACCGCGACATCTTCCTGCACAGCGAGAACGGCCTGCTGGGCATGGGCCCGGCGCCTGCGCCGGGCCACGAGGACCCGGACCTCATCAACGCGGGCAAGCAGCCGGTGACGCTGCTGCCCGGCGGCGCGTATTTCCACCAGGCCGATTCGTTCGGCATGATGCGCGGCGGCCACCTCGACTTCTGCGTGCTCGGCGCGTTCCAGGTGTCGGTGAACGGCGACCTCGCCAACTGGCACACCGGCGCCAAGGACGCGATCCCCGCCGTCGGCGGCGCGATGGACCTGGCCCTCGGTGCGAAGAAGGTGTTCGTGATGATGGAGCACCTCACCAAGCAGGGTGAGAGCAAGGTCGTCGCGCGCTGCACCTACCCGGTGACGGCGCTCGGCTGCGTGTCGCGCATCTACACCGACCTCGCCGTCATCGACATCACGCCCGCGGGCCTGAAGGTGGTCGACATCGTCGACGGCCTCGCGCCCGAGGAACTTGCGCGCCTGTCGGGCGTTCCATTGCAGTTCTGACTCCCAGCCGGATCCACCATGCCCGAAGCCTTCATCTGCGACGCGATTCGCACGCCCATCGGCCGCTACGGCGGCGCCCTGTCCACGGTCCGTGCGGACGACCTCGGCGCGCTGCCGATCGCGGAGCTGATCCGCCGCAACCCGAACGTCGACTGGGCTCAGGTCGACGACGTCTACTACGGCTGCGCCAACCAGGCCGGCGAGGACAACCGCAACGTCGGCCGCATGGCGCTGCTGCTCGCGGGCCTGCCGCCCGCGGTGCCGGGCAACACGATCAACCGGCTGTGCGGCTCGAGCCTGGACGCGGTAGGCACTGCCGCGCGTGCGCTCAAGAGCGGCGAGCAGCAGCTGGTGATCGCCGGCGGCGTCGAGAGCATGTCGCGCGCGCCCTTCGTCATGGGCAAGGCGACGGAGGCGTTCTCGCGCGCGGCCAAGATCGAGGACACGACCATCGGCTGGCGCTTCGTCAACCCGCTGATGAAGGCGAAGTACGGCATCGACTCGATGCCGGAGACGGCCGAGAACGTCGCCAAGGATTTCGGCGTGTCGCGCGCGGACCAGGACGCGTTCGCGCTGCGCAGCCAGGAGCGCGCGGCGGCGGCGATCATCGCCAACCGCTTCGCCGACGAGACCGTGGCGGTGACGATCCCGCAGAAGAAGGGCGACCCGCGCGTGTTCGCCGTGGACGAGCACCCGCGCGCGACGACGCTCGAATCGCTCGCGAAACTGAAGGGCGTCGTCACGCCCGACGGCAGCGTGACGGCCGGCAACGCGTCCGGCGTCAACGACGGTTCGTGCGCGATCGTGCTCGCCACCGAAGCCGCCGCGCAGCGCAACGGGCTCACGCCGCGCGCGCGCGTCGTCGCGATGGCGACGGCCGGCGTGCCGCCGCGCATCATGGGCTTCGGCCCCGCGCCCGCGTCGCAGAAAGTATTGGCACTCGCCGGCCTTCCGCTGTCGGCGATGGACGTCATCGAGTTGAACGAGGCATTCGCCGCGCAGGCACTGGCCGTGACGCGCGACCTCGGGCTGCCCGACGACGCTGCCCACGTGAACCCCAACGGCGGCGCGATCGCGCTCGGCCATCCGCTCGGAGCTTCCGGCGCAAGGCTCGTGACGACCGCGCTCTATCAACTGGCACGCACCGGTGGCCGCTACGCGCTCTGCACGATGTGCATCGGCGTCGGGCAGGGCATCGCGGTGATCATCGAGCGCGTGTAATCGAGGAAACCCCATGTCTCCCGTCAAGCAAGCGCCCAAGCGAGCCGCCAAGCCGGCCGCGAAGGCAAAGCCTGCGCCCGACGCGGCGCCGGAAGCGGCCACCGCATCGCGCGCCACCACCAGAGGCGCACCGCGCCGCGAACCCGGCAAGCTGCTGGGCTACCGCCCGCCCGATCGCGGCACCCAACCCGCGCTGCTGTTCCCGCCGTATGCATCGACCGTCAAGCGCTCGCCCAGCCAGGCGCTCGTGCGGCTGCCCGTCACGCTGTCCGAAGTGACGGGGCCGCTGTTCGGCCACGACCGCATCCTGGCCAACGACTACGACCTCACCGCGCAGCACAACGGCGACCCGATCGGCGAGCGCATCATCGTGTCGGGCCGCGTGCTCGACGCCAACGGCCGGCCGGTGCCGCACACGCTGGTCGAGATCTGGCAGGCGAACGCGGCGGGCCGCTATCCGCACCCGCGCGACCAGCACGACGCGCCGACGGACCCCAACTTCACCGGCTGCGGCCGCACGCTGACGGACAGCGAAGGCCGCTACCGCTTCGTGACGATCCGTCCCGGCGAGTACCCGTGGCGCAACCACTACAACGCGTGGCGCCCCGCGCACATCCACTTTTCGCTGTTCGGCCCCGCGTTCCAGACGCGGCTCGTGACGCAGATGTATTTCCCCGGCGATCCGCTGCTGGAATACGACCCGATGTATCTGTCGATTCCCACCGAGCGCGCGCGCAAGCGCCTCGTGTCGGCCTTCGATTGGGAAACGACGATCCCCGAGATGGCGCTCGGCTACAGGTTCGACGTGGTGCTGCGCGGCCGCGACGAGACGCCGATGGAAAACGACATGCGCCACCTGCTGAAAGGACTGTGATGAGCTTCGAGACTTCCGCATCCCAGACCGTCGGCCCTTACCTGCACATCGGGCTCACGTGGCTCGTCACCGAGAACCTGGTGGAGCCCGGCGTCGAAGGACAGCCCATCACGATCACCGGCGTCATCACCGACGGCGACGGCAAGCCCGTCAACGACGCGCTGGTCGAGATCTGGCAGGCCAACACGCACGGCCGCTACCCGCATCCGGAGGACACGCGCGATTTGCCGCTCGAGCCCGCGTTCAGGGGCTTCGGCCGCTCGCCCACCGACAAGGACGGCCGCTTCCGCTTCACGACGATCAAGCCGGGCCGCGTGCCGGGGCCGGACGGTGCGCTGCAGGCGCCGCACATCAGCGTGACGATCTTCATGCGCGGCATGCTGCGCCAGCTCAACACGCGCATCTATTTCCCGGACGACCCGGCCAACGCGAAGGACGCGGTGCTGTCCGGCGTGCCGGCCGCGCGCCGCGCCACGCTGGTGGCAAAACGCACGCCCGGCAAGGCGCATGCGCTGACGTGGGACGTCCGCCTGCAGGGTGACGGCGAGACGGTGTTCTTCGAAAGCTGAAGCTTGGCGCAACGCCCGCCGTCAGAGCGCGTCCACCGGGATCTTGAGGTAGTGGACGCCGTTCTCCTCGGCGGGCGGCAATTGCCCGGCGCGGATGTTGACCTGGATCGCGGGCAGGATCAGCGCGGGCATCGCGAGCGTGCGGTCGCGCGCCTCGCGCATCGCGACGAATTCCGCTTCGCCGACGCCGTCGCGCAGGTGCACGTTGTGCGCGCGCTCGTCGGCCACGGTGGTTTCGCCGCTGGCCGTGCGGCCCTGCGGCGGATAGTCGTGGCACAGGTAGAGCCGCGTCCTCGGCTCGAGGTCCAGGATGCGGTGCGCGGAGCGGTAGAGCGTGGCCGCGTCGCCGCCGGGAAAATCGCAGCGCGCGCTGCCGACGTCCGGCATGAACAGCGTGTCCCCGATGAACGCGAGCTCGCCGTCGATCACGTAGGCGACGTCGGCTGGCGTGTGGCCGGGCACGTGCAGCACGCGCAGCGTCAGCGGCCCGACGTCGAACGTCTCGTTGTCGACGAACAGGTGGCCGAACTGCGAGCCGTCGTCGGCGAAGCCGGGCTCCAGGTGATAGACGCCGCGGAACGTGTGCTGCACCTTGCAGATGCCCGCGCCGATGCCGATGGTGCCGCCGAAGAGGCGCTGCAGGTAGGGTGCCGCCGTCAGGTGGTCCGCATGCGCGTGCGTTTCCAGCAGCCATTGCACGGTGAGGCCGTGCTCGCGCACGTACGCCGCGACCTTGTCCGCGGACGTGGTGGACGTGCGGCCGGACTTCGCGTCGAAATCGAGCACCGGATCGACGATCGCGCAGGCGCTGCCGTCGCCGGACGACAGCACGTGCGTCATCGTGGCGGTGGCGGAGTCGTAGAATGTGGCGACGACGGGCGGCATGGCGTGTTCTTGTCGAAGGGTGACGGGACAACATTGTGCGCCTCTCGCCGGCCTCGCGCGCGCACTCCCGACTCCGACCTCGTGTCATGACCCTCGCCAGCTTCGATCTTTGGCATGCCCTTGCGGGCGGCGCGCTCATCGGCGCTGCCGCCGGCGGGCTCGCGCTGCTGAACGGACGCATCGCGGGCATCAGTGGCATCGTCGGCAGCCTGGTCGCGGGACGCGCGGACGCCTGGTGGCGGCTTGCGTTCGTCGCCGGGCTCGTCGTCGCGCCGCTCGCGTGGCGCACGTGGGCGCCTTATCCGGCGATCGACGCGGTGCCCGTGCCGATGCTCGTCGTCGCGGGTCTGCTCGTCGGCCTCGGCACGCGCTACGCCGGCGGCTGCACCAGCGGTCACGGCGTCTGCGGGCTCGCGCGCAGCTCGCGGCGCTCGCTGGTCGCCACGCTGGTCTTCATGGCGGCCGGCGCGGTCACCGTGTTCATCGTGCGCCACGTGGTCGCGCACTGACGTGCGGCGCGTGCTCACCACCGCCTTCAGCCTGGGCCTCGTGTTCGGCGTCGGGCTCATCCTGTCCGGCATGACGGAGCCGCAGCGCGTGCTCGGCTTCCTCGACGTCGCCGGCGCCTGGGATCCGACGCTCGCGTTCGTGATGGGCGCGGCGCTGGCCGTCGCGACGCCGCTGTTCGCGCTCGCGCGGCGGCGCACGCAAAGCATCAACGGCGTGCCGATGGACCTGCCGACGCGTACGGCCATCGACCGGCCGCTCGTCGCCGGCAGCGCGACGTTCGGCGTCGGCTGGAACTGCTCGGCTTCTGTCCCGGGCCGGCGATCGTCAACATGGGCGCGGGCGTGGCCGCGGCCTGGTGGTTCGGCGGCGCGATGCTCGCCGGCATGCTGCTGCACGCGTGGCTCACGCGCGAACCTTTGCCGCACACGGATGCCGTGGTGATGCCGCGCGTGGACCCGTCATGATCGAGGCCGGCTTCGGCACCGACGCAATGCACGCGCTGTTCGCGCCGCAGGCGTTCGTCCAGCGGATGCTCGCGTTCGAGTCCGCGCTCGCGCGCCGAAGCGCGCTGCGGCGTCATCCCGCAGGCGGCTGCGGACGCGATCGCGGCCACGTGCGCGAGTATCGACATCGACCCGCGCCCGCTGTCGCTCGGCATCGTGCGTCGGGCAACAAGGCCATTGCGTTCGTCGCGACGCTGACGGCGGCCGTGCCGGAGACGGCGCGAGGCTACGTGCACTGGGGCGCCACGAGCCAGGACGTGCTCGACAGCGCCGCGGTGCTGCAATGGCGCGACGCGCTCGCGTTGCTGGCACAGCAGCTCGACGCACTCGGTGACGCGCTCGATGCGGCAGCGGAGCGCTACGCGGCGACGGTGATGCCAGGGCGCACGTGGATGCAGCAGGCGCTGCCGGTCACGCTGGGGCTGAAGCTCGCGGGCTCGTTGTCGGCGGCGACGCGTGTACGTGCGAAGCTCGACGCGCTGCGCCGCGAAGTCGCCACGCTGCAGTTCGGCGGTGCGGCGGGCACGCTCGCGTCGCTGGGCGAGCAGGGCGCGGCCGTCGAGTCCGCGCTCGCGGCCGACTTGCAGCTGGCTGTCGCGGATACGCCTTGGCACGCATCGCGATCGTCCATGTGCGACGTCGCCGCATGGCTCGGCGGTGCCATCGCGCTGGCGGGCAAGCTTGCGCGCGACGTCGCGCTGCTCGCGCAGACGGAAGTCGCCGAAGTGTTCGAACCCGCTGCGCCGGGGCGCGGCGGTTCGTCGACGATGCCGCACAAGCGCAATCCGGTCGGCTGCGCGCTGGCGCTCGCCGCCGCGACGCGCGCGCCGGGCCTGATCGCTACGATGTACGCGGCCGCCGTGCAGGAACACGAGCGCGGGCTCGGCAGCTGGCCCGCCGAATGGGACACGCTGACGGATCTGTTCGAGCTGGCGGCCGGTGCGCTCGCCGCGATGACGGACGTCGTAGCGGGGCTCGACGTCGATGCCGGGAACATGGCCGACGACCTCGACGCCACGCAAGGGCAGATCATGGCCGAGGCGGTGCAGATGGCGCTCGCCACGAAGATCGGCCGCGCCGATGCGCACAAGCGCATTGCGGCGCTGTGCAAGGAAGCGGGCGCCAAGCACGAGCCGCTGCTCGAGACGCTGGCGCGTGATCCCGTGGTCACCGCGCACTGCGACCGCAAGGCGCTGGCGGCGTTGCTGGCACCGGAAAACTACCTGGGCTCGACCGCGCGCTACATCGCGCGCCCGCCGCGTGCCTGGAAGGAAGGTTGACGATGCCCATCGCCGAAGTCCGCGGCGCGAGTCTCCACTACCGCATGGACGGCGACGCCACGGCGCCCGCGATCGTGCTGTCCAACTCGCTCGGCACCGACCTGTCGCTGTGGGAACCGCAGCTCGCGACGCTGCTGCCGACCCTTCCGCGTGATCCGCTACGACCAGCGCGGCCACGGCGCCACGCAATCCGCGACGGCCCGCTGGACGGTCGCGGATCTCGGCAGCGACGTCGTGGGCCTGCTCGACGCGGTGGGCGTGAAGCGCGCGAGCTTCTGCGGCATCTCGATGGGCGGCCTCACCGGCTTGTGGCTCGGCGCGCATGCCGGCGCGCGGCTCGACCGCCTGGTACTGGCCAATACCGCGGCGAAGATCGGCACGGCCGACACGTGGAACGCGCGGATCACCGCGGTGCGCGACAACGGCATGGCCGACTTGCGCGAGGCCGTCTTCGCGCGCTGGTTCACGCCGGCGTTCCGCGCGGCCGGGTCGCCGCTCGTCGATCACCTGGCCGGCGTGTTCGACCGCACCGACGCTGCCGGCTACATCGCGAGCTGCGAGGCGATCCGCGACGCCGACCTGACGCCGGAACCGCCGCGCGTGACGGTGCCCACGCTCGTGATCGCCGGCACGCACGACGCGTCGACACCGCCCGCCGGCGGCCGCGCCATCGCCGACCACGTGCACGGCGCCCGCTTCGTCGAGCTCGCCGCGCCGCACATTTCCAACGTCGAATGTGCCGCCGATTTCAACGCGGCCCTCACCGCCTTCCTCGCAGCCTGAGCCGAAAATCATGACCGAAGACGAACGCTACGAGCAGGGCCTGAAGGTGCGGCGCGAAGTGCTGGGCGCCGCGCACGTCGACCGCTCGCTCGCCAACCGCACGCCGTTCAACACCGACTTCCAGGCGTTCATCACGAAGTACGCGTGGGGCGACGTCTGGTCGCGGCCGGCCTGCCGCGCCACACGCGCAGCCTGCTGACGCTGGCGCTGATGGCCGCGCTGGGCCGCGACGACGAGTTCAAGATGCACGTCCGCGCCGCGTTCAACAACGGCGTCACGCGCGAGGAAATCAGCGAGGTGCTGATGCATACGGCGCTCTATGCAGGGCTGCCCGCCGCGAATACCGCGTACCACCTCGCGTCCGAAGTGTTCTCCGACATGGACCGAAAATAGAGCTTTCGGCTGAACGCGCAACCCGTTAGCGGTTCCAGCAAAGGCATTGCGTTTGTAGCTAATAAGGCTACAATTGTAGCTGTGGAAGCTACGAAATATGACGCCGGTACGTTGCTGTTCCCTGCCGTCCATCGAAGGCAGGTCTTGGCGCTACTGGTGCTTCACCCCGAACGCCGTCTCCACGTCCGGGAGATCGCGCGGATGCTCGGTGCATCGCCAGGTACGCTCAACAAGGAATTGGCGCGCCTTCGCGCTGCGGGACTGCTCGAGAGCACGCGCGTCGGCAACCAGCTTCATTATTCCGCCAACCTGGCCCATCCTGTCTTTCCGGAACTCGCCGGGCTTCTTCGCAAGACGGTCGGCTTGGCTGACGTACTTGCCGCGGCCCTCGCGCCCATCGCCGACGACATCGACGTCGCCTTCGTCTTCGGGTCCGTCGCGCGGGGTGCGGAAACTGCGCACAGCGACGTCGATGTCCTGGTCATCGGGCCGATTGACTTTGGCCGCGTGATCGACGCAACGTACCTGGTCGGACAGCAAATCGGGCGGGATGTGAATCCCAAGGTGTTCTCTCCCCGCGAATGGAAGTCGAAGATCCGCGCGCGTGACGCGTTTGCCTCAGGCGTCATGGCAAGCCCGAAGCTCTTCCTGATTGGAGACGAAGATGGGCTTGCAGGAGCTGGTGGGCATCAGCCTTGACGCGGTGCCAGTGTCTGAGGTGTTGATCCGGCGCCTGCTTGCGGGGGCGTCCAGGCACATCGCGGACAGCAAGGTCGGCCTCATCAGCGCAGAAACTCGCTTTGCCAGCGCCTACACGGCCATCAGGATGCTTGCGGATGCGGGCTTGGCCGCCCATGGCTACCGCACGCCCACCAGTAAACCAGGACACCACCGCACGGCGCTGCAGACGTTGGGACTCACGCTGGGTGTCGATGCGACCACGATGCGCCGCCTGGATGCGCTTCGCCACCAACGCAACGTTGCCGAGTACTCCGGCGATGTGCTCCCCGAATCCGCGGTGAGCGAATGCATTGCGCAGGCGGAACACCTGAACTCCACGACGATTGCATGGATGAGAAAGAACCATCCCGAATGGCTGGCGTGAGGTCGCTGCACAAGGCATATGCTCATAACGATCCCTTCCTTCCGGTCATAAGCCCGGCCGCTTAAGCTCGACGGTCCAGAAAACCGTGGGTTGGACCGCGCATGGGCGCCATCGACAATCTCGCCGAGCTTCACGAAATCCTGCCGCCGGGCACGCCCGGCGCGCTGACCGACGCCGAGGAACTGGACCGCTACGAGGCCCAGGTGGCCGCGTTCCTGGCCGGCGGCATCCCGGAAGACCGCTTCACGGCCATCCGGCTGCAGCAGGGCTGCTATGGCCAGCGCCAGCCGGGCGTGAACATGATCCGGCTGAAGGCGCCCGCGGGCCGGCTGGACCCGGACCAGCTCGATGCCTGCGCCGACATCCTGGCCACGTGGTCGCAGCTGCCGCACCTGCACATCACCACGCGCGAGTCGGTGCAGATCCACTCGATCCCGCTGACGGACACGCCGGCCGCGATGCGCCGCGCCGCGGCCGCGGGCCTCACGTCGCGCGAAGCCTGCGCGAACACCGTCCGCAACATCTCCGGCTGCTCGATGGCGGGCGTCTGCTCGCGTGAGCACACGGACATCACCGCGCACGTCGACCACGCCGTCCACTATTTCATGCGCAATCCGCTGAACCAGCAGATGCCGCGCAAGTTCAAGATCAGCTTCTCCGGCTGCGAGGCCGATTGCTCGCAGGGCCTGCTGCACGACCTCGGCGTCATCGCCACGCGCGACGCGCAGGGCGAGCCGGGCTTCAAGCTGATCGCCGGCGGCGGCCTGGGTCACAAGCCGCGCGAGGCGATCGTGGTGACGCCTTTCGTGCCGGAGCGCGAGCTGATCCCCGCGATGGAAGCGGTGATCGCGCTGCACGAGAAGTATTCGGACCGCACCAAGCGCGCGAAGTCGCGGATCAAGTTCCTGGTCGAGCGCTTCGGCGAGGAGGGCTTCGTCGCCCGCTTCGACGAGGAATTCGCGCGCTGTCGCGCGGCGCACGCCGCCGACCCGGCCGCAGGCATCCCGTGGCGCGCGCAGACCGACGGCGTGCCGCCCGGACCGGGTGCACCGCGTGCGCCGGCCGCGCAGCGCCAGAGCGGGCTCGTGGCGGTGCCGATCGCCGTGCCGCTGGGCCACCTGACGCCGGAACACCTGCGGGGCCTCGCGCAACTGATGCGCGCCGAGGGCCTCACCGACATCCGCACCGCGCAGGACCAGAACCTGGTGCTGCGCAACGTCCCCGACGCGCGCGTCGCCGCCGTCACGGCGGCCGTCCGTGCGCTGGGTCTCGACCTCCCGCAAGCGGGCGACAACGTCGTCGCCTGCCCCGGCACGACGACCTGCCGCCTGGGCATCACGTCCAGCATGGGCATGGGCTCGCGCCTCGCGGGCATCGCGGGCGACCTGCGGCTGCGCGTGTCCGGTTGCCACAACGGCTGCGCGCAACCGGAAACCGGCGACATCGGCATCTACGGTGAAGGCCGCCGCCTGCACGACCGACTGGTACCGCACTACCAGATGTACCTGGGCGGCGACGGCATGGCCGGCGGCCGCCTCGCGCGCAAGGGCCCGTCGGTGCCCGTGGCGCGGATCGAGTCCGCGCTCGCGCGCATCGGCGACACGTATCGCGACCAGGGCGCGGGCCAGCGCTTCTTCGACTGGGTGCACGCGCAAACGGACGACTACTTCAATACGCTGCTCGCGGACCTCGTCGCCGTGGATGCGGCCGACCTCGAGTCCGTGCTGCGTGACGTCGACGGTGCCGCCGACTTCAAGGTGGCGCAGCTCGGCGGCGGCGAATGCGCGGGCGCGTCCCAGGTGTTCATCGGGGCGACGTTCTACGCGGCCGCGCACGAGCGGCGCTATCGCGACGCGTTCGCCGCGCAACGGCGCGACGCCGACGCCCGCGACTGCGCGCGGGCACAGTTGAAGCTCGTCGGGCAAGGGCTGTACGACCTCGTCGCGCCGGCCGCGTCGTTCCGCGTGCGCAAGGTGATGAACGACGTCGCGGACATCGCGACGGCGCTCGGCGACAAGGCCCCGCCGAACTGGCCGCTGCTGCGTATGCGCGCGCCGTGGCAGCGCTGGCCGACGCCGATGCGCCGAGCGCGCCTGCGTTCGCCGATGTCGATCGCTGGATCGCCGCGGCGGCGCGGTATTGCGTCGAGCGCGATCCGCAGCTCGACCTGACCGGCGCGCTGCCCGCGCCGTCGTGGCCGTGCCGTGCTGCGCTTCCATCGCAGCGCGCCGTCGCGGCGGTGGCGGCATGAGCGGCAAGGTCTACCTCGTCGGCGCGGACCGGGTGCGGCGGACCTGCTGACGGTCCGCGCCGTGCGCGCGCTGGCCGCGGCCGATGTCGTATTCCACGACGCGCTGGTCGAGCCGGACGTCCTCGCGCTCGCGCCGGAGGCGCGCAAGATCGCCGTCGGCAAGCGGTGCGGCGCGCATTCGACGTCGCAGCGCTTCATCAACAAGCGCCTCGTCGACGCGGCGCTCGCCGGCGACGACGTCGTGCGGCTGAAAGGCGGCGACCCGATGATCTTCGGCCGCGCGCACGAGGAGATCGAGGCGCTCGTCGACGCCGGCATCGACGTCGAGGTGGTTCCCGGCGTCGCCGCGCTCGCGGCCGCGGCCGCGGGGCGGATGTCGCTGACGCGCCGGGGCGTCGCCCGCAGCGTCGCCTTCGTCACGCCGCGCGTCGGTGACGGCGAAGGCCGGTACGTGGGCCACGCCGCCGCGGTCGACACCGCCGTGCTCTACATGGCGGCCGCCGATGCCGGCGCCGTCGTGGAGGCGCTGGTGGCGGCAGGCGTCCCCCCGCAACGGCCGGTCGGCGTGTTCGAGAACGCGGCGCGGCCGGGCCAGCGCATCCTGCGCGGCACGCTCGCGGACCTCCCGGCGACTCGCGCGCTCGAGGCCGGCGGTCTCCCGGTCCTGATCGCGATCGGCGACGTCTGCGACGTGCTGCCGCTGCTGGCGGCGTCGCCGTCGGCCTTGCGACGGACGCCGAGCCGCATCCTCGCTGGACGCCTGCGCGCGGCCGGCTGATTCCCGGATTCCCGGGGCCGCCGGCCCGCGGCACGCGCGCCGGGACGTTGCGCCGATGCCGACGCGCGCTGCGCGCCGGCGTCCGTTCGTTCGCCTGTCCAGCAAATTGCTTTAGACTAGGCGCAGTTGGGCGCAAGACCTCACACTGGACAACGAACGGAAGCGACTCCGGCCCGCGCGCCGCGCGGCTGGCCGTAAGCGCTGACTAGCCTTGCGATGACTTCAGGCATCCTGTTTGCGCTCGCCATCGCGGCGCTGGTCATCGCCGTCGTGACCGGCCTCGTACTGCGCCAGCGGCGCCTGTCCAGCAGTGGTGGCGGCGGCTCCGATTCGGCCAACACCGTTGCGCAATGGACCGAAGGGCGAGACGACGCGGCTGCTGTCGTCCGCCGAGCTGCCGGGCCTCTACCTGTTGCGCCCGCGCTTCCTGTCCAAGGCGGAGGCCGTCGTCTACCTCCTGTTGAAGGCTGCGTTCCCGCGCCACGACATCTTCGCGAAGATTCGCCTCGCCGACGTGCTGCAGGTCAAGATCGGGCCGCAGGGCATGGAGCGCTTGCGCGCGTTTCGCAAGATCGCCAACCAGCACGTGGGTTTCGTCGTCTGCGACAAGGACTCGACGATCGTCGCCATCGTCGACTCGCGCGAGCCTGAACAGGTGACCAATCCGCGCGACCAGAAGCTCGAAGTGATCAAGCAGCGCTGCCTGCAGGCCGCGCAGGTCAAGTACATCTGCGTCTATCCGCCCCAACTGCCGCGCTACCGCGAATTGCGCGAGCAGGTGCTGGGGCCCGCCGCCGACCTGGTCTGACGCAACCTCCGCCGCCGCCGTTGCGGCGATGCCGCAATGTCCGCGACCGCGCGCGTCGATCGCGCCTTGGCGATGGCGGCAATGCATCGGCATCGGCGACAATAAGCGCTCGATGATCGCGGATCCCGTCCCGGGATCCGCCCCAGGGAGCCTTCCAGCAATGCGCAGTCCTTTCCGCCGGCGCGGCGTACCGGCGTTGCTCGCCGTCCTGCTTTCGCCCTACGCCGTTGCCCAGCAAGCCCCGGTCACGCAACCGCAGGCGCTCGACCTCCACTACACCGGCGCCACCGCGCGCGTCGGCATCGGCTACGACACCGAGAACAAGCTCACCGGCGACGCGTACTGGGTGTTTTCGGAAACCGAGCGCACCGCGTGGATCGCCGAGCTGTGGTATTCGGATCGCGACGCGGGCGGACTCAAGGCGTCCTATCACTGGCAGCCGGCCGGCATGCCCGACGCGGGCGTGCGCAAGTTGTTCGCGGCCGTCGACCAGAACCAGTGGCGCGACCGCAAGGTGACGCTGGGCGGCGGCTACGAGCTGCCCGACTGGTTCGTGTCCGGCTACGCGGCCGCCGGCGTGACAGGGCGACGTCTCGTGTCGTCGAGCAGAAACGACGACGACCACGGCCACGACCGGCACCGACGACACGGGCCAGTACACGCAGGACATCTTCACGACGGTCACGACGCGCGAGTACGACCGCGCGTGGAACTGGGGCGTCGGCGGGCGCATCGGCNATTCGTGGCGGCCGTAAGCACCTGCATCAACTCTGCGATGACTCGGCATCCTGTTTGCGCTCGCCATTGCGGCGCTGGTCATCGCTACCGTAACCGGCCTCGTGCTCCGCCAGCGGCGCCCCGCCAGCAGTGGTGGCGGCGGTTCCGATTCGCGAACACGGTCGCGCAATGGACCGAGGGCGAAACGACGCGCTTGCTGTCGTCCGCCGAGCTGCCGGGGCTCTACCTGTTGCGCCCGGCGCTTCAACCAAGGCGGCCGTCGTCTACCTGCTGCTGAAGGCCGCGTTCCCGCGGCACGACATCTTCGCCAAGATCCGCCTGGCTGACGTGCTGCAGGTCAAGATCGGGCCGCAAGGCATGGAGCGCTTGCGCGCGTTCCGCAAGATCGCCAACCAGCACGGGTTTCGTCGTCTGCGCGACAAGGATTCGACGATCGTCGCCATCGTCGATTCGCGCGAGCCTGAACAGGTGACCAATCCGCGCGACCAGAAGCTCGAAGTGATCAAGCAGCGGTGCCTGCAGGCCGCGCAAGTCAAATACATCTGCGTCTATCCGTTCCAGCTGCTGCGCTACCGCGAGTTGCGCGAGCAGGTGCGCTGGGGCCCGCCGCCGACCTGGTCTGACGCAACCGCCGCGCGAGGCCGTTGCGGCGATGCCGCAATGTCCGCGCGCGGGCGTCGATCGCGCCTTGCCGATGGCGACAACGTACCGGCATCGGCGACAATCAAGGCTCGATCGCGGAGCCCGTCCCGGGATCCGCCAGGGAGCCTTGATGCGCAGTCCTTTCCGCCGGCGCGCGGCGTACCCGCGTTGCTCGCCGTCCTGTTGTCCCCGTACGCCGTCGCCCAGCAGCCAGCGCCGCAACCGCAGGCGCTCGACCTGCGCTACACGGGCGCGACCGCGCGGATCGGTGCATCGGCTACGACACCCAGAACAAGCTGACCGGCGACGCGTTCTGCGTTTTCGGAAACCGAGCGCACGGCGTGGATCGCCGAGCCGGTACTCGACCGCGATGCGGCGGCCTCGTCCTATCACTGGCAGCCGGCCGGCATGCGCTGAAGGCGGCGTGCGCAGGTTGTTCGCGGCCGTGGACCAGAACCAGTGGCGCGATCGCAAGGTGACGCTGGGCGGCGGCTACGAGCTGCCTGAATGGTTTGCGTCCGGCTACGCGTCCGCGGGCATCACGGGGCGTCGTCTCGTGTCGTCGAGCGAGACGACGACCACCGCCACGACCACGGGCGCCGACGACACGGGCCAGTACACGCAGGACATCTTCACGACGGTCACCACGCGCGAGTACGATCGCGCGTGGAACTGGGGCGTCGGCGGGCGCGTGGGCCGCTTCTACGACAACGTGCTCGTGAAGCTCGACGGCGGCCTCGATTACGAATGGGGTGACGGCGGCGCGCACCAGGCGACGGTGTCCGTCGGGGTCGACGGGTCAGCTTCCCGGTTCGATCAAGTGGCGCTCGTGGGCCAGGCGTACTGGACGCACGGCGACGCGATGCCGCAGACCAGCGACCAGCGGCTGCTCGCGATGGTGCGCTACGAATTCGGTGGCCCCGCGTGGCGTCCTGCGCGCATCGTGAACAAGGTCCCGGTCGAGATGCCGCCGCCCGCGCCGACGCCGTCGCGGCAGGTCGCCGCCGCCGCCCGCGCCGCCGGCCGTCGAGAAGCGCATGGTCAAGACCACCGCGACGGCCGGCGCCGACGCGTTCTTCGAATTCGACCGCGCGACGATCAAGCCGGAGGCCCAGGCCGCGCTCGACGCGGCCATCGCGCGGATCAAGGCGCAGGGCTTCGAGGGCAACATCCGCATCAGCGGCCACACGCGCGACATCGGCACCGCCGAGTACAACCTGAAGCTGTCGCAACGTCGCGCGGACGCGGTCAAGGCCTACTGGTGGCGGCCGGCTTGCCGGCGGAGCGCATCATCGCAGAAGGCATGGGCGAGGCGAATCCGCGCTTCCCGAATACCGCGGCCGAGCGGCCGAAGAACCGCCGCGTCGACATCGAGTTCGTGACGTTCGAGACGAAGACCGTCGACGTCGCGGTGCCCGCGCCGCCGGTGCCGCCCGCGCCCGTGGCAGTGCCCGCGGCGCCCGCGAAGCCGGTGGTCGAATGGCGCGAGGAGGAGATCGCGACCGAGCCCACGTGGTTGCGGCGCGCGCTGCACAACCCGGCGGACCACAAGCGGCAGGTGGACGTGTACCGCACGCGCGAGGTGACGACCGCGACGACCGAAGGCGCGCGCGTCTACACGAACCATCCGCCGGTGGCCGTCAACGACGCGTATACGGTGCTGCGCAACTCGACCACCGCGTTCGACGTGCTGGCCAACGACCACGATCCCGACGGCAATCCGCTGACGATCGTCGCGAGAGCGCGCCGGCGCACGGCACCGCGACGATCGGTGGCGGCCGCATCAGCTACGCACCGGCCGCGGGCTACGTCGGCACCGACACGTTCACGTACACGATCGACGACGGCAAGGGCCTCACGGCGTCGGCCACCGTGACGGTGACCGTGCAGGCGCTGAACCACCCGCCGGTGGCGGTGGCCGACAGCGTCTACGTGTACTTCAACACGCCCAAGGACATCGACGTGCTGGCCAACGACAGCGACCCGGATGGCGACCCGCTGACCATCGCGTCGTTCGCGCGGCCATTGTTCGGGACGGTCGCGCTGTCGACCACAACACGCTGATCTACACGCCGCCCAACGGCTACTTCGGCGGCGACCAGTTCACGTACACGATCAGCGACGGCCATGGCGGCACGGCGACGGCGCAGGTGCTGATCTGGGTCGACCCGTGACGCCGGCGGGCGCCTGGGCGTAAGGTCCGGCGCCCGCGCGCGACTCGTGCGCAAGGAGGCACGACCGTCATGCGCACGCCGCACGCCCGTCATCATAGTCCTGACGCTGGCCGCCAGCGCCGCACACGCCGCCGGCGGTTGCGCGGCGGGCGCGTGCGCCGCGGCGAGCGGTTCCGCGCGCACGCCGCTCGTCGAGCTGTACACGTCCGAAGGCTGCGACAGTTGCCCGCCCGCCGAGCGCTGGCTGGGCGCGCAGTTTCCGGCCGGCGGCACGCGTGCCGCGGTGCTCGCATTCCACGTCGACTACTGGGACAGCGCCGCCTGGCGCGATCGCTTTGCCGCGCCGGCCTACGCGGAGCGCCAGCACGCGGCGGCCGCTGCCAACGGCGCGACGTTCGTCTATACGCCGCAGGTGCTGGTCGACGGCCGCGACGAGCGCGACTGGTCGCGCAAGTCGTTCGACACGCGGTTCAGTGCGGAAGCGCGCGCGCCGCGCGCCGACCTTTCGGCTCGCGTGGCGCGCGACGGCGACGCGTACGCGGTGACCGTCGACGCCGCTGCGCGCGCGCGCGCGCGCGCGGCACCCCACCTGTTCGTCGCGCTGACCGACGGCGGCCACGACGTCGACGTGCGCGGCGGCGAAAATCGCGGCGTGCGCCTGCATCACGACCACGTCGTGCGCGCGTTCGTCGATGCCGGTCCCGCCGGAACATCGTCGTTCACGCGACAATTCGCGATAGGCGAACCCGCGGGCCGCGACGCGACGCTGGTCGCGTTCGTGCAGGACGTCGCGAGCGGCGACGTGCTCGCCGCGCTCACGCTGCCGCTGGCCGCGTGTGCGGTGACCGCACCAACGCACTGACTCTGCTGCACCGCAGCTTGCGCGCCGGCCGGACGGTGGTTGACGGCGGGCAAAGCCTCACGCATTCTTGCGCACGGCGCGAAGAACCCCTACCGAGCCCTGCGGGCGACAAGACCCGCGGGCGAGCGCCGTCCTATCGATCTAGTGGAGGAAATCCGGAATGGCTACAGCCGCCCAGGCGTCCCGCGAGACGGGCATCACGCGCGAGGAACGTCGCGTCATCGTCGCATCGTCGCTCGGCACGGTGTTCGAGTGGTACGACTTCTATCTGTACGGTTCGCTGGCGGCCATCATCGCCAAGCAATTCTTTTCCGGCGTCAATCCCACGGCGGGCTTCATCTTTGCGCTGCTCGCGTTCGCCGCCGGCTTCGCGGTGCGGCCGTTCGGCGCGCTGCTGTTCGGGCGGCCTGGGCGACCTCGTCGGCCGCAAGTACACGTTCCTGGTCACGATCCTGATCATGGGCCTGTCGACGTTCATCGTCGGCTTGTTGCCCAACTATTCGCAGATCGGCATCGCGGCGCCCGTCATCCTGATCGGCCTGCGGCTGTTGCAGGGCCTGGCGCTCGGCGGTGAATACGGCGGTGCGGCTACGTTCGTGGCCGAGCACGCGCCGGAAGGCAAGCGCGGCGCCTACACGTCGTGGATCCAGACGACGGCCACGCTGGGCCTGTTCCTGTCGCTGATCGTCATCCTGGTGTGCCGCCAGTTCTTCGGCGCGGACTTCGACGCCTGGGGCTGGCGCATCCCGTTCCTGCTGTCGCTGATCCTGCTGATCTTCTCGATCTACATCCGGCTGCAGTTGAACGAGTCGCCGATCTTCCAGCGCATGAAGGCCGAGGGCAAGGGCTCGAAGGCGCCGCTGACGGAAGCGTTCGGCCAATGGTCGAACCTGAAGGTCGTGATCCTCGCGCTGCTGGGCCTCACGGCCGGCCAGGCGGTGGTCTGGTACACGGGCCAGTTCTACGCGCTGTTCTTCCTGACGCAGACGCTCAAGCTCGACGGCACCACGGCCAACCTGATGATCGCGGCCGCGCTGCTGCTGGGAACGCCGTTCTTCATGTTCTTCGGCAGCTGGTCCGACAAGATCGGCCGCAAGCCGATCATCATGGCCGGCTGCCTGATCGCGGCGCTCACCTACTTCCCGCTGTTCAAGGCGCTGACGCACTACGTCAATCCGGCGCTCGAAGCCGCGCAAGCCAGCGCGCCGGTGACGGTGGTGGCGGATCCGGATCGCTGCTCGTTCCAGTTCAACCCGGTCGGCACGTCGAAGTTCACGACGTCCTGCGACATCGCCAAGGGCTTCCTCGCACGCAACTCGGTCAGCTACACGAACGAGGCCGCGCCGGCAGGCTCGGTGGCCAAGGTCAAGATCGGCGACACCGTGATCGAGGGCTTCGAAGGCGCCGGGCTGGCAACGGACGACTTCAACAAGAAGAACGCGGCGTTCACGGCTGCGCTGGCTGCCGAGATCAAGAAGCACGGCTATCCCACGGCGGCCGACAAGTCGCAGATCAACTACGTGATGGCGATCATCGTGCTGTGGGTACTCGTGATGTTCGTGACGATGGTCTACGGCCCGATCGCGGCGATGCTGGTGGAGGCCCGACGCGCATCCGCTACACGTCGGCGATCGGCAACGGCCGAGATGTTCCCGACGCGGATCCGCTACTCGTCGATGTCGCTGCCGTATCACATCGGCAACGGCTGGTTCGGCGGCTTCCTGCCGCCGGTCGTGTTCGCGATGGTGGCGGCCAACGGCAACATCTACCACGGCCTGTGGTACCCGATCGTCATCGCGCTGATGACCTTCGTGATCGGGACGCTGTTCATCCGCGAGACCAAGTACGTGAACCTGCACGCGGAGTTCGACTCCAGCGAGACGAAGGACGTGACGCCTGCACGCGGAGTTCGGCGCGCCTCGCGGCGCGCCAGCCCGCTGGCCGGCGGGCGGCGGCCCGCTGGCGCGGCGCCTCGCGGCGCGCCTTTTTTTGTGCAGCGGCGCCCGTTCAGTGGGCGTCAGTTGACGATCTGCGACAGCTCGCCGTGCTTGTAGCGGCTGGCCATCTTGGCAAGCGGCTCCGCCTTGATCTTGCTGGCCATCCCGGCGCAGCCGAACTGCTCGTAGCGTTCCTTGCAGATGGCCTTGGCCGCGAGCATCGCCGGCTTCAGGTATTCGCGCGGGTCGAACTTCGACGGGTTCTCCGCGAGGAACTTGCGGATGGCCGCCGTCATCGCGAGCCGGATGTCGGTGTCGATGTTGACCTTGCGCACGCCGTACTTGATGCCTTCCTGGATCTCCTCCACCGGCACGCCGTAGGTTTCCTTCATGTCGCCGCCGTACTGGCGGATGTCGGCCAGCAGGTTCTGCGGCACCGACGAGCTGCCGTGCATGACGAGGTGCGTGTTGGGAATGCGCGCGTGGATCGCCTTGATGCGGTCGATCGCCAGGATGTCGCCGGTGGGCTTGCGCGAGAACTTGTACGCGCCGTGCGACGTGCCGATCGCGATGGCCAGCGCGTCGAGCTGCGTGCGCTTGACGAAATCGGCGGCCTGGTCGGGATCCGTCAGCAGCATCTCGCGGGTCATCGTCGCGTCGGTGCCGTGGCCGTCCTCCTTGTCGCCCTTCATCGTTTCCAGCGAGCCCAGGCAGCCCAGCTCGCCCTCGACGGTGACGCCCGTCGCATGCGCCATGTCGACGACTTTCTGCGTCACGTCCAGGTTGTAGTCATAGTCGGCGATCGTCTTGCCGTCCGCCATCAGCGAGCCGTCCATCATCACCGACGAGAAGCCCAGCTTGATCGCCGATTCGCAGACCGCGGGCGACTGGCCGTGGTCCTGGTGCATCACCACCGGGATGTGCGGGTAGCTTTCGACGGCCGCCTCGATCAGGTGGCGCAGGAAGATCTCGCCGGCGTACTTCCGGGCGCCGGCGGAGGCCTGCATGATCACCGGGCTGTCGGTCTCGGCCGCGGCGGACATGATCGCCTGCACCTGCTCGAGGTTGTTGACGTTGAACGCGGGCAGGCCGTAGCCGTTCTCCGCGGCGTGGTCCAGCAGTTGGCGCATCGAGACGAGGGGCATGGGTTCCTCCGGACGTTAACCCCTGATTTTACCGCGGCGGGGAGGCCGGGATCGGGGGATGGCCGGCGAAGCTTCGCTGGGAACCCTTCGGGCCAGAGGCGCTTCGCCGGCCATCCCCCGATCCAGGCCGCGGCGCGCGGGAATCAGCGGTTACGTCTTGCGGGACCTTGTGCTTCGAGCGGGCATGGCGGAGTTACCCGCGACCATGCGGGCCGCGCCAAACAGCAGGCCAAAGGGGCGCGGGAAGCAACGCGCACCCGGAACGAAGGCAAGGGAATGCCGATGGTGGCGAAGGCGAAGCGGCCGGGAAGGCGGTTGTCCGGCGGAGCGCCTGCATCCCGAAGCGTAGCCGGACAGCCGCCTTCCCCGGCCACGCAGAGGTACCACCGCTACGTCACCCGCGCATGCCGCTCGATGCACGTGGCGAGCACGGTGCGCGGATCTTCGTTCCACCACCGCTCGGAGAAGATCTCGACTTCGTGCAGCCCGCGGTAGCCGTTGGCTTCCATCCACGAGCGCACCAGCGGCAGGTCGACGACGCCGTCGCCCATCATGCCGCGGTCGTTGAGGAGGTCCTTCGTCGGCACGAGCCAGTCGCAGATGTGGTACGCGTAGAGCCGGTCCTTCGCGCCGGCGCGTTCGATCTGCGCCTTGAGTTGCGGGTCCCACCACACGTGGTAGATGTCGACGGCGAGGCCGAGGCCGTCGCGGCCGCTGGGGCACAGTTCGTCGCACAGGTCGTTCGCGTGTGACATCGTGTTCACGCAGGCGCGGTCCGCCGCGTACATCGGGTGCAGTGGCTCGATCGCGAGCTTCATGCCGGCGGGCCGCGCGTACTCGAGCAGCTCGCCGATGCCGTCGCGCACCATCTCGCGCGCGCCGGCGATGTCCTTCGACACGATGCGCTGCGCGCCGTCCTTCGGCAGGCCGCCGACGACGAGCACCAGGCACTCGGCGCCGATCGTCAGCGCCTCGTCGACGGCGCGGCGATTGTCGTCGCGCGCGGCGGCGCGGCCCGCACGGTCGGGCGCCGGGAACATGCCGCCGCGGCAGTAGCCGCTCACGGCGAGGCCCGTGTCGCGGATCTGCGCCGCGACTTCCTTCAGTCCCGCCGCGGCCACCTGGTCGCGCCAGGGGGCGATGCCGCGGATGCCCATCTGCGCGACGCCGGCGATGATGTCCTTCAGGCCCCACTGCTTGCGCAGCGTGGCGGTGTTGATCGTCAGCTGGCTGATGTCCGGCATGGCGTCACACCTCCACGCCGTACACCGCGCACAGTTCGCGCATCCGCTTCGACGCGAGGTCCGGGTCGCGCAACAGGTTGGCGGCATCCGCCAGCCGGAAGATCTCGGCGAGATGCACGAGCGAGCGCGTGCTCTGCTGGCCGCCGACCATCGTGAAGTGGTCCTGGTGGCCGTTGAGCCAGGCGAGGAACACGACGCCCGTCTTGTAGAAGCGCGTCGGCGCCTTGAAGATGTGGCGCGACAGCGGCACCGTCGGCGCGAGCAGACGGTCGAACGTCGCGCGGTCGCCGGCCGCGAGGGCGGTGAGCGCGGCGGAGGCCGCAGGCGCGATCGCGTCGAAGATGCCCAGCAGCGCATGCGAGTAGCCGGACGCGTCGCCGCCGATCAGCGCGGCGAAGTTGAAGTCGTCACCCGTGTACATCTTCACGCCATTGGGCAACTGGCGCCGCATGGCAATTTCCCTTGCGTCGTCGAGCAGCGAGATCTTGATGCCGTCGACCTTCGCGGCGCTGGCGCGGATGATGTCGACGCACGTCTTCATCGCGGCGTCGAGGTCCGCGTGGCCCCAGTAGCCGTCGAGCGCGGGATCGAACATGGGCCCGAGCCAGTGCAGCACCACCGGCTCCTTCACCTGGCGCAGCACGTGGCCGTAGACGTCGGCGTAGTCGTCGGGCGTGTGCGCGACCGCGCACAGCGCGCGGCTCGCCATCAGGATGATGCGGCCGCCGGCCTTCTCGACGGCGGCGCATTGGAGGTCGTACGCGGCCTTGACGTCGGCGATCGTCTTCGCGGCGCCCGGCTCCAGGTGATCGGTGCCGGCGCCGGCGAACATGACGGCACCGGACACCGTGCGCGCGGCGGCCGCGCTGCGCTGGATCAGCTCGAGCGCGGTCGGCCACGACAGGCCCATGCCGCGCTGTGCGGTGTCCATCGCCTCCGCGACGCCGAAGCCCAGCGACCACAGGTAGTGGCGATAGGCGAGCGTGCGCTCCCAGTCGACGGCAGTGTCGAGCCAGGGATCGTTGTCGGCGAGCGGGTTGGCGACGACGTGGGCCGCGGCGAACGCGACGCGGTTGAACGCGGGCTTCGATGCGACGGCGGACGACGACGAAGGCCACGCCGCATGCGTGCGCGGCGTGTACGACGCCAGCTTGCCGTCGACTGTGGGCAGGCGCAGCGTCGCCATCACGACCTCGCCGGCCTGGCACCCGCGAGCGGCGGCACGTCGAGCGTGCGGCGCTCGGCCCAGCTCTTGAGCCCGAGTTCCGCGAGCTGCACACCCTTCGCGCCCGCGAAGAGGTCCCACGCGAACGACGGGCTCGTGTCATCGAACAGGTGCCGGATGAAGAGCTCCCACTCGACCTTGAACGCGTTGTCGTAGACCATGTTGTTGGGCATCTGCTGCCAGGTGGCGAAGAAGTCGATGGTCTGCGGCACGTCCGGATTCCACACGGGCTTGGGCGTCGACGTGCGCGGCTGGATCCAGCATTCGGTCAGGCCGGCGACGGCGGAGCCCAGCGTGCCGTCCACGTGGAAGGTCACGAGGTCGTCGCGGCGCACGCGCGTGGTCCACGAGCTGTTGATCTGCGCGATGATCGGCATCTGGCCCGCGCCGCCGTCCAGCTCGAACGTCGCATAGGCTGCGTCGTCGGCGGTGGCCTTGTAGGTCTTGCCGTTCTCGTCGACGCGCGTCGGGATGTGCGTGGCGCCGAGGCAGGCGACCGATTTCACTTCGCCGAACAGGTTGTCGAGCACGTAGCGCCAGTGGCACAGCATGTCGACGATGATGCCGCCGTCGTCTTCCTTGCGGTAATTCCACGACGGCCGCTGCGCGGGTTGGCCCCAGTCGCCTTCGAACACCCAGTAGCCGAATTCGCCGCGCACGGACAGGATGCGGCCGAAGAAGCCGGAGTCGCGCAGCAGTTTGAGCTTCAAGAGGCCCGGCAGCCACAGCTTGTCCTGGACCACGCCGTGCTTGATGCCGGCGGCCTTGGCGGCCTGCGCGATCGCGAGCGCCTGCTCGAGCGTCGGCGCCGTCGGCTTCTCCGTGTACACGTGCTTGCCGGCCTTGATCGCCTTCATGATCAGCTCGGGACGCAGGCCCGTCGACGCGGCGTCGAAGTACAGGATGTCGTCCTTGTTCGCGAGCGCGGCATCGAGGTTCGTCGACGTGCGCGCGATGCCGTGCGCCTTCGCGAGCGCGGCCAGCTTGTCGGCGTTGCGGCCGACGAGGATCGGGTCGGGCATCACGCGGCGGCCGTCGGCGAGCGCGACGCCGCCCTGGGCGCGGATCGCGCAGATCGAGCGCACCAGGTGCTGGTTGGTGCCCATGCGTCCGGTGACGCCGTTCATGATGATGCCGAGGCGGAGCGTTTCCATGTCGTTCGATTCCGTGGAGTGATGCGGTCAGCGCGCGGCGACCGCGGGATTGTCGGGAGTGCGCATCGCCGCGAGCGACGCGAAGTCGGGCCACGCGGATGTGGCGAAGCCGGGCGCGGCAAGGGAGCGCAGGTTCAGCTCGCCTTCGCGCACGTCGAGCCGGATGTCGTCGCCGTCGCCGGTGTAGAGGCCGGGTTGCGCGGCGGCGAAGTCGTGGCGCTCGGCGGGTGCCGCGCCCTGGCCCGCGAAGCCGTGCACGTAGTGATGGCCGTTGCGCTCGACGTGCGTGAGGCCCATCAGGTTCACGAGCGCCGTATCCTGCTGGACAGCGAGCCCGGCCTGCGTCGTCAGGTCCTCGGCGGACATGAAAAAGCCGCGGCCGCGCGCGACGCAGCGCGCGTGGTTCAGCAGCGACTTGTACAGGCCCTTGCACTGCTTGCTCGACACGCCGGTATAGCCGCAGGCCAGTGCGCGCGGGAAGGCGTCGAGCGTGCCGTCCGCCTCGTCGATCAGCAGCGGCCGCTCGGCGGCCAGCGCGCGCACGTCGGTGGCGAGCGTGATCGCGCGCGGCAGCGGCTGCTCGATGTAGTGCGTCGCGGCCGCCAGGCGCCTGGTCGCGGGCGACGACGCGAGCTGGCGCCAGAACGCGGCCGCCGCTTCGGCGTCCTTGTACTGCTCGTTGCCGTCGAACGTGACCTGGTAGTCGGGAAGCTTGTCGAGCACCGCCGCGATGCGCGTCATCCGCGCAGCGTCCGCGTCCGGGTTCCCGCTGACTTTCAGCTTGAACCAGCGGTTGCCGTAGAACGCAATGACCTCTTCGAGCGTCTCGGGAAGCCCGTCGTTCACGCGCTCGACGACGTCGTCGGCGTTGATGGCGTCGACGAGGCCCACCGTGTGGCGGACGGCGATCGTCGGGCGCGGCGCCAGCCGGGCGAGATGGCTCGCGAAGTCGATGCCCGCGAGGTCCGGCGTCAGCGCGGAGTCGAGGCCGGGCAGGTTGCCGCGCACCGCGTCGTAGAAGGACACGTTGTACGCGCGGCACAACGCGTCGAGCACGGCGCGGTCGACAAGGCTGGCGCCGAAGCCGGCGATCAGCGGGTTGAGGCCATGCGTGGCGCACGCACGTTCGTGCGCGGCGTAGTGCGCGGCGGCGTGGCCGAACGCGGTGCGCTCCGCGCCGTCGACGCAAGCGTCGCGCGCGAGCAGCGCGGACATCCGCAGCTGGTCGAAGTTGTCGTCGTTGGTGAGGTCGAGGTTCTTGTCGAACCACTTGGGCGCGAGCAGCTCGGCGCTGGCACCTTCGACTTCGCGGCCGTCGACGGCGATGCGGGCACGGCAGAACGCCTGCGGGCAGGCCGTCAGCGTGACGACGCCGAAGCGGAACGGCATCCGCAGCACGACGCCGCGCTCGAAGAGTTCGACGGCGACGATGCGGAACGTGGGCGCGGTCATGGGGTCGGGCCGGTTGGCGAGTCAGGTCACGCGCGACGACGGTTCACGCCGCCGCCGCGAGCACGCCGCGCCAGTAACCGGCCGCGAACGCGGCGGCACCGGGGCCGTCCGGCACGTAGTCGAATGGCTCGACGGCCACGGTGCCCGCATAGCCGTTGCGTTTCAGCGCGCGCGCGATCGGCACGAAATCCATCGCGCCCTGGCCCGGTGCGCGGCGGTTGGGATCGTTGATCTGCACGTGCGCGACCAGTCCCGTCGGCAGCCATGCGTCGATCAGCTCGGGCACGGATTGCGCCTCCACCTGGCCCGCGGCACTGCAATCGATCATCGTGCGGAGCGCCGGCTTGTCCACGGCGCGAACGAGTTCGGCGGCTTCCCCCACCGTGTTGATCAGCGCGGTCTCGTGGCGCGACAGCGGCTCGATGCAGTAGGTGACGCCCTCGCGGTGCGCAACGTCGGCGACGGCGGACAGCGCGTCGCGCAGGCGCTCCCACGCGATCGCGTGCGTGTCGCCGTCGGCGATCTTCCGCTGGCCCGGCGAGCCGTGCACCAGCACGCGGCCACCGAGCTCGGCGCACAGGCCGCACAGACGCGCCATGACCGCGAGCGTGCGGGCGCGCAACGTTGCATCGGGATCCGTCAGCGAGAGGCCGGTGGGCTTCACGAGCAGCCAGTGCAGGCCGGTGACGACGAGGCCCGCGGCCTCCACGGTGCGGCGGATGCCCGCGGCGTCGGCGGCGGTCAGCGCCGGCGGATCGTCGGCGAGCGTGAACGGCGCGATCTCGAGGCCGTCGTAGCCCAGCCGGGCCGCGACCTCGCACTGGCGCGCGAGCGGCAGCGTGCCCAGCACCTCGTTGCACAGCGCGAAGCGCATCGCGAGCCGTCAGCCGCGCGAGGGCACCAGCGAGCGCAACCCGCGGCCCACGCTGCCCAGCACCGCCTTCACCGCGCGATTGAACGCCGGGATGTACAGCAGCATCGTGAAGATCGTCACGGTTGCGAGCACCGCGCAGATGGGCCGCGTGAAGAACGGCAGGATGCTGCCGTCCGACAGCACGAGGCCGCGGCGCAGGCTCTTGTCGAGCAGGCCGCCCAGTACCAGGCCCAGCACGAACGGCGCCATCGGATAGCCCTTGCGGCGCAGGAAGAACGCGCCGATGCCGATGGCCAGCATGCAGTAGACGTCGAACAGGCGCGATTGCGTCGCGTACGCGCCGACGGTGGCGAGCAGGAAGATGATCGGCATCAGCACCGTGCGCCGGATGCGCAGCACCAGCAGCAGCGGCCGCACGAGGAACAGGCCGAAGACCAGGATCGAGATCGTCGCGAGCGTCGTCATCGCGACGACGTGATAGACGAACTGCGGATGCTCGACCATCAGCATCGGGCCCGGCTGGATGCCGTGCAGGATCATCGCGGCCAGCAGCACCGCCGACGGCGCGGAGCCGGGGATGCCCAGCGCCAGCGCGGGAATGATGTGGCCGGGGATCGACGACATGTCGCCCGTTTCCGCGGCCATCAGGCCGTCGATCGAGCCCTTGCCGAACTTCTCGCGCTCCTTGCTCGTCGCCTTCGCGGCCGCGTACGACATCCACGCGCCGGAATCCTCGCCGACGCCGGGCAGCAAGCCGGTGAGCACGCCGATGGCGCCCGAGCGCAGCACGGTGCGCCAGTACTGCGCGACTTCGCGGAAGCGCGGCAGCACGGAGTCCTTCAGCTCGACGAGCTTGCGCTCGACCGGGTCGGCCAGCACCGTCAGCACTTCGGCGAAGCCGAACGCGCCGACGAGCGCGGGTATCAGCGCGATGCCGCCCGAGAGTTCGTGGATGCCGAACGTGAAGCGGTCGTAGGCGTAGAGGCCTTCCTGCCCGATCTGCGCGACGAACAAGCCCAGGCAGCCCATCAGCCAGCCTTTGAGCGGATCGTTGCCGACGAGGCTGCCGCTCATCGTGACGCCGAAGAGGGCCAGCCAGAAGAATTCGAATGCGCCGAACGACAGTGCGACTTCCGCGAGCGTCGGCGTGAACGCGGCGAGGCACAGCACGCCGAACAGCGTGCCGCAGAACGCGCCGGACGTCGCGATGCCGATCGCGCGGCCCGCTTCGCCGCGCAACGCGAGCGCATAGCCGTCGGCGCAGGACGCCGCGTTGGCCGCGGTGCCGGGGATGTTCAGCAGGATGGCGGAGCGCGAGCCGCCGTACAGCGTGCCGACGTACGAGCAGATGAGGATCAGGATCGCGTCGTTGGCGGGCAGCTTGATCGTCAGCGTCGTCAGCAGCGCGATGCACAGCGTCGCGGAAAGGCCCGGCATGCAGCCGACGAGGATGCCCATCAACGCGCCGCCCAGGCCGTACAGCAGCGACGTCGGGTTGAGGAAGGACAGGTAGGCCTGCCCCAGGTATTCGAGACCGTTCAGCATGGCGATGCGCGGCGCGTCAGGGGAGACGCACCAGGAAGAATTCCTGGAACACGAGCGTGATCAGGCCGCCGGCACACAGGCCGATCACGAGCGCCACGATAAAGCCGCGCAGCACTTCGCCGTCGGCCTTGCGTTGCGGGTATTGCAGCGTCGTGATCGTCGCGGTCACGTAGATCGCCGCGGCGGCCCAGAACGGCAGGCCATGGCCGATCAGCACGACACCGAACAGCAGGCACAGCCCGACGATCAGCGCAAAGCGCTTCACTTCGCCCGCGCTCATGCCGCGCGACGCGCCGGCCGGGCCGGGTTCCGCAAGACCGCCGGCGCGCCAGGCGCGCAGCAGGAGCAGCAGGCCGAAGAACACGACGGCAACGCCGAGCAGTCCCGGCAACAATCCCGGCACCGTATACGGATTGACGTCCTGGTTCTGCAGGCGGTCCATACGCCACGACGCGACCGTCACGGCCGCGCCGAACACGATCCACAGGATGGCCGCGATGAAGTCGGCGCGCGGCGATTGCGGCGCGTCATGGCCGTGGCCATGCGCCGGCGGCGGCTGGCCGATGTCGGAAGTGGGCGGTGTGGTCATCGGAGAACGATGGCCCGCCCCGCGGCAACGCGGAGCGGGCGTTGCGCTACGGAGCGATCAGGGCTTGGGGATGCCGACCGTGTCCGGCGAGATCGTCGCCTTCTTGCTGTCGAACATCAGCCACGCGTTGGCCTGCACGGCGGGGAACACCGCCTTCTGGGCGTCGGCGCCCCAGATCGGCGTGAACAGCGCGCCGCGGCTTTGCGCGTATTTCTTCAGCGCTTCGCTCTTGCTGATGTTGTTCTGCCACGCCTTCTCGAGCGTCTGGATCACGTCGTCCGGCACGCCCTTCGGGATGAAGATGCCGAAGTAGTTGATCGGTGCCGAGAAGCCGGGCACCGCGTCGGACAGCGGCGGGATGGTGCCGAAGCCTTCGAGCGTCAGCGGCTTGTTGCCGACGACGGCCAGCGGGCGCAGCCGCTTGCCGCGGATCATGTCGGCCTGCTCGACGGCGAGCTGCGTCGTGACGACCGTTTCGCCGGCCACCGTGGCGACGACCGCGGGGTTGCCGCCGTCGTAGGTCACGTGCTTGTACGTGACGCCGGTGGCGCGCGCGACCGCTTCCATCGCGTTGTGGCCCGCCGACGTGACACCGGCGGTGGCCACCGAGATGGCGCCCGGCTTTGCCTTCATCGCGCCCAGCAGTTCCTGCACCGTCTTGTAGGGCGCGTCGGCGTTGACGCTGATCACCGACACGTTGGCCACGTTGAGGAAGAGGTTCCAGTCGGTGATGCGCGTCTTCAGCAGGCCCAGCGTTTCATACGCGCCCAGGTCCTGCGCGGCGCCCGCCGTCCACGTGTAGCCGTCCTTCGGCGCTTCGAGCGCCGACTTGGTGCCCAGCGAGCCCGATGCACCCGGCTGGTTGACGACGACGATCTTCTGGCCGAGCACCGGCTCCAGTTCCGCGGCCGTGGCGCGCGTCACCTGGTCGGTGGAACCGCCGGCGGCCCAGGGCACGATCAGGTTGATGGGGCGCGTGGGCTTCCAGTCGGCCGCGTGGGCGGGCAGCGAGGCAAGCGTGCCGACGGCCAATGCAGCGGCGACAGCGGCAATGCGGATGCGGGAATGCTTCATGGGGCTCCTCCGGGTTTGGAAACCGGGCTGGGTGGGCCCGGGCGTTCTGGCTTGCCGTCCTTGCGCGCCGGTTACCCGGTGCGCCGCGGCGTTATTAACCATGTGGTTACATTGTCTGGCGTGAGGGGGCGTCTGTCAACCGGCGGCCCCGCGGAGGTCAAGCCTCCAGCCAGCGCGCGCGGTGCGTCGCGACGAACGCATCGTCGTGCAAAGCGGGGTAGGCGGCGAGCACGCGCGTGATCTCCGCGGCCTGGCCGGGGCTCAGGCCCTCGGCGGGATCGAGGCATTCGACGCCTTCGAGCAGGCCTTGCCGGCGCAATACCTCGTGGCAGCCCGCGATGCAGCCGGCGAAAGCGTGCGCGACGTCGAAGAACGCCGCGTTGCAATCGGTGACCTGCGCATCGAGCGTCAGCCATTCCGCGTCCAGGTCGGGCTCGGCCCGGGCGGCGACGATCCGTTCGAACAGCCGGCACGCGGCGCGCGTGCCCACGCTCCAGTGGCCCAGCAGGCCGCCGACGATCGCGGTATCGACTTCCTCGCCGTGAGGGTCGTCGCCGCGCCGCACGCGGTAGCGCGTCAGCAGGTCCAGCACGATGTGGTCGTCGTTGCCCGTGTACAGCGCGACACGGTGCTCGGCGCGCGCGGCGACGACGCCGCGCACGACGTCCAGCGTCCGGTAGCGGTTGAACGGTGCGATCTTGATCGCCACGACGTTGTCGATCGCGGCGAAGCGCCGCCAGAAATCCATCGTCAGCACGCGGCCGCCGACCGCGGTCTGCAGGTAGAAGCCGATCAGCGGCATCTCGCGCGCCACGGCTTCGCAATGCGCGATCAGCGCGTCGTCCGACGCGCGCGCCCACTGTGCCAAGCCCAGCAGGACGGCGTGATAGCCGAGCGCGCGCGCGGTGGCGGCTTCCGCGCAGGCCTGCCGCGTGTCGCCAATGGCGCCGGCGACGAGGATCGCGGGCTCGTCGGTCCACGTCGCGGCCTCGTGCGCCGCGAGCTCGAGCACGCGTGCGTAGAGGCCGCGCTCACGGATCGCGAACTGCGTCGTGTGCACGCCCACCGCGAGGCCGCCGGCCCCCGCGTCGAGGTAGTAGCGCGCCAGCGCGCGCTGGCGGCGTTCGTCCAGGTTGCGCGCGCGGTCCAGCGCCAGCGGATGCGCGGGAATGACCGTCCCGTGCGCGAGGCGCGACGCGATCGCGGGCGGCAGGTCGTGGCGCGTGAGCCCCATCGTCAGTAGCGCCCGTCGCGCGTCTCGAAGTGCGTCGGCTTGCCCAGCGAGCGCCGGCCGCGCAGGATCCAGTCCGCCTGCCAGTCGACCAGCGTGTCGAGGTCGACCGTCGGCGCGCCGAACAGCGCCTGCATCGCGCGCGTGTCGACGAGCCAGGCGGTGGGGGCTTCCTCGCCCGTGAAGCGGGGCGCGCGGCCCAAGCGCTCGCCGAAGGCCCGGGCCAGGTCGCGGATGCGCACGTGATGCGTGCCGCTGACGTTGAGCGGCGACGTCGGCGTCGTGCAGTGCGCCAGCGCGCGCAGCGCGATCGCGTTGGCGTCGCCCTGCCAGATGACGTCGCAACACCCCATCGTGACGTCCACCGGCTCGCCGGCGTGGACGCGCCGCGCGACGTCGTGCAGCACGCCGTAGCGCATGTCGATCGCATAGCTCAGCCGGATCAGGCGGCCCGGCGTGCGCTCGCGCGCCGAGTGGTATGCGAACGCACGCTCGCGGGCGACGCAGGACCATGCGTAATCGCCGGACGGCGGTTCCGCAGGCGTGGCCTCGTCCGCGCCGGGGCCGGTCGTGGGCACGAACGGATAGACGCAGGCCGTGGAGAACGCGACGATGCGAGACCGCGCGTAACGCTGCGCCACCGCACCGGGCACCAGTGCGTTCATCGCCCACGTCAGCGGCAGGTCGCCGCTCGCGCCGAACTTGCGTCCCGCCATGTAGACGACGTTGGGCGCGTCGGGCAACGAGGCCAGCGCGCGCTCGTCGGCGAGGTCCGCCGCGATGCACTCGACACCCTGCGCGCCGAGCGCGGCGGCGAGGCCCGGCTCGCTGAAGCGCGCGACGCCGATGACGCGTCTTTGCGGCGCCGCGCGCTTCGCCATCTGCGCGAGCGTGGGCCCCATCTTGCCGCCGACGCCCAGCACCAGGATGTCGCCGGGCACGCGCGCGAGATCGGCGACGAGCTCCGGCGTGGGCTCCGTCATCCGCGCCTCGAGCGCGGCTTCGTCGGCGAATCCGGCGCTCATGGCTTGGGATGCAGCGGCGCGTCCGGCACCAGCAGGTAGCCCAGGATCACGTCGGTCATGTGCGCGATGCGGGCCGCCTGCGCGCGCGGGGTCATCAGGTCGCGCTCGAAGATCGTCGACAGCGTGTAGCGATTGGAGAAGTAGAAGTAGCAGATCCCGGCGATCGAGATGTACAGCTGGACCGGGTCGACGCCACCGCGAAACACGCGCTCGCGCTCGCCGCGCGCCAGCAGGTCGGCGAGCGTGGCGATCAGCGGCGACTGGATCGCGGCGATGCCGCTGATGCCCTTCACGTGCCGCGCGCGGTGCAGGTTCTCGCTGTTGAGCAGCGTGACGAACTCCGGGTGCGCGACGAAATACTTCCACGTGAACGCGACGAGGCGCCGGATGCCTTCGACCGGGTCCAGCCGGTGCAGCTCCAGCGCCTGCTCCGCGGTGCGGATGTCGGAGTAGGCCTGGGCCATGACGGCGGCGAAGAGCGCGTCCTTGTTGCCGTAGTAGTAGTACAGCATCCGCTTGTTGGCCCCGCGCGGCGTCCGCGATGCGGTCGACGCGCGCGCCGGCGAGGCCGTGCGCGGCGAACTCGGCCGTGGCGGCTTTCAGGATCCGCGCGCGGCTCGCCGTGGCGTCGCGCACCGGCGCAGGGGCCGGGGCGGCGGCCGGCGCACGCCGCGCGGCTGCGCGCGCCCTTGCGGGCGGCGGCGTCACGCGACATGGCAGCTTCCTCGACAGTGCATCGCACGGCCCTTGCGCAGGGCACGCAGGCCCGGGACGCGCAGTTAACCAAAGAGTTAACAGGAGCGCAACGCGCGGTGCAGCAATCGCGCGCTTCAGCGCGGCGCGATCATCACGTCCACCTGCGGCGGCTCCTCGTGCGCGACGAGCAGCGGCACGCCGCCGCGGCCTGCGGCGAGGCTGACGCCGGCCCCGGCACCAGGCGAAGCGACGGTGCGCACGACCTTGCCGCTCGCGACGTCCACCTGCTCGACGACGCTCCGGCCGTCGTCCGCGACGTGCCGCCACACCGCGTCGGGCGCGAGGGTCCAGTCGTAGCGGCTCGCATCGTCGATGGGCACGGGCAACGGGTGGCAGCGCAGCGTGGCGAGCTCGCACGCCGTGAGGCCCACGAGCTGCGGCTGCGCGAACGCGATGCGCCCGCCGGCGACGCGGAACTCGGACACGAGTGGCAGCGGCAGCCGTTCCAGGTGCGTGCCGTCGAGCGTGCTGCGCGCGAGGCGCGTGGCATGCCCGGCGATCTCGCCGACGACGAGCGTGCGCCCGTCGCCGGCCGGCGTGACGTCCTGCACGCGATCGCCGAGCGCCTCCAGCTCGACCACCGTTCCCGACACCGGGTCGATCCGCACCGCGCGGGAAACGTCGCCCGCGCCGCCGCTCGGCGTGCGCACCGCGTACAGCCAGCGGCCATCATCCGACCAGCGCGGCCGGATGGTCCGGTAACCCTGGCCTCCGGGCACGCGCACCGCATCGCCGTCGAGTGGCGCGACGTACAGCGCCTCGCTGCCGTCGCGATTGGACACGAACGCGACGCGCGTGCCGTCCGGCGACAGCGCGAGCTGGCTCGAATAACGCGGCGACGGCCAGCGGACCTCCGGCGCGCGCCGGCCCTCGACGTCCAGCCGCCAGACGTTGGCGCGGTAAGTCGCGAGCTCGAACACGATGTCGCCGTGGCGCGAGACATCCGGGAAGCGCGCACCGCGGCCCCCCGCGACGCCGCTCGTCCCGCTCGCGAGGTCGACGTGCTCGAGCGCGCGGAAGCCGCCCCAGTCCGTCGCCACGAGCAGCGCGTCGCCGCGCGGCATGAACGCCGCGCCGTACGTGAGGCCGGAGCGCGTGCCCACGCGACGTGCGGCCGCGGGCGCCGCCGGGTCGAGCAGCCACAGCTCGCGGCGCGAGTCCGAGCCGCGGAAGAACGCGATGCGGCGGCCGTCGGGCGCGTAGCGGGGCTGCACGTCGTCGCCGGCACCCGGTTCCGGCGACGTCAGCCACGACGTTGCGCCCGTGGCCAGGTCGACCGTCACGAGGCCCCACGGCAGGTCCGCGCGGCGTTGCGCGGAGCCGACGAGCGTGTGGCCATCCGGCGCGAGGTCGATGCGCGAGCGCAGCGCCGGCGGACAGTCCGCGACGTCGCGCGGGGGTGCGCCGTCGAGCGGCGCCTGCACGAGCGTGCACCGGTCGTCGCGATAACGAACGTAGACGACGCTGCGGCCGTCCGGCGTGAACACCGGCGAGTTGGCGAGCTCGTCGGCCGCGCCGAGCATGCGGCGTGCGCGTGTCGCGAGCGTTTCGACGACGATCCGCGAGCGTTCGCCGCCGGCCGCATAGGCGACTTGCAGGCCGTCGGGCGAGAAACGCGGCGCGACTTCCGTCTCGTCGCCCCCGGCCAGCACCGTGGCGCGCGCGAGCTGCTGCTCGAGCGTCACGGTGGTACCGCGGGGTTCGCGCAACGCCAGCGTCGCGGCGACCGCGAGGATGGCGGCGAGCATCACGCTCGCCAGCCACGGGCGGACGCGCGCCGCCGGAGCTGGCGTGGCGTCGGCGGCGCGTGGGGGCGGGGGCGGGATGGCGGGCACGGGCGGTGGAGCGGCTGCGGACGGGTGAACCGCCGCCGGCGCCACGAGGGTGTCGACGGCAGGCACCTCCAGCGGTGCCACTGCCGCTACGAGCCGGTAACCCACCTTGGGCAAGGTCTCGACGTAGCGGGGCGCGCGCGAATCGTCGCCCAGCGCGGTACGCAGGTCGGCAATCGCGCGCGACAGCACCTCGTCGGTGACGACCCGCCGGTCCCAGACGTCGTCCAGCAGCGTCGTGCGGTCCACCGGCGCGCCGGGTTCGCGCGCCAGCCGCAACAGCAAGGCCATGATCCGCGGCGGCAGCCGCTGCGGCCCCGCGCCCGCGTCGATCTCGTTGGACGCGGGATGGACGGCGATCGTGCCGATGCGGAAAGGCGCGGACGTGTTCATCGGAGCCGGCGGCCTGCGCTCACGCCCTTGCGGGCACCCCGGAGAAAAAACGGAGGATTTGCTCAGGACGGTTCGCGGCAGCGACTGCTACAACGGCGGCCCCTCCTGATCCGACGAAGGTGCTTCGATGATCGTTCGCGCATTCTTGACCGTTTGCATGCTCGGCCTCGCATCCGCGGCCGGGGCCGACTCCGGCTGCCCGGCACGCCTGTTCGTCAGCGGCTGGCTGAGTACCGTGCACGTGTTCGACGCGTGCACGGGCGCGTGGATCCAGGACCTCGACACGCGGGCCAGGCTCACCGGCGCGATGGCCGTGCGCCTGGGTCCCGACCGCCGGATCCACGTGGTCAGCGAAGGCAACGCCACCGTCCAGCGCTACCGTAACGACACGCTGGCCTGGGACGGCACGTTCGCGGTGCTCCCGGATGGCTCGGACCCCACGGGTCTTGCGTTCGACAGCGAGGGCCGCGCGTGGATCGCGAGCTATACCGGTGATTCCATCCGGCGCTACGCCGCCGACGGCAGCGCGCTCGACGTGCCCGTGCCGCCGGCCCCCGCTACGCTGAACGGACCCGACAACGGCATCGCATTCATCGGCGACACGCTGTACATCCCCGGATGGGAATCGAGCAACGTCGTGCGCCGCGATCCCGCGACGGGCCAGCTGGCGGTGGTGGTGGCGGCCGGCACCGCGGGACTGCGCCATGCGCGCGCGGTGCTGCCCTTCGCCGACGGCAGCGGCTTCTACATCACGTCCGAAGGATCCAATCGCTTGCTGCGGCATACGCTGGCGTCCGGCGAAACGGTGGCCATCGGCGACACGTACACGCGCCCGACCGGCATCGCCTGGGCCCCGGACGGCACGCTGTTCGTCATCGACGGCGGTGGCGTGGCGCGGGTCGACCCGGCCACCGGCGCGCGGCTTGGCACGTTCATCCCCGACGGCGCCGCCGGCATCTCCGCGCCAGTGTATCTCGCCGTGATCCCGGTGCCGGTGGTGCCCGCAGGCACCGCAGTGGTGGTCGAGTACTACCACGCGACGCTCGATCACTACTTCATCACGGCGCTGCCGGAGCAGATCGCGGCACTGGACGCGGGGCTCTTCGCCGGCTGGCAACGGACCGGCTACCAGTTCCGCGCATGGTCGGCGGCGGAGGCGGGCACCAATCCCGTCTGCCGCTTCTACATCCCGCCGGGCGAAGGCGACTCGCACTTCTATTCGGCGGATCCCGCGGAATGCCAGCGCGTGCGCCAGCAGGCGCCGACGTTCATCGACGAGGGGACGCAGTTTTACATCGCGTTGCCGGATGCGAACGGCGGATGCCCGGCCGCGACCGCCCCGGTGTACCGCTTCTGGGATGCGCGTCCCGCGGACACGAATCACCGGTATACGACGAGCCAGCAGGTGGCGCGCGCGATGGTCGCGAAGGGTTACGTCGCGGAGGGCTACGGGACCGGGCCTTACTACCCGATCATGTGCGAGGTGCGATGATCAGGTGGGAGTCAGCCACCCTGACAATTTGAGCATCCGCCGCTCGCTGTCGCTCGCTCAACACGCGCCTTTGGCGCGTGTTGGCGGACGCCGAAATTGTCAGTGTGGGTCTCCCACCCTGACGATTTTCATCGTGTTGGTGCCGCCGGGCTTGCCCATCGGCTCGCCGATCGTCAGCACGATGAGGTCGCCCTTCTGCACCTCGCCGCGCTCGACCAGCAGGCGCTCGGCCGCGCGCAGCACCTCGTCGCGATCGGTGCTCTGCTCGAGGAAGAACGCACGCACGCCGCGATAGAGCTCCATCCGGCGTTGCGACGCGACGTTGGGCGTGAGCGCATAGATCGGGCAGCCGGGCTCATGGCGCGACATCCACAGCGCCGTCGAGCCGGAGTCGGTCAGCGACGCGATCGCCTTCACCTTCAGGTGGAACGCGGTGAAGAGGGCCGCCATCGCGATCGACTGGTCGATCCGCGTGAACGTGCGGTTGAGGAAGTCGCGGTCGAGCGCGACGTCGATCGAGCGCTCGGCCTCGACGCAGATCTGCGCCATCGCGTCGACGACTTCCACCGGGTACTTGCCCGACGCGGACTCCGCCGACAGCATCACGGCATCGGTGCCGTCGAGCACGGCGTTGGCGACGTCCGACACCTCGGCGCGCGTCGGCACCGGGTTGTGGATCATCGACTCCATCATCTGCGTCGCGGTGATCGTCAGCTTGTTGTGCTCGCGTGCGAGCTTGATCATCTTCTTCTGCAGCGCGGGCACCGACGCGTTGCCGACCTCGACGGCGAGGTCGCCGCGCGCCACCATGATGCCGTCGGATGCGTCGATGATCTCCTCCAGCGCGGTAATCGCCTCGGCGCGCTCGATCTTGGCGATCAGCTGCGCATGGCCGCCCGCGGCGCGCATCAGCTGGCGCGCCATGTACATGTCCTCGCGGCTCTTGGGGAACGACACGGCCAGGGAGTCGGCGCCGATGGCGGCCGCCGTCTTCATGTCCTCCATGTCCTTGGCCGTCAGCGCGGGCGCCGTCAGCCCGCCGCCCGCGCGGTTGATGCCCTTGTTGTTCGACAGCGTGCCGCCGAGTTCCACCACCGTGTGGATGCGCGCGCCCTGCACGTGGTCGACGCGCAGGCGGATGAGGCCGTCGTCGAGCAGCAGGATGGAGCCCGGGCCCACGTCGTGCGGCAATTCCTTGTAGTCGAGGCCGACGGCCTTGTCGTCACCGAGCGCGAGGTCGGCGTCGAGGATGAACGGCGTGCCCGCGACGAGCTGCACCTTGCCGTCCTTGAACTTGCCGACGCGGATCTTGGGGCCCTGCAGGTCCGCCATGACCGCGACTTCGCGGCCCAGCTTCTGCGCGAGCTCGCGGACGAGCGTCGCGCGGCCGCGATGGTCGTCCGCCGTGCCGTGCGAGAAGTTGAGGCGGACGACGTCGACGCCGGCGACGAGCATCCGCGTCAGCACCTCCGGCGACGAGCAGGCGGGGCCGAGCGTGGCGACGATCTTGGTGGCGCGGGGCATGGCGCTTCTCCGGTGATGGGCGATGTCAGGCCAGCGTGCCGTTGCGCGGTGTCACGCGCGTGACACCAGCGCCGCGACGGCGGGCAAGGTCTTGCCTTCCAGGAACTCGAGAAAGGCGCCGCCGGCCGTCGAGATGTACGACACGCGGTTTGCGAGGCCGAAATGATTGATGGCCGCCACCGTGTCGCCGCCGCCGGCGATCGAGTAGGCCCTGGACGCGGCGATCGCTTCACCGAGCGCGTGCGTGCCTTCCGCGAACGCGGGAAACTCGAACACGCCGACGGGACCGTTCCAGACGATCGTGCCGGCGTTGCGCAGCGTGGCGCTCAACGCGGCCACCGAGCGCGGGCCGATGTCGAGGATCATGTCGTCGTCGGCAACGTCGTCGACGGACTTGAGCGTCGCCGGCGCGTCGGCGGCGAAGGCCTTCGCGCAGACGACGTCGACGGGCAGCGGCACCTTGCCCGGAAAGCGGGCGAGGATCGTTTTCGCCTCGCCGACGAGGTCCGGCTCGGCGAGCGAGCGTCCGATAGTCTTGCCGGTGGCGAGCAGGAACGTGTTGGCGATGCCGCCGCCGACGATCAGCGTGTCCACCTTGGCGGCGAGCGCGTTCAGGATCGTGAGCTTGGTCGACACCTTGGAGCCGCCGACGATCGCGACCACCGGGTGTTGCGGCCGGGCCAGCGCGCGGCCCAGCGCGTCCAGCTCGGCGGCCATCAGCGGTCCCGCGCAGGCCACGGGCGCGGCCAGCGCCAGCGCATGCGTCGTCGCTTCGGCGCGATGCGCGGTGCCGAACGCGTCGTTGACGTAGACGTCGGTGAGCTTCGCCATCTTCGCGGCGAGCGCCGGGTCGTCCTTCTTCTCGCCCTTGTTCATCCGGCAGTTCTCGAGCAGCACCAGGTCGCCGGCCTTCAACGCCGCATGCCACGCGCCGCCGTCGACCCAATCGCGCACGAGCGGCACGTTGCGGCCGAGCAGCGAGCCGAGGTGGGCGGCGATCGGGGCCAGCGAGTCTTCCGCCTTCCACTCGCCTTCGGTGGGGCGGCCGAGGTGCGACGTCACCATCACGGCGGCGCCGCGCGCGAGCGCGTCGCGGATGCCCGGCAGCGACGCGCGGATCCGCGTGTCGTCGGTGATCGCGCCGGCGTCGTCCTGCGGGACGTTGAGGTCCGCGCGGATGAACACCCGCTTGCCGCGGACGTCGACGTCCGCCAGGCGCTTGAAGTCCATGTCAGATCTGCCAGTCGAGCGGCTGGTTGGTCTCGACGTCGACGATCTTCACCGTCCGCCCGCGCGACGCGGCGCGCATCCGGATCAGCTCGTCGCTGATGCGGCTGCCGGTCGTCGTGAACAGGAAGGGCAGCAGCGCGTGCGTCAGCGCGGCGAGGCCGCCCAGCGTCATGCGGCCGCCGAAGCGCGACGCGAAGCGCATGTGCTCGAAATAGGTCTCGCCGACGGTGGCCGGGTGCGCGGTGAACGGGTTCATCGCCGTGCTACTTCGCCGCCATCAGCGCGACCGTGGTGTCGAGCATCCGGTTGGAGAAGCCCCATTCGTTGTCGTACCAGCTCGACACCTTGACCAGGCGCCCCGAGACCTTGGTCAGCGTCGAGTCGAACGTCGACGACGCCGGGTCGTGGTTGAAGTCCACCGACACGAGCGGGCCCGTGTTGTAGTTGAGGATGCCCTTCAGCGCTGCGGATTCCGACGCCTTCTTCATGATCGCGTTCACCTCGTCGGCCGTGGTGTCGCGCGCGGCGATGAACGAGAGGTCGACCAGCGACACGTTGATCGTGGGCACGCGGATCGCGTAGCCGTCCAGCTTGCCGTTGAGTTCCGGCAGCACGAGGCCCACGGCCGCCGCGGCGCCGGTCTTCGTCGGGATCATGCTCATCGTGGCCGAGCGCGCGCGGCGCAGGTCCTCGTGGTAGACGTCCGTCAGCACCTGGTCGTTCGTGTACGCATGCACGGTCGTCATCAGGCCGTTGACGACGCCGATCGCGTCGTTGAGCGGCTTGACCAGCGGCGCGAGGCAGTTGGTCGTGCACGACGCGTTGCTGATCACCGTGTCGGAGGCCTTCAGCACGTTCTGGTTGACGCCGTAGACCACCGTCGCGTCGACGTCCTTGCCGCCCGGTGCCGAGATGATGACCTTCTTCGCGCCGCCCTTGAGGTGCGCGGACGCCTTTTCCTTCGACGTGAAGAAACCCGTGCACTCGAGCACCACGTCGACGCCCAGCGAGCCCCAGGGCAGCGCCGCGGGGTCGCGGTTGGCGAACACCTTGATGCGGTCGACGCCCTTGCCGGTGGTGATCGTCATCGCGTCGCCGTCGACCGCCACCTTGTGCGGGAACTTGCCGTGTGCCGTGTCGTAGCGCGTCAGGTGGGCATTCGTCTCCGGGCTGCCGAGGTCGTTGATCGCGACGATCTGGAGGTCGTGCTTCTGCCCGTCCTCGTAGTGGGCACGCAGGATGTTGCGGCCGATGCGGCCGTAGCCGTTGATCGCGACTTTGATGGTCATCGTGGTTCCTCGTCAGTTGTGGTGTCGGTGCGTAGCGGGTTGTTCGATGCCGGGCTCAGTGCGAGGCGACGCGGCTCGTCGCGGCGAGCGGCGCAAGGTCGCGCCAGCCGTAGCCGGCCTCCTCGAGATCCATGGCGTCCCACTCGAACGGCTGCTCGACCACCAGCTCGGCGTCGAGCGCGTCGTAGAAGCGGCGCGCGGGCGTGTTGCCGGCGATCACCCAGGTGATCATGTCGGTGGCCCCGTGCTTCGCGAGCGCCGCCGCGACGGCGGCGACGAGCCGCGTGCCGATCCCGTTGCGCTGGTACGTGGGCTTGAGGTACACGGCGGCGAGTTCGCTGCCGAAGCCCTGCTTGGGCTCGGACAGCACCAGGCCGGACGCAAAGCCGAACACGCCGTCGGTGTCTTCCGCGACGAACGTGTGCGTCCGCGCGTCGGCCTTCGCGAGCACCTTGTCCCACAGCGCGGCGCTGGCCTCGACGGTCATCCCGTCGAGATAGGCCTGCGGGACGAGGCCGCGGTAGGTGGCGCGCCAGCTTTCGACCCGCACGCGCGCGATCGCGACGGCGTCGTCGACGGTCGCGGCGCGCACGCTGACCGGCGTCATCGGCGCAGCACGCCGCGCACGGCGGCGGCGACGTGGCCCGCCGTGAAGCCGAAGTGCGTGAACAGCACGCCGGCCGGCGCGGATTCGCCAAAGCGGTCGATGCCGACGACCGCCGCGTGCGGGTCGTCCTCGGCGCCGACGTACTTGCGCCAGCCGCCCGTCACGCCGGCTTCGACCGCGACGCGCGGCACGCCGTACGGCAGCACCGCGT
>JBGAIC010000018.1:0-63848 GCA_044225845.1 Casimicrobiaceae bacterium
CGGCTTCGTCGCGCTGCTGTACCTCACCAACGACACGCCGCGCGAGTGGACCGCCGAGGAACTGGACCTGATGCGGGAGGTCGCGGACCGCACGCGCACGGCCGTCGCGCGACGCACGGCGGAAGCGCAGGTGCGCGAAAGCGAGGCGCGGCTGCGCTTCCTGGACGAGGTCGGGCGCGAGGCGGCGGCCAGCGAGCGGGCGGACGACACGCTGGCCGTGACCACGCGCCGGCTCGGCATGCACGTCGGCGCCAGCGTCTGCGCGTACGCCGACATGGACGACGACCAGGACGGCTTCACGATCCGCGGCGACTGGAACGCCGAGCGCGCCGCCAGCATCGTCGGGCATTACCGGCTTGCGGACTTCGGCGAACTCGCGCTGCGCAACCTGCGCGCGGGCCGTCCGCTGGTCCTGAACGACGTGGCGGCCACGCTGCCGCCGCACGAGGCGAAGACCTTCCTCGCCATCGGGCTCGCGTCGACGCTGTGCATGCCCTACGTCGCCGGCGGCCGCCTGCTGGCGCTGATGGCGCTGCACGACAGCCGGCCGCGCGTGTGGACGGCGAGCGAGATCGCACTACTGCGCGAGGTGACGGAGCGTTCGTGGGCGCACATGGAGCGCGTGCGTTCGCTGGAAGAGCTGCGGGAGAGCGAGGCGCGATTCCGCGCGGTCGCCGATGCGATGCCCGGCTTCGTGTGGACCGCGCAGCCGGACGGCTCGCTCGACTACGTCAGCCGCCAGTGGCTCGACTACTCCGGTTCCTCGTCGACGCAAAGCCTCGGCGCCGGCTGGGCCGACTTCGTGGCGGCGGACGATCGCGCGTACGCGGAGCGCTCGTGGACGGAGGCGCTGGGCCAGCTCACCGGCGGCATCGCGCACGACTTCAACAACATGCTGACGGGCATCATCGGCAGCCTGGACATCGTGCGCAGGCGCATCGAGGGCGGCCGCACCGACGGACTCGAGCGCTTCATGGACGCGGCGACGACGTCCGCCAATCGCGCTGCGGGCCCCACGCAGCGGCTGCTCGCGTTCTCGCGGCGCCAATCGCTGGATCTCAAGCCGCTGGACGTCAATCGCCTGCTGACGCAGACCGCGGACCTGCTGCGGCGGACGCTGGGCGAGCAGGTGCGGCTGGACGTCGTGCTCGCCGACGACACCTGGCAGGTGACCGGAGATGCCAACCAGATCGAGAGCGCGCTGCTCAACTTCGCGATCAACGCGCGCGACGCGATGCCGGACGGCGGCACGCTGACGGTCACGGCGGTCAACACGCGCGTCGGCGCGGGCGACACGTGGACGAAAGCCGGCGTGGCCGCGGGCGACTTCGTCGTGCTGCGCGTCGCCGACAATGGCAGCGGCATGGAAAAGTCGGTGCTCGATCGTGCGATGGACCCCTTCTTCACGACGAAGCCCATCGGGCAGGGGACGGGCCTGGGATTGTCGATGGCCTACGGCTACGCGACGCAGGCGAAGGGGCACCTGCACATCGACAGCGCGCCGGGCCTCGGCACGACGGTATCGCTGTTCCTGCCGCGTGCGTCGTCGGCCGCAACGGAAGCGTACGCGCCGGGGCCACGCACGACGCGCACCGGCGCCGGCGAGACGATCATGGTGGTCGAGGACGATCCCGCCGTGCGGATGACGGTCGTCGACGTGCTGGGCGAGCTGGGCTATACGACGCTCGAAGCGGCGGACGGACGCGCGGCCGTGAACGCGCTCGAACGCGCCGGGCCCATCGACCTGCTGGTGAGCGACGTCGGGCTGCCCGGCATCAACGGCCGCCAGGTGGCCGACCTCGCGCGCCAGACACGCCCGGGCCTCAAGGTGCTGTTCATGACCGGCTATGCGGAGAACGCGCTGGAGCGGAAGGGCTTCCTGGCGCCCGGCATGGAGATGATCACCAAGCCGTTCGACCTCGATGCGTTCGCGGCGCGGATCCGGGAGATCCTGGAGCGTTAGCCGCGCGCCACCAACGCCGGCATCGCGCTGCCGATTTCGACGTCGAGCGCCGGCAGCATGTCGCTGAAGCGCGCGATCGCTTCGTCGTCGCGCATTCCCCGGAGACGGGGAATCAGGTCGGCTTCGTCCGGGACGGACAGGTAGCCCAGGTGCCAGTCGCCGAATGCGCGCACGTCCGCAGGTCCTTCGTGCAGCACCTCGATGCGCTGGTGCCTCGAGTCGCTGCCCAGTTCGCCGATCAACGCGGCCATCGCTGCGGGCGGGCCTTCCACCCACTGCATGAAGTGCAGGCCATCGAATCCCAATAGCCCGGTGATCCCGCGCTCCCGGTTGCGCGAACGCGCCGTGCGCGCGATTCGCGACACGTCGACGGCCGTGCGGTCAGGCGCCAGGTCGCTGACGTAAAGGTAGGTCCAAAGCCGTTCGTGCATGGCGCATTGTGTCAGCCAAACTGCGCTCGCGGGCACGCTTTCACTTGGGTCCTGTACAAATCGGCTGCCGCGACCTTGGTTGCGAAAAGCTGCCAAGGTGATAACCCGCCCTTATCGCTGCATCGGCGTCACGGACCCGCGACCCGCGTGGCCGCGGCCTCGCGTTACCGCAGCGTCGCCGCGTTGATCGAAGGCGCCCGCGCGCGACCCGGCCAGCCCCACTACGCGTCGGGCGGCGTCGGCACGGCTTCGCCAATTACATCGTGTCGGGCGGCGGGCGCGATTTCATGCGCCCGATCACGCGCGAGCTCTACGGGATTCCGCCCGAGCGTGTCGTCGGCACCACGGTGGCACTCGAGTACCGCGAGGCGGGCGGCAGGGCACAGTTGCTCCATACGTCGAAACTGGAGCTCTTCGACGATGGGCCGGTCAAGGTCGTCCGCATCTGGAGTCGCATCGGCGCGCGGCCGATTTTCGCGGCGGGCAACGCCAACGGCGACATCCCGATGCTCCGTTTTGCGGCGCAAGCTGCACCAACGGGCATGGCGCTGCTCGTCGATCACGACGACAATGCCCGCGACATCGCGTACACGGCGGGGGCCGAGAAGGCGCTGGCCTCCGCGCAGGCGGAGCGCTGGAGCATCGCCAGCGTGCGGCGCGATTGGACGGAGGTATTCGCAGAATGAGTGCCCAGGAATGGGTGACGCTTGCGCTGCAGGCCAGCATCATCCTGACGGTCATCAGCTTCGCGCTCACCGCGCGTCCCAGCGACGCCGGCTTCCTGCTGCGCCAGCCGGGCCTGCTGTTGCGGACGGTGCTGGCAATGAACGTGACGATGCCCCTGATCGCCATCCTGATCAGCATCGCGGCCAAGCTGCCGATCGTCGTCGGCCTTGCGCTGCTGGCTCTTTCGGTGTCGCCCGTGCCACCGATCGTGCAGAAGAAGCAGGTCGCCTCCGGCGGTCGCACCGAGTACGTGCTGGCGCTGATGGTCACGATGTCGATCCTGTCGATCGCGCTGGTGCCGCTGACCGTTGCGATCTTCAATCGCGTGTTCGACGGGCATGGCGACGTGAGCGCCGCCACGATCGCCAGGATCGTCGGCGTGACGGTGCTGGCGCCCGTCGTGGTCGGGCTGGTGATCCGTGCGCTGGTGCCCGCCAGCGAACGCGCGGCACGCGGGGTGGGCCTCGTCGCCGGCATCATGCTGGCGGTCGCGATCATCCCGCTGGTCATCAAGCTGTGGCCGAAGATCGCGTCCTATGTACACGACGGCATCGTCCTGATGATGGTGCTGATGGCGGTGCTGGGCCTCGTCATCGGGCACCTGCTGGGCGGGCCGCATGACGACGACCGCGAAGTGCTCGCCACCTCCACGGCATCCCGCCACCCGGCCGTCGCCATTGCGGTCGCGAGCGCGTTTCCGCTGGCCCAGCACGGCGAAGAGGTTGCCGTCGTCCTGCTGTACGTTATCGTGGCGTTCGTGCTGACGGCCATCTACCAGAAATGGCAGGCCCGGCGCATTGCGGCCAGGGTCACGGCCGGCTGACGGAACCCCCATGGAAGAACTGTTGCACGTCTTTGCCCATTGGGTCGCGCTGTCCGTCGAGGCCATCGCCATCGGCTGCGTGGCGGTGGGCGCGATCGAGGCATTGCTGCGCGGGCTTCCCCTGCTGGTGCGCGGCGGCATCACGGGCATGGAGCGGCGCGACGTCTGGATGACCTTCGCGCGCTGGCTGGTCGCCGCGCTCACGTTCCAGCTCGGCGCCGACATCGTCGGCACGTCGTTCTCCGCGACGTGGGAAGACGTCGCGCGGCTCGCCGCCATCGCGGTGATCCGCACGTTCTTGAGCTACTTCCTGGACCGCGAAGTCGACAGCACGCGTGAGTTGCAGCGCGCCCGCGAGCGCGAGCGTGCCGGCGCGCAGTCGGGTGGCGACCGTCCCTGATTCACCACACTCCCATTCGATCATGAGCGAGTCCCACAACCCCACGGCGGCGCCGCTGCCCCACGTCACGAGTGCGTCGGACGCGGATTCCATCTCCGTCGAGCTGTCCCGTCGCCGCACCGGCATGTCCTTCCAGCGGACGCGGATGAGCGCGGACCGCACGCTGATGTCCGTGATCCGCACGTCGCTGTCGCTGATCAGTTTCGGCTTCACGATCTTCCAGGTGTTCCAGAAGTTGCACGAGGCCAATGTCCTGACGTCGAGCAGCGGCTCGACGCGGAATTTCGGCGAGCTGCTGGTCGTGCTGGGCATCGGCATGCTGATCGTCGGCATCCTTTACCACGTCGCGTTCATGTTCGGTCTGCGGCGCGAGCGCGACGCGATGAAGCGCGACGGCCTCATCCACGCCGAAAGCAGTTACCCGCCGTCGATGACGCTGATCGTCGCCATCCTGCTGCTGGGCCTGGGCTGCCTCGCGATCTACAACATGACTACCGGCTCGGGACCGCTCAAGTAGGCGTGGCACGGGAGTACGCGATGAATCCTTTCCGCCGCAGTGCCCCGAGGGCCCTCGCGCTTGCCGGCGCGTTGCTGTTCGCCGCCTGCGCGCTCGCCCAGCCGCTGCCGTCGTGGAACGACGGTCCTGCGAAGCAGGCGATCCTGAAGTTCGTCGCCGCCACGACCACGCCAGCGTCGCCTGACTTCGTGCCGCCCGAACGGCGGATCGCCGTGTTCGACAACGACGGCACGCTGTGGGTCGAGTACCCGGTGTACACGCAGGCGCTGTACATGATCGACCGCGTGATGAAGGAAGCGCCCAAGCACCCGGAGTGGAAGGATGACCCGACGTTCAAGGCGCTGGCCGCGCATGACATGAAGGCGCTGCTGGCGCACGGCGAGGAGCCGTTGCTGAAGTTGCTGGCGGCGGCCAACACCGGCATGACGGTGGAGCAATACCGCCGCGAGATCGAAGCCTGGCTGGAGACGGCGCGCGACCCGCGTTTCAAGCAGCCGTACACCAAGCTCGTTTACCTGCCGATGCAGGAGCTTCTCGCCTGGCTGCGCGACAACGGCTTCCGCACGTTCATCGTATCGGGCGGCGGCGTGGAGTTCATGCGGCCGTGGACGGAGAAGGCCTACGGCATTCCGCCGTCGCAGGTGGTGGGCTCGATGCTGGAAGTCGAGTTCCGGATGGTCGACGGCAAGCCGGAGCTCTGGCGGACGCCCAAGGTGGATTTCGTCGACGACGGTCCCGGCAAGCCGGTGGGCATCTACCGCGCGATCGGGCAGCGGCCGATCTTCGCGTTCGGCAATTCGGACGGTGACCTGCAGATGCTGCAGTACACGGCCGGCGGCGAGGGACTGCGCTTCATGGGGCTCGTCCACCACACCGATGCGGTCCGCGAATATGCCTACGATCGCACGTCCGCCGTCGGCAAGCTGGACAAGGCGCTCGACTGGGCCCGCGCGCACGGCTGGACCGTCGTCGACATGAAGACCGACTGGGCCCGGATCTTCGCGTTCGAGTAGGATTGACGCATGCACAACTCCGGGTCGCCCTCGCCGGCAGCGAACTCCGCGCGGACTGCGAGCGCGCACGGCCTCGATGCGCTGCACCGCGTGCCCGAGGGCATGGTCAGTGTCCCCGGCGGCACGTTCCGTATGGGGTCCGACAGCCACTACGCGGAGGAAGCGCCCGCGCACAACGTGCGCGTCGACGGCTTCCTGATCGATCGCCACGCGGTGACGAACGCGGACTTCCGCAAGTTCGTCGACGCCACCGGTTACGTGACGCTCGCCGAGCGCCCGGCCGACCCTTCGCTGTACCCGGGCGCCAAGCCGGAGATGCTCGTCCCGTCCTCGGTGATGTTCGCGCGGCCGCAGGGTCGCGTGGACCTGCGCAACCACTACAACTGGTGGGCCTACGTGGCCGGGGCCGACTGGCGCCACCCGCGCGGGCCGCAGGGCTCGTTGCAGGGGCTGTGGAATCACCCGGTGGTGCATGTGGCTTTCGAAGACGCGGAGGCGTATGCGGCGTGGGCCGGCAAGTCGCTGCCGACGGAAGCGGAATGGGAATACGCGGCGCGCGGCGGGCTCGTCGACACCGAGTACGCGTGGGGTGACGAACTGATGCCCGGCGGCAAGCCGATGGCCAATTTCTGGCAGGGCGAATTCCCGTGGCAGAACACGGAGCAGGACGGCTACGAGTGGACGGCACCCGTCGGCTCGTTCCCCGCCAACGGCTACGGGCTCTTCGACATGATCGGCAACGTCTGGGAATGGACCACCGACTTCTACCAGGACCACGGCAAGATCAAGAAGGCCTGCTGCACGCTGGAGAACCCGCGCGGCTGCGACCTGGAAGCGAGCCTCGATGCGCGCACGCCGGAGATCAAGATCCCGCGCCGCGTGATGAAAGGCGGCTCCTACCTGTGCGCGGAGAACTACTGCCGCCGCTACCGGCCCGCCGCGCGGATGCCGCAGACGGTGGACACGTCCACCTGCCACCTGGGGTTCCGCTGCATCGTGCGCACGCCGGACGCCGCGGCGGCCTGAAGGCCTTGCTGGTCCGCTAGACGAAGCGCAGGTACACGGCGCCGAACGCGAACAGCCCGATCAGCACCAGAGCAATCGCGATGGCCAGCAGCGGCGTGTGCTTCGCAACGTCCGGGAGGCCCGCGATCGACGGGAACGCATCCAGCAGGTAACGGTTGAGCCTGCGGTACTGCCAGATCGAGATCAGCAGTCCCGCGATGCCGGCGCCGATCAGCGCCAGTCCCAGGTAGCGGGGCGCTTCCGGCCTGGCGGCGCGCGCGACGTCGTTCATGCCTTCCAGGCGCTGGAAGAACTGGACGATCGTGAAGCCGAAGCCGATCAGCGCGGTGGACGTGCGGATCCACGCCATCAGCGTGCGCTCGACGGCGAGGCGCGTGCGGATCCACGCGAAGTGCGACGGCGTGTCCGCCTTGGTCTCGAAGCGTTCCGCATGCGCGGGATCCGGGGTCATGGGCTGCTCTCCTGGGGCGGCGTGGCCGGCGCCTTGTACCACTGGCCGGCCTTTACCAGCTTGGGTTCGGGCGAGTCGTCCTGGTAATTGGGCGTGACCATGACGACGCCGAATTCGTTGAACACATCGAGCACCGCGTTGCGCAGGTCCGTGTAGACCTGCTCGGACTTCTGCGCGTTGCGCGTGTAGACGTTGAGCTGCAGGACGTAGGCGAAGTCGCCGAAGGGTTTCTGCAGCACGAAGGGCGGGGGATCGCGCTCGACGCCTTCCGTGCGTGCCGCGGCCAGCAGCAGCATGGCGCGCGCCTGGCGCCATGGCGTGTCGTAGCCCACGCCGACGTCCGTGTGCAGGATCAGCCCGGACGTGCTCGCCAGCACGCTGTAGTTGGTGACTTCGCTGGTCAGCATCGACGCGCTGGGGATCGTGACGATCTCGTTCTTGAGCGTCTTCACCAGCGTGACCTGCTGGCGCATCTCGAGTACGTCGCCGACCACCTCGCCGACGCGGATGCGATCGCCGGTGCGGAACGTCCTGCGGTAGATCAGCATGTAGCCGGCCAGGCTGTTGGAGACGGCGGAGGCGGCGCCAAGCGACATCAACAGGCCGAAGAAGATCGAGACACCCTTGAACGCGTCGGACGACGAGCCCGGGATGTACGGGTAGGCGATGATCACGGCGAAAGCGATGGTCGCGATGCGCACCAGCCGGTACGTGGGCCATGCCCAGTCGGCATCGAAGCCGTCGACGCGGATGCGCCGTTGCGAGAGTGCGCCGAACAGCAGGCGCAGGACGTGCAGCGCGTAATGCACGACGAGCGCCAGGATCGCGATGAACGCGAGCCCCGGCAGCGCCGCGACGATGCCCCGGCCCATGATGCGCAGCGGATCCAGCACCAGCAGCGCGCCCCAGCGCGCAAGGCCGCGGGTCCACGGGAACAGCGACAGCACGTACTCGAGCGCGACGAAGACGACGATCAGCGCCAGCAGCCAGGCAACGCCGCGGACCAGCCGCAGCACCGCGCCCTGCATCTGCGAATCCGCGAAGATCGACAGCGTGCGCGATGCTTCCGTGCTGCCCCCGGCCTCCAGCCGTCGGCGCACGCCTGCCTGCGCGAGCTTGCGTGCCCAGCGCAGGCCGAACAGCGCCGCAGCCAGCACGAACAGCGCGATGACCGCGGCGATCGCCTGGCCCACCAGGAACGTCGACTGGCGCTCGGCGCGATAGCGGTCGAGCGTGCGCGCGATGGCGTCGCGGTAGGTTTCCGCCAGCACCGTGCGGTTGGCGAGGCCCTCGGCCCTGGCGTCCGCGTCCAGCACCGACAACAGGCGCACCGTGCCCGCCACGACGTCGACGCGATCGCCCGCGTCGACGATGTGCACGGACGACGCACTGATCGTCGGGTCCGCGGCCACGTTGCGGATGCGCTCCGCAACCTCGTCGGCCCGTTCTTCAGCGGATAGCGCGGTCACGCCGCGCAACTGCAGCAGCGTGCGGCCGTCGACGTTGACCGGCGCGCTGTGGATCGGCGCCGCCTCCGCGTCCGTGGCGCTCGCGGCATCGGCGGCGTGGACCGCGGCGGCCGGGTGGCCCGCCGCCAGTCCACACGCCAGCAGTGCGGTGCACCGCCACAGGCGAATCCGGCGCCACGCGACCAACGCTCCGTCGAGCCTGCGGATGGACACGTTCGCTTACGCCTTGACGAGCGTCGCGGTCATCGTGATTTCCGGCACCGCGGCCAGTGCCTTGGACAGCGGGCAGTCCTTCTTCGCGGCCGCGGCGAGGGCCTGGAACTGCGCGTCGTCGATGCCGGGGACGGACGCGGTGAGCGAGAGCTGGATGCGGTCGATCGCGAAGCCGCCGTCCTTCATCACCAGCCGGACGGCCGCCTTCGTGTCGACGCTGGCCGTCGCGAAGCCCGCGCGGTCGCACGCGAACGAGAAGGCCATCGTGAAGCAGGCGGCATGCGCGGCGGCGAGGATCTCCTCCGGATTGGTGCCGCGCTTGTCGTCCTCGAAGCGGCTGGCGAAGCCGTAGGGGTAGTCCTTCAGCGCGCCGGTTTCCGTGGAAATGCGGCCCACGCCGGCCTTGCCACGTCCTTCCCAGTGCACGTTTGCAGTCTTGTCGGCAGCCATCGTCGTTCTCCGGATCGGTTGGGACCGACAATCTAGTACGGGAATCGGGGTCCGTCGAGCCGGCACAAGGTGCGGGTTGTCATCGGACGGCCGACAGCGACAGCCGGTCCGCTGCGCTAGACTGCGCCGTCATCGCTGCCGTCCCGTCGAATGCGTCCACGTCTGCCTCCCATGTCCCGCTCGCGCAGCCGCGCGCAGCTTGCCGACCGCGCGTTCTCGCGCGCCGCCGGCGCGGAGGCCACGCACGGCAACGGCGTCGAATTGCTGCTGGACGCGCGCGAGAACTTTCCGGCCTGGCTCGCCGCGATCCGCGCGGCGCAGCACAGCATCCGCTTCGAGACCTACATCATCGACGACGACCCGGTGGGCAACGCGTTCGTCGACGCGCTGGTCGAGCGGTCGCACGCCGGCGTCGCCGTGTGGTGCGTGTTCGACTGGATGGGCTCGCTGAAGGCCGGCGCGCTGTTCGCGCGGCTGCGCGCCGCCGGCGTGCACGTCGGCGTGTTCAATCCGCCGCACCTCTCGAGCCCGCTGGGCTGGATCACGCGCAACCATCGCAAGACGATCGCGATCGACGACCGCGTCGCGTTCGTCAGCGGACTGTGCGTCAGCGACAAGTGGAACGGCGACCCCGGCCGCAACCGGCAGCCGTGGCGCGATACGGGCGTCGCGCTGCACGGTCCCGCGGTGGCCGACGTCGCGCACGCGTTCGACGACGTCTGGCACGCCTGCGACTGGGGCACGCATCCGCCGCCGCCGGTCCGCGCCACGGATGCGCCGGGCGACACGCAGCTGCGCGTGATCGCCGGCGTGCCCGACCACACGGGCACTTACCGGCTGGATCTCGTCATCGCATCGATGGCGCGGCGCTACCTGTATCTGACCGACGCCTATTTCGTCGGCACGTCCGCCTACGTGCACGCGCTGGCCGCGGCCGCGCACGACGGCGTCGATGTGCGCCTGCTGGTGCCGGGCGCCAGCGACATCCCCGCGCTGCGGCCGCTGTCGCGTGCCGGCTATCGCGGGCTGATCGAGGCGGGCGTGCGCGTGTTCGAATGGAACGGCACGATGCTGCACGCCAAGACCGCGGTGGCGGACGACCTGTGGTCGCGCATCGGCTCCACCAACCTCAACCTGGCGAGCTGGATGGGCAACTACGAGCTGGACGTCGCCGTCGAGGACGCGCGTTTCGCGAGACGGATGGCCCAGCAATACGAGCACGATCTCGCCAACGCGACGGAAATGGTGCTGACGCGCCGCAACCGCGTGCGGCAGGTGGAATCGGAGAGCGTGCCGGACGGTCCGCGGCGGGCGTACTCCGGCAGTGCGGGACGCGCCGCCGCCGGTGCGGCCAGCGTCGGCAGCGTGCTCGGCGCCGCGCTGACCAATCGGCGCGAACTCGGCGGCGGCGAGGCCAAGCTGCTGGGTTACATGGGCCTCGCGGGCATCGGCGTCGCCGTGGTCGAGTTCCTGTGGCCGGCTACCGTGGGCTGGCCGCTCGCGCTGATCCTGCTCTGGCTCGGCGGCGCGTGGTTGTACAAGGCCGGGTCGCTGTGGCGCGGCCGGCACAAGCATTCGGCCCCGCCCGGCACGCCGCCGGTGGACGAGCCCGCGCCCGAACCCGTGGCCGCGGGATCGGCGGCTCCGCGCGCGGGCCCGATGCAGGATCCGCACATCGAAGCGCACGAAGCGAGTACGGCTGCGCGCGACTGAGGCGCGGTCGCCGCATGGCGCACGCGGTCAGGCGAGCAGGCGCGCGACTGCCTGCGGCTGGTCGTACTGCACGTTGTGACCCGCGCCCGCGACCAGGTGATACGCGGATCCCGCCGGCAGCGCGCTGCGGATCCGCTCGGCCAGTTCCATCGGATTGAACGCTTCGCGCGCGCCCCAGACGAGCTCCACCGGCCGTTCGAACGTGCGGATGCGCGCCGCGAGTTCCGCGCGCCGCGCCGTAGCGGCGGCATCCGGCGTCACGCGTCCGCCCAGCAGCGCACGCTGCACCTCGATGATGGTTGGATTGCGCAGCCGCTCCATCCGCGTCTCGACCTGATGCGCGAGGCCCGCGGCATCCTGCGCCGACATCAGCTCGACGAGCCGCGTGACGTTGGCGAGCGTCGGTTCGCGCGTCGTACGCGTGATCTGCTCCATGCCCGGCGACGCATAGTCGTTGAAGCCGAAGAAGGGGCCACCGGGAGCTACGAGCAGCAGGCGCTCGATGCGCTGCGGATTGCGCGCCGCCAGCGCTGCCGCCACCGACGAGCCCATCGAATGGCCTGCGAGCGTGACGTGCTCCAGGCACAGCGCGTCCATCAGCTCGAGCGTCGCCGCGACGAAGGCGGGATTGCCGTACTCGCCGCGTGCGAGCGGGCCACTGTCGCCGAAACCCGGAAAGTCCGGCGCGATCAACTGCACACCGGGCGCGCATGCGGCCATGCAGGCGACCCAGCCGTCGCCGCTGGTACCCGGGCCGCCGCCGTGCAGCAGCAGCACCGGGCGCCCGTTGCCACGCACGCGCACGAAGAGCTCCGCGCTCGGCACCTTGACGCGAAGGCCGACGACGTCGTCACTGGCCGTCATCGATCGCTTCTCCTGAGATGTCGTTGGCGGCCGCGCCGAACTCGCCGAGGTCGAGGCCCAGATGGTCGTAGACGCTGCGTTGCCGCGGGTTGGGTGCGTCCCAGGACACGGTGATCGCGCGCGGCGGGCAATCGGGCACGCACAGGAAGCAGACGTGGCAGTCGGCCGCGTAGCGCGCGACGATGCGCTGGCTGGCTTCGTCGCGGACGAACACGCCGGTGGGACAGGCATCGAGGCAGTGGCCGCAGTCCTCGCAGCGCGCCGCGTCGAGCGTCACCGGGACGGCGGAGACGTCATTCATAGAGGGCAGGGTCGTATTCGCCGGCGAAGATCGCGGCCATCGGGCTCGGACGCAGCGGCTTCGACGGGCGTTGCGCCAACGGATATGTGGCGAGCGGAATCGCGCGCCGCTCGAAGTGCCGGCCGCCGGCTTCGCGCGTGACCGTGTGCAGGCAGAACCAGTGCGCGTCGTCAGTGTCCGGATAGTCCTCGCGGTAGAACTGCTCGCGGCTTTCCGTGCGGTCCAGCGCGGCGGCGAAGATGAGCCGTGCGTTCTCGGCGATGTTGCGCGCCTCGTGCACCTTGACCAGCGCGTGCACGTCCGTGGCCGTGGTCGCATCGCAGGCGGCGTACAGCGCGTCCGCATGCGCGAGCAGCTTCTCGAGGCGCGGGCCGTTCAGCACCATCGCCTCCGAGATCGGGCCGCCGATCGCGGCGAGCTCGTCGTGCAGCTCGTCCGGCGTCAGCGCGCCCGGCACGCGGGTGCGCGTCAGCGGTCGTGCGGCGCGTTCCGCGAGCTCCGCCAGCAGCGTGGCGGGCAGCGCCGGCATTTCGCTCGCGAGCGCCTCGCGCGCCGCGGATTCGCCCGCGAAGTAACCGGAGTTCATCGCCCACGACGTGGGCGCGCCGGCACTCGCATGCGTGCCGGTGGCCGGGTTCTTGGCGGTGGCGCCGGCACCATAGAGGCCGGGGACGCTCGCATGGCAGTCGAGGTCGACGTCGATGCCGCCGCGGCCGCCGCTCCAGAAATTCCACGTCGCCTCGATGGGCAATGGATGCACGCGCGGGTCCGGCACCTTGCCGGACAGCAGGATCGTGCTGCCGCTCGTGTCCTTCAAGGCCTCGAGGTCGCTCCAGTACGAGGCGTCGCACTGCCGCAGGTCGAGGAACACGGGTCCGTTGCCGTCGCGCAGTTCCTTGACGAACGCGGCGACGACGCGCGACAGCTCGCTGCGCTCGAAGCGCACGGGATCGTACTTCGCCATGAAGCGCTCGCCGTGGCGGTTGATGAGCCGCGCGCCGTGCGCCACCGCGACGTTGTAGCTGCCGAGGTTGTAGCGCTTCATCACGGTGACGAACGTGCCGCCGAACGAGAACTCCAGGTCCGCGAGCCGCGCGCCCGCGCGCCAGGCCATCGCCACGCCGTCCCCGGTGTCGTTGTCGACGTGGTGGATGCCCTTCATGCTGATCTGGCCGGTGGCGACGATCGTGCGCTTGGCGCGGAACGCCACCGGCGCGCCGGTGCGCGTGTCGAAGCCGAACGCGCCGGCCACCGCGCCCTGCGTCGGATAGGCGCCGTCCGTGGTCATCAGCTCCGTGACGGTGAAGCGGTCGACGATGCGCACGCCGGCTTCCAGCGCCGCGCGCCGCAGCGCCTCCATCGCCTTCTGCGGCACGTATTGCATGCAGCGCACGTTGACCATGCCGCGGCTCGCGAAGCGCCGGATGGAGCCGGATGCGTCGCGCGAGATCGGCACGCCCCAGGCTTCCAGCTGCTGGACGCGGTCGCGCTGGCCTTCCAGCAGCCGGCGCGTCCAGAACTGGTTGCACATGTAGTCGCCGCGCGTGACGAACTCCTCGATCCACGGGCCGAGGTCGTCGCCCGGGCGCGGACAGGTGGTGATGCCGCCCGACATCGTCGACGCGCCGCTGCGGCTCACGTAGGCCTTCTCGACGAGCACGACACGCGCGCCAAGTTCCGCGGCGCGCAACGCGGCCCAGGCGCCGCCAAAGCCGCCGCCGATGCACAGCACGTCGCAGTCGACGATCTCCGGAGTCTTCACGTCACCGCTCATGGACGATCAATCGGCTTTCGATCCCGTCATCCTGATCACGCGCTCCCACTGCGCGCGCTCGGCGGTCATCACCTTCTGCATCTCCTCCGGCGTGCTCCCCACGGCGTCGAGGCCGCTGGTGGCCTGGATGCGCGCGACGAATTCCGGGCTCTTGATCGCCACCGCGATATCGGCCGCGATCTTGTCCGCGAGGGCCGCCGGCATCTTCGGCGGGCCGGCGACCGCGGTCCACAGGCTCGAGTTGAAGCCCGGGACGTACTCGGCCACCGTCGGCACGTCGGGCAGCGCGGCATTGCGCGTGTCGGCCGCGACGCCCAGCGCGATCAGCTTGCCGGCCTTCACGTTGGCGAGGGCGTTGCCCATCGCGTCGAACAGGACGTCGACCTGGCCGCCCATCAGCGCCGTGGCCGCGGGTGCGATGCCCTGGTAGGGCACGTTCGTCACCTTCGTCTTCGTGAGGTAGGCGAAGAGGTCGTTCGACAGTTGCGAGTTGCTCCCCGCGCCGGTGGACGCGAAGTTGAGCGTGCCCGGGTGCTCCTTCGCGTAGGCGATCAGCGCGGGAAGCGTCTTCACGGGTGCGTTGGGGCTGGCGAGCATCATCACCGTGCTGCGCGTGACGATCGATACCGGCGTCATGTTCGCGGGGTCGAAGCTCATGTCGGGCAGCTGCAGCTTGGCCAGCACCAGCGGCTCCTTCGGCGTGAACAGGAGCGTGTAGCCGTCCGGCGCCGCGCGGTAGACGAGCTCGGTGCCGATCGTGCCGCTGGCACCCGGCTTGTTTTCCACCACGACCGGCTGCTTCCACATCTCGCCGAGCCGCGCGGCCAGGAGGCGCGCCATCGCGTCGGTGAGCGCACCGGGCGGGAAAGGCACGATGATCCGGACAGCCTTGTTCGGGAAGTCCTGCTGCGCGTGCGCGGCCGGCTGCAGCGCCAGCGCGAACGCCGCGACGACGGCGAGTCGAAAGAGCTTCATCGATCCTCCTGGGGCATGGAGGCGGGTGCCCCGGACGGCCGGGAACCCGCAATAGTTAGATATCTACTTATTTGTCCGCGAATGGTAATGTCCGGCCCGGCGATACGCAAGCACCGGCGCATGACGACGACAAAACGAGCAAAGGCGCTGCCGCGGATGGCGATGCCGCGGATCGGCCAGCCGCGGCCGGACCAGGCGCCGCCGCGGCGCAAGGGCGAGGTGCCCGCGATCGGCGCCGAGGTCCGCCAGACCTACCTCGCGTTCAAGGGCGCCCTGCACGACAAGATCCGTGCGCACAACGTCACGTCGGCGCAATGGTCGTTCATCCGCGTGCTGTGGAACGAGGACGGCATCAACCAGAAGGACCTTGCCGCGCGCGTCGGTGTCCGCTCGGCCACGGCCGTGCCCGCCATCGCGATCCTGGAGCGCAACGGCTATGTGCGCCGCCGGCGCGGCGAGGACGATCGCCGCCACATCCACGTGTACCTCACCGAGGCGGGCCGCAAGCTCGCGTTCGAGCTGATCCCGTTCGCGACGGCCAACAACCGCAAGGCGCTGAAGGGCATTGCGGCCGCGGACGTCGAGCACCTGATGGATTTGCTGTGGCAGATCCAGCAAAACCTCCGAAGCTGACGCGCTGACGCGCGCGCGCGGCAGCGCGCACGCCAAAATGACGATGGACGCGAAACGCATGGCGGTCGCATCCGCTTGCCGTTTCACCATGCACGCAACGAGGAACACGATGAAGAATCCCAAGCCGGGCCGCGCGCCGCTATTCGGCCTGGCGCTCGCCGCCGCGGTGGCAACGCTCGTGGGCGCCGCGCACGGTGGCCTGCAAGCCATCGGCGCCGCACACGCGCAACCCGCGCCAGCCCCCGCCGGCATGCCGCCGCTCAGCGATCCGAAGAACGTCTACGGCGACATCGGCCCGAACCGCCTCGCGCCGGTCACGTCCGGCCACCTGTCGCGCGTCTACGTGCCCAACCTGCGCTCGAACGACGTCTACGTCATCGACCCCGCGACGCTCAAGGTCGTCGACCGCTTCAAGGTCGGGCGCTCGCCGCAGCACATCGTCCCCGCGTGGGATCTCGCCACGCTGTGGGTCACGAACAACGCGGAAGGCCGCAGCGACGGCAGCCTGACGCCGATCGACCCGCGCACCGGCAAGCCCGGTTCCGAGATCCCGGTCGACGATCCCTACAACATGTATTTCAGCCCGGACGGCAAGTCGGCGATCGTCGTCGCCGAAGCGAAGAAGCGCCTCGACTTCCGCGACCCGCGCACGATGAAGCTGCAGTACAGCATCGAGGCGCCGGAGTGCGGCGGCATCAACCACGCCGATTTCACGCCCGATGGCCGCCATGCCGCGTTCACGTGCGAGTTCAGCGGCGGCATCGTCAAGATCGACCTCGTCGAGCGCAAGGTGGTGAAGTTCCTCAAGCTCAAGGTGCCGCAGACAAGGTTCAAGGAAGTGCATGGCGAAGCCAAGCCTTTCCCCGAGACCGAGGTGTGCACGGCGAAGAAGGGCATGCCGCAGGACATCCGGATGAGCCCGGACGGCAGCAAGTTCTACGTCGCCGACATGGCGGTGGACGCGGTGCACGTCGTCGACGCGGCCACGTTCACGGAGTCGGCGCCGATCATGACCGGCGTCGCGCCGCACGGCCTCTACCCGAGCCGCGACGGCAAGCTGCTGTACGTCGCGAATCGCGGCTCGCATGCGATCCACGGCAAGCCCGGCGGCCCCGGCAGCGTGTCGGTGATCGACTTCGCCACCGACAAGGTGCTGAAGACCTGGCCGATTCCCGGCGGTGGCAGTCCCGACATGGGCAACGTCAGCGTCGATGGCCGCTACCTGTGGCTGTCGGGCCGCTTCGACGACGTGATCTATCGCATCGACACCACGAGCGGCGCCGTCGACAAGATCAAGGTCGGCGCGGAACCGCACGGCCTCACGGTGTGGCCGCAACCGGGGCGCTACTCATTGGGACACACCGGCAACTTGCGCTGATCATTGTTGGATCGCTGCAACGCGCGCGCCGCCGCGATCACGTGCGCGACTGGACCGGCCGCTCCGCGCGCGTGTAGGCTTCACGCGCTCGCCGCCGATCGCGGCGCATCACGACAGGGAGATGCAGCATGCAACGAGGATTGTCCGCCCACGGATTGGCAAGAACCGGCGTTGCCGCCGCGCTGCTCGCGCTGGCGTCCAGCGCCGCGTGGGCACAGACGTATACGTTCTCGACGTGCGGAGGCGCGGGTCGTACAGGTCCCGCCCAAGCCGATTGCACGACGGCCTATGCGTCGACGACGCTCGCGGGCGCGGTTACCGTGAGCGGCGGCATCCAGGCCTGGACAGTTCCCGCAACTGGCACGTATTCGATCGTCGCCAACGGCGCTCAAGGTGGGACGCAAGTCTATGCCCCCGGCTTCCCCGGCGGCCTGGGCGCCCGCGCCAGCGGGCAGTTCACGTTGACGGCCGGGCAGACGGTCTACGTGCTGGTCGGCCAGCGCGGCGGCGATACCAAGGTTGTGATCGGTGGCAACGACTCCATCGACAATGCCGGACCCGGCGGGGGCGGCGGTTCGTTCGTCTACACCAATGCGACCGCAGCGTTGCCCATGCTGGCCGCGGGCGGAGGCGGGTCGGGCGCGCGATGCACGTCCGCGACGGCGGCCGACCAGGGTGGTTCTGCGTCGACCAGTGGCAACCGGTCCGGTTCGCTCGCCAACGGCGGCACGGGCGGGAACGGCGGCACCAACAACTACGAAAACGGTGATAGCTACTGGGCAGGCGGCGGCACGGGCTGGCTGACGGACGGCACGGGAGGCAACAACCCGACCAATTACGACTACACCGCCGGTGACAGTGGCGCCGAAGGCGGTCGCTCACCTCGCAACGGCGGGCTCGGCGGCATCCGCTGGAACGATGGTTACGACGAAGGCGGAGACGGCGGCTTTGGCGGCGGCGGCGGCGGCGGATCCGACAACATGGGCGGCGGCGGAGGCGGCGGCTTCTCGGGCGGCGGGGGCGCCGATTACGAGCCTTGCGGCAACGAGCCGGGCGGTGGCGGCGGTTCCTACAGCGGTGGCACGTCGCCGTCGACGACGGCCGCGGTCAACGGCGGAGACGGCTCTGTCACGTTCACGTTCGGCGCCGTGGTGCCCGTCGTGACGACGGCCACGCCGGTCCCCGCGTCGACGCCCTGGGGCCTGGGGATGATCGCGCTGGTACTGGCGGCGCTGGGGATCTCGAGGCAGCGTCGCGGGCGCGGTTGAGCCGGGCGCGGCTTGGCCGTGGATGGCAATCCACGGTATAATCGAACGCTTGGGCGCCCGTAGCTCAGTTGGATAGAGTACCTGGCTACGAACCAGGGGGTCGTGGGTTCGAATCCTGCCGGGCGCGCCAGTCAAATCAAAGGGCTAGATCGAAAGATCTGGCCCTTTTTGTTTTCGCGAAGGTAACGTGCGCCACCGGAAGGGCCCCGCCGTTGCCATCGCCGCCGCTTTGCCGCGAAACTCGCGGGACCAACAGGAGACATCCCATGCGCGCACTGATTCTGGCGGTACTTCTCGTGTCGTTCGGTGCGCAGGCCGAGCCTGCGAGCCGGGCGTCCATCGAGAAGCTTCTCGTCCTCACGAACACGGAAGCCACCATCGACGCGCTGCGCGCGGGCATGGAACAGACGATGCGCCAGGCGATGTCGCAGTTCGTCCAGGGCAAGGACCTCAACGCGGAGCAGCGGCGAGTCCTCGACGCGATGCCGGGGAAGCTCATGGCCGTCATGCGGCATGAGATGACCTGGGACGCGATGAAGCCCAAGTACGTCCAGATCTATCGCGACACCTTCGACCAGGCCGAAATCGACGGCATGCTTGCGTTCTACGGCAGCCCGGCGGGCCAGGCGGTCATCACCAAGATGCCCGTGGTCATGCAGAAGTCGATGCAGCTCGCCCAGGCCCAGATGCAGACGCTGATCCCGAAGATGAGGGCGGCCATGGAGGAGGCGGTCAAGGAAGCGCACCTGCCCGAGTAGCGGTGCCGCCCGAGTCTTAATTTGCAAAGACGCGCCCCGAACCCTCCCGCACCATGGCGCCGCTTCCCACACCACAAGGACGAGCGCCATGCATACACGACGTAACCTGTTGCTCCTCGCATCACTGCTCGCCGGCGGTTGTGCATCCGGCCCGCCGCCCATCGACCAGATGCAGCCCGAAGCCATCAGCATGGCCGAGCGGCGCGGCCAGTTCGAGATGAACTGTCCCACCGCGAAAGGCCAGTTGATCTCGCGCGAAAGCATCCAGCCGGTCGTGCAGTTCTCCTACCGCTTCCAGGGCACCGTGCGCGACGAGTACACGGTGGGCGTCGCCGGTTGCGGCAAGCGGATGACCTATGTCGTGATCTGCCCGGAAAACGGCAACAGCTGCTTTGCCGGCGCCGGGCGCAACGAGGGCTGACGCAGGGTGCATGGGCCAACCGGCCTGACCACTTGACCGGCGAGCGGGCAGCCTGTTACCGTCTGTTACGAAGCGCGCCCGCCGACAGAGCCCGAATGGCCGCCGGCGCCGCGTGAGAACGGCGCGTCCGCGCCGCACCTGGAGGGGACACCATGCACCGCATCGCCCGCGCGCTTGCCGCGCTCCTGTTCGCTTGCGTCGCCACGGTTGCCGGCGCCGCTTACCCGGACCGTCCGCTCACGCTGATCGTGCCCTGGGGCGCGGGCGGTGGCACCGACGCCGTCGCGCGCTTCTTCGGCAGCATGCTGGAGAAGGAACTGGGTCAGCCGGTGACCGTCGTCAACCGCACGGGCGGCAACGGCGTCGTCGGCCACAGCGCCATCGCGCAGGCCGCGCCGGACGGCTACACGATCGGCCTCATCACGGTCGAGATCGCGATGATGCACTGGCAAGGCCTCACCGACCTGACGCCGGCGTCCTACCAGCCGCTGGCGCTCGTCAACGCGGACCCGGCCGGCTTCCAGGTGCGCGCCGATTCGCCGTACAAGACGGTGAACGACGCGATCGCCGCCATCAAGGCCCATCCCGGCAAGTTCAAGGCGTCGGGCACGGGGCAGGGCGGCATCTGGCAACTCGCAATTGCCGGCCTGCTCGCGGACCTGAAGATCGACCCGAACGCGGTGCCGTGGGTGCCGTCGAACGGTGCCGCGCCGGGGCTGCAGGATCTCGTTGCCGGCGGCGTCGAGTTCGTGCCGTGCTCGCTGCCGGAAGCGCGCTCGCTGATCGATGCGGGCAAGGTGCGCTCGCTGGCCGTGTTCGCCGACAAGTCGCCCGCGCTGTATCCCAACCTGCCGACGATCAAGCAGGCGACGGGGAGCGACTGGACGACAGCGGCGTGGCGCGGCTTCGCGGCGCCCAAGGGCCTGCCGAAGGACATCGAGGCGAAGCTCGTCGCGGCGCTGAAGAAGGCCTGGGAGAGCAAGGAGTACAAGGACTTCCTCACGCAGCGCGGCTTCGGTGCCGCATGGGCGGCGGAAGGCGACTATGCGGCCTTCATGGCCAAGGCCGACGCCGACATGGGCAAGGTGATGAAGACGCTGGGCCTCGCCAAGTAGGCGACGCTCGATGAAGATCAACGACGCGGTGCTGGGCGCGGTGTTCGCCGTGCTCGGCGTCGCCGTGCTGTGGCACGTGCAGTCGTTCCCGGTCGCGCATGCGCAGCGCGTGGGGCCCGCCGTGTTTCCCGGCGTCATCGCGGGCGCGCTGATCGTGGCCTCGCTGATCCTCGTCGTGCAGGGCCTGCGTCACCGCAGCGGCGAGGCGTGGTTCGAGGCGCCGGATTGGTGGCGCTCGCCGCGTCACGTCGCCGCCTTCGTGATGGTGGCCGCGGCGCCGGCGTTCTACGTCGTCGCCGTCGGCTCGCTCGGCTTCTTCGCGACCAGCATCGTGCTGCTGGCGGCGTGCTTCGTCGTACTGGAGGTGCGCGTGGTGCCGGCGCTCGTCATCGCGGTCATCGCCACCGCGATCATCTGGTACGCGTTCTACAAGCTGCTGCGCGTGCCGCTGCCCTGGGGCTTCCTGCAGTCGCACGCGTTCTGACGCGCGCACCTTTCCACTCGCCACGCTGACGACCCGTGGAAGCCCTCGAAACCGCGTTCGGGATGGTGTTCGCGCCGTACAACCTGTGGGTGATGTTCGCCGCCTCGTTGTTCGGCCTCTTCGTCGGCGCGGTGCCGGGCCTGACCGCCACGATGGCCACCGCGCTGCTGGTGCCCGTGACGTTCTTCATGGCGCCGATCCCCGCCATCGCGGCGATCGTCACCGCCACCGCGATGGCGATCTTCTCCGGCGACATCCCCGGCTGCCTGCTGCGAATGCCGGGCACGCCCGCGTCGGCGGCCTACACGGACGAGGCCTATGCGATGACGCGCAAGGGGCAGGCGGAGCTCGCGCTCGGCGCCGGCCTCGTGTTCAGCGCGTTCGGCGGCCTCTTCGGCACCGCGGTGCTGATCGTGTCCGCGCCGGCGCTGGCGGAGTTCGCGCTGAAGTTCAGCTCGTTCGAGTACTTCTGGCTCGTGCTGCTGGGGCTCTCCTGCGCGATCGTCATCACCGCGGAAGCGCCGTTGAAGGGCGTCATCTCGCTGCTGCTGGGCCTCTTGATCGCGTGCGTGGGCCTGGGCAACCCGGCCGGCTTCCCGCGCTTCACGTTCGGCAACACCGAGCTGATGGGCGGCATCGGCGTCATCCCGATGATGATCGGCATGTTCGCGGTGTCCGAGATCCTGCGCTTCGTCGTGGAGACGGGGCCGCGCGCGCTGATCGTCGACAAGCCCATCGGCAACATCTTCACCGGCATGTGGGCGCTGGCGAAGAAATATCCGCTGCAGATCTTCCGCGGCAACGTGCTGGGCACGATCGTCGGCGCGCTGCCGGGCGCGGGCGCCGACATTGCCGCGTGGATGTCCTATGCCGTCAGCAAGAAATTCTCGAAGGAGCCGCAGAAGTTCGGCACCGGGCACGTGGAAGGCATCGTCGAGAGCGGCTCGGCCAACAACAGCGCGCTGGCGGGCGCGTGGATTCCCGCGCTGGTGTTCGGCATTCCCGGGGACTCGATCACCGCCATCGTCATCGGCGTGCTGTACATGAAGAACATGGCGCCGGGCCCCACGCTCTTCACGCAGAACCCGCAGAACATCTACGCCGTATACCTGCTGTTCATCGTCGCCAACGTGATCATGATCCCGCTCGGATGGGCCTGCATCAAGGCGTCCAAGCAGATCCTGCGCGTGCCGCGCGAAGTGCTGATGCCGATCATCCTGCTGTTCTGCATCGTCGGCACGTTCGCGATCAACAACACGGTGTTCGACGTCGGCATCATGCTCGTCGCGGGCCTGGTCGCGTTCCTGCTCGAGCAGAACGGCTTCCCCATCGCGCCGGCGATCCTGGGCGTCGTGCTGGGCGGCATGCTCGAGGAGAACTTCGTGTCGTCGATGATCAAGAGCGACGGCCAGTTCACCGCGTTCTTCAGCCGGCCGATCGCAGGCGTCCTCGGCGTGCTGACGCTGGCCGCGTGGTTCCTGCCGCCGGTGATCAAGCGGATGCGGAAGCTCGCGGGCGCCTGAGACCGGGCGTGCGGTGCGGCGGGCGCCGGACCCGCTCAGGGCGCCGTCGTCGGCATCGGGGCGCAGAACACGACGCCTTCGTCGACCCAACCCTTCGCCACCATCGTGTCGCGCAGCGCGTCGCTGTCCACGTAGCGGTGCGCGGGCGCGCCGCCCATCCCGTTGTTGTAGACCCGGCGGATGGCGGTCGTGAACGGATTGCACGCGAGGCCGATCGCGAACGCGTCGGCGGTCTCGAGCTGCCAGTCCGGGAACGCCCACTGCGTGGTCGCGCAGTCGTCCGGCGCGGCGTAGAAGTGCGAGCTCTTGCCGGCGAAATGATCGTTGTAGAAGCGGCAGACCGGCACGCTCCACGTCGGTGCCAGCGTGGTGTCGTAGGCCGCGAACGATACGCCGGTGGCCACCCAGCCGGAGCACGGCGGCGTGCCGGCATCGCACAACGCGATCTCGGTCGGCGATGCCGTGATGAAGTAGTGGTCCATGCCCGCGTGGTAGTACTCGTGGACGGTGACGAGCGGCGATGGCGACGCGGCGGGTGCGCTCGCGTCGACGGTACCGGTGCCGAGCGGGTACGCGTCGAAGATGATCTCGCTGCCGCCGGCGGCGGGATCGCCATACTGCCCGGTCAGCAGCATCACCAGGTGATAGCGTCCGGCGGGCGGTGCCGTATACGCAACCATGCCCGAATCCAGCGAGTAGAAGTGCGACGTGGAGTCCAGCGCCACCTGCGCGCCGCCGCTTGCGAGCTTGTAACCGAGCGCCGGCGGGCCATGGATCTCGCGGCCGGGGTAGGTGTACGGCGACGGAAAGGCCCACAGCTCCAGCGTCGCGCCGCTGAACCCGGTGCAGGGCGTCGTGAGCGCGCCCGACGGGCACAGGAACTCGATGCCGGGCGCGACGAGGCGGACCTTGGGCAGGCTCGGCGACGGGAATGTCGCCGGATCGGTGACGAAGCGATAGACGTTCGGATAGTCCGCGGCCTGGAAGTCCAGCGCCACCGGCCCCGCGAACGCGTGCACGTCCTGCACGACGAGGTTGCTGATGGTACCTGCCGAAGTTGCCAGCAGCGCGACGAGGTAGTACGACCCGGCGGGCAGCACGTCCGGCCCGGGGTATTGGAACGTCGGCGTGCCCACCGGGAAGGTCGCGGGCGGGACCACGGGCATCCACGGGACGCTGACGAGCTGCTTGCCCGGGGGCAGCGCCGTCAGCGCAAACGGCGGCGTCGGCAGGTCGGGGGCCGTCGCGAACGCATAGAGCATCAGCACGACGCCGGTGTCGATGAAGCCGGAAGGCGATCCGGAGCGCGTGACGGCCGGCGCGACGACGGCGATGCCGTTGCCGTCGCTCGACAGCGCGTACGTCGGCGTGTCGGTGAACAGGTAGGAATAGGCGTGCGCAAGCGGCGACCACAGGGCCGCGGCGCATGCGAGCGCTGCGGCCAGGCCCGCGCCGCGTCGCGCGCGCGCCGCAAGCCGGCTGCGAGCGCTGTGACGCCCGCCCGCACATCCGCTGGTACTCCGCATCACGTGCTCGTCGCATCCGCTGCGCGCGTCCGCGCATTTCGGTTTCCGGATAGGCGCAACCCGAACGGCGGATCATACTGCGCGCGACGGTTACCCGCGCAGAGGGGTGTGCAACGTGTGGGGCGCCTGCCCCAAAGGCCGTTGGCACGCGGTTGCGACGGGGCTAACGTGTGCGCCCGACCGGTCCCCGACCAAGGCCGGCCTCGTGCAGCGCGGAGAGGATCGAATGTCGAAAACCCGCGTGATGATCGCCGCGCTCGCGGCGCTGCTCGCCGCGTCCCCGGGATGGGGCCAGCCAACGCCCGCGCCGGCTCCGGCGCCCGCCGCCGCGGCCAATCCGGTCGATGCGGACGCCGTCAAGGCGCTGAAGACGATGGGCGCCTACCTGCAGTCGCTGAAGCGCTTCACGGTGCGCACGGACCTCGTCGGCGAACGCGTGCTCGCCGACGGCCAGAAGCTGCAGCACATGGCCAGCGCACGGATGAGCGTCCAGCGCCCGGACCGCCTGCGCGCGGTGATGGAAAGCGCGCGGATGCAGCGCGAGCTGTTCTACGACGGCAAGACGGTGACGCTGTTCACGCCGGCCCAGAACATGTACTCGGCGGTGGCGTTCACCGGCAACCTCGACGCGCTCGTCGACGGGCTCGAGAACCGCTACGGCGTGCAATTGCCGCTGCAGGACCTGTTCCTGTGGGGCACGCCCGCCGCGCCGGAAGACAAGCTGGACTCGGCGATGAACGCGGGCCAGGACATCGTCGACGGCGTCGTCTGCGACCACTACGCGTTCCGGCAGGGCATGCTCGACTGGCAGATCTGGATCCAGGCCGGCGCGCAGCCGTTGCCGCGGCGCCTCGTCATCGTCAATCGCGCGGACGACGCCCGGCCCCAGTCGGCGTCGTCGCTGACGTGGAACGTCGCGCCGACCTTCGCGGCGTCGACGTTCACGTTCGTGCCACCGAAGGGTGCGCAGAAGATCGAGCTCGTTCCGGTCAAGGCCAAGTGAGGAGAGCGACATGAACATCCAATCCCTGGTAAGGATCGGGCAGCTGGCGGGCATCGTGCTGTGCGCGGGCGCGCTGGCGGTGGGCAATGCCGATGCGGCGGGCGGGCGCGGTGGCGGTGGTGGCGGCGGCCATGGCGGCGGTGGCGGCGGTGGGCGGCCGCAGGTGAACAACGCGCGCGCCGACCCGCGGACCAACAACGTCCGCAGCGCCAGCGTGAACAACGTCAACAACGTGAACCGCAGCAACACCAACGTGCGCAACACCAACGTCAACGTCAATCGCGACGTCAACGTGCACGTCGACAACCACGGCTGCTGCGGCGGCGGCTGGGACGACGACTGGCACCCGGTGGCCACCGCGGCGGCCGTGACGGCCACGGTGGCGGTGACGTCCGCCGTCATCGGCTCGATGGTGCGCACGCTGCCCCCGGCCTGCGTGCCGGTGAATTACGGCGGCATGATCTACCAGCAATGCGGCGCGACGTGGTACGTGCCGCAGTCCGGGCAATACGTCGTCGTGGCGGCGCCTTACTGACGGCGGCGCGAAGGCGACCGCGCGAGGCCAGCGCGTCCGCAAAAAAAATGCGCCGCGGGGCGGCGCATCGGCAGCTACCCCGCGACCCGCCTGACGGCAGGCCGCGGGATCATCGCCTGATCAGCGTTTGAGGTCGAAGCGGTCGAGGTTCATCACCTTGGCCCACGCGGCGACGAAGTCCTTGACGAACTTCGCCTTGGCGTCGGCGCTGCCGTAGACCTCGGCCACCGCGCGCAACTGCGCGTTGGAACCGAACACCAGGTCCACGCGCGAGGCCTTCCACTTCGCGGCGCCGGATTTCCGGTCGCTGCCCGTGAACTCGTCCTTGGCCGCCGACGTGGCCTTCCATTCGGTGCCCATGTCGAGCAGGTTGACGAAGAAGTCGTTGGTCAGCACGCCCGGGGTCTTGGTGAGGACGCCGTTCGGCGAGTGGCCGGTGTTGGCGTCCAGCGCACGCAGGCCGCCGACCAGCACGGTCATCTCGGGCACGGTCAGCGTCAGCAGCTGCGCCTTGTCGACGAGCAGCGTCTCGGCCGTGACCGGGTACTTGCCCTTGAGGTAGTTGCGGAAGCCGTCGGCGAGCGGTTCCATCACCGCGAACGACTCGACGTCGGTCTGCGCCGCCGTGGCATCGACACGCCCCGGCGCGAACGGCACCGTCACCGCCTGGCCCGCATCCTTCGCAGCCTTCTCGATCGCGGCGCTGCCGCCCAGCACGATCAGGTCCGCGAGCGACACCTTCTTCGCGCCCTTGTCGAACTCGGCCTTCACACCCTCGAGCGCCTTCAGCACCTTGGCGAGCTGCGCGGGATCGTTGGCCGCCCAATCCTTCTGCGGCGCAAGCCGCACGCGGCCGCCGTTGGCCCCGCCGCGCATGTCGCCACCGCGGAACGTCGACGCCGACGCCCACGCCGCGCCGACCAGCTCGCGCACCGCCAGGCCCGTCGCCAGGATCTTCGCCTTGAGCGCCGCGACGTCCTGCGCATCCAGCGCAGGGCCGCTGGCCGCCGGCAGCGGGTCTTGCCAGATCAGCTCTTCCTGCGGCACTTCCGGCCCGAGGTAGCGGACGCGCGGACCCATGTCGCGGTGCGTGAGCTTGAACCAGGCGCGCGCGAACGCGTCGGCGAACTGGTCGGGGTTTTCCATGAAGCGGCGCGAGATCTTCTCGTAGGCCGGGTCCATCCGCAGCGACAGGTCCGTCGTCAGCATCGACGGCGCGATACGCTTCGCCGTGTCGTGCGCATGCGGCACCGTGCCCGCGCCCGCGTTGTTCTTCGGGCGCCACTGCTGCGCGCCGGCCGGGCTCTTCGTGAGCTCCCAGTCGAAGCTGAACAGGTTCCAGAAGAAATTGTTGCTCCACTTCGTCGGCGTGGTGGTCCACGTCACCTCGAGGCCGCTGGTGATCGTGTCGCCGCCGCGGCCGCTGCCGAAGCTGTTGGTCCAGCCGAAGCCCTGCAGCTCGAGGTCGCCGCCTTCCGGCTCGACGCCGACGTGCGTCGCCGGCGCCGCGCCGTGCGTCTTGCCGAACGTGTGCCCGCCGGCGATCAGCGCGACGGTTTCCTCGTCGTTCATCGCCATGCGGCCGAACGTGTCGCGGATGTCCCTGGCCGCGGCGATCGGGTCCGGATTGCCGTCCGGGCCTTCCGGGTTCACGTAGATGAGGCCCATCTGCACGGCCGCGAGCGGGTTCTCCAGGTCGCGCGTGTGCGGCACCTTGCTGTTGTCGTCGGACACGGTCACGCCATGGCCTTCGACGACGCCCGGCGAGCCACGCGTGTAGCGCACGTCGCCGCCCAGCCACTTCTTCTCGGCGCCCCAGTACACGTCGAGATCCGGTTCCCACACGTCGGGCCGGCCACCGCCGAAACCGAACGTCTTGAAGCCCATCGTCTCCAGCGCGACGTTGCCGGTGAGGATCATGAGATCCGCCCACGAGATCTTGCGCCCGTACTTCTGCTTGATCGGCCACAAGAGGCGCCGCGCCTTGTCCAGGCTGACGTTGTCGGGCCAGCTGTTGAGCGGCGCGAAGCGCTGCTGCCCGCGGCCGCCGCCGCCGCGTCCGTCGCCGATGCGATACGTGCCGGCGCTATGCCACGCCATGCGAATGAAGAGCGGCCCGTAGTGGCCGAAGTCGGCAGGCCACCAGGGCTGCGAATCGGTCATCAGCGCGGCAAGGTCTTTCTTGAGTGCCGCGTAATCGAGCGTGGCGAATTCCTTCGCGTAGTCGAAGCCGGCATCCATCGGATCCGACTTGTCGGAATGTTGTTGCAGCAGATCGAGGCGGAGCTGGGAAGGCCACCAGTCGCGATTGGTGGTGCCACCGCCGGCACCGGCGTGGAACGGGCACTTGCTATCGTCGGGCATCAGATTCTCCTTGGCGTGGTCGGGCTCTCGTGCGGCCCTGTGGTCGTGTCGACAACGAGGCTATTGGACGCGTTCCAACCCTATTTGTGAAGTTGTTTATTTCTGTTGGGTGCATAACCTGAAATTATTTCAGTGTCGCGTCGCCATGCCGTGACGACTGTTCTACAATCGGCGCAGGAGATGGCATTCCTCCTTTAACCGCCGCGCGTCGCGCGGCTGATGATGCCTGCGCAGCGCCGGAGCGGCCGCGTAGGTAGCGGCTGTCCGGGTCTTCGATCATTCGCACGGACACGCCATGGGGAAAATCCTCGTCGCCATTGCCGTCGGTTCTTCCGTCGGCGGCATCCTTCGCTGGGTATTGAGCGTCCAGCTGAATTCGCTCTTTCCCGGCATTCCACCCGGCACGCTCATTGCCAACCTCATCGCCGCGTTCGTCGTCGGCGCGGCGATCGGCTATTTCGCGCAGGCTCCGGAGATCGCGCCCGAATGGCGCGTGCTGATCATCACGGGATTCTGCGGCGGGCTGTCGACGTTCTCGACGTTCTCGGCCGAGATCGTGACGTTGCTGCAGGGTGGACGCCTGACGATGGCCGCCGGGGCGATCGCCGTCCACATGCTGGGTTCGTTCGCGCTGACGATCGCCGGCCTCGCGAGCAGCCGCTGGCTGTTCACGCACTGAAGGAGCTGGCCATGGATGGATACGCACTCACGTTCTTCACGCAGCAGGATCGCCGCCTGGACGGCAAGCCCCTCGGCGAATGGCTGATGGCGCTGGCGCGCGAGCTCGGGCTGCCTGGCGCCACGCTGATCGCTGCCGCGCAAGGCCTTGGCCACGATCATCGGCTGCACTCCGCGGGATTCTTCGAACTCGCGGACCAGCCGCAGATCGTGCACGTGGTGGCCGATGCCGCGCAGTGCGACGCGCTGCTCGCGCGGCTCGCGGCCGCGGGCGCCGGCGTGTTCTATACCAAGGCGGCGGTCGAGTTCGGCGTTGCCGGCGCCGCGCCACGCGCATAGCGAGGGCATGCCGGCGGCGTATGGCACACTGCACGCCGGGCACCGTGCGCTGCGCGCGTCGCGCGCAGCACGCATTCCGCAAGGAGGAGCATTCCATGCAATCCCGAGGCTGGTCGAGCGCCACGCGCGCGCTGCTCGCGCTTTGCGCCGGCCTCCTGGCCGCGCTCGCGCAGGCGCAGGCCACGTCGCCACAGCTCACGCCTGCGCAACTCGACCAGCTGACCGCGCAGATCGCGCTGTATCCGGATGCATTGCTGTCGCAGGTGCTGATGGCCTCGACGTATCCGGACCAGGTGGCCGCCGCCGCCACGTGGTCGAGCGCGCATCCGGACGCGAAAGGCGACGCGGCCGTGAGCCAGGTGCAGGACCAGGGCTGGGACCCGAGCGTGCAGTCGCTGGTCGCGGTTCCGCAGGTCGTCATCACGATGGGGTCCAACCCCGAGTGGGTGCGCAACCTGGGCAATGCGTTCCTGGACCAGCCGGACGACGTGATGGACTCCGTGCAACGCCTGCGCGCGCAGGCGCAGAAGGCCGGCAACCTGCAGTCCAACGACCAGATCACCGTCACGTCGGAACCGGTGACGGCGGTCGCGGGCGCGCCGCCGCCGCCGCCGGCGATCGTGATCCAGCCTGCGCAGCCGCAGGTCGTGTACGTGCCGACGTTCAACCCGACGTACGTCTACGGTCCGTGGGCCTATCCCGCGTATCCGCCGATCTACGTGCCGCCGCCGCCCGGGTACTGGTTCTCGTCGGTGGTCGCCACCGGCATCGTGTGGGGCACGAGCATCGCGGTCGCCAATGCGTTCTGGGGCCGGCCCGCGTGGGGCTATGGCCACATCAACATCGACTACAACCGCTACAACCACTTCGGCGGGCGGCCGCCACCGCCGCCGCAATGGAATCATCCGGGGGGTAGACCGCCGGGTGGCGGAGGGCGCCCCTGGTGGCGGCGGACGTCCGCCCGGAGGCGGCCCCCCGGTTTCGGCGGCGGTCCGGGCGGTCCCGGCGGCCCGGGCGGTCCGTCGACGCGCGAAGCTTATCGCGGTCGCGACGACAGCCGCGCGCGTGCGGCGAGCACGATGGAAAACCGCGGCTTCAACGTCGACCAGAGCGCCGCGCGCGGGCCCAATGGCGGCGCGGCGGGCCGGCCCGGCGGTAGCGCCGGTGCACGGCCCGGGGGCGCGGCCCCGCAAGGCGGCGCGCAAGCGATGAACCGCGACGCGGCACGCCAGCACGCGCAGGCCGTCGACAAATCGGCGTTGCAGGATCGCTCGCGCGACATGAACCGCAACAACGCGTTCCGCGGGGCCGGCGACAGCAATGCGCGCGCGCAGATGGATCGCGGCAACGCGAGCCGGCAGGCGATGCAGCCGTCGCGGCCGCAGGCGCAGGCGCGGCCTTCCGGCGGCAGCGTGCAACGCCCGTCCGGCGGCGGCATGCAAAGGCCCGCGGGTGGCGGAGGCGGGCGGCCGGCCGGCGGTGGTGGCGGCGGTGGACGTGGAGGCGGTGGCGGTGGCCATCGGCGCTAGGAGACGACGACATGAACCCAGCATTCCTTGCCTTCCGTCGCGTCACGACCCGCGTACTCGCGGTGGCCGCCGTCGCGCTTGGCGCGTGGGCGCCGTTGGCCGCGGCGCAACAGGTCTTCGCGACGCCCGACGCCGCGGTCGACGCCTTCATCGACGGCGTTTCGCGCAACGACGACGTCCAGGTGGCCGTGGTGCTCGGCCCCGCCTGGAAACGCTACGTGCCGCAGGGCACGAGCGAGGACGTCACCCGCTTCCTCGAAGCGTGGTCGAAAGGCCATCGCGTGCTGCCCGCGGGCGACGCGAAGGCATACCTCGAAGTGGGCACGCATGGCTGGACGATGCCGATCCCGCTGATCAAGGTCGCGGGCGGCTGGCGCTTCGACACCGAGCACACGGCCGACGAGTTGCGCACGCGCCGCATCGGCCGCAACGAACTCGACGTGATCCAGGTGATGCTCGCCGTGCAGGACGCGCAGCGCGACTTCGCGCAGAACGACCGCGACCGCGACGGCGTGAAGCAGTACGCGCGGAAATTCCTGTCCACGCCGGGCAAGCACGACGGGCTCTATTGGCCGTCGCTCGAGGGTGAGCCCGAGAGCCCGCTCGGGCCGATCGCGGCGGACCTCAAACCCGGCGATGCGTATCGCGGCTACCGCTACGGAATGCTGACGGCGCAGGGCCCGGCCGCGCCCGGCGGCGCGAAAAGCTTCATCGTGAACGGCGCGATGACGGGCGGCTTTGCCGCCGTCGCCTGGCCGGCGGAATGGGGCGAAACCGGCGTGATGACGTTCATCACGTCGAGCGACGGCGCAATCTACGAGAAGAACCTCGGGCCGGGCACGGACAAGCTCGCGCGGGCGATGAAGGCCTTCGACCCCGGCGCGGGCTGGGTGCGCGTCGACGCGCAGTAACGCCCGCTGCGGGCCGCGCGCGGGTCAGGCGCCGGGCGCCGGCGCGCGGCGGTGGCCCGACACGTCGTGACCCACGTCGTGCGGGAGCCGCCGGTGCCAGAGCGGTGCGGCCAGCGCGACCACCGTCAGCACCAGGAAGGCCGGCCAGAAATCCGTCGCGACGATTTCGTCGTGACCCTGGAAGTGGCTCGACAGCTGCAGCAGGTAGGCGCCCGCGGCGATGCCCAGGCTCTGGCTCAGCCGCTGCAGCATGCTCGAGATGCTCGCCGCCTGGCCCGTGTCGGCGGCCGCGATGTCGGCGAACGACAGCGCCTGCAGCGCCGTGAACTGCAGCGAGCGCAGGCAACCGGACAGCAGCAGCACCAGCGCGATGACGGCGTGCGGCGTCGCCGCGGTGAACAGGCACGCGACGCCGCCGGACAGCGCCGCGAGCGTACCGTTGACGACGAGCACCGCGCGGAAGCCGTAGCGGCGCAGGATGCGGATGGTCAGCGTCTTCATGAACATCGCACCCACGGCCGTCATGCACGTCAGCAGGCCGGATTGCAGCGGGTTGAGCCCGAACCCGACCTGCAGCAGCAGCGGCAGCAGGAAGGGCGTCGCGCCGAGCCCGATGCGGAACAGCGAGCCCACGAGCGTGCCGTGGAAGAACGACGGCAGCCGGAACAGGCGCAAGTCGATGACGGGGTGCGCCACGTGCCGCGCGTGCCACCCGTACGCGAGCAGGGCGAGCGTGCCGGCCACCACGCACGCGAGCGTCGCCGCTCCGGACATCAGGTGTCCGCCCAGCGACGACAGGCCCAGCATCAGCACGGCGAGGCCCGCGCCGGAAAGCACGAAGCCGCGCACGTCGAGCGCCGGATGCGCGTCGATGCGCACGTTGGGAATGTGGCGCAGCACGAGCCACAGGCCCAGCGCGCTGATCGGCACGTTGATCGCGAAGATCCAGCGCCAGTGGAAATAAAGCGTGATGGCGCCACCCAGCGCCGGGCCGATGACCGGCCCCATCAGCGCGGGGATCGTCAGGTAGTTGAGCGCGGCGACGTATTCGTGCTTGGGCACCGAGCGCATCAGCACGAGGCGGCCGACCGGGACCATCAGCGCGCCGCCCATGCCCTGGACGAAGCGCGCGACGACGAACGCGTGCAGCGTGCTGCACAGCGCGCACGCGACCGAGCCGGCCACGAACACGACGATGGCGCTCGCGAACACCGTGCGCGAGCCGTAGCGGTCCGCGACCCAGCCGCTCACCGGGATGAACACCGCGAGGCTGACGAGATAGGACGTCAGCGCGAGCTTGAGCGCCAGCGGGCTCTGGCCGATGTCGGCTGCAATGGCGGGCAGCGACGTGGCGATCACCGTCGAGTCCATGTTTTCCATGAACAGCGCGGACGCCACGATCAGCGGGATCAGGATCGTGCGTTGCAAGGCCTCGCATTGTCCCACGCGCGGCGGCGCGCGCGGACGGCGTACAGCGGCTGCTGCGCGTCGAGTGGGCGCCCCGATGCGCGGAGCGCCCTCCCGCGATCAGCCGGGAAAGCGGATCACCGGTCCCTTGACGTCCTTGCCGGGCGGCACGTAGGCGGGCGCCTCGGTGCCGGCAGGGCCCAGCGACGTGACGTAGCGATAGATGGCGGCGAGGTCGTCGTCGGTCATCGTGCGCACGTTGAACCAGGGCATCGGCGGCCGCGGCTGCATCGTGCGTGCATAGGCAATCCACTGTGCCTCGGTGCGGGCCGGCATCCACGTGCGCAGGTTGGTCGCGTACGTCGTGCCCCAGGGGCCTTGCCAGCCGACCACGTCGCCGACCAGCCACCGGCTTTCCGGGACCTGCCCGCCGGCCATGCCGTAGCCGGGCGTGTGGCAGTCGTTGCAGCCGGCGATCTGCACGAGGTAGCGGCCGCGCGCGAGCTTGGGGTCGTTGGCGGGGCTTGCGGCCTGCGCGGGCGCGATGCCCTGTGCGAATGCGGCGGCCATGCCGATCACGGCCGCTCCGAGCGTCAATGCTTTCATCGGGTCCTCCCTGTGGACGCGACGAATTCTCGGGTGCCACGTCGTGCACGGTCAACGGGCCGCGCGATGGCCCGCGACCGCCGGCGACGAGTGGCGCTCGCGTGCGACGGCGGGACTATCCCGCGCTGCCGACCCGAGTCGCGGGGACGGGCGGCGCCGCCGCCGGGCCCTGCCAGTCGCCGCCCAGCGCCTTGACGAGGAACACGGACGTGATCATCCACTGGCCTTGCAGCTGCGCGGCGAGCCGCTCGTTGTTGAGCAGGCCCTGCTGGGCCGTGATGACGTCGAGGTAGGTCGCAACGCCGCCGTCGTAGCGCGCGTTGGCGAGTTCCAGCACGTGGCGGGAGCTGGCCACGGCGATGCCCGCCTGGTTGTTGGCGCGCTCCAGCGCGGACAGGCCGGTGATGCCGTCTTCCGCTTCCTGCATCGCGGTCAGCACGATGCGCCGGTAGTTGGCGACGGTGACGTCGTAGCCGCCGCGCGTGAAGTCGACGTTGGCCCGGATGCGGCCGGCGTCGTACAGCGGCTGCGCGATCGACACGCCGACGGACCACAGGAGGCTCGACGCGTTGAACAGCGACGACAGCGACGTGCTTTCGACGCCATAGGTGGGCAGCAGCTGGATGCTCGGATAGAACGCGGCGGTGGCGACGCCGACCTGCGCATTGGCCGCGGCCATCGCGCGCTCCGCCGACGCGACGTCGGGGCGCCGCTGCAGCAGGTCCGATGGCACGCCGAGCGGAATGGCCGGCGGCTTGCCGGTGCCGGCGCGCGGTGCCAGCGAGAATGTCGGCGCCGGCGTGCCGGTCAGCGTGGCGATCGCATGCTCGAACTGCGCGCGCTGCTTGCCGAGCACGTCCACCTGAGTCTTCGTGCTGTCGAGCAGCGCCTGCTGCTGGGCGACGTCGAGGCCCGACGACGCGCCGAGGTCGTGCCGCACTTTCGCAAGCTCCAGCGCATGGCCCTGCAGCGCCAGCGAGCGGCGCACCACGTCGATCTCGGCGTCGAGCGCGCGCAGGCTGAAATAGTCGGTCGCGAGTTCCGCGGTGACGAGCAGGCGCGTGTTCTCGAGGTCCGCGGCGGATTGCTCGGCCGAAGCCTTGGCGCCCTCGACGGTGCGCCGCACGCGGCCCGCGAGGTCGATCTCGTAGCTGACGGCCAGGCCGACGAGGAAGTCGTTCTGCACCGTCGAGTGGTTGGGCGTGCTGTAGTTGGTGAGCGGGCGATCCTCGGAGATCTTGAGGCGACCGAGCCGCGAGTTGAGGCCCAGCTGCGGATAGAGCCCCGCGGACGCCACGTTCACCGTGGCGCGTGCCTGTGTCAGCCGCGCCTCGGCGGCCGCGAGCGTCTGGCTCCCGGCCAGCGCGGCGTTCTCGAGCGCGTCGAGTTCCGGATCCTCGTAGCGCTGCCACCAGGGCGCGCGCCGCGCGGCGTCGTCGGGCGCGGCTTCGCGCCACGGGCTCTCCACGGTCCACGTGACGGGCAGCGCGACGTCCGGGCGGTGATAGTCGGGCCCGGCGGTGCAGCCTGCGAGCACGACGGCGCTTGCGGCTGCCGCAGCCGCCATGCGGGACGCACGCGGCGAGCGCGATTTCCGCCGCGGATCGGATGCGTGCATGTCAGGGATTGCGCGGGGCCGCGTCGGCGGGGGTCCGCACCGGCGTGGCCGCCGCCACGGCGACGGCGTCGCCGTCGGCCAGCGAATCGCCCGGGTTCAGCACCACGACGTCCTGCGCCGTGAGGCCGTCCAGGATCTCCACCGTCGGCCCGTAGTTGCGGCCGAGCGTGACGGGCTTCAGGTGCACCTTGCGGTTGCCGTCCACCGTGGCGACGCGGGTGCCTTCGCCGCGGAACAGCAGCGCATTCGTCGGGATCACGAGCGCCGGGCTCGGCGGCAGCGGCAGCGCCACCTGCACGAGCGCGCCGGGCAGCAGCACGCCGTCGCGGTTGGGCAGCGCGACTTCGATCTGCATCGTGCGCGTCGTCGTGTCGATGGACGCCGCCGTGCGCGCGACGGTGCCGGTGAACGGCTGGCCCGGCAGCTCGGCCTGCGTGACGACCACCTTCTGGCCCGGTTTGATCAGCTGCGAGTAGGCCTGCGGCACGTTGACGTAGACGCGCAGCGGATCCGTCTGCGCGAGCTGGAACAGCGGATGCTGGCCCGTGGCGTCGATCAGGTCGCCGACGTCGACGTTGCGCCGCGTGATCACGCCGGCGAACGGCGCGACGACGCGCTTGAAGCCCTCGAGCTGGCGCAGCCGCTCGACGTTGGCGTCCGCGGCCGCCACGTTGGCGCGCGCCTGCGCATCGGCGCTGCGCCGCTCGTCGAGCTCCTGCTGCGACACGACGTCCTTGGCGCGCAGCGCTTCCCAGCGCGCGACGGAGCTGTGCGCGAGGTCGAGGCTCGACTGCGCCTGCGCGCGCGCCGCGACGGCCTGCGCGAGCTGCTGGTCGATCTCCGGCGTGTCGATCTCCGCGAGGAGCTCGCCCTGCTGCACGTGCGCGCCGATGTCCTTGTACCACTTGCGCAGGTAGCCGGAGGCGCGCGCCGAGATCGGCGACTGCACGTAGCCCTGCAGCGTGCCGGGCAGCGACAGCGTGGGACCGGTGGTGCTCGCGGCGGGCTTCGTCGTCTTCACGTAGACCTGCGCGCGCTCGACGGTGCCGGCTTCCAGCGTCCTGGCGCTCGAGATGCGGCTGATCACCGTGCGGCCGGCGCCGATGGCTAGCAGCACGAGCACGATGACCGCGAGCCACTTCGTGCGGCGCATCACCTGGCCGCGCTTGGCGAGCTCGTGGCCGTCGCCCGGGTCCACCGGGTGCAGCGCAAGCGACGCGTGGCGATCTTCGGACATCGGTCAGTTCTCCTGGAGCGCGACGGGCGGCAGCGGGGTTGCGCGTGCCGCGCGCCGCGCGGCGCGGTGCTCGAGCCAGCGGTGGATTTCAGCATACACGACCGGCACGAAGAAGAGCGTCGAGACGGTGGCGAACAGCAGGCCGCCGATGACCGCGCGGCCCAGCGGCGCGTTCTGCTCGGCGCCTTCGCCGATGCCGAGCGCCATCGGGATCATGCCGATGATCATCGCGAGCGCCGTCATCAGCACCGGCCGGATCCGCGTGGCGCCGGCCTCGAGCGCGGCGGCGAGCGACGTCGCGCCTTCCTCCGCCCGCTGCCGCGCGAACGCGACGAGCAGGATGCTGTTGGCGGTGGCGACGCCCATCGTCATGATCGCGCCGGTCAGCGCGGGCACGGACAGCGTCGTGCCGGTGATGAACAGCATCCACGCGATGCCGGCCAGCGCGGCGGGCAGCGCGGCGACGATGATCGCGGCGTCGATCCACGACTGGAAGTTGACGACGATCAGCAGGTAGACGAGCACGATGGCCATCGCGAGGCCCACGATCAGGCCGGTGAACGAGGCCTGCATCGTCTCCACCTGGCCGCGCATGACGATCGAGCTGCCGCGCGGCAGCGTGGGGCGCGCCTCGTCGACCAGCGCCTGCACTTTCGAGGCGACGCTGGCGAGGTCCGTGCCCTGCACGCTGACGAAGACGTCGACCGCCGGCATGATGTTGTAGCGGGACACGACGATCGGCTGGCGCGCCGGCTGCGCCGCGACGAGGTTGCCGAGGAGCTGCGTGCCGCCCGGCGCGGTGGTCGCCGCCGCGCTGCCCGCGTTCGCGCCGCCGCCCGTGCCGGCAGCGGCCACGGGCATGTTGAGCAGCGTGTCGAGCGAGTCCACCTTGTACTGCGGCGCCTGCACGGCGATGCTGTAGACGACGCCGTTGCGCGGGTCCAGCCAGAACGCCGGTGCCGTCTGCGAGCTGCCGGACAGCGACACGAGCACGTTCTGCCCGACGTTGAACGCCGTGAGGCCCAGCTGCTGCAGCCGCGTGCGGTCCATCTGCAGGTTGAGCGCGGGGCCGTCCAGCCGCTGGTGCACGTGCGCGTCGACGGCGCCCGGGATCTCGCGGATCTTCTTCGTCAGCGCGGCGGCGATCTGCGCGTTCTCCGCGATGTTGGCGCCGGAGATCTGCACGTCGATCGCCGCCGGCAGGCCGAAGTTGAGGATCTGCGTGACGATGTCGGCGGGCTGGAAGAAGAACTCGACGCCGGGGAAGCGCTTGGGCAGCTCGCGCCGCAGGTCGCTGACGAACGTCTCGGTGGGGCGGTGGCCTTCGCGCAGCGACATCAGGATCTCGCCATCCAGCGTGCCCAAGGTGCCGGCATTGCTGTACGACAGGTTGATGCCGCTGTTGGGCACGCCGAGGTTGTCGAGGATCGTCTCGAGCTGGTCGGGCGGCACGATCTCGCGGATGGCGGCCTCCACCTGGTCGGCGAGGCGCGCCGTCTCCTCGATCCGCGTGCCGGTGGCGGCGCGCATGTGCAGGCGGATCTGGCCCGCGTCGACGGCCGGGAAGAAGTCGCGGCCCAGGAAAGGGTAGAGCAGGCAGGACGCGACGCAGAAGCCCAGGAAGGCCAGCGCGAACGTGCGCCGGCGGGCGAGGAGGCCCGACAGCGCCAGCGCATAGGCGCGGCGCACGCGTTCGAACTGCGCGTCGAAGCGCCGGTACAGCCGCTGCAGCAGCGACGGCGCGCCGGCGTCGTGGCCGTGCGCACCGCCCATCATCAGCATCACGAGCGTCGGCACCAGCGTCCGCGACAGGAGGTAGGACGCGATCATCGCGTAGACCACGGCCTCGGCCATCGGCACGAACAGGAAGCGCGCGACGCCGGACAGGAAGAACATCGGCACGAATACGATGCAGATGCACAGCGTGGACACGAAAGCGGGCACGCCGATCTCGCCGGCGCCGACTTCGATGGCCTCCCTGAGCGGCGTGCCCATCTGCAGGTGGCGTTCGATGTTCTCGATCGTGACGATCGCCTGGTCGACCAGGATGCCGATCGACAGCGCGAGGCCGCCCAGCGTCATCAGGTTGAGCGTCTCGCCGCTGATCGCGAGCGCGAGGATCGACGCGAGCACCGACAGCGGGATGGTCAGCGCGATGATCAGCGTGCTGCGCCAGTTGCCGAGGAACAGCAGCACCATCGCGGCCGTCAGCGCGGCGGCGATCAGCGCCTCGACGACCACGCCGCGGATGGCCGCCTTGACGAACAGCGACTGGTCGAACAGCGGCGTGATCGTGATCTCGCGCGGCAGCGTCGCGGCGACGCGCGGCAGCATCGCCCGCAAGTTCGCCATGATGTCGAGCGTCGACGCGCCGCCGTTCTTCAGCACCGACAGCAGCACGCCGCGCGCGCCGTCCTGGCGCACGACGTTGGTCTGCGGCGAATAGCCGTCGCGGACGAACGCGACGTCGCGCAGGTAGGTCGTGGCGCCGTTCTGCGTGCGGATCGGCAGATCGTTGAGCGCGGCCAGTGCCTCCGGCGAGCCGTTCATCTTCACCGTGTATTCGGTCTCGCCGAACTTGGCGGTGCCGGACGGCAGGATCAGGTTCTGCACGTTGATCGCCGCCACGACGTCGGCCGGCGCGAGGCCGCGTGCCTGCAGCGCCTCCATGTCGAGGTCGACCGACACCACGCGGTTCTTGCCGCCATAGGGGAAGGGCACGGCGACGCCCGGGATGGTGATCAGCTGCGGCCGCAACGTGTTGACGGCCGCGTCGAACAGCGCCTGCTCCGGCAGCACCGGGCTCGACAGACCCAGCTGCACGACAGGGATGCTGGACGCGGAGTACTTGATGACCAGAGGTGGCGTGATGCCCGGCGGCAGCTGCCGCACCTGCGTTTGCTCGGCGGCCACCACCTGCGCGATGGCGGTCTGGATGTTGGCCGTCGGCTGGAAGAAGATCTTGATGATCGAGATGCCGGCCAGCGACGTGGACTCGATGTGCTCGATGTCGCTGACCGTCGTCGTCAGCCCGCGCTCGTTCTGCGCGGCGATCCGCTGGCCCACTTCCTGGGCCGGCAGCCCGCTGTAGTTCCAGATGATGCTGATGACCGGAATGTTGATTTCCGGAAAGATGTCCGTGGCCATCCGCATCAGCGCGAACGGCGTCGCCAGGAGGATGAGCAGCGCCATCACGATGAACGTGTACGGGCGGCGCAGCGCGATGTCGACCATCGACACGGTCAGTTTTCCTGCGGATGGAATGGCTGGAAGCGAATGGCTCGCGAACCTGCGTGAGTCAAGTTTCGGGCGACTTGGTTCACGCTCCCCGGCGCCAGGACGGCCGCATCGCGAGTATCACATGCCGGGACTTTGTAACCGTTTCTGACGCAAAAACGAAGGGGCCGCGGCGGGCCCCTTCGTGGTGCGCCTGCGGCGCGCTTACTTGCCCGTGGCCTTGGCCACCGTGGCGGCGGTGCCGCCGCCTTGTTGCTGACCGTACCCTTGATCAGGATGTCCACCGGCTGCACCGGCTTGCCGAAGTAGGCCTTGTTCCAGTCGTCGGTCAGGTTGATCAGCGTGCCGTCGAGGTTGAGCCCGCCGTACACACCCTTGGCGCGCGTGAACGCGACGAGGTCGGCCGGGACGTCGGACTTGGCGCCGGCGCCGACAGGGCCCGCCGCGATGCTGGCGTCACCGCCCACCTTGAACGACGCGGCCAGCAGCGAGTTCATGCCCTTCTCGGTCATGACCAGCGTGACCATTTCCGACACGGCGACACCGGCCTGGAAGCCGACGCTGGCGGTGGCCATCGTGTAGAACGACGGGCCGCGCCACTTGCCGCCTTCGTGCGCGACGAGCACGGCACGGCCGCCCGAGCCGCCGAAGATGAAGCCGGCCTTGACGATCTCCGGCGAGATCAGCACGGCCTTCGCCTGGCCGATGTGCTGCTGCAGCCAGGTCATGTCGGGATCGCGCAGGAACGTCTGCAGCGTCGGGGTGGCCGAGGCGAGCAGCGTCTGCGGGTCCGACTGGGCGTTGGCGGCCGTTGCCTGCCGGCCGACTGCGGCGACGAGCGCAAGCAGCGCGACGCGGAAGCGGATGTACGAACGGGTCATGGAAGGCTCCGGGAAGGGCGCGCCAATCCGCGCCGGGCGGTCATTCTACGGCCATTGGCGAACGGCCGCTTGGCGGCACGTCCGGGGCGGCCGCCGCGGGCGTGGCGGGTGCCTTTGCCCCGAGCCGCGCCAGCAGGGCCTCCGGCAGCCCCGCCAGCACCTCCACCCCGTGCGCATGCCCCTGCTCGACGATGGCGTCGAAGCGCGACCATTCGAGCATGCCCACGCGGTACAGCGGCGGATGGAAGTACACGTCGGTGAGCGCGCGGGCTTCGTGCCGCCGCGACGCGCTGTAGAGGATCGTGACGTTGAGCAGGTAGGCGGCCAGGGTCGGCAGGCGGTAGCGGCGCTTGGCGCGGGGCCGCAGGCGGTCGCGCAGCAGCGCCCACGTGCCCGGTACCTCGTCGAACTCCAGCTTGCGCGGCTTGCGGTAGTCCAGGTCGACGCCCAGCACGACGCCGACGCCACGCGCCGTCTTCATCCGGTCCACCGGGAAGTTGTTGAACGTGCCGCCGTCGCACAGCAGGTTGCCCTCGTGCACCACCGGCGGCAGCGCGCCGGGGATCGCGACGCTCGCCAGCAGCGCGCGCGCCAGGTTGCCGCGCCGGATCAGCGCCTCGCGCGCGTTGGAATAGTCGGTGGCGACGCAGTAGAAGTTCTTCCACAGGTCCTCGGCGTCGGCATCGAAGCCGAACAGCGCGTCGATCGACGCGCGCACGGCGCGACGCAGTCGCCGGCCCTTGATCAGCGACACGAGCGGCAGCCAGTTGTAGTCGCCGGTGGGATTGCCGCCGAACGCGCTGCGCGCATCGCGCATCACCGTGTCGAGGTCGCGGTCCGTCGCCACGTACGTGGCCATGACCGAGCCGATGCTCGTGCCGCCGACGTGGTCGATCTCGATGCCGCGTTCCCGCAGCGCGCGCAGGATGCCGAGGTGGGCGAGGCCACGCGCACCGCCGCCGGCCAGCACCAGGCCCACGGCGTTGCGGCTCTGGATGCGCGCGAGCCGCGCGAAGTCGCGCGCCGACCCGCGGCGCACGTGGACGTGGTCCGCCACCGGGCGGCGCGCCAGCCAGCGGCGCGTGTCGCGCGGCATCGACGTGGCGGCGGGATGCAGCAGCACCAGCACCTGCGTGGGCCCCGCGCGCGCGGCGTCGGGCGCCGCGTCGGCGGCGGTGTCGATGTCGTCGTCCGGGATCGACGGGGCGAGGCACTCGGCCTCGACGGGGTGTACCGCGCACGGCGCATCGGCCGCGGCGACGAGCAGCACTTCGTCCGCATAGCGCAGGCAGCGCTGTGTCCACGCGCTGGCGTGCGCGTCGGTGACGAGCAGTACGTAGTCGTGCGCCGCTTCGAGCGCGTCGAGCGCGATGGCGCGGCGCGGGTCCTGCAGCGCGTCGTCCGGCGCCGAGTCCGGCAGGCAGGCCGCGTCGATCGCCGCCGCGTCGACGATCGCGACGCGGCCATGAGTCGCCAGCGATGCCGCGAACTCGGCGGCGAAGGCCGCCGCGTCGACGCCGGGCGTGATCGCGACGAGCGCCATCGTCACCGGGCGCTGTTGCGGCTGGCGCTGCGCTTCGCCGGCCTCCAGCCGGCGCATCGCGTGCCGCGCGATGGCGAGGCCCGCCGCGGGGCTCGCGGCGAGCAACTGCTGGAACGCGGGCTTGGACAGCCGCACCAGTACCGAGTCGCGCATCGCGATCACCGTCGCGGAGCGCGGCGCCTCGGTGAAGAGGCTCATCTCGCCGATGACCGCGCCGCGGGCCATCTCGCGGACGAGGCGCGTGCGGCCGTCGGGGCCGCGCACGAAGGCGCGCAGCCGGCCGCTGACCGCGACGTACAGCGCGTCGCCGGGTTCGCCTTGCGCCAGCAGCGTCGCGCCTCCGGCGAGGCTGGTCCACTCGACGCTGGCACGCAGGCGCTCGCGCGCCGGGGCGTCCAGCGGGCCGAACGCCTCGTCCAGCAGCCGGTCGCGGAGCTCGTCGAGCCCCGCGCCGGCGGGTGCCGGCGTCAAGCGGCTTCGCCGGGGTGGCTCGCCTCGAACAGGAACCACGCGCGACGCTCGCCCTCGTCGATCCACACTTCGAGCAGGCTCGCCGTGGCGACGTCGTTGTGCTCGTCGCAGACGGCGTGCACGGCGCGCATGTGGGTGGCCATCGCCAGGTTGTCCTCGCGCAGTTCCGCGAGCATGTCCAGCGGCGTCACGTAGTCGGCGTCGTTGTCCAGCACGCGCTGCGTGCGCGCGATGTGGCCGATCGACTTCAGCGTCGTGCCGCCCAGCTTGCGCACGCGCTCGGCGATCGGGTCCGTCATCGCGTAGATCTGGTCCGCGTGCTCGTCCAGCAGCAGGTGGTAGTCGCGGAAGTGCGGCCCCGACATGTGCCAGTGGAAGTTCTTGGTCTTGAGGTAGAGGGCGAAGACGTCGGCGAGCAGCAGGTTGAGGCCCGCGGCGATGTCGCGCGTCGCTTCCGCGCCCAGCGGACGGTTGCCGGTCATCGGCGACGCGCGCTTGGCCGCGGCCGCCTTGGGGCTGGTCTTGGACTTGGCTTTGGTTTTCATGGGCATTCTCCAGGCAAGTTGATTCGGGGAAGGTGGTCGCGGAAACGGGGCATCGCCGTTCCCTTCGCAGTTGGGGTGCGCGCGCCGCGATCTCAACGCAGCGCGGCGTCGATGGTCTCCATGAGGCGGCTGGCGCCGAACGACACGTCGGCGAGGACGCCGTTGACGAAGAACGACGGCGTGCCGCGCACGCCCGAGCGGGCGCCGCCGTCGTGCTGCTCGTGGATGCGTTGCAGGTAGATGCGGTCGCGCATCTCCGCGTCGTAGCGCTCGAGGTCCAGGCCCACCTCGCGCGCGTGCTCGCGCAACGCATGCGGCGTCAGCGTGCCGGGATGCTCGAACAGCCGGTTGTGGAACGGCCAGAAGCGGCCCTGTCCCGCAGCGGCTTCGGCCGCTTCTGCCGCCAGCTCCGCGTGCGGATGCACGTCGGTGAGCGGGAAGTGGCGGTACGCGAAGCACACGCGGCCGTGGAAATGCCGCTGCAGCAGCGCCACCGCCGGATAGGCGCGGATGCACGACGGGCATTCGAAATCGCCGTATTCGATCACGGTGACGCGCGCATGGCGCGGGCCTTCGACGTGGTCGATCGGCTGCAGCGGGACGGCGAGCGTCGGGTGCGGCGCGGATCGGGCCGGGGCGTCGGCTGCAGGGCTGGGCCGCGCCGCAAGATGCTGATTATGCGCGCCGTCGCGCGGCCGCGCTGGCCAGCGTCGCTGCCGCGCTCACTCCTCGACGGGGATCTCGTCGAGCGGCACGCCGGCCAGCGCGGCAGCAGGTGCTCGGCGTCGCGCCGCGCCGCGCGCGCAGCATGCCGCGGACGCCGAAGAACACCTGCGCGGCGACGAGCGCGATCGACACGGCCATGAAGGCGGCGCTGATGCCGTGCGTGAAGAACACGCTCATGTCGCCGCGCGACAGCAGCAGCGCGCGGCGGAAGTTCTCCTCGACGAGCGGGCCCAGCACGTAGCCGAGCAGGATCGGTGCGACGGGGAAGTCCAGCGCGAGCAGCACCGCGCCGATCACGCCGAACACCAGCACCTCGCCGATCTCGAACAGGCTGTTGTTCGTCGAGAAGACGCCGACGGCGATGAAGAAGAGCGCCGACGGGAACAGGAAGCGGTAGGGCACCTGCAGCAGCTTCACCCAGAGGCCGATCATCGGCACGTTCAGCACCATCAGCAGCACGTTGCCGATCCAGAAGCTCGCGATCAGGCCCCAGAACAGGTCCGCGTGTTCGCTGATCAGCTGCGGCCCCGGCTGGATGCCCTGGATCAGCAGCGCGCCGAGCAGCAGCGCCATCACGGCGTCGCCGGGGATGCCGAGGCTCATCGTCGGGATGAAGTCGACCTGCGTCTTCGAGTGGGACGCCGCTTCCGGCGCCGCGACGCCCGCGATCTCGCCCTGGCCGAAGCGCTCGGGATGCTTGGACACCTTGCGCTCGACCGCGTAGGCGATGAACGTCGTGATCGTCGGCCCGGTGCCGGGCATCGCGCCGAACAGCGTGCCGACGAGCGTGCCGCGCACCATCGGCAGGAACGCCTGCTTCATCTCGGCCTTGCTGGGCCGCATGTCGCGCAGCCGCACCTTGGTCTCGTTGCCGACGAAATGCATCCGGTTGACGCTGCGCAGGAAGTCGGCGACGCCGAACAGGCCCATCGCCAGCGCGACGAGCTCGACGCGATCCGACAGCTCGGGGAAGCCGAAGGTGAAACGCATCGCGCCGCTGTTCACGTCGGTGCCGACGCAGCCGATGATCAGGCCGAACACGGTCATCGCGACGCCCTTCAACGGCGAGCCGCGCGACATCGTGCCGCCGGCGATCAGGCCCAGCAGCATGATCGAGAAGATCTCCGTGGGCCCGAACTTGAAGGCGACGGCCACCAGCAGCGGCGACGCGAACACCATCACCATGATGCCGAACGACGCGGCGAAGAACGAGCAGATCATCGTGATGCCCAGCGCCGTGCCGCCCTTGCCGGCGCGCGTCATCGGGTAACCGTCGAGGCAGGTGACCGCGTGCGGCGGGTGCGAGGGCAGGTTGAGCAGGATGGCGCCGATGGCGCCGCCGTACTGCGAGCCGTAGAAGATGCCGGCGAGCATCAGGATGGCCGGCACCGGGTGCATCGTGTACGTGAGCGGCAGCAGCATCGAGATCGCGGAGAGCGCACCCATGCCGGGCAGCACGCCGATCAGGTTGCCGATCAGCACGCCGAAGAACGACCACATGATGTTGTGCGGCTCCAGCGCGACGCCGAAGCCGTAGAAGAGGTCGTGCAGCGACTGGCCGATCATCGCGTCAGCCTCCCCACTGGAACAGCGGCAGCTGGAGCTGCAGCGCCCAGCAGAACACGATCCACGCGATCGCGCACATGGCGAGCGCGAGCACGCCGGCGCTCTTCCACGAGTTGTCGCGGTCGGCGAACGCCGAGATGAACGTGATCGCGAACGTCGCGGGGACGAGGCCGCCATAGCGCGCGAGCACGATGAACGCGACGATCGACGCCGAGATCAGGCACCACGCCTTCCATTCCGGCGGCAGCGGCTTGGCCGTCGCGGCGCCGGCGGTACGCCGCGCGAGGGCGCCGGTGGCGACGAGCGCCACCCCGAGCAGGACGAGGATCACGCCGAGCGCCGTCGGGAAGAAGCCGGGTCCCATCCGGCTCATCGTGCCCAGCGGGTAGTGGCGGGCCTGCCAGGTCACCGCCGCGCCGATGACGATCATCAGGACGCCGCCCACGACGTCCTTGCCCAATGCCTCCAGTCGCCCCATCACCGTCCTCCGCATCCTACGTGGCAGGCCGTTGGCGCGATCCCGGGACGGCCGCCGGCAAGCGAAGCGGTGCTCTGACCGGAGCGGGCGCGGCTGTTTGTGTGTCGAGCGGGCGATGGTCGCGCATCTGGGTCGCGCCAGCGGGCGTCGGGCAGCACAGGCGTCCCGGATGTTGGTAACCAGATATTGCAGCCGGCTCCGTGACTTGGCGCAATTGCCCGGGCAATCAACGAGTAAGGCAATGGTCACAGATTAAACAAAAGCCTTGACAACCATTGCTCAGGCAACAATAATGCTTGCCATCGAGCCCCAACCTCGAACCCGCAACGCCCGAGGACGCCATGACCACCACGCTGCAGCACGCCACCCCCGCCACCGACCCGTTTCCCGCCGGCTGGACGTACAACCCGCGCACCGGCATCGGCCGTGCGCTGGCACGCCTCAAGGTGACGATGATGGAAGCGCTGGACGCCGAGCTGGCCGCGTTCGACATCACGTCGGCGCAATACATCGTGATGGTGAACCTGGGCAGCGACCAGGCCGATTCGACGGCCTCGTTGTGCAAGGGTGTCTCTTACGACCCGGGCGCGATGACGCGAATGCTCGACCGCCTGGAGAAGAAAGGGCTCGTCACGCGCGCGCGGTGCCCGGACGACCGGCGCAAGGTGAAGCTGGCGCTGACGCCGGAAGGGCAGGCGTTGCTCCCCCAGGACATCGTCGCGCCGCCGGGCGCGTGGTCCGCGGGCTGCTGCGCGGCTTCAGCGCGGCGGAAGTGGCGCAGCTCGAGGAACTGCTCGCGCGGATGCTCGCCAACGGCGCCGCCGGCGCGCGCGCTGAAGCGACCCGGAATTGAACACGATCGTCGCCCGCGCCGACGCGCCGTCCCCATCCACATGACACGCACTCGACCATCGATTCCACGCTGGCCTCGACGCGCCGGGCCGCATCGGCGCGGCCGGCGCCGCTGCTGGCCGCGCTGGCGCTCGGCGCATGCGCAAGCAGCAAGCGGCCTCGAGACCACGGCCACGGTGCGCGACGCGGCGACGCTCGACGCATCCACGACGCTCGCGCTGGCGCCGCTGACCGCGCAAGGGCCGGCCGCCGACTGGTGGAAGGCCTACCGGGACCCGCAACTCGACGCGCTGATCGACGAGGCGCTCGCCGGCAGCCCGACGCTGGCGCCGCAGAAGCGACGCGCAAGGCGCTGGCCGCCGCCTCCGGCGCGCGCTCGGGCCTCTATCCCAGCGTCAATGCCGACGGCAGCTACACGCGCCAGCACTTCTCCGAGAACGGCATCTACCCGCCGCCGTTCGCGGGCCACGTGGGCTCGTTCAGCACGCTCGAGATGACGCTCAACTGGGAAATCGACTTCTGGGGCAAGCATCGCGCACGCTACGAGAGCGCCGCGGGGCAGGTGGCCGCCGCGCGTGTCGACGCCTATGCGGCGCGGCTTGCGCTGACGGCCGCCATCGCCGGCACGTACGTGGACCTGCAGCGCGCCTACGAGCAGCGCGACATCGAGGAACGCACGCTCGCCGAGCGCGAGCACATCTACCGGCTGACGCGCGACCGCAACGCGGCGGGCATCGACTCGCAGCTCGAGCTGAAGCAGGCTGAAGGCGCGCTGCCGGCCACGCGCGAGCGCATCGCGCAGCTGGACGAGGAGATCGAGCAGGCGCACTACGCGCTGGCGGCGCTGGTCGGTGCCGGTCCCGACCGGGGACTCGCGCTCGGAAGCGGCCGCAGCTCGCCGCGCCGCCGACCGCTGCGCTGCCGTCGCAACTCCCGGCGGAACTGCTGGCGCGCCGGCCGGACATCGTGGCGCAGAAGGCGCGGATCGAAGCCGCCGCGCACGACATCGACGCGGCGCACGCGGAGTTCTACCCGAACATCAACCTGGCGGCCTTCATCGGGCTGCAGAGCCTGGGCACCGGCTTTTTCAACACGGCCAACCGGATGTATGGCGCGGGCCCGGCGATCACGCTGCCGATCTTCGACGCGGGCCGGCTGCGCGCCAACCTCGCGGGCAAGGACGCCGACTACGACCTCGCCGTGGACGCCTACAACCAGGCGCTGGCCGATGCGCTGCGCGACGTGGCGCAGAACCTGGCGGCGTTCCGCAGCGTGGATGCGCAGCGGCGCGAGCAGAAGCTCGCGATCGAGACGGCGCAGAAGGCCTACGACCTCGCGCTGCTGCGCTATCGCGAAGGGCTCGGCAACTATTTGCAGGTGCTGTCGGCAGAACAACCGCTCCTCGTACAGGAAGCACTGGACGTCGACCTCCGCGCGCGGCAACGCGCGCTGTCGATCGATCTCGTGCGGGCGCTGGGCGGCGGGTATGACGGAGGCAATCTCGCGGTCGCGTCGGCGGCCGCGCGCTAGAGGAAAGGGACGCGCCGCAGGCGTGTCGCAACGAAGAACATGGACATGACGTACAGGAATGCGGTGAAGGGCAAGGGCATGCACGGCTGCCCGGTGCGGCGCGAGACGCGCAAGCGCCGGCGCAATGGCGTGCTGGCCGTGATGATCGTGCTGGCGCTCGCGGTGATGGCGTACGGCCAGCGCTGGATGCTGGTCGAGGCACCGGCCAGCGATCCCGGGTACACGGCGGCCAGCGCCGCCGCCAGCGCGCTGGTGAGCTTCATCAATTGAACGACGCAAGGCCGCGCGTGCGCAGGTCGCGCGCGGGTCGACGAACGAGGACGGCATCATGAGTACACAAGAGGCGAACACGCAACCGGCCGCGGCGAAGCCGCGCCGCATGGCGAGCGCACGCAAGCGCTGGCTGACCGGCGCGCTCGGCGGCTTCCTGCTGGTCGGCGCCGCCTACGGTGCCTGGTGGTGGACGACGCAGCGCTTCCTGCAGAAGACCGACGACGCCTACGTCAACAGCAACGTCGTGCAGATCACGCCGCAGATCTCCGGCACCGTGGTCGCGATCGGCGCCGAGGATACGCAGTTCGTCCACGCGGGCCAGCCGCTGGTGCAGCTCGACCAGGCGGACGCGCGCGTCGCGCTGGACCAGGCCGAGGCGCAGCTCGCGAAGACCGTGCGCGAGGTGCGCACGCAGTTCGCGACGTCGGGCCAGCTGCAGGCGAGCGTCGCCGTGCGCGAAGCCGACCTGTCGCGCGCGAACGAGGATCTCGCGCGCCGCGAGCGGCTCGCGCAATCGGGCGCCGTGTCGGGCGAGGAGCTGCAGCACGCGCGCGACGCGGTCAGTGCCGCGCGTTCCGGCCTGCTCGCCGCGCAACAGGAACTCACGGCCCAGCGCGCGCGGATCGACCGCACGACGGTGGCCACGCACCCCGACGTGATGAACGCCGCCGCCAAGGTGCGCGAAGCCTACCTCGACTTCTCGCGGACGACCTTGCCCGCGCCGGTCTCCGGCTACGTCGCCAAGCGCGCCGTGCAGCTCGGCCAGCGCGTGGGCCCGGGCGCGCCGCTGATGGCGATCGTGCCGCTCGACCAGGTGTGGGTCGACGCCAATTTCAAGGAGCCGCAACTCGCGGGCATGCGCGTGGGCCAGCCGGTGACGCTGACAGCCGACCTCTACGGCAGCAAGATCGTCTACCACGGCCGCGTGCAGGGCTTCGGCGCGGGTACCGGCTCGGCGTTCTCGCTGTTGCCCGCGCAGAACGCCACGGGCAACTGGATCAAGATCGTCCAGCGCGTGCCGGTGCGCGTGACGCTCGATGCGAAGGAACTCGACGAGCATCCGTTGCAGGTGGGGCTGTCGATGCAGGCGGAAGTCGATACGAGCGAGCGCGGCGGCGCGCGCCTGCCGCGGACGGCGGCCGTCGACATCGGGCACACGACGACCGTGTTCGAGCAGACCGACAAGACAGCCGATGCGCGCGTCGACGCGATCATCGCGGCCAACGACGGCCATGGCGGCCCGATGCCGGCGCCGCTCGCCAACGTCGCGCGCAAGCATTCGTCCACCGACGCGGTCGCGCAAAGCGCCGTCAAGCCGGTGGCCGTGCGCGCGCCAGCGCGCTGATCCAGCGCCGGAATCCCCACGCCATGGCGAACGCTACGGCCACCGCGGGCAACGCCTTAGCGCTGCGCGCGCCGAAGCCCCCGCGCGCGCGCCGGCGCCCCGCGGTGCCGCGCTGACCGGCGGCACGCTGGTGCTCGGCACCATCGCGCTGTCGCTCGCCACGTTCATGAACGTGCTCGACACGTCGATCGCCAACGTGTCGATCCCCGCCATCTCCGGCGACCTGGGCGTCTCGCCGGACCAGGGCACCTGGGTCATCACGTCGTTCGGCGTCGCCAACGCGATCTCGCTGCCGCTCACCGGCTGGCTCACGCAGCGCTACGGCCAGGTGAAACTGTTCACGTGGTCGGTGCTGCTGTTCGTCGTCGCGTCGCTGCTGTGCGGCCTGGCGCCGTCGATCGAGATGCTGATCTTCTTCCGCGTGATCCAGGGCGCCGTCGCGGGCCCGATGATCCCGCTGTCGCAAACGCTGCTGCTCGCGAGCTACCCGCGCGCCAAGGCGGGGACCGCGCTCGCGCTGTGGTCGATGACCACGCTGGTCGCGCCGGTGGCGGGGCCGCTGCTCGGGGGCTGGATCACCGACAACATCGCATGGCCGTGGATCTTCTACATCAACGTGCCGATCGGGCTGCTCGCAGCGTTCGTCACGTGGATGATCTATCGCCCGCGCGAATCGGCGACGCACAAGCGGCCGATCGACACGATCGGGCTCGCGCTGCTGGTGGTCTGGGTCGGCGCGCTGCAGGTGATGCTGGACACGGGCAAGGACGCGGCGTGGTTCAGCTCGACGCAGATCGTCGTGCTGGCCGCCACGGCCGTGGTGGGCTTCGTGCTGTTCGTCATCTGGGAACTCACCGACGAGCACCCAGTAGTCGACCTGCGGCTGTTCCAGCGGCGCAACTTCTGGACGTCGACGCTCGCGATGTCGCTGGGCTACGGCACGTTCTTCGGCAACGTCGTGCTGCTGCCGCTGTGGCTGCAGCAGTACATGGGCTACACGGCCACCGACGCCGGCATGATCCTGGCGCCGGTCGGCATCCTGGCCATCATCCTGTCGCCGATCATCGGCCGCACGCTGCACAAGGTGGACCCGCGCTTCTTCGCCACCGGCGCGTTCCTGGTGCTGGCGCTGGTGCTGTACATGCGCTCGAAGTTCAACACCAACGCGGACACGTTCACGCTGTTGCTGCCCACCATCATCCAGGGCGCGGCGATGGCGATGTTCTTCATCCCGCTGGTGACCTTGTCGTTGACGGGCCTGTCGCCCGACAAGATTCCGTCCGCATCGGGCCTGTTCAACTTCACGCGGATCACGGCCGGCTCGTTCGGCACGTCGATCGCGACGACGTTCTGGGATCGCCGCGCCACGCTGCATCACGCGCAACTCACCGAGCACATCACCGCGTACGACCACAACGCGGCGACGGCGCTCGGCAACCTGCAGGCCGGCGGCCTCACGCAGCAGCAGAGCCTGGGCAGCCTCAACCGCATCATCGACCAGCAGGCGTTCATGATGTCGGCCGACGACATCTTCCTGATCTCCGCGGCGATCTTCCTGGCGCTGATCGCGGTGGTGTGGCTCGCGCGCCCGCCGCGCGCCAACGCGACCGGCGACGGTGGCGCCGCCGCCGCGGTCCGCTGCGCACTGGACATGCGCCGCGCACGGAAAGCTCACGTGCTATGCGGTGGACGCGGATGCGCCGGTGCTGCGGCCCGCGCCCGCAACCCGCGCGTGGATGGACGCCATCCCCGACAACCACGCGTATCGCTGCCTGCCGCTGGCGATCGCCAACGCGCATGGCTGGGAAGTGCTGGCGCCCATCGGCTTCACCGCGACCTGGAACGGCGAGCCGCATCCGCGCAACCTGGTGCTCGCCGACGACCACGGCCAGCCCGTGTCGCCGCGTCGCGCGTCGTCGCATTTCGGCCACGGCATCGTGACTTTCCATCTCGGCTACCTGTTCCGCACGGCGCCGGGCTGGAACCTGTACGCGAGCGGGCCGCTCAATGCGCCGAAGGACGGTGTCGCAGCGCTCGCCGGCATCATGGAGACGGACTGGCTGCCTTATCCGTTCACGATGAACTGGCAGTTGACGCGGCCCGGGCGCGTCCGCTTCGAGGCGGGCGAGCCCATCTGCGCCATCTTCCCGGTGCCGCGCGGCGCCGTGGCTTCCGTCGAGCCCGAGATCGAGGCGCTCGACGACCATCCGGAGGTTGCGCGCGCGTTACGCGACTGGCAGCAGCGCCGTGCGACGCTGATGCAGGAGCTGGCGGCCAACCCGCGGCCGCTGAAGGACGCGTGGCTGCGCGATTACTTCGTCGGCCGCATGCCGGACGGCACGCCGGTGGCGGGCCACGAAACGCGGATCAAGCCCGCGGCGCTGGTGGACAAGCGCGGCGCGCGCAAGGCCGGCGACTGAGCTAGCCGCGCGCTTTCTCGCCCTGCGCGCGCAATGCGTCGAGCGACGCGTTCATCGTCAGCGCCTGCGGGTCCAGCTTCACGTGCAGCAGCGCGGGGCCGCCGGTAGCGCGTGCGCGCTCGAAGGCCGGCGCGAACGCGGCCGTCTCCGTCACCGTCTCCGCGTGGAGCCCGTAGGCACGTGCGAGCGCCGCGAAGTCGGGATTCGCGAGCCCGGTGCCCGAGACGCGGCCCGGGTACGTGCGCTCCTGGTGCATCCGGATGGTCCCGTACATGCCGTTGTCGACGACGACGAAAATCACCGCGGTGCCGTACTGCGCGGCCGTGGCGAGTTCCTGGCCGTTCATCAGGAAGCAGCCGTCGCCATTCCAGGAGACGACCGTGCGCTCGGGATGCACGAGCTTGGCCGCGATCGCCGCCGGCACCCCATAGCCCATCGAGCCGACGTAGGGCGCGAGCTGGCTGCGCCAGCCGCGATAGCGAAAGAGCCGGTGCATCCACGTCGCGTAGTTGCCGGCGCCATTGGTGACGATCGCATCCGCGGGCAGGTGCGCGTCCAGCCACAGCGCGACCTGCCACAGGTCGACGGCGCCGGGCACCGGCCGCGGCGCACGCCATGCGGCGAGTGCGGCCGCGGCGTCGGCGACCGCGCCTTGCCACGCCGGTGCGGTCGGCGGCGCGTGCGCGTCGAGGGCCGCGAGGAAGGCGCCGGGCGTTGCGCACAGCGCGACGGCGGGCTGGTAGACGCGGCCCAGTTCGTCGGCGCCAGGATGCACGTGCAGCAGCGCCTGCGCGGGTCGCCGCGCCGCGGGGAGCGTGTAGCCGGACGTCGTCATCTCGCCCATGCGCTCGCCGATGACCAGCAGCACGTCCGCGTCGCGTATGCGCGCGGCGAGTGCGGGATTGATGCCGATGCCGACGTCACCCGCATAGTGCGGGTGGCGGTTGTCGAGGATGTCCTGGTTGCGGAACGCGCAGCCGATGGGAACCTGCCAGCGCTCCGCGAACCGCACCAGCGCGTCGCGCGCCACCGCGTCCCAGCGGCTGCCGCCGACGATGACGAAGGGTTTCTTCGCGCTCGCGAGGCGCGCGGCGATCGCGGCCACGGCCGCCGCGTCCGCGGCGACGGGCAACGAATCCACGAACAGCGGGTCCGCGCAGTCCGCGGTTTCCGCCAGCATGTCCTCCGGCAGCGCCAGGACGACGGGACCCGGCCGGCCCGCAAGCGCGACGCGATACGCGTGCGCGATCATCTCCGGCGCGCGTACCGCCGTGTCGATCTCGTCGACCCATTTGGCGATGCCGCCGAACATCCGCCGGTAGTCCACCTCCTGGAACGCCTCGCGCCCGCGGAAATCGCGGCCGACCTGGCCGATCAGCAGCAGCATCGGCGTCGAGTCCTGCTGCGCCATGTGCACGCCGATCGACGCGTTGGTCGCGCCCGGCCCGCGCGTGACGAGGGCCACGCCGGGCCGTCCCGTCAGCTTGCCCCAGGCCTCCGCCATGTAGGCGGCGCCGCCTTCCTGGCGGCACACGATGAAGCGGAGCCGGTCGCGCACGTCGTGCAGCGCGTCGAGGACGGGCAGGTAGCTTTCGCCGGGGACGCCGAACGCAAGGTCCGCGTGCTGGGCGAGGAGGCTCGCGACCAGGAGCTGGCCGCCGGTGCGCGCAGTCATCGGGGGGAAGGGTCGAACGAAGAGGGCGCCGATTCTACGCGACGCCCGGCGCGCGCCGCGCTATGATCGCGCACGCCTTCCCGGCGCCACGCCCGCGATGCTCTCCGTCAATACCTTCATCGATGCCGTGTGGTTCGCGATCGCGGGCGCCGTCGTCGCGGCCGTGATGATGGGCTGGCACCGCGAGACGCGGCGCACGATGGTGGCCATGCTGGCCGTCGTGGTCGTGGGCCTGATCGGCGCCTTCATCATCTACGCGATCCCCAGCGCGCGGCCCGACGGCAAGCTCGCCGTCGCCGTGCGCGAGTTCGTGCTGTTCATCATCGCGTTCGGCCTGATCCGCGTGTTCTTCACGTTCCTGTTCCAGGGCGTGCTTGCGCGCTTCGCGATGCCGCGAATCCTGACGGATCTCTTGCTGACCGTCGCGCTGATCGTCTACCTGCTCGTGCGCGTCAACGCGTCCGGCGTAGACCTGACGGCGATCGCGGTCCCGTCGTCGGTGATCGGTGCCGCCCTCGCGTTCTCGCTGCAGGCGACGCTCGGCAACCTGTGGGGCGGCATCGCGCTGCAGCTCGACAACACGGCGCGCATCGGCGACTGGATCCGCTTCGAGGGCGTGACGGGCCAGATCGTCGGCATCCGCTGGCGCTATCTGGCCATCGCGACGACGACGAACGAGACGGTGATCATCCCCAACGCCAAGCTCGTGAACAACCACGTGCACGTGCTGGGCCGCCGGGGCGATTTCCGCGTGCCGCTGCGGCATACGGTGCCGTTCGCCGTCGTGTTCAGCGTGCCGCCTTCGCGGGTGATCGCCTACGTGCGCGAGGCGCTGCTGCGCAGCGAAATCCCGACGATGGCCACCGATCCGGAGCCGCAGGTGGTATGCACCGGCTTCGACGACAACGGCATCCAGTACGGCGTCAATTACTGGCTGACCGACCTCGCCCGCGACATGGCGACGGACTCGGAGGTCCGCGTCCACATCTACGCGGCGCTCGAGCGGCACGGCCTGGACATCCCGTATCCCCATCGCGTGCTGATGCGTCCGCACGCCGGCTCGCGCACGGTGACCGACGCGGAACTGGACGCGCGGCAGGAAGCGCTGGGCCGTGTCGCGCTGTTCTCGGGGTTCACCGTTCCCGAGCGCCGCGCGCTGGCGAGCGAGCTCGTCACGTGCCGCTACGTCAACGGCGATACGCTGTCGCGCCAGGGCGACGTCGCCGATTGCCTGTACCTGCTCGCGGAAGGCAGCGTCGGCATATTCGGTGCCGCCGCGGACGGTGGCGCCCGTCCGCGGCTTGCGACGCTGACGGCGCCCGACTACTTCGGCGAGATGGGCGTGCTCACCGGGCAGCCGCGCACCGCAACGGTCGTCGCCGAGGGCGACGTCGTCTGCTATCGCCTCGACAAGCCCGGCTTCGATGCCATCATCAAGGCGCGCCCCGCGCTGATCGACGGCCTGTCGGCGGTGATCACGGAGCGGCAGGCGGCCAACGACAAGACCTTGGCCACGCTGTCGGCGGAAGCGCGCGCGCGGCAGAACAACACGCGCGCGGCCGAGCTCGTGCGGCGCATACGGTTGTTCTTCGAAGTCAACTGAGTCCTCGTGCCGTGTGCTCGCGCGGAAGGGGTCGCGCCGGCTACGCTTCGCAGTAGTCCTTCGGACCCAGAGGCGCTCCGTCGGCGCGACCCCTTCCGCGCGAGGCCAGCCTTCGACGTTTCGCTGTTCTCGTGCGCACGACCGTGCATTCGTGCGCATGTTTCTGTTTCCTTCCCCCCTGCATGGCGGCGCCCGGAGTTGTTGATCCGTTGCGCGGACGGTGGCAAACGGCGGCTTTGGCGACGGTGACTCGACATGCCCGCTGGTGCAGGCCGGTGCACGGATCGAGACGTGTCGCCGCAAGGCGTGGCCTCGCGGGGTAACGGCGGCGCCGGCGGTGCGCCGCAGGGGTGCGACAGGACTACTGCGAAGCGTAGCCGGCGCCGCCGTTTCCCCGCGAGCACCACTCGCGGTGCCGCGACGCGCCGTCAGCGCCCGTCGATCAGCTGCTCGCGCGTGACCACGAACACGCCGTCCTCCGACGACGCGGTCTCCACCCACGTCAGCGCAAGGCGGGGAAACGCGGCCTCGACGGCATCGCGTCCATGGCCCACTTCGACCACCAGCACGCCGCCCGGCGTGAGGAAGCGCGGCGCGTCGCGGACGATCGTGCGCACCGCGTCCAGGCCGTCGTCGCCACCCGCGAGCGCCAGCCGGGGCTCGTGCCGATACTCGGCCGGCAGCGCGTCCATCGCGGTGGCCGTCACATAGGGCGGGTTGCTGATGATGAGGTCGTAGTTCTTGTCGACCAGGTTCGTGTACAGGTCCGAGCGGATCAGGTTGATCCGGTCCGCAAGGCCGTAATCGCTGACGTTGCGCTGGGCGACGGCCAGCGCGTCGGACGACAGGTCGACGGCGTCGATGTCGGCTTCCGGATAGGCGTCGGCCAGCAGGATGGCGAGGCAGCCCGAGCCGGTGCACAGGTCCAGCGCCGAGCGCACGGCGTCCACGTCCGGGACAAAGGGCAGCAGGCCTTCCGGCAGCAGCTCCGCGATGAACGAGCGCGGCACGATCACGCGCTCGTCGACGTAGAAGCGGAACGGCCCGAGCCAGGCCTCGTGCGTCAGGTAGGCGGCCGGGATGCGCTCGTCGACGCGGCGCGCCAGCAGCAGGTCGAGCTCGCCGCGCTCGGCATGCGTCAACGTCGCGTCGAGGAAGGGCTCGAGCCGATCGAGCGGCAGGTGCAGCGCATGCAGGATCAGGTAGGCGGCCTCGTCGAACGCGGTGGCGGAGCCGTGGCCGAATGCAAGGCCGGCCGCGTTGAAGCGCGACACCGCATGGCGGAGCCAGTCGCGGACCGTCGCGAGTTCGTGCACGGCGCTCACGATGCCGTCATCGCGAGGGCAGCAGCAGCCGCGCGAGCACGTCCGCGTAGATCAGCGACAACGTGTCGAGGTCGGCGGCCTTCACGCGCTCGTCGATCTTGTGGATCGTCGCGTTGACGGGGCCGAGCTCGACCACCTCGCGGGAGATGCCGGCCAGGAAGCGGCCGTCGGACGTGCCGCCCGTCGTCGACAACTCCGGCGTCACGCCGGTGGCGGCTGCGATCGCGGCGCCGACGACGTCGACGAGGGTCCCGCGCGGCGTGAGGTAGGGCACGCCGGATGACGGCAGCGCCAGCGTGTAATCGACGCCGTGCCGGCGCAGCACGTCCTCCAGGCGCGCGACCAGGTTCTCGCGCGTCGACGCCGTGGAGTAGCGCCAGTTGAATTGCAGCTCCAGCGTCCCCGGGATGACGTTGGTGGCGCCGGTCCCCGCGTGCACGTTCGAGCACTGCCACGTGGTGGGCGGGAAGTAGTCGTTGCCGTCGTCCCACTTCATGGCCGCGAGCTCGGCGAGCGCCGGGGCCAGCGTGTGGATCGGGTTGACCGCGAGGTGCGGATACGCGATGTGACCCTGCACGCCGCGCACGGTCAGCGTGCCCGACAGCGTGCCGCGGCGGCCGTTCTTGATCATGTCGCCGAGCACGGTGACCGACGACGGCTCGCCGACGACGCAGTAATCGATGGCCTCGCCGCGCGCCTTCAGCGCCTCGACGATGCGCACGGTGCCGTCGACCGAAGGCCCTTCCTCGTCGGACGTCAGCGCCAGCGCGATCGAGCCGGGGGCGTCCGGATGCGCGGCGACGAAGCGTTCGACCGCCGTGACGAACGCCGCGACGGAGCCTTTCATGTCGGCGGCGCCACGGCCGTAGAGGTAGCCGTCGCGCACGACCGGCACGAACGGATCGGATTGCCAGGCCTCGACCGGGCCCGTGGGGACGACGTCGGTGTGCCCGGCGAAGCACACGAGCGGGGCCTGCTTGCCGCGGCGCGCCCACAGGTTGACGACGCCGCCGGTCGCGATGGTCTCGAGCGTGAAGCCGAGCGGCGCCAGCCGGTGCGCGACCAGATCCTGGCAGCCCGCGTCGGCGGGCGTGAGCGAGCGGCGCTCGATCAGCGCCGAAGCGAGTGCGAGCGTGGGGGAAGGGGAGGCGGGCACCGCGCGATGGTAGCAAACACGCCCATCGCGCAGCAGTAAATGGGGTCCGACTCCAATTGCGCGACGACGCCTTCGCGTCTTGCCGTGGCCCGCGACGCGAAATTGGAGTCTGACCCCATTTACTGCGTTTACTGATTCGCGTGGTCGAGCAGCGTCGAGTCGATGGCCAGCGACGCGAAATCGGCGGCGACGCGCCGCTGCTCCGGCGCACCGCTGTCGTTCTCGACGTTGTCGAGCTTGGACGACGGCGAATTCTGGTTGATGAGCCAGGCAAGGTTGGTGGGCGAGTCGGACGCCGTCATCGCCTCGTCATAGGTCAGCAGACCCTCGAGGTACATCTTGCACAGCGACTGCTCGAAGGTCTGCGAGCCCGGATACAGCGACTGCTCCATCGCTTCCTTGATCTGCGAGAACTCGCCGTTCTTGATCAGCTCGGCGATCAGCGACGTGTTGAGCAGGATCTCGACGGCCGGCTGCATCTCGCCGTCGGTGTTGCGGATGAGGCGTTGCGAGATGATGGCGCGCAGGCCGATCGACAGGTCGGACAGCACCGCGGAACGCGCGTCGTAGGGGAACAGGTTGATGATCCGCGACAGCGCGTGATAGCTGTTGTTGGCGTGGATCGTCGACAGGCACAGGTGGCCGGTCAGCGTGTGGATCAGCGCCGCCTGCATCGTCTCCTTGTCGCGGATTTCGCCGATCATGATGAGGTCGGGCGCCTCGCGCAGCGCGTTCTGCAGCGCCAGGTGGTAGTTCTGCGTGTCGATGCCGATCTCGCGCTGGTTCACCAGGCTCTGCTTGTGCTCGAACAGGTACTCGATCGGGTCCTCGATCGTCAGGATGTGGCCCGACTGCGCCGCGTTGCGATGGTCGATCATCGCGGCCAGCGTCGTCGACTTGCCCGAGCCCGTGGCGCCCGCCACCAGCACGAGCCCGCGCTTGGCGGTGACGAGGTCCAGCAGCACCGATGGCAGCCGCAGTTCCTCGAACGGCGGCACGTTGCTGCGGACGTAGCGGATGACCAGCGAGATGGTGCCGCGCTGGCGGAAGATGTTGATCCGGAAATTGCCGACGGCGCGGTCCAGGTGCGAGAGGTTCATCTCGAGCTCGCTCTCGAACTGCCGCGCCTGCTCCTTGGACATGAGCTCGTAGGCGATCTTGCGGACCGTCTCCGGGTCCATCGGCTGCGTCGAGATCGGCGACACGACGCCGTTCACCTTGAGGTTGATCGGCGCGCCGCAGGAGATGAACAGGTCGGAGGCCTGCTTCTCCGCCATCAGCTTGAACAGTCGGTCGAGGAACATGGTGCACCCTGCCCAGCAAGGGCCGTGCCGGCGGCGCCGGACGGCGCAGCGGCGGCGACAAGCGCGGCCCGCGCAATGATGATGTCATGAAATTGCGCCCGGAGCCAAGCGCGGACGCCTATGAACCCGCGGGCGCTTGTTGCGCAGCCGGCCGGGCCGGCACGGGCTCGCGGTACGCTTGAACCGCCTTCTTTACCGGGATTCGATCCTTCGAAGCTCGCCATCATCGGCGGTAGCGGCCTCACCCAGCTGTCGACGCTCGCCGTCGCCCACCGCCGCGTCGTGCGCACGCCCTATGGCGAGCCGTCGTCCGCGCTGGTATTCGGCGAGCTGGCCGGCTGCGGCGCGGTGTTCGTCGCGCGCCACGGCCACGGCCACACGATCCCGCCGCACCGCGTGAACTACCGCGCCAACCTGTGGGCGTTGAAGGACGCGGGCGCATCCGCGGTGATTGCCGTAGCGTCGGTGGGCGGCATCCGCGACCATGCGCCCGGATCGCTCGCGCTGCCGCACCAGCTGATTGATTACACGTCCGGCCGCGCGCAGACCTACTTCGACGGGGGCGACCGCAAGGTGGTCCACGTCGACTTCACGCATCCGTACACGCCGGCGCTGCGCGACGAATGCGCGGCCGCCGCGTGCGCCGCCGGGATCGCGTTGACCGAGCGCGGCGTCTACGCGGCCGTCAACGGCCCGCGCCTCGAAACCGCGGCCGAGATCGACCGCCTGGAGCGCGACGGCGCGACGATGGTGGGCATGACCGGCATGCCGGAAGCGGGCCTCGCACGCGAGCTCGACCTGCCCTACGCGGCCATCGCCGTCATCGTCAACCACGCGGCCGGACGCGGCGACAGCGCCGCGGCGATCTCGATGGACGACCTGTACCGGACGCTCGAGCGCGGGATGGCCGACGCCCGCGCGCTGCTCGAATGCGCGATCCCGCGGATCGCGCAACGCTATCCATGATCCGCGAAATCCTGCGGATGGGCGATCCGCGCCTCCTCGAAGTGTCGCAGCCGGTCACCGCGTTCGGCACGCCCGAGCTCGAGGCGCTGCTGGCCGACATGCGCGAGACGATGGTGGCGCGCAGCGGCGCCGGTCTCGCGGCGCCGCAGATCGGCGTCGGCGCGCGTGTCGTGATCTTCGGCATGGACTACAACCCGCGTTACCCGCAGGCGAAGCCGGTGCCGTACACCGAGTTGCTCAACCCGGTGCTGACGCCGCTCGGGGATGCGATGGAAGAAGGCTGGGAAGGCTGCCTGTCGGTGCCGGGGATGCGCGGAGTCGTGCCGCGCTACGCGGCGCTGCGCTACACGGGCTTCGACCCGCAGGGCCGGCCCATCGAGCGCGAAGTGGACGGCTTCCACGCGCGCGTCGTGCAGCACGAGTGCGACCACCTGGACGGCATCCTCTATCCGATGCGGATGCAGGACATGTCGCGCTTCGGGTTCACCGACATCCTGTTTCCCGGGATGAAGGACGAGGACGACTGACGCGCTAGACGCGCAACTGGTCGAACAGCGCGGTCTCGAGCTTGAGCGCCGCCTGCTCGTCGTGCAGCCGCGCGCCTTCCAGCAGGAACACGTCCTCGACGCGGTCGCCGAGCGTGTTGATGCGCGCGCTCTGCACGTCGACGTTGGCCTTGGCGAGCACGTAGGCGATGCGCGCGAGCAGGCCCGGCCGGTCGCCCGCGACCACTTCCAGGATGTAGCGGCGGCCGGCGTCGTCGGGGAACAGCTGGATCTCCGGCGAAAGCGGCAGGTGGCGCACGCGGCGGGGTATGCGCCCGGCGGGCGGCATCTCCACCGGCGCGGGATCGCGCAGCAGCGCGGCGAGCTCGTGCTCGATGTAGGCGATCGAATCGCGCCAGGACGTGGCCGGATGCGCGGGATCGTGCACGGCGAACGTGTCGAGCGCATAACCGTTGCGCGTCGTGTGCACCTTGGCCTCGAGGATGGACAGGCCCATGCGCTCGAAGAAGCCGCAGATCCGCGCGAACAGCTCCTTCTGGTCCGGCAGGTAGATGAGCACCTGCAGCCCACTGCCGGCGCGCGCGAGCCGCGCCTTGATCACCGGCGCCTTGCCGTCGACGCGCCAGTACAGGTGGCGCGCGTGCCACGCGATCTCGTCGGCGGTGTGGCGCTGGAAGTAGGGCGTGTCGAGCGTCTTCCACAAGCCGCGCTCGGCGCCGTCCGGCACCGCGTAGAGGCGCAGGATCTTGCTCGCGGCATCCTGGCGCTGCTGCACCGAATCCTGCAGCGTCTGCACGGCAGCGTCGCCGGCCAGCACGCGGCGCGTGGCGTGGAAGAGGTCCTCTAGCAACTGGCCCTTCCACGCGTTCCACACCTTGGGGCTGGTGCCGCGGATGTCGGCCACCGTCAGCAGGTACAGCGCAGTGAGGCGGCGCTCGTTGCCCACGCGCTTGGCGAAGTCGCGGATCACCGCGGGGTCGGAAAGGTCCGACTTCTGCGCCGTCGACGACATCAGCAGGTGGTTGCGGACGAGCCAGACGACGAGATCCGTGTCGGCGGCGGTGAGTGCGTGCTGGTTGCAGAAGCGCCGCGCGTCGCGCGCGCCCAGCGACGAATGATCGCCGCCACGGCCCTTGCCGATGTCGTGGAACAGGCCCGTCAGGTACAGCACGCGCTTGGGCTCGAAGTCCGTGATCAGCCGCGAGCACAGCGGGTACTCGTGCGCGTGCTGCGTCTCCGTGAAGCGGCGCAGGTTGCGGATCACCATCAGCGTGTGCTCGTCCACCGTGTACACGTGGAAGAGGTCGTGCTGCATGCGCCCGACGTTGCGGCCGAACGCGGGCAGGTAGGCGCCCAGGATGCCGAACAGGTTCATCCCCTTCAGCGCATGGTAGAGCCCGCGCGGCTCGTCGAACATCGCGATGAAGCGCGCGTGGTTGGCGGGGTCCGCGCGGAAGCGCGCGTCGATGCGCCGCCGGTTGCGCGCCAGCGCCCGCAGCGTGCGCGCGGACATCCCCTTGAGCTCCGGGTGGCGCTCCATCGTCAGGAACGCGTCGAGCATCGCGGACGGCCGCTTGTCGAAGAGCTCCGGTTCGCGGATGTTCAGCAGCTCGTCGACGGCCTCGAAGTCGTCGTCGATCGGCTTGGAATGCTTCGCCGGCTTGAAGATCCTCAGCTCGAGGTTCTGCAGCAGGATGGTGTTGAGCTGGCGGACGAAACGCGCGGCGCGGTAGTAACGGTGCATCAGCTGCTCGGTGGCGCGCTGCGTCGGCGTGTCGACGTAGCCCAGCTGGCGCGCGAGCGCGGGCTGCAGGTCGAACACCATCCGGTCCTCGCGGCGGCCGGCGAGGTAGTGGAGCCGCACGCGCAGCGCGCCGATCAGCCGCTCCTGCCGCGAGGCGACGCGCGCCTCGTCGGACGTCATCAGGCCGTTGTGCGCAAGCTCGCGCCACGAGCGGCCGAGTCCCGCGGCGGCGGCTATCCACAGCACCGTCTGCAGGTCGCGCAGGCCGCCGGGGCTTTCCTTGACGTTGGGTTCCAGGTTGTACAGCGCGTCGTGGTACTTCTGGTGACGTGCCTGCTGCTCGAGCGTCTTCTGCGCGTAGAACGTGCGCGGGTCCATCGCGGCCGCGAAGCGCTCGGAGAACGCGTCGGCGAGCTTGCGCGAGCCCGCCACGCGGCGGTGCTCGAGCAGGCTCGTGCGGATGGTCACGTCCTGCGCCATCTCCGCCTCGCATTCGGCGATCGTGCGTGTCGCGTGCGCGGCCTCGAGGCCGATGTCCCACAGCGTGGTGAGGAAAGCCTCGATGACCCCGGTGTGGGCGGCGTCGCGGGCCGCCTCGGGCAGCAGGATCAGCACGTCGACGTCGGAGTGCGGGAAGAGCCGCGCGCGGCCGTAGCCGCCAACGGCCAGCAGCGTCGCACTGTCCGGCATCCCGATCGCCTGCCAGACCGCGGCGAGCACATGGTCCACGAGCCGCGCGTGCTCGCGCAGCAGCCGCGGCGTGTCCGGCTTGGCGAAGAATGCCGCTTCGAGCGCGCTGCGGCCCTCGCGCAACTCATCGCGCCACCGCGTCAGCGCAGCCGCGGGTGCGGTGGCCGGCAGCGGGTCGGTCACGGCTTCCATCGGCGCGAGCGAAGGCGGTGCCGCGCGTCAGGCGGGCGGTGGCGGCGTGCCGGCCGAGACGGTCAGCACTTCGTAGCCGTCGGCCGTGACGAGCACCGTGTGCTCCCATTGCGCCGACAGCGAGTGGTCCGACGTGACGATGGTCCACCCGTCCGCAAGGCCGCGGATGCCGGGCTTGCCGGCGTTGATCATCGGCTCGATCGTGAAGATCATGCCGGCCTGCAGCTTGAGTCCGGTGCCGGCGCGGCCGTAATGCAGAACCTGCGGCTCTTCGTGGAAGACCTCGCCGATGCCGTGGCCGCAGAACTCGCGCACGACGGAATAGCCCTGGCCCTCGGCGAACTTCTGGATCACGTGGCCGACGTCGCCGAGATGGGC
>JBGAIC010000105.1:0-6503 GCA_044225845.1 Casimicrobiaceae bacterium
CATCGTCGACGTCAGCGTCGTGCGCAACGACGAGACGCACGGCGCGCGGCTGCTGCTGCGCGTGCGCCGGCAGGACGACGAGAAGCCGCTCGAGCTGCGCGCATTCCTGCGCAACGCGGCCGGCTCGCTGACGGAGACATGGAGCTACCTGCTGCCGCCGGGTTGAGCCACGCGCCGCGGCCGCAGGACGTCGTCGCGCGCTACCTGGCTGCGCTGGGCGTGACCGGCACGCGCGCGGAAGCGCTGCGCGCCGACATCGCGGCGCGCACGGCGGGCGACGACAGCGCTGCGGGTGCGCTTGCGGCGATGCACGCCGCGCTGGCCGCCGCGGACCCTGCGGACCCGGAACCCACGCGCAACGAGGGCGACACGCCGGCCGACGACCCGGCGCGCGTATCGGTGCGCGCGCGCATCGACGGCGCGCTGGATGCGCGGCCGCTGGCCGCGCGGCCGCTGGCGCGCCGCGATGCGGGCCTCGCGACGGCACCGCCGCTCGCCCGCACGTCGATGGCCCCCAGCGAATGGCTGACCGGCCGCGTCGCCGGCATGTGGCGCCGCAAGCGCAAGCCGCTGCCCGGCGAGGCGAAGCGCGCGCCCGGTGACGACTGGCATCCGGTCGGGTGGCACCGCCGGCTGGGCCTCGTCGCGCTGATCATCGGCCAGAGCTGGCTGGCGACGGACCTGATGCGCACCGTGCTGCCCTATCACGGCGGCGCCATCATCGAGATCCCGATCCTGATCCTGTTCGCGATCCTGTTCGGCTGGGTGTCGGCCGGCTTCTGGACCGCGCTCGCGGGCTTCTTCGTGCTCGCCAAAGGCGGCGACCGCTGGGCGATCTCGCGCACCGCGGCGCGCGACGCGGCGATCGCCGACGACGCGCGGACGGCCGTCATCATGCCGATCGCCAACGAGGACGTCGCGCGCGTGTTCGCCGGGCTGCGCGCCACGTACGAGTCCGTGCGGCGCGCCGGCATGCTGAAGCACTTCGATTTCTTCGTGCTGTCGGACAGCGCGAACCCCGACATCCGCGTCGCCGAACTCGAAGCGTGGTTCAACCTCGCGCGCGTGGTCGACGGCTTCGCGCACGTGTTCTATCGCTGGCGGCCGCACCGGATCAAGCGCAAGAGCGGCAACGTCGCCGACTGGTGCCGGCGCTGGGGCCGCGACTACCGCTACATGGTCGTGCTCGACGCCGACAGCGTGATGACCGGCGATTGCCTCGCCACGCTCGTGCGCCTGGCCGAAGCGAACCCGGAGACGGGCATCCTGCAGACGGCGCCGAAGGCGACGGGCCGCGACACGCTGTACGCGCGCACGCAGCAGTTCGCCACCGGCGTCTACGGCCCGATCTTCACCGCGGGGCTGCACTACTGGCAGCTCGGCGAGTCGCACTACTGGGGCCACAACGCGATCATCCGCGTCGCGCCGTTCATCCGCTATTGCGCACTGGGACGCCTGCCCGGCGGCGGCGCGCTGTCGGGCGAGATCATGTCGCACGACTTCGTCGAGGCGGCGCTGATGCGGCGGGCGGGCTGGGGCGTGTGGATCGTCTACGACCTGCCGGGCAGCTACGAGGAGATGCCGCCCAACCTCATCGACGAGCTGAAGCGCGACCGCCGCTGGTGCCAGGGCAACCTGATGAACTTCCGGCTCGCGCTGATGAAGGGCTTGCATCCGGCGCACCGCGTCGTGTTCATGACCGGCGTGATGGCCTACCTGTCGGCACCGCTGTGGTTCGCGTTCCTGCTGCTGTCCACCGCGGCGCTCGCGATCAACACGCTGGTGCCGCCCGAGTATTTCTCGGAGCCCTACCAGATGTTCCCCGTGTGGCCGGAATGGCGGCCGGAGTGGGCGATCCGGCTCGTGTTCGCCACCGCGACGCTGCTGTTCCTGCCCAAGCTCCTCGCCGTGCTGCTGCTGTCGGGCCGCGAGGCACCGCAGTTCGGCGGTCGTGTGCGGCTGTGGCTGTCCGCGCTCGGCGAGATGCTGCTGTCGATGCTGTTCGCGCCGATCCGCATGCTGTTCCACACGCGCTTCGTCGTGTCCGCGCTCGCGGGCCTCACGATCCGCTGGGTCTCGCCCGCGCGCGACGATGCATCGACGACGTGGGGCTATGCGATTCGCCAGCACGGAGTGCAGACGCTGTTCGGCTGCGCGTGGGCCGGCTTCGTCATGTGGCTCAACCCGGCGTTCCTGTGGTGGCTCGCGCCGGTGGCGGGCGCGCTGATCGTGTCGATCCCGCTGTCGGTGTACACGAGCCGCGCGTCGCTCGGCCGTGCGGCGCGGCGCGCGGGACTGTTCCTGATCCCGGAGGAAGTGAGCACGCCGGTCGAGATCACGGCGATGAACGCGCATCTCGATGCCACGCCGGAGCCCGCGACGTTTGCCACCGCGCTGCTCGATCCGCTGGTCAACGCGCTCGCGTGCGCCGTCGCGCAGGACCGGCGGCGCCTGCCGCTCGCCGTGCGACGCGATCGCGCCGAGCTCGCGCGCGAGGCGCTCGCCGCCGGCGCGGCGGCACTGGGCGCCGAGCGCAAGACGCGCCTCTTGTCCGACGCCGGCTCGATGTCCTGGCTGCACTACCAGGCGTGGTTGAAGTGGCACTAGGTCCGGCCCTGTTTATCATGGCAACCGGAGTCGGACCCTGAACACGGCACCGAGGAACCGTTCATGCCTGCTTCGCGCCACATCCTGCTGATCACGACGTCGCACGCCGAACTCGGGACCACCGGGCGCCACACCGGCCTGTGGTTCGAAGAGCTTGCGACGCCCTACTACGCGTTCCTCGACGCGGGTGCGACGGTGGACATCGCATCGGTGGCCGGCGGCCCGGTGCCGATCGATCCCAACTCGCTCGCCGAAGGGGACAAGACTCCGGCGAGCGTCGCGCGCTTCCAGCGCGACCCGGCCGCGATGCGCAAGCTCGAAAGCTCGTTGCCGCTGGCGACGCTGAAGGCGGCGGACTACGACGCCGTGTTCCTGCCGGGCGGGCACGGCACGATGTGGGACCTGCCCGCGAGCACCGCGCTCGCCGCGCTGCTGTCCACCGCGTGGGCCGAAGGCAAGGTCGTATCCGCCGTGTGCCACGGGCCCGCGGGTCTCGTGAATGCGCGCGACGTCGACGGCAAGCCGCTCGTCAGCGGCCGCCGCGTCGCGGGCTTCAGCAACAGCGAGGAAGACGCGGCGGGGTTGAGCAAGGCCGTACCCTTCCTGCTGGAGACGCGGCTCCGCGAACTGGGCGGCCGCTACGAAAAGGGCCCGGACTTCCAGCCGTTCGCCGTGCGCGACGGGCGCCTCGTCACCGGCCAGAATCCGCAGTCGTCCGGCAAGGTGGCGGCGCTGGTGCTGCAGGCGCTCGGCTGAACGGAGCCGCGATGGCGCCCGCGACGAGCGCACCCGAGGTCCCGCGGCTGTCCGCCGACGAGATCGCGCACTACCACCGCGAAGGCTACGTGGTGCCGCGGTTCCGGCTGCCCGCGGCCGAAGTCGACGCGCTGCGCGATGCGCTCGACGCGCTGATCCGCGACAACCCCGGCGTGCGCCCGGAGAAGCTCGTGTCCGCGCACGTCGAGGGCGACAACGGCGAAGGCGTGCGCGGTCGCGCGGACTTCCTGGCGTTGGCGCGCGACCCGCGCATCGTCGAGCTGGTGTCGGGCGTGATCGGCGACGACATCGTGCTGTGGGGTTGCCACGTGTTCTGCAAGCCGGCGTCCGAGGGCTACGAAACGCCGTGGCACCAGGATGGCCACTACTGGCCGATCCGGCCGCTGGCCAACTGCACGGTATGGGTGGCGCTGGAGCCGTCGACGAAGGCCAACGGTTGCCTGCGCGTGATCCCGCGCTCGCATCGCGACCACGTGCTGCATCCGCACCTGCACGAGGATCGCACGGACTTGACGCTCAACCAGCGGATGGCCGACGGCGCGTTCGACGAGGCCACCGCCGTGGACCTGGAACTCGAGCCGGGCGCGATGTCGCTGCACGACGTCTACATGATCCACGGCGCCGCCGCCAACCGCTCCACGCAACGGCGTACCGGTGTCGCGTTGCGTTACATGCCGGCGACGTCCGTCTTCGAGCGCGACCTGCGGCCCGTCGACGGCAAGACCGGCGTGCCCGTGAATTTCGCGCAGCGGCCGCTGTGGCTGGTGCGCGGCGTCGATCGCAGCGGCCGCAACGACTTCACCGTGGGCCACCGCCGCTAGCGGCCGCGAAGCCGCGCGGGCACGCGCGAACGATCGCGCCGGACCCTAGCGCATGCCGAGCCGCGCGCCCGCCAGCGCCTTTTCGGCGCCGCGCGGCGCGGCGCGCCAGTACGGCTCCGGGGCCTGCACGTCCGCGCCGAGCACCGCGGCCGCATGCCACGGCCAGCGCGGATTCCACAGCAGCGCACGCGCCAGCGCCACGAGGTCGGCCTCGCCGTCCGCGACGATCGCGTTCGCGTGCATCGGGTCGGTGACGAGGCCCACGGCGACGGTCGGCAAGCCCGTCGCCGCGCGCAGCGCTTTCGCGAGCGGCACCTGGTAACCCGGCCCGAGGGGGATCTTCTGGCGCGGCGATACGCCGCCGCTCGACACGTCGATCCACGCGGCGCCCGCGGCGCCGAGGTCGTGCGCGAGCGCGATCGACTCGCCGGGCGTCCAGCCGCCGTCCACCCAATCGGTCGCGGAAATGCGGACGCCGAGCGGCTTGTCCGCGGGCCACGCCTCGCGCACCGCCGCGAAGACTTCGCGCGGAAAGCGCGTGCGCCCGGCGAAGTCGCCGCCGTAACGATCGTCGCGGCGATTGGACAGCGGCGACAGGAACTCGTGAAGCAGGTAGCCGTGGGCCATGTGCAGCTCCACCGCGTCGATGCCTGCCGCGTCGGCGCGGCGCGCGGCGGCGACGAAGGCGTCGCGCACTTCGGTGAAGTCGCCCGCGCCGAACGCGCGCGGCGCCGGCTCGCCGTCCGCGTGCGCCAAGGCCGACGGCGCGAGCGTCTCCCACGCGCCTTCGTCCGCGCGGAGCGCGGCGCCGCCGTCCCACGGTGCGTGCGACGACCCCTTGCGCCCCGCATGCGCGAGCTGGATCGCCACGTGCGTCGGCGGCGCCAGCGCGCGGGCCCGCGCGAGGCGCTCCGCCAGCGCGCCGGCGCACGCATCGTCGTAGAGGCCGAGGCAGCCGGGCGTGATGCGGCCCTGCGCCGTCACCGCGGTCGCTTCGATCGTCACGAGGCCGGCCCCGGACTGCAGCATCTGCGTCCAGTGCGCGAGGTGCCAGTCGTTGGCGCGGCCGTCCACGGCCGAGTACTGGCACATCGGCGAGACCACGATGCGGTTGGCGAGCGTCAGCGAACCAAGACGCAGCGGCGTGAAGAGGGGCGGGCGGGTATTCGTCATCGGCGGATTCTGCCATCCGCCCCGGCGCGCGCGACGCCGAAGCCTGCCGGCATGCGCGCGGCGCATGCCGGCCTGCGAACAAAGGCGTGCGTACCCGCGCGCCGCGCGCCACACTGTCGCCCTCGGCGCCGCGCGCCCCCTCACTGGAAGGCAAGCCATGCAACCGACCGGCTTCATCGGCCTGGGCGTCATGGGACAACCCATCGCGCTCAACCTCGCGCGCGCCGGCACGCCGCTCGTCGTCTGGAACCGGACCGCTGCGCGCGCCGAGCCGCTGCGCGAGGTGGGCGCACAGGTGGCGGCCTCCGCGCAGGACGTGTTCCGCGCCGCGCCGCTCGTGGTGCTGATGCTGATCGACGAAGCGGCCAACGACGAGGTCCTCGCGCGTGGGACGCCGGCGTTCGCGGAGCGCGTGCGCGGACGCACGCTCGTCAACATGGGCACGTTCACGACGGCGTGGTCACGCGCGCTGGCGGCCGACGTGCGCGCGGCCGGCGGCGAGTACGTCGAGGCACCCGTCTCCGGTTCGCGCATCCCGGCGGAGACGGCCCAGCTCGTCTGCATGCTCGCCGGCGCCGACGCGGCGGTCGAGCAGGCGCGCGCGGTGCTGCGGCCCGCGTATCGCGAGGCGCATGCGTGCGGCGACGTGCCCAATGCGCTGACGCTGAAGCTGGCCGTCAACGCCTACCTGATCGGCATGGTGACGGCGCTCGCGGAAGCGGCGCACTTCGCGCAGCGGCAAGGCATACCGCTCGCGACGTTGCGCGCGGTGCTCGACGCCGGGCCGATGGCGAGCAACGTGTCGCGCGTCAAGATGGCGAAGCTCGAGGCCCGCGACTTCGACGTGCAGGCGTCGATCGCCGACGTGCTGAAGAACGCCCGGCTGGTGGCCGACGCGGCACGCGACGCGGGCATCGCGCTGCCGGTGGCCGACACGTGCGCAGCGCTGTACGGCGAGGCGCTGGCGCTGGGGGCCGGACGCCGCGACATGGTGGCCGTGGTGGAGGCGCTCGAGGCGCGGACCGCGGCGCGCGCGACTGCTCCCGCCCGCTGACGCCAAGAAAAAGGCCGCCCGGGGGCGGCCTCTTGCAGCGCCGGACGAAGCGAAGCTCCGTCCGCCAGCGC
>JBGAIC010000019.1:0-33312 GCA_044225845.1 Casimicrobiaceae bacterium
GTCGGCGGCACGCTCGCGCATCACGTCCTGCACGAAGTGGCGCGGCTGGCCCGGCGCGCGGCTGAACGCGAGGTTGAAGACGATGAAGTCGCGCGGCAGGTTGGTCAGCGGGCCGAAGTAAGGCAGCTCCTCCTTCGTCCGCGCGCCGAAGAACAGCATCAGCTTTCCGCCCTCGAACTTGCCGCTGGCGCGCAAGCGGCGCCGCCACTCGGTCATCGCGCGCATCGGCGCCGAGCCGGTGCCGGTACAGATCATCACGATGTGGCTCTTCGGATGGTTGGGCATCAGGAAGCTGGCGCCGAACGGCCCGATGACGTCGACCTTGTCCCCCACCTTGAGGTCGCACAGGTAGTTGCTGGCAACGCCGCGCACCGGCTTGCCCTGGTGGTCCTCCAGCACGCGCTTGATGGTCAGCGACAGGTTGTTGTAGCCGGGGCGCTCGCCGTTGCGCGGGCTCGCCACCGAATACTGGCGCGGATGGTGCGGCCGGCCTTCGGTGTCGACGCCGGGCGGCACAATCGCGATCGACTGGCCTTCCAGCACCGGCAACGGCAGCGCGCCGAAGTCGAGCACGACGTGATGCGTGTCGTAATCGCGCCCGACTTCCGTGACGCGCACGTTGCCCGTCACCGTGGCGACGATCGTCCGGTCCTTCGCCTTCGGCCCGTACAGGTTGGTGAACGCATGCGCGGCCGACCACGGTGGCACGGTGGCCCCGTGCTGCGCGGCGGTCAGCGGCGTGTCGACCGGCGACGCGGACGAAGGCGCCGGCGCGGCCACGGCCACTGGCTCGTCCGCGACGACCGCGCCCTCCGCCGCGAGCGCGGCCGCGCTCAACTCCGGCGGCAACGCATCCCATCCGAGCTGCTCGTCGACCGTGTACGCACGCGCGGCCGGCATCGTGCGCCAGTTGTCGATCGAGCCCGTCGGGCACGGCGGCACGCAGGCCATGCACAGGTTGCACTTGGCGGCGTCGACGACGTAGTTGCGCGAGTCGTGCGTGATCGCCTGCACCGGGCACGTGGCCTCGCACGTGTTGCAGCGGATGCAGATCTCGGGGTCGATCAGGTGCTGCCTGACGACGGTGGCCGCCTCCATGAGCATGGTCAGCCGAAGCGCACGTACTCGAAGTCGACCGGCTGGCGGTTGATGCCCATCATCGGCGGCGCGATCCAGTTCGCGAACTTGCCCGGGTCCGTCACGCGACCCATCAGGCTGGCGACGAACGCACGATCCTCCGGTGTCGGCAGCCACTCGGCCTTCTTCGCATCCCACTCGGCCTTGCCGACCACACGCCCATCCGGCGCCACGAGCACGCCCGCCAGCGAGCCGATGTTGCGGTGGAAGGCCTTGTGCGGCGTCTTGAGGCGGAACGGGATGCCGGCCTTCTCGATCACCTTGTTCCAGCGCTCCACACCCGCGATCGAATCCCTGATGTAGTCGTCGCGCAGTACCTCGTTCAGCGCGTTCAGCATCGGCACTTCCTTCTCGACGAGCTGGCCGTCCTTCGCCTGCAGCACCGTGTACGTCGAGCCCTTCAGCAGGTGATCGTCGTTGCGCTTGCCTTCCTCGAAGCGACCCTTCAGGCCCGTCGTATAGAACGTCGCCGCATTGCTCGACTCGTCGGCGCCGAAGAGGTCGATCGTCACCGAGAAGTGGAAGTTGAGGTAGCGCTGGAGGGTCGGCAGGTCGATGACGCCGGCGGCGCGCAGCTTCTGCGGGTCGTCCGTCTTCAACTCGTTCATCACCTGGCACGTGCGCTGGATCACGCGGCTCACGCCGCTTTCGCCGACGAACATGTGGTGCGCTTCCTCGGTCAGCATGAACTTGGTCGTGCGCGCGAGCGGGTCGAAGCTCGACTCGGCCAGCGCGCACAGCTGGAACTTGCCGTCGCGGTCGGTGAAGTACGTGAACATGAAGAACGCGAGCCAGTCGGGCGTCTTCTCGTTGAAGGCCTGAAGGATGCGCGGGTTGTCCTCCTGCCCCGAGCGCCGCTCGAGCAGCGCCTCGCCTTCCTCGCGCCCGTCGCGGCCGAAGAACTTGTGCAGCAGGTAGACCATCGCCCACAGGTGGCGGCCTTCCTCGACGTTCACCTGGAACAGGTTGCGCAGGTCGTACTGCGACGGCGCGGTGAGGCCCAGGTGGCGCTGCTGCTCCACCGACGCGGGCTCGGTGTCGCCCTGCGTGACGATGATGCGGCGCAGGTTGGCGCGGTATTCGCCGGGCACGTCCTGCCACGCGGCCTCGCCCTTGTGGTCGCCGAAGTGGATCTTGCGGTCCTTCTCGGCGGGGTTGAGGAAGATGCCCCAGCGATACTCGGGCATCTTCACGTAGCCGAACTGCGCCCAGCCCTGCGGGTCCACGCTCGTGGCCGTGCGCAGGTAGACGTCGAAGTTCTGCGAGCCGTCCGGTCCCATGTCGTCCCACCACGCGAGGTAGTTGGGCTGCCATTGCTCGAGCGCGCGCTGCAGCGTGCGGTCCTCGGCGAGGTTGACGTTGTTGGGGATCTTGTCGGTGTAGTCGATCGTGGACATCGTTGTCTCCGTGAAGCTTGCGGCGTCGAGCGCGGCGCTCAGACGCGGTTCCAGTCGAACGCGGCCTTCTCGCCCTTGCCATAGACCTTCAGCGCGCCCTTCTCGCCGACGGCGTTGGGGCGCTGGAAGATCCAGTTCTGCCAGGCGGTCAGCCGGCCGAACACCCGCGTGAACATGTTCTCGGGGCCGTTGAAGCGCAGGTTCGCTTCCATGCCGGTGAGCGCGTCGGGGCTCATCGTGACGCGCTCCTCGATGGCGATCCGCGTCTCGTCGGCCCAGTCGATCTCGTCCGGGTTGCTCGTGACGAGACCCAGCTTGATCGCCTCGTCGGCGTCGAGCGGCTTGCCGGCCCGCGCGCGGATGGCGGCGAGCGGCTCCGCCTCGTCGTAGTGGAGGCGCGCGAGCCGCGTCTGGCCGGTGGCCATCGGGTAGAAGCCGAAGTTGGCCTGGTCGACGGTGAGGTGCGGCGTCTTCTCCGGCGCGTCCGGCAGCATCAGCATGTAGCTGCGGTCGCAGGCGAGCGCGAGTTCCAGGAAGCTGCCGGCGAAGCACGAGCCCGGCTCGATCAGCGCGAAGAGGCTGCGCGACGACACGTCCAGGCGACTGAACGTGCGGCGCAGGAGGCCGATCGTCTCGCGCACGAGCCAGTGGTCGCGATGCGTGGCGAGCGTCTCGTCCATCGCGAGCACGGCCGCCGCATCGCCTTCCGTCTTCACGAGCCACAGGCCGATGTCGAGCTCGTTGGTGCGCATCGACAGGATGGCGTCCTCCAGCTCACGCGCCATCGCGAGTGGGTACCAGCCCGCGCCCGCGGCCTCGATCGCTGCGATGTCGGTGGGCTGCGCGCCCGTCGGCGCTTTCACGGTGAACGTCGCGACACGCTTCGCGCGGTCGATGTCGACGGTCACGTGCGAGTAGCGCAGCGCGTCGGCCTCGACCGTGCGCGCAAGCAGCGTCAGCGCCACGCCGCGCGCGCCAGCCGGGCGATCGCTGCCCGCCGCGAGTTCCAGCGCGCGCGCCTTCACGGCAGCGGCGAATTGCGCGGGCTTGGCGATCGCGTCGACGAGCCGCCAGTCCTTCGCGCGCTGGCCGCGCACGCCTTCGCTGGTCGTGCAGAAGATGTCGGCGAGGTCGTGGCGCACGTGGCGCTTGTCGGTGACGCGCGTCAGGCCGCCGGTGCCCGGCAGCACGCCGAGCAGCGGCACCTCGGGCAGGCTCACGGCGCTGGAGCGGTCGTCGACCAGGATGATCTCGTCGCACGCGAGCGCGAGCTCGTAGCCGCCGCCCGCGCATGCCCCGTTGACGGCCGCGAGGAACTTGAGGCCGCTGTACTTCGACGAGTCCTCGAGCCCGTTGCGTGTCTCGTTCGTGAACTTGCAGAAGTTCACCTTCCACGCATGGCTCGATACGCCCAGCATGAAGATGTTGGCGCCCGAGCAGAACACCTTGTCCTTGAGGCTGGTCACGACGACGGTGCGCACCTCGGGGTGCTCGAAGCGGATGCGGTTGATCGCATCGTTGAGCTCGATGTCGACGCCGAGGTCGTAGCTGTTGAGCTTCAGCTTGTAGCCGGGCCGCAGGCCGCCGTTCTCGTCGAAGTTGGCGCCCAACGTCGCGACGGGGCCGTCGAACGCGAGCGTCCAGTGGCGGTAGCGGCTGGGGTCGGTCTGGTAATCGACGCGGGGAGAAGCTTCCAAGAGGCACTCCAAGGCTGGCTGGCAGGATGACAGGCATGATAATGCATTCACAGCCGCCGTCAAGCCCTTTACTGCATTTTATTGCATAGGCGCTGTTCCCAACGCCCGCCGCACGAGCCGGGACAACTCCTCCGCCGCGTCGTCGACGCTGCGCCCGCTGGTGTCCACGTCGAACTCCGCCTTCGAATAGAACGGCATGCGCCCGGCCAGGATCGTCTTGAGGTCGTCCATCGCCTCGCGGCTGGCCGCGATCGGCCGCACGTCGCCCTGCGCCAGCACGCGCTGCATGTGCTCCTCGGGCGACGCCCGCAGCCACACCGTCGTGCAATGCGCGAGCAGCAGGTTGAACGTGGCCGCATCGGACACGATGCCGCCCGGCGTCGCGATCACCGCCTCCGGGTAGATCTGGATGGCCTCCTCCAGCGCGCGGCGCTCGTAGCGGCGGTAGGCGTTCTGGCCATAGAGGTTCTGGATTTCGCCGACGCTGCAGCCGGCGAACTTCTCGATCTCGCGGCTCAGCTCGACGAACGGGAAGCCCAGGTCCGCCGCGAGCCGCTGTCCCAGTGTCGTCTTGCCGGCGCCGCGCAGGCCGACGAGCGCGATCCGCGCGCTGCGCTGGCGCGCGCCGGTAGCGTTGTCGCCGCCGGTGCCGAGCATCTCGCCGATCGCGACGCGCGCGCGCCGCAGCGTGTCCTCGTCGCGCTGCTCCAGCAGCTCGCGGATCAGCAGCCATTCCGGCGAGCGCGTCGTCACGTCGCCCAACAGCTCCGCGAGCGAACATTGCAGCGCCTGCGCCACCTGCAGCAGCACCAGTATGGACGCGTTGCCGAGCCCGTATTCGAGGTTGGCGAGATGGCGCTCGGACACGTCGGCCGCCTGGGACAGCGCCTTGCGCGTCATGCCGCGGCGGGCGCGCAGCGAACGCACACGCTCGCCCAGCGCGACCAGGAACGGATGCTTGGCGGAGTCCCCCTCCTCCGGACTGCCTTCCCGTCCCGCGTCCGGCCATCCGGCAAGTGGCAATATATTGCTTGACATCGTGTCAGGGTCGACCTAGAGTGCCTGCAAGCACAATACTGCATTCGACGAGGCGCGGCAATGCCGGCCCGATCGAGGAGGAGCCATGTCGGACCCCATCACGCAGGATCACCTGCGGGCCCAGCTCGCCGCGCTGACCGGCCGCATCGCCGGTCGACCACTCGACGCTTCGCTTGCGACGTGGCTCAACGCCGACGTCGGCGCCTCGACGCCCGAGTACCGGGGCCTCAAGGCGAGCTGCGAAGCCGGCGTTGCCGCCGGGTGGCTCTGCAATCGCGAAGCGGGCGGCATCCGGTATGGCCGCATCTTCAAGCCGGCCGCCGACCTGCACGGCTTTTCGGTGGACGTCGTCGACATGGACGACCTCGCGGGGCCGCACCACGTGCATCCGCACGGCGAGATCGACCTCGTCATGCCGATCGCCGGCGACGCGCGCTTTGACGGCCACCCCGCCGGCTGGGCGGTGATGCCGCCGGGCAGCGCGCACCGGCCCACTGTGTCCGCCGGCCGCGCGCTGGTGCTGTACCTGCTGCCGCAAGGCGCGATCGAATTCACGCGGGCCGCGTGATGGCCCCCCGCGTGCCGAGCCCGATGCCACCATCGCCCGCGGAGGAGAACGCGACATGAACGGCAAGCAAGACGAGTCGGCAGCGGCTGCGGCGCCGGCCGTGCAGGCGCCGCCCGCGGCGTTCAACTTCGCGCAACACCTGTTTGCCGTCAACGCAGGCCGCGGCACCAAGACCGCCTACGTCGACGACACGGCGCGCCTGACCTATGGCGAGCTGGCCGAGCATTCGCGCCGGCTCGCGGCCGGCCTGCGCGCGCTGGGCGTCAAGCGCGAGGAGCGCGTGCTGCTGCTGATGCACGACACGGTCGATTGGCCCGTCGCCTTCCTGGGCGCCATCTACGCCGGCATCGTGCCGGTGGCCGTCAACACGCTGCTCACCGCCGACGACTACGCGTACATGCTGGAGCATTCGCGCGCGCAGGCGGTGCTCGTGTCCGGTGCGCTGCTGCCGACGCTGAAAGCCGCGATGACGAAAAGCGACCACGAGGTCGCGGCCGTCGTCGTGTCGCGGCCGCTCGCCCCGCTTGCGCCGGGTGAACAGGACTTTGCGGCCTTCGTCGCCGCGCACGCGCCGCAGGCCAAGCCCGCCGCCACCGGTCCCGACGACCCCTGCTTCTGGCTCTACTCGTCCGGCTCGACGGGCCGGCCCAAGGGCACGGTCCACTCCCAGGCGAATCCTTACTGGACGTGCGAGCTGTACGGCAAGGCGATCCTCGCGTTGCGCGAAGACGACCTCTGCTTCTCGGCCGCCAAGCTCTTCTTCGCGTACGGCCTCGGCAACGCGCTGAGCTTTCCGCTGTGCGTCGGCGCCACCGTCGTGCTGATGCCGGAGAGGCCGACGCCGGATGCGATCTTCAAGCGGCTCACCGGCGGCACCGAGGCGCTGCACGGCGCGAAGCCGACGGTGTTCTACGGCGCGCCCACCGGCTTCGCCGCGATGCTCGCCTCCCCTGCGCTGCCGGCGCGGGACGCGGTCGCGCTGCGCCTCGTGTCGTCCGCCGGCGAAGCCTTGCCGGCCGAGCTCGGCGCGCGCTTCAAGGCGCATTTCGGCGTCGACATCGTCGACGGCATCGGCTCCACCGAGATGCTGCACATCTTCATCTCCAACCGGCCCGGCGACGTGCGCTACGGCACCACCGGCTGGGCCGTGCCCGGCTACCGGATCGAGCTGCGCGGCGACGACGGCGGCCCCGTGCGGAACGGCGAGCCCGGGGACCTGTACATCCACGGGCCGTCGTCGGCGATGATGTACTGGGGCAACCGCGAGAAGACGCGCGACACGTTCCAGGGCGGCTGGACGAAGAGCGGCGACAAGTACATCCGCAACGACGACGGCACGTATACCTATGGCGGCCGCGTCGACGACATGCTGAAAGTGAGCGGCATGTACGTGTCGCCGTTCGAGGTGGAGGCCACGCTGGTCCAGCACCCGGCCGTGCTCGAGGCCGCGGTGATCGGCGTGCCCGACGGCGAAGGGCTCACGAAGACCAAGGCCTTCGTCGTGCTGAAGCCGGACGGCAAGGCGACGGACGCCGAGCTCAAGGCCTTCGTCAAGGACAAGCTCGCGCCGTACAAGTACCCGCGGCTGATCGAGTTCATCGCCGAATTGCCCAAGACGGCGACCGGCAAGATCCAGCGCTTCCGGCTCCGCGAGCGCGAACGCGCGCACTGATGCCGTGACGATCGTCGACAGCGTCGAGTTCGTCGAACTCGCGTGGCGCGAGCGCCGCGTGCGGGTCGAGTACCGCTGGCTCGCGCCCGAGCGGCGCGACGCGCCGCTGGTCGTGTTCCTGCACGAGGGCCTGGGCTCCGTCGCGATGTGGCGCGACTTCCCGGAGCGGCTGTGCGAAGCGGTCGGCGCCCGCGGGCTCGTCTGGTCGCGCCCCGGCTATGGCCGCTCGACGCCGCGCGCCGAAGGCGAAGCCTGGGACGTCGACTTCATGCACCGGCAGGCGCACGAGGTGATGCCGGCGCTGTTCGCGGCACTGGGCGTCGACACGCTACGCGACCGGCCCTGGCTGTTCGGCCACAGCGACGGCGGCTCCATCGCGCTGCTGTACGCTGCGCGCTTTCGCGACCGCGTCGCCGGCACGATCGTCGCGGCCCCGCACATCGTCGTCGAGGACCTGTCGATCGCGAGCATCGAGAAGGCGCGCGTCGCCTACGCCACTACCGACCTCAAGCAGCGCCTGGCCCGTTACCATGACGACCCCGACTCCGCGTTCCGCGGCTGGAACGACATCTGGCTGCACCCGCCGTTCCGCGGCTGGTCGATCGCGGACGAGATCGGCGCGATCGGGTGCCCGTTGCTGGCCGTGCAGGGCATCGACGACGAATATGGCACGCTCGCGCAGATCCACGGCATCGCGGAACGCGTGCCGCAGGCCGAGCTGCTCGAACTGCCCGCGTGCGGCCACTCGCCGCACAAGGACCAACCCGCCGCGCTGATCGCAGCAGCGCGGAGTTTCATCCACCGCCACATCGCAAGGGGAGCTTCAACATCATGATCCGTCGACGCACTATCCTGGCCGCGGCCGCCGCTGCCACCCTGGCCGCGGCCACGCTGGCCCCGGTTGCCTTCGCGCAGGCGCCGGCGAAGCTGAAGGTGGGCCTGATGCTGCCCGCCACCGGCACGTATGCGGCGCTGGGCACCGCCATCGAGAACGGCTTCAAGCTCTACGTGCAGGAACAGGGCGGCAAGCTGGGCGGCCGCGAGGTGGAGTACGTGAAGGTCGACGACGAGAGCGAACCCTCGAAGGCCACCGACAACATCAACAAGCTGATCAAGCGCGACAACGTCGACGTCGTCGTCGGCACTGTCCACTCGGGCGTCGTAATGGCAATGGCCAAGGTGGCCAAGGACACCGGCACGCTGCTGTTCGTGCCCAACGCCGGCGCCGACGCGGTGACGGGCCCGATGTGCGCCGTCAACATCTTCCGCAGCTCGTTCTCCAACTCGCAGCCCGGCTACGCGATGGGCGAAGTGCTGGCCAAAAAGGGCGTGAAGAAGGTCGTCACGATCACGTGGAAGTACGCGGCCGGCGACGAGTCCGTGGGCGGCTTCCGCGAAGGCTTCGAGAAAGGCGGCGGCACGGTGGTCAAGGACCTGAACCTGCCCTTCCCCAACGTCGAGTTCCAGGCGCTGCTGACGGAAATCGCGGCGACGAAGCCCGACGCGGTCTACGCGTTCTTCGCGGGCGGCGGCGCCGTCAAGTTCGTCAAGGACTACGCGGCGGCCGGCCTCAACAAGACCATCCCGCTGTACGGGCCCGGCTTCCTCACCGACGGCACGCTGGACGCGCAAGGCGCGGACGCGGCCGGCCTGCAGACCACGCTGCACTATGCCGACGGCCTCAACACGCCGCGCGACAACGCGTTCCGCGCCGCCTACTCCAAGCGCTACAACATGCAGCCCGACGTCTACGCGGTGCAAGGCTACGACGCGGCGCAGATGCTCGGCATCGGGCTCGCGGCCGTCAACGGCGACGTCAGCAAGAAGCCGGAGATCGCCGCCGCGATCGAGAAGGCGAAGATCGACAGCCCGCGCGGCGCGTTCACGGTGAGCCGCGCGCACAACCCGATCCAGGACATCTACCTGCGGCAGGTCAGCGGCAACGAGAACAAGATCATCGGCGTCGCCAGCAAGGCGCTGGCCGACCCGGCGCGCGGCTGCAAGATGTGACGGCAGCGACGTTCCTCATCCAGTGCCTCAACAGCCTGCAGTACGGGCTGTTGTTGTTCCTGGTCGCCAGCGGGCTCACGCTCATCTTCGGGATCATGGGCGTGATCAACCTCGCCCACGGCAGCTTCTACATGATCGGCGCGTACATGGCGTTCGCGCTCGCGCCGATCGTCGCGGGCACGTTCGGCGGCGGCTTCTTCTCGACGCTCGCCGCCGGCATCGTGCTCGCGGTGCTGCTGGGCTATGTGCTCGAGTGGGTGTTCTTCAGCTACCTGTATGGCCGGGACCACCTGCAACAGGTGCTGATGACCTATGGGCTCATCCTGGTGTTCGAGGAGCTGCGCAGCCTGCTCGTCGGTGACGACGTGCACGGCGTCAAGCCGCCGGAGATCCTAGCGGGCTCCATCCCGCTGGGCGACTTGATGACCTATCCGGTGTACCGGCTGTTCGTCAGCGGCGTGTGCCTCGCGATCGCGCTGGGCATGGGCTATGTGTTCACACGGACGCGGCTCGGCATGATGATCCGCGCCGGCAGCACCAACCGCGAGATGGTGCAGTCGCTGGGCATCGACATCACGTTCCTGTACCGCGTCGTGTTCGCGGCCGGCGTCGCGCTCGCGGTGCTCGCGGGCATGGTCGCGGCGCCCGTGTCGTCCGTGTACCCGGGCATGGGCAACTCGGTGCTGATCCTGTGCTTCGTCGTCGTCGTGATCGGCGGCATCGGCTCGGTGCGTGGCGCGCTGCTCGCCGCGCTGCTGGTCGGCGCGGTGGACACGTTCGGCAAGGTGCTGCTGCCGCAGGCCGCCGACCTGCTCGTCTACGGCCTGATGGCGCTGATCCTGCTGTGGAAGCCGGACGGCCTGTTCAAGGCCGCATGAGCGTGGAAGGTCGCACGCCCGGCGCCGCGCGTCTGCCGCGGGCCAAGGTCCTGTTCGTCGCGCTCGCGTTCGGCGCGCTGGCGCTGTGGCCGCTGACGGCCGGTGCCTACGGCCTGGACCTCGTCACGAAGATCATGATCTACGCGATCTTTGCGCTGGGGCTCGAGCTGCTCGTGGGCACGACCGGGCTCGTGAGCTTCGGGCACGCGGCGTTCTTCGGGATCGGTGCCTATGCGGCCGTGCGCCTGTCGCCACCGGCCGGCGCCGCGTTCGCATGGCTCCTGCCGGCCAGCATCGCCGCGGCGGCGCTGTACGCGCTGGCCGTCGGCGCGCTGTGCCTGCGCACGCGCGGCGTCTACTTCATCATGGTCACGCTCGCGTTCGCGCAGATGGCCTACTTCGTCGCGCACGACACCAAGCTGGGCGGCGGCAGCGACGGCATCTACCTGTACGTGAAGCCTGCGCTCGGCACGCTGGACCTGGACAAGCCGCTCACGTTCTACTTCGTCACGCTGGTCATGCTCGTCGCGGTCTTCGGCGCGCTCGCGCTGCTGCTGCGCTCGAACTTCGGCCACGCGCTGGCCGGCATCCGCGTCAACGAGCAGCGGATGCGCGCGGCCGGCTTCCCGACCTATCCGTACAAGCTCGCGGCGTTCACGCTGTCGGGCGCCATCGCGGGCCTCGGGGGCTTCCTGTTCGCCGTCAAGGACGGCTACGTCAATCCCGACCTGATGGGCTGGCACCAGTCCGGTGCCGTGCTGATCATGATCATCCTGGGCGGCCTCGGCCACCTGCGCGGCGCGCTGATCGGCACGTTCGCGTTCGCGCTGCTGCAGGAGTTCTTCAAGAGCGAGGCAATCTTCGGCGCGTTCGCCAAGCACTGGCAACTGGGGCTCGGGCTCACGATCATCCTGGCCGTCGCGCTGCTGCCGCGCGGCCTCGTCGACCTGCCGGCGCAATGGCGCGCGCGGCTCGCGGGGCCGCTTGCGTCCGTCGACGGCGATGCCAAGCGCGGGGAGGCGTCGTCGTGAACGCGTCGGCCATCGTGCTGCGCGGCATCGACCTCACGCGGCGCTGGGGGGGCGTCGTCGCCGTCGAGCGCGTGTCGATCGCGCTCGAGCGCGGCACCGTGCATGCGGTGATCGGCACCAACGGCGCCGGCAAGTCGACGCTGATCAACCTGCTCTCGGGCGAAGTGCCGCCTTCCGGCGGGCGCATCGAGCTGCGCGGCAAGGACGTCACGCGCTGGCCGCAGCCGAAGCGCGCACGGGCCGGGCTCGGCCGCAGCTATCAGCGCAATACGATCTTCCCGGTGTTCACGGTGTTCGAGAATTGCCGTCTCGCGGCACAGGCGCGCCGGCCGCAGCCGTGGTCCGTATGGCGCAGCGCGGGGAGCGACGCGCTTACCGTGGAAGCCGCGCGTGTCGCAGCCGGCCGCGCGGGCCTGGATGCGGTGCTCGATCGCCCCGCCGGCTTGCTGAGCCACGGCCAGAAGCGCCAGCTCGAGATCGCGATGTGCCTTGCCACCGCGCCCGAGGTGCTGCTGCTCGACGAGCCGCTCGCCGGCATGGGGCCGGAGGAAACCGAGCGGATGCTCACGTTGCTCGCCACGTTGCGCGAGCGCCACGCGATCCTGCTCGTGGAGCACGACATGGACGCCGTGTTCCGCGCGGCGGACGTGATCACGGTGATGGTCAACGGCAGCGTCATCGCGTCCGGCTCGCCGGAGGCCGTGCGCGCGAACGCCGACGTACGTGCGGCCTATCTCGGGGACGGGCATTGACGTGAGCGCGCTCGCCCAGATGGACGCGGCCCCGCTGCACGCCGACGATGCGCTGCTCACCGCCACCAGCGTGCATGCGTGGTACGGCAGCAGCCACGTGCTGCACGGCGTGGACATCGCGGTCGGCCGTGGGCAGACGCTGGGCCTGCTCGGCCGCAACGGCATGGGCAAGAGCACGCTGATCCGCACGCTGCTGGGCCACGTGAAGGAACGCGAAGGCCGCGTGCTCGTGCGCGGCCACGACGTCAGCCGCGCGCGGCCGCACGTCATCGCGCGGCTCGGCGTCGCCTATGTGCCGGAAGGCCGCGGCGTGTTCCCCAACCTCACGGTGCGCGAGAACCTGGTGATGGCCGCGCGGCCGCCGCAATTGTCGACGGCGTCGCGCACCGGCTGGGACCTGGAGCGCGTGCTCGCGAGCTTCCCGCGGCTCGCCGAGCGCCTGGGCCATCGCGGCGGCAACCTGTCCGGCGGCGAGCAGCAGATGCTGTCGATCGGTCGCGCGCTGATGACGCAACCGTCGCTGATCGTGCTGGACGAGGCCACCGAGGGCCTGGCGCCGCTGATCGTCGCGGAAATCTGGCGCGTGATCGGCACGATGCGCGACGACGGCATCGCCACGCTGATCGTCGACCGCGACTTCCGCCGCGTGCTGGCGCACAGCGATCGCGCCGTCGTGCTGCTGAAGGGGACCGTGGCGCTGGCCGGTGCGAGCGACGAGCTCGCGCGCGATCCACGCGTACCGGAGCTGCTCGGCGTCTAGGCCAGCGGCGCTTCGAGCAGGCAGCCGAACTCGCGCGGAAAGTCCACCGATACGCGCGCATGCACCGCGCCCTGCCGGTCGTAGAACCGCTGCGCGCCGCAGCACGTGAACACGCCTTCGTGCCAGACGTTGGCGTGGATGTAGAGGCCACGCGAGCCGTCGAAGCGGAAGCAGACGAAATCCTCCGGCTTCACGTCGTCGCCGGGCAGCGCCAGCGGCACCATGAACGGCGCGCGCTCGATCGGGAAGAAGAGTTGCCCGCCATCCGGGTGGTAGTTGCAATGCCACAGCAGCATCCGCTCCGGCGGGCGCGTGTGCTGGTTGTCGGCGGCGGTTGGCTCGTCGGCGTACGCGAGGATGTAATGGCCGTCGACAGCTTCGTTGCGACCGTACAGGATGTCGCCCTTCCACTCGCTGACGAATACGCCTTCGGTGGTGCCGCCCTCGTCGCCCGAATCCTCGTCGACCGGCCGCCATCCACTCGCCGGCCAGCGCGTGATCTCGACCTTGCATTGCAGGCGGTCGTCGACCAGGCGGCCGTAGCCGCGCAGGTTCTCGTCGGTGGCGTCGACGACGGGCATGCGTACGCGGCGCATGCCGGGCGGAACGGCGGGATTGAGGTAGTCCGGTGCGGGTGGCATGGTGCAAGGAGACCGCCGACCCGATGCGGCGCGCGTGCGATTGATGCGCGATCGCATCGGCCGCCCGGGGGAACCATGCATGCATTCGCGCGAATCTCGATCCTCGTCGTGTTCTGTGGGGCGCTCGCAGCACCCGCAGGCGCCAGCCTGAGCGACGGCCTCGACGCGCTGCGCAAGCGCGACTACGCCACCGCCGCAAAGGAGTTGCGCCCGCTCGCCGAGAAAGGTGACGCCGAGGCGCAGTACCGGATCGGCCGCATGTACGAGTTCGGCGCCGGCTATCCGAAGGACATGGCGCAGGCCATCGCGTGGCTCACGAAATCCGGCAACCAGGGCCACCCCGACGCGCAGCAGGAACTCGGTGTCATCTATGCGGTGGGCGACGGCGTGCCCAAGGACGACAAGCTCGCCGCGACGTGGTTCGATCGCGCGGCGGACCTCGGCAACGCGACGGCCCAGTACAACCTGGGGCTCATGTACGCCAAGGGCACCGGCGTCGAGCGCGACGTCGCACAGGCGATCGCGCTGTGGCGCAAGGCCGCGCAACAGGGCGAGCCCAACGCGCAGTTCAAGCTGGGCGTCGCGTACCAGAACGGTGAAGGGGTTCCCGCGAGCCCCGCCCTCGCCTACGCGAACTATGCGATCGCCGCGCGCAACGGCTACAAGGACGCGGCGGCGTATCGCGACGACGTCGGCAAGGCGTTGCCGCCGGCGCAACGCCAGGCGGCGCAAGCGGCGGCCGATGCGTGGAAGCCGGGCACGCCGATGCCCACCGTGCTTGCAGGCGTCCCTGCGCCCGTCGCAGGCCCACCGCACAAGGACACGTGCAACGCGACGGGCAAGCTCGGCGGCCAGCCGTTCACGGCGACACATTGCGCGATTTCACTGCTCAACGACCAGCACAGCGTCGCGATCTGGTTCAGCGAGCCGGTACTGACACCCGAGGACGTCGACGGCTTCCAGCTGTCGTCGTACGCCAAGGCCGACGCCGGCGGCAAGCCGCGCACGCTCGTTCAGGTGATGTTCTGCCCCGGCGGCGGGAAGGCGCAGGTCAATGCCGCGGCCGTGAAGTCGATCGATCTCAACACCAATCACGCGAAGTCGGCGCTCGCCGGCGTGCAATGGTCGCTCGAGCCCAAGGATTTCAAGGTCGAGAAGCTCGCGGGCGACCTGAAGCCGGGCGGCGTGCTCGCGGGCCGCATCACCGCTGCGCGCGGCTCGACGACGCTCGCACTCGATTTCGACCTCGCGCTGCCGACGAAGGACGCGGCTGCCGGCCTGAGCTGCCACTGAAGGATCGCGGATGAGCGATACGCACGAACGCAAGCGTTGCGGCTGGGCCGGCGACGACGCCCGGATGGCCGCCTATCACGACGACGAATGGGGCGTCCCCGAATACGACGGCCGCGCGCTGTGGGAGAAGCTGATGCTCGATGGCTTCCAGGCGGGTCTGTCGTGGCGGACGATCCTCCACAAGCGCGACGCGTTCCGCAAGGCGTTCAAGGGCTTCGAGCCCGCGAAGGTCGCGCGCTTCACCGAGCGCGACGTCGAACGCCTGCTGGGCGACGAGGGCATCGTCCGCTCGCGCGCCAAGATCGAGGCGGTGATCGGCAACGCGAAGGCTTATCTCGCGATGCATAAGGCCGGCGAGGACTTCGCGACGTTCTGCTGGAATTTCGTCGACGGCAAGCCGTTGCGGACGACCGGCAAGATTCCCGCGCAGACGCCGTTGTCGGAGCGCGTCTCGCGCGAACTGAAGGCGCGCGGCTTCAAATTCGTCGGGCCGACGATCGTCTATGCGTGGATGCAGGCCTGCGGCCTCGTCGACGATCACCGCGCGCCGTGCTTTCGCGCCGCGAAGGCCAGCCAGCGCTAGAGCAAAGGCTTCGCCGCCATCAGCCAGACGATCAGCAGCACGCCGGCGAACGCCGGGATGCCCAGCGCGAACCAGAGCCGGAACATCCGGCAATAGATGTGGGGCAATGCCGTGCCCTCGCGCACCGCGGCAGCGGCGATATCGCGCATGCGGACCTGGAGCCACACCACGGGCAGCCAGCATGCGCCGACCAGCGCATAAAGCCCCAGCGACGTCGCAATCCACGGCGTGGTCAGCGGCAGGCCCGCGGCATGCGCCAGCGCGACACCTGTCAGCGGCTGCACGACGACAGCGACGGCCGTGAAGACCGTGTCGGCAAGGACGACGTCGCGCGCAACCGCCGCGACGACGCGCACGTCGCCGCTGCGCTGCGCGCGCACGAAGAAGAACGCGATGCCCGCCCCCGTTCCCAGCAGCACGGCGGCCGAGACGATGTGCAGCCACTTGAGCGCGACATAGAGGGTCATGCGGGCCGCTCGTCGATGCGCGTCGTCATGTTCCACTGCGCGAACAGCGGCGCGAAGTCGTCCAGCGCGAGCAAGCCCATGCACGGCCAGGCGCCCGGCGGCGGCGCCCTTCCGCGCGCGATTCGCCGGGCCAGCAGGATGGCGGCGAAGCATGGGATTTCCGGTCCCGCGATCGCCGGTGTCAGTACCTGCCACGTGCGGCGCACCCGGCGGCCGCCGGCCACGGGACCCGACACCGCGACGCTCATGCCACCCCGGTCACCCGCGAAGCGATCGAAAGCCGGCGCCCATCGCTGCAGCGCCATCGCGATCCGCGTCGCTGGAAGGGGCACGCCGGCACGCCGCAGCGCGGCCAGCGCCCACAGCGCGGCGTGTTGCAGGCCGAACTCGAGCGCGGCACGAAACGTGACGCGCGCGACCGACGGATGGCGCGACGGGAACAGCGCGAGGTCCGGGACGTCGCACGCGGCGGACCAGCGGCGGCCGCCCGCCACCTCGACGCGGCGCAGGTCCATCCATCCCCAAGACGCCCGCCACCGGCGGCGGTCCCAGACGTCGAAGCGGCGGCCGATGTAGTCGAATACGCCTGCCAGCGTGGCCTCGCCGCGCGGCGCGCGCTGGCCTGGCGCGATGACCGTGTCGATCGTGTCGATCTGCGTGAGCGACGCCGACAGCGCATCGACGACCGCCGCCGACAAGGCGGGCAGCGTACTCGCACCCGAGATGCAGGTGACGTTGGCCGCGCGCGCCTCGCCGTCCAGCGCGGCCGCAAAACCCTCGACGAACCCGCGGCCGTCAGCCAAGTCGACGTAGTGGGCGCCGCACCCGATGCATGCGCGGGCCACGCGATAGTCCTGGTGCTGGAACGGGCCCACGCAATGGATGACGAGACGCGGTGCAAGCCGCGCGAGCCGTGACGGGAAGTCCGGCGCAGCGATGTCGAGCGCAACGCCTCCGGCGTCGCGCGCCCGTCGACCGGCGGCGACGACCTCCATGTCAGCGTCCTGCGCAAGCGCCCTTGTGATACGCGCACCGAAATTGCCGCATCCGCCGAGCACGAGCGTTCGCATGCCGATACTCTAGCGCGCCTGCCTGCTTCGCTCAGTGAGGCACTGCCGTCTTGTGCTGCGCATCGACGTCCAGGTACTTCCACCCGAAGCCGAAGGGCGACGGCCAGTAGCCGCGCAGCCACGGTTGCGTGATGACCAGGTCCACGCCGAACGTGTGCACGACGAGCGGAGCGTAAGCAGCGACCAGATCCGCCATCTTCTTCTCGAGCGCAAGCCGGGCCGGCCCGTCCGGCGTGCGGACGAACTGCACGTAGGCCGCGTCGTATTCGGCCGAGTGGAAGCGCGCCAGATTCGCGGTGTTCGCGGGGTCGCCCCACAAGCCCTGGAACAGCGTGTCGCCCGACGGATCGAGCACGCGCAGGCTGAGCGTCAGCATCGCGATCTCGCCGGTGGCCATCTGGCGGACGAGCTCCGGGAAGGCCTGCACGTGGACGTCGGTGCGCAGGCCGATCGCATCCATGTCCTTCTTCCACAGCGCGTCGATGTCGCGATACCACGATTGCGGCGGCGAGCCGCGGACCAGCGTGAGGCGTCGGCCATCGGGCTGCATGCGATAGCCGTCGGTATCGCGCGCCGCGTAGCCGTAGCGATCGAGCAGCGCGCGGGCCGCGTCGGGATCGTAGAGGCCGCGCGCCTTCGCGTCCGCATCATGGCCCCGTACACCCGGCGGCAACGGCTGGTCGGCGGGCAGCGCGACACCGGCGTACAGCACGTCGATCAGCGCACCCGTGTCGAAGCCGAGCGCCACCGCGCGCCGCAACGCCACGCGCTCCGGCGCATAGCCGCCGACCACGGGATCGCCGAGGTCGAACAGCGTGAACGACAGCGACGGCGCCGGCGCGCGGAACAACGTGACGCCACGTGCCGCGAGCGACGGCGCGAGCGAGCCGCGCTCCATTACGCCCGCCGCGTCGTTGCCGGCGAGGCCCAGGTAGTCGAGATCGCCGCGTTCGAACGCGAGCAGCCGCGCGCGCGATTCCTCGACGATCGACACCTCGACGCGCCCGATCTGCGGCAGCGCGCGCCCGGCCATCGGCCGCGCGACGATCGTTTCGCTCGCCGTCGACGGTGACGGGAACGCGAACGTCGCATAACCGGGATTGGCTTCGAACGTCAGGTGCGACCCGGGTACCCAGCGCACAAGCCGATACGGGCCTGTCCCCACCGGATGGCGGACGATGTCGGGACCACTCGCCTCCACCACTTCGCGCGCGACGGCCATCGTTTCGAGCGCGGTCAGGCGATCCGGCAGCGTGTAGTCCGCATGCACGAGCCGCAGCACCAGCGTGTGGCAATCCGGCGCCTGCAGGCCGAGCGGCGGATGGTCATAGTCCGTGTGTACCTGCGGAGCGCGCGCCGCATCGAGCCAGGCGCGCCCACCCTCGATCAGCGCCGCGAGCGTCGCGTTGCCGCCGGTACGCAGGTGCGGGTCCATCGCGCGCATCAACGCATAGACGTAATCCGACGCGCAAAGCTCGCGCGGGTGTCCGTGAAACGCGGGGTCGTCGGTGAAGTGCAGGCCGGCACGCAGGCGTATGGTCCACGTGCGACCGTCGTCGCGAACTTCGGGCGGGCCTGCCGCGGCGTCCGGTATCGCGCGCCCGGAATCGCCGAAGTAGTCGTACGTGTAGAGCGCCTGGAAGACGTTGGTCGCAAGCCGCGTGGAGGCGATGCCGCCCGGCTGCTGTGGGTCGAGGCTCAGAATGTCGTCGGAGGCGACGTGCAGGACCTTGGCGGCATCGGCCGCGTGCGCGCAAGCCGCTGCCGCCATGAGCGCGGCGGCCAGCGCGAGAAGGCGCGCGCGGGCGCCCAAGCCGGGCGAATCCATGAACGTTCCGCCTCCTGTCGCGACCCATATTACACTCGCGGCGCAAGCCTCCACGCCACCCTCGCCTGCCCATGAACGCGCCCGCCGACCCGGCCGTCGCCCTCGCCGCGGTGCTCGCCTATGCCGAGCAACTGGCGGCGTCGACGCGTTTCCGGCGTTCGCGACGGCACCGGCGCCTGTTGCAGCACATCGTGCGGCATACGGCCGAGGGCAACGTGGCCGCGCTGCGCGAGATGACGCTCGCGCTCGACGTCTTCGACAAGGACCCCGCGGCGTTCGACCCCAAGGACGACGCGGTCGTGCGCGTCGAAGCGAGCCGCCTGCGGCGCAAGCTCGTCGACTACTACGCGGCGGAAGGCCGCCACGACCCGATCGAGATCTCGCTGCCGATCGGCAGCTACATCGCCGTCATTCGCCAGCGCAACGACGCGGCCGCCCGGCCGCGCAACGTCGCGAACACGGTGGCCGTGCTGCCGCTGGACGACGTGGGCGGTGCATCCGCGCAGCCGTCGCTGCGCGAAGGCTTCGCGGACCTGCTCGCCGACGCCCTCGCGCGCGTGACGTCGCTCGCGGTCATCGGCCCCACGTCCGCCGTCGCGGCGATGCGCGGCGCGCGCCGCGCGCCGAAGGCGATCGCCGCCGAGCTCGGCGCCCGCTTCCTGCTGCACGCGACGCTGCAGCGTTCGCTCGCGCGGCTGACGCTCGCGGCCGAGCTGATCGACGGCGACTCGGGGACGTCGCTGTGGTCGCAGATCTTCGTCGCCAACGACGAGGATCTGGCCGACATCCGCGAGACGATCGCGCATGCGATCGTGCGCCACGTCGTCCCCGACGAGTCGATCGGCGACGGCTTGCGCACCGCACCTCCGTCACGGCCCGCGACGGCCGCACGCGACGCGCGCGCCGAGGACTTCTACGAGCGCGGGCTCTACCTCATCCGCCATGGCGCGCCTGGCCATTGGGAGCGCGCGATCGTCCTGATGGACCAGGCGCTGGCCGCGGATCCCCAGCTCGCGGCGGCGTATGCGCAGCGCGCTCTGGCGCGCAACAACCTGCTCGCGTCGATCACCGTGCCGTCCGAGGCGATGCGGGCGACCATCCGTGACGACGTCGAGCGTGCGCTGGCCATCGACCCGGGCCTGGCCCTCGCGCACCGCGTCCGCGTGCACCTGGCGCTGCTCGAGCACGACTGGCCCGCGGCGCGGCGACATGCGCAGCGCGCGTTGACACTCGCGCCCGGCTCGGCGCTGGCCCACGTCGCGCATGGCCACTGGCTTTACAGCCGCGGCCGCATGGCCGACGCCGAGCGCGCGTGGAACAAGGCGCGCGCGCTGGACCCGCTGCACTTGAGCTACCGTTTCAATCTCGCGCTGCTGCTGACGCTGTGGCGCCGCTACGAGCGCGCCATCGCCATGCTCACGTCGATCCTCGACATCGACGCCGATCACGCGATGGCGCGGATCTTCCTGCCGGGCGTCTACCTGCTGGCCGGCGCGCGCCGGCAGGGGCTCATGGAAGCCGAGGAGTCGATGCGCCGCGTGCGCGGCCATCCTGCCGCGGGCCTGCTGCTGGCGGCTGCGCGCGCGGTGAATGGCGACGTCGCGTCGGCGCGCACCACGTTCGACGCGGCTCAGGCAGGCGCCGGCGGCCCGCTTCCCGCGGCGACCGTAGCGTCATGGCATATCGCGCTCGGCGAGCACGAGCGCGCGCTCGATCTGCTCGACGACGCCTGTGCAACACACGCCTCGAACAGCTACCAGATTCCGCTCGAGCCCGCGTTCGAACCGCTGCACCGCAATCCGCGCTGGCGCGCGATGCTCACGCGCCATCGGCTGCCGCGCATCGACACGCGCGACTGGCGCGCGCAGGCGATCGCGGAATGCCTCGCCGCAGGAGGGGCGACCATCGCTCCCGACACGCCCTTGCACGACGCATCGCACAACGGGTGAAGCGCGGCCCGTCAATGCCCGTGGGCACCGGACTCGCCCAAGGGGTTGAACGTGTACACGCCGCCGAAGAGCTTGAGTCCACTATGCGTGTCCACGTCCACGATGGGAATTTCGAGCTTGAAGGGAAGGTGGTTGGCCTTGAATTCGATCGCGAGCCCTTCGCCGAACACACCCGCGTCCCCGTGCTGGGCACCGAGCGCGCGAAGGCCGAGATCACCGAATCCGACCTTGATTTTCACCTTCACACCGATCTCCGCGATCTCGGCGCCGCAGGCCGAGATCTTGGCGAGCTTCCCGGTCGTGGACCCGGAACCCGCAAATCCCTTTGCCTCCGTGTAGCCGAACGCGATACCGCCTTTCTTGCCGAACTTGAAGTTGGCATCGACGGTCAGCTGTCTCTTCTTCTCCTCGCCGTTGAACAGGATGCCCGACGCGCGGATCTCGATGAGATCGATGTCGATGTTGTCCAGGTAGGGCGGCTTCTTCCACTCGTAATAGAACGTCGCCTTGCTGTTGCTCCATGGCACCGCAAACGCAAGGGTCTCCAGCAATTGGACGTCCTGGATCACGCCGAACGAACCCGCCATCGTGCATCGGGCCATCAGGCTCGCTTCCTCGCTGACGGCTTCGATCGGCGCGTCGATCGCCTGGGCCTCCGTGACCTCCAGCATCGTATCCCGGCCGGTCGGATCGGCGTAGTCGACCGGATCGGCGTTCGCATACAGGTAGCGATGCAGCGACAGCGGTTGTTCCGGCTGCCCATCCAGCGGATCGCGCGCGAAGAAGCGACCGCTCGCCGGATCGTAGTAGCGCGCCCGCAGCAGGTATTGCGCCGTATCGGCATCGAGGCGCTGTCCGCGATAGCGGTAGGGGTTCGACGACGTGCCACTGGCGGCCACGCTTCGGCCCCAGGCATCGTAGGTATAGCCATCGGTGGCTGCTGCGCTCGTGTCCGTCAGCGCGCGCACGTTGCCGCCACCGTCGGCGAGCGGCACGCGGACATCGCCACCGTGGTCGAGCGTGACAAGGCCGGAACCGAATACATAGCTCGCGAGCAGCGCGTTGCCCGCGTCGCGTTCCTCGAGCACCTGCGACAGTCCCGTGGGGTTGTTGGCGTCGACCAGGAAGTTGACCGTGCCGCCGGCGTTGGTCGCCTGTACGCGGTTGCCGTCATCGTCGTAGACGTATTGATCCGAGAGGCCCCCACCGAGAACGGCGACGAGGCGATTCTCGGGGTCCCATGTGTATTGCACCGTACCGGCCGACGACGTCTTGGTCGCGAGATTGCCGTTCGCGTCCCACGTGTACGTCGCGCTGCCGTCGCCGACGAGGTGGTCGTCGCTGTCATAGCTGTAGTTCGTCGTCGTGCCGCCGCGCGTGGTCTGCGTGCGATTGCCGACCGCATCGTAGGCGTGGGTGGCCGTGAACGCATCCGTCCCCGTGCGCGTCTCCGAAGCGAGGCGGCCTTGCGCGTCGTAGGTGTAGGCGTCGACCGAGCCGTCGTCCTCGACGGCCTGCGTGACGCGGCTCGCCGGCGAGTAGTCGTAGGCGTAGGACCGCAGCAACGTGCCGCCCGCAGTCTTGTGGGTGACCTGCGCCAGCCGGTTGCGCACGTCGAAGGTCGCGTCGCTCACCATGCCATTCGCCGCCGTCAGCCGCAGGCGATTGCCGGTGAGGTCGTAGGCCGAGGTGATCGTCCCTGCCGGCGCAACGACTTGGGCGAGCCGGTCGTTGGCGTCGTACTGGTAGGCGATCGTCGCCGCGGGTGATGCGAGCTGCGTGAGGTTGTCGTTGCCGTCGTAGCCATAGTGCAAGGCCGCCCCGTCCGGCTTGGTCTCCGTGGCGAGCCGGCCGGCGGCGTCGTACGCATAGCTCGTCGTGCCGCGCGCGTCGGTGACGCTCGTGCGCTGGCCGTCCGCGGCATAGGCATAGGTCACGGTCGCGCCGCCGGGCAGCAGCTTGCTCGCGAGGCGGTTCATCGCGTCGTAGCTGTAGCTCGTCACCCGGCTCGAACCGTCGGTGTAAGCGACGCGATTGCCGACCGCGTCGTACGCAAACTGCTCGGTATCGCCGCCAGGCCAGATGCGCTGAAGCAGCCGGCCGAGCGCGTCGTAGCTGAACGTCGTGACCCGGCCGAGCGCATCGGTCCGGCTCACGAGATTGCCCGCTTCGTCATACGCGTACTGCTCGCTGCCGGTCACGCCCGACACCGCGACCAGGCGGCCCAAGGCGTCGTAGCTGTAGCTGGCCACCTGGCCTTCTTCGTTGGTCGTGCTCGTGCGGCGCCCCAACGCGTCGAACGTCTGTTGCACGGTATGGCCGTCGGGCAACGTCGTCTGCACGAGCTTGCCGTTGGCGTCGTAGCTCATCTGCGTCACGTTGCCGTTGGCGTCGGTGCTGCTCGTGGCCTGGCCGCTGGCGTTGAGCGTGCTCGTGACCTGCGGCCTCGTCAGCGCGCCGCCGGGGCCGTTGGCGACCGCGGGATACTGCACCGACGCCGGCCTGTTCGCCGAGTCGTAGCCGTAGTCCGTGCGGTTGCCGTTGGCGTCGACCGTCGCATCGACGCGGCCACCCGCCGAATAGAGGGTCTGCGTGGTGCCGGCGGCCTTCGTGGTCGAGACCCTGCGGCCGAGCTCGTCGTACGCGTAGTTCGTGATGCGGCCGGCCGGATCGGTCTCGCTGACGACGTTTCCGTTCGCATCGTAGCTGCGCATCGTCGTGTTGCCGTCGGGCCAGGTCGTCTGCACCAGCCGGCCGAGCGTGTCATAGGTCATCGTCGTACGCCGGCCGAGCGCGTCGACCTGCGCGGTGACGCGGTCCGCGGCGTCGTACTCGACGCGCGACACGTTGCCGAGCGCGTCGGTTGTCGCGACCAGGCGGTTGGCCGCGTCGTAAGCGAACGTGGTGGTCTGGGCCGTCAGCGTCCCGGCGATCGTGCGCCACACCGTCTCCGTGAGCACGTTGCCGTTGGCGTCATGGCTGTGGTCGGTGCGCCTCAGCAGCTTCGAAGCCGCATCGCGCACGTCCTCGCGCGTTTCGTTGCCGGCGCTGTCGTAGGTGTAACTCTTGACCGTGCCGAGCGAATCGGTACTCGTTGCGAGATTGCCACTGCCGTCGAAGGTTCCGCTGTACGTGCCCATGCCGGGCAGGCTCGCCTGCGGCACCAGGTGGCTCGCCGTGTAGGTCATCGTGTAGACGCGCCCGCCCGCATCGGTGACCTGGGTCGCGTCGTTGTTCGCGTTGTAGACGTAGCTTGTCGTCAGCGCGAGGCCCGCGGGATCGGTCACCTGGGTCAGCGGATTGTAGCCGCTCCAGGTGACATGCTGCGCGATGCCATCGGGGTCGATGCTCGTCAGCACGTTGCCCAGGCTGTCGTAGGTAGCGGACGTCGCTGCGAGCACCAGGCTGCCGGCAATCGTCACCGGGGTCTGGGTCGACGTGATGTTACCGTTGCTGTCGTAGGCGATCGTGCTGACGTTGCCCAAGCGGTCCGTGATGACCGTGGTCTGCGCGCCCGGATCGTTCGCGTACGTGATCGTGTGCCCGCTCGCATCGGTGCTCGCGATGAGATGGCCTGCATCGTCGTAGGTGTTGCGAACAGCCGTGTTGCCGTCCGGGTCGACCATCGAAAGGAGATCGTGCCGGTAGTCGTAGGCGTAGGTCGACGTACCGCCCGTCGCCGTGACGTGGCCCGCCAGGTCGCCATGGTCGTCGTAGCTGTAGGTCTGCACGTTGCCCAGCGGATCGGTGATCGCGGTGATGCGATGCTGGCCGTCGCGCGTGAATACGACGCTCTGGCCGGAGGAGGATGTGATGCCGGACGCAGAGAACGTCGTGCTGTTGCCACGTGCGTCGGTGACCTTGGTGATGCCGGTCGCGTCGAACTCGAACTGCGTGCCGTCGATGTTGGTGTAACGGAAGTGCTTCGGGTCGAACGTCGCGATCGTCATGTCGTCGAGCAGCGTGACGACGCCCGGCTGCGGGTCGGCGATCAGCAGGTTGGTGTTGTCCAGGCACAGCAGCGCGCCGAGGGTCCCGGATTCGGGCACGTACGCCGCGGTGAGCGTGGTGAACGGCACCAGCGGCGACAAGGTCGGCGTGATCTGGAGATCGAACGTCTGCACGCGCCCATCGGGCAGCGTGATGCTTACGGTATGCACGCGGTCCGCGACCAGCGCGTAGCTCGTGCTGCTGCCGGCCACATGCCAGGCGTTGCCCTGCACGACGCTCTGCGACACGCGCATCGTGTTGAGGCCGAGGCGCCAGCCGACGCCGAAGTCGCCGACCGTCTTGTCGCGGCTGTCGTAGGTGCGCGTCACGGTCAGCGGAATGCCGGCCGCGGCGACGTTGAGGTCGGTGTAGTGCAGCGTGAACAGCCCCGGCTTCTGCTGCCCGTTGACGACGACGCCGATGGTCGCGTCGGTCTCGTTGCCGCCGGCGTCGAACACGGCGAGCCGCAACGTATAGGCGCCGTTGAGCAGCAACGTCGGGTCGAAGCTGCCCAGCGTACCGCCGACCACCGGAGTCGTACCCACGCCGATCGTCGTGAACGTAGTCGAGCCGGAGCTCGCGACGGCGAGTTCGTAGCGCACGAAGTTGGCGTCCGTCGCGGTGCCGACGATCGGGGTGACGGTCGTCACCGGGTCGCCATCCGCGGGCGACGTGATCGCCGCCATCGGCGGCGTCGGGTCCACCGCGCGTGCGACCACCGTGAGCGCCGCGCTGCCGGAGACGGCCCCGACGGACGCGATCAACTGGGTACTGCCCGCCCCGACCGCGGTCGCCTTGCCCGCGACGTCCACCGTCGCGACGGCCGGTGCGGACGAGGCCCACGTCGCATAGGTCGTGATGTCCGCGCTCGTGGCGTCGCCGTAGGAAGCCACCGCCGAGTAGGCCACGCTCTCGCCGGTGCGCACCGCCGTGGTCGCCGGCGCGACGACGATCCGCGCGATCCCGGTCAGCGACGGTGCCGGCCCCGCCGGGTGCTGTGGACCCAGCGACACGACGAGATCGACCGGCGTCAGCAGCGGCTCGCTCGTACCGGCCGCGGGATTCTGTTGCGCCACCTCGCCGGCCGGCGTAGCGGAGTACATCCGGGTCACGTTGCCGACGGCGAAACCGGCGGCGACCAGCGTCGACGCCGCATCCGCCTGCAACGCACCGACGACGTTCGGCACGGCCGCGCTGCCGGTGCTCGGTTGCAGCGTGAAGGACTGGGCGGCGGTGGCGCCGTACTGGTCGGTGGCGACGATGATGAACGATTGCACGCCGCTGCCGAAGCCGGCCGCGCACGAGAACAGGCCCGTCGTCGCGACTATCGTGCAGCTGGCCGCGACGTTGCCGCCGCGCTCCGAGATGATCTTGAACGTCGGCGTTCCACCCGCGTTGGGATCGAGCACCACCGCCTGGTAGGCGAACGACGCGGCGCTCGTCTGGTAGAACGTGGGCGGTCTCGACGTGAAGCGCAGCGGCTGGATCACGGGCAGCAGGTCGATGGCCACCTTCGCGGGCGCGGAGCTGGCCACGCCGTCGCTCGCCGCGTACGTGAACGCCGCCTGGCGGTACGTGAGCGGATCGACCGGCGTCGTGATCTGCGGCTGTACGCCGAACACGTTGGTGATGGGATCCGCAAAGCTGTTGACGAACGACGCCGGCAGCGTGCCGTCGTCGTTGATCGCGCCTGGGTAATACATCGCCTGGTTGAAGATCGGCCGCGCGGGGCGCCAGGTGTTGGCGCTGCTGCGGATCGCGATGATCGGATCGGCGGTCGTGCCGGCCCACGCGGTCAACAGCGCAGCGTGTCCGCTGCCGTCGACATCGGCGACGATCGGCCCCCCGAGCGACGTTGAATACATCGTGTACGGCGCGCTGATGGCGGCCTTCACGTCGAACGTGCTCTTCAGAACGCCGTTGCTGCCGTCGAGGAAGATGATCTTGCCGTCGTAGATCTGCACGATGACGCTCGGCACGCCGGTGCCCTCGAGATCGTAGACGGATACCATCGTGCCCGACCGCAGGTTCGATCCACCGTCGCTCGCAATCCCCGCGTCGTAGCACCACTTGAAATGGCCCGTGTGGTCGACCGCGCACAGGTAGCGCGCCGGATTGCCGACGCTGAGCAGGATCGACGGATAGCCGCTCGCGTCGACGTCCGCGATGACGGGCGGCAGCACGTTGAGGTTGGCGGCGGCGAACGGCAGCTCCCACAGGACGCTGCCGTCGGACTTGTACGCCGCGAGCTCGTAGGGCGCGTAGGCCTGGAAGCCCGTCAGCCGCACGATCTCTACGTCCGGCGTGTCGTCGAGGTTGGCAACCCCGTTCCACCACGTATAGCTGCTGGCCGGCGTGCCGAAGTCCGCGCCGTCGCTGTTCCACTTGACGGAGCCGTCGGCGTTGAACACGGCGCCGCCGTAGATGATCTGCTGCGTGCCGGTGCCGTCCAGGTCCGCGACCACCGGCGACTGCGTGCCGTTGGAATAGAGGTTGGCGTCGGCCGCGCCGCGCGCCGTGCGCGGGGCAGCCATCGTGCGCCGCACGCTGCCGTCCTTGCCGTCGACGACGACGACACCGCGGCAGGCGGTGGCCGCCGGCCATCCCGCGACGAGCTGCGCGCACTCGGGCTGTCCGCCGTAATTGCCGATGCCCAGATCGACGCCGACGACGATGCTCGGCGACTCGTTGGGTGCGAGGCGGGCGAGCGTCGGCTCCGCACCGAACAGTATGGGATCGACGTGCGGAAATGCGGGGCCGAACGGTCCCGGATTGCCGCTCGCATCCGTGCCGAGCTGCCCCAGCGGCGGCGACAGCCACTTGAAGCTGCCGTCGCGCGCGTTGAGCGCGATCAGGCGCGCGGGATATTCGTTGAAGCCGTTCGGCGCGCATTCGGTGGGGAACACGATCGACAGGCTTCCGCTGTCGTCGATGTCGCCGATGACTTGCGCGAAGATGCTGCTCGCGAGATAGCCGCCGAGCGAACAGGAATAGTTCACGCCGACGGCGCCGGCGACGTGCCAGAGGATGCTGCCATCCTTTGCGTTGATGGCGTAGACGTTGTTGTAGTTGCTTTCGATGACGTAAGGCTGCCCATCACCCAACACCGGCGCGACGAGCATCGCGGTCGTGTTGTAGGCCAGCGTCGTCTGCCACAGCACCGCGGGGTCGAATGCCGGCGTCGCCACCGCGGGCGCCGTATAGACGAAGCTGCCGTCGGCGTTGAACGCCGTCAGCGTGCCGAGCGCGGGGTTGGTCAGCAGCGTCGCCGCGAGCGACGCGCCGCCCGGATCAACGTCGTTGGCGAGCACGCCCGCGGCGGGAACGCTCAACGTCTGGCCGAGCACCACCGGGTAGTGATCGTCGTACGCGAGTGGCGGGTTGTACTGCGTCAGCGTGATCAGGAACTGCTTCGTATCCGTCATGCCGGCCGCATCGGTGACGCGGACGACGACCGGATAGTGGCCGGGGCTCGCACCGGTCGTGGCCCATTGGAGCGTCGCGCCTGAGAGCGTCATTCCGGCCGGACTGGACACCAGTGCGAACGTCAGCGTATCGCCCGCGTCCGGATCGGTGGCCGTAAGCGATCGCGTGAACGTCGTGCCCACCGGCAGCGTCACGTTGCCCTGGTCGCCCAGCGTCGGCGCCGTGTCCGTCACGACGGCCGAGGCGCCCACGTTCACCTGCGTCGTCGCGCTCGTGGACAGCGCGCTGTCGCTCACCGTGAGGCGGAAGACGTACGAGCCGACCTGCGTGAACGTCACCAGCGTCACGGCCGTGCCCGGACTGACGATCGTCGCACCACCCGGTCCCGAGTCCTGCGACCACGAGTAGGTGAGCGCGCCTGGGGGATTCGGCAGGCCGTCGTCGGTCGCCGAACCGCTGAGCGTGGCCGTCGCGGGCAGCGAGATCGTCTGCGGCGCGCCGGCCGACACCGTCGGGACCGTGTTCGTCGGGCCCGTCGTGGTGTCGAGCGCCAGGTCGGCGTCGATGCGCCAATAGAGACGGTCGTCCTGGAACTGATAGAACACGCCGACGACGTTGGCATCGACCGGCGCGCTGCCCTTGGCGTTGCCGGCCACCTGCGCCACGCCGGCCCAGTCGCCGACGTTGCCGTCGAGGACCACGTCGGCCGCCAGCACCAGGCCGGCGTTCGCGAGCACGAGCAGCGCGACGATCGCCATGCCCGGTCGCGCACGCCGCGCCCGCTCGAGCAGCCCCAGTCCCGCGAGCAACGCGACGAGCAGCGGCGCGAGCAGCGGCGCCATGGGAATCGGTTGCGCGGGGGTCGCAGGGACGACCGTGCTGCCCAGGTCGACGAGGAACGCAGCCGTCGCGTCGGCGCCACCGTCGGCGTTGGTGCCGGTCACAACGACCTTCATCGTGCCGCTGGCGGGTAGCGCGCTGCGCGGAACCCAGGATTCGATGGCGCCCGTGCCGTCGACGCCGTTCCCCATGCCGACGGGCCAGCCGCCCGCGGCCGCCTCGACCGCGCTGCCCAACGTACCGCCGCTGCAAACCTGCTTGTCGATCTCCATCACCGTGACGGCGGTGGTCGACGTCGTCACCACCGTCGTCCAGACCTGGTCGACACCGGCGACCGCACCCTTGGCCGTCGCTACCGTGCAGCCGGTCGCCGCCGAGTTGTCGGTGTCGAGCAGCAGCGCGAAGCGCTGCTCCGCCGCCAGCGCGCTCGCAGCGACGATGCACGCGCCCGCAAACACGAGCGCATGTGCGATGCGCCTGGCACTGGAAAGAAAGGCTCGCATGAGTTCGAGCCAGTCTAGAGGCGCGCCGCCCTGCGCGCCCAAGCACGAGGTTACGGATGCGGCCGCAGGGGGTTACGGGTCGCCGGCGAACGCCCGCATGTGATGCACAAAGTGATCGCCGAGGAACGTCGCGATGAAGTAGTAGCTGTGGTCGTAGCCCGGCTGCATCCGCAGCGTCAGCGGGTGGCCGGCGGCCGTGCACGCGTCGCGCAGGCGCTCAGGCTGCAGCTGCACGGCGAGGAATTCATCCGCGTCGCCCTGGTCCACCAGCAGGGGCAGGCGCTCGCGCGCCGTCGCGATCAGTGCGGTGGCGTCCCAAGCCTGCCACCCCGCAGGGTCGTCACCGAGGTAGGCGGAGAACGCCTTCCGCCCCCAGGGCACCGACGACGGCGCAACGATCGGCGAGAACGCCGACACGCTCCGATAGCGCCCCGGATGGCGCAACGCGGTAACGAGCGCGCCGTGGCCGCCCATCGAATGCCCGCTGATGCCACGCACGTCACTCGCCGCAAATTGCCGCTCCACCAGCGCGGGCAACTCGCCGGCAACGTAATCCTGCATCCGGTAATGCGCGGCCCACGGCGCCTGTGTCGCGTCGACGTAGAAGCTCGCGCCCTGCCCCAGGTCCCACGCGTCGTCGTCGGCTACCGCCTTCCCGCGCGGGCTGGTGTCGGGCGCGACGACGATCACGCCGTGCCGCGCCGCATGCGCCTGTGCGCCGGCCTTCGTGATGAAGTTCTGTTCGGTGCACGTGAGGCCTGACAGCCAGTACAGCACCGGGCAGCGTTCGCCGCGCAACGCCTGCGCCGGCAGGAACACGCCGAACTTCATGTCGCAGCCGAGCGCGGCGGACACGTGCTTCCATACTTCCTGCCGTCCGCCGTCGCTGGCGTGCTGCTCCACGCGCTCCATCACGCCTCGCGGTACGTGCCCTTGAGCTTGGCGGCCTGCGTGGCAAGCAGGTCCATCAGCACCGGCGACAGGCAGTCGTAGGGCTCGAGGCCCTTGTCACGCAGCGTCTTGCGCACGTCCGCCATCTTCGCGGGCGGTGTGCCGCTCTCGATCACCGACGACACGAAGGCTGCGAAGCCGGGACCTTCCCAGCCCGCGTCGTTCGAAAGTTCGGGGTGGATGAAGTCGAGGCCGTAGAACGCGTGGTCCTTGTTCTCGATGCGCCCGTACAGGTGGGTGCCGCACGCGGTGCACGCATGCCGCTGGATGGGCGCCTTCTCGTCGACGACCTTCAGTTTCTCGCCGTGCGCGGTGACGCTGACCTTGTCGCGCGGCACCACGCCGACCACCGAGAACATCGCGCCCTTCGGCTTCCAGCACTTGGTACACCCGCAGGCGTGATTGAACGCGACCTGCGCGGCGACCTTCACCTCCACCGGGTCCTGCGCGCACTGGCAGCGCAACGTGCCGCCCGCGAAGCCCGCCGCACCCTTCTTGACGCCGCCGTCGACCGACGGATGGATTGCAACGCTCATGACGCTTCCTCCTGTTGTGGTCAGTAATGGATCACGGAGCGGATCGACTTGCCTTCGTGCATCAGGTCGAACGCCTCGTTGATGCCGGTGAGCGGCATTGTGTGCGTGACGAAGGGCGCGAGCTCGATGTCGCCCTTCATCGCGTCCTGCACCATGCCCGGCAGTTGCGAGCGGCCCTTGACGCCGCCGAACGCCGTGCCCTTCCACGTGCGGCCGGTGACCAGCTGGAACGGCCGCGTCGAGATCTCCTGCCCGGCACCGGCGACGCCGATGATCACCGACTGGCCCCAGCCGCGATGCGCGCACTCCAGCGCCGAGCGCATCACGTTGACGTTACCGATGCACTCGAACGAGTGGTCGACGCCCCAGCCCGTCATCTCGACGATCACCTGCTGGATCGGCTTGTCGTGGTCCTTCGGGTTGATGCAGTCGGTGGCGCCGAACTGCTGCGCGAGCGCGAACTTCGACGGATTGGTGTCGATGGCGATGATGCGCCCCGCCTTCGCCTTGCGCGCACCCTGCACCACGGCGAGCCCGATGCCGCCCAGCCCGAACACGGCGACGGAATCGCCGGCCTGTACCTTGGCCGTGTTCCATACCGCACCCAGGCCGGTGGTCACGCCACACCCGAGCAGGCACACCTGCTCCGGATTCGCCGCAGGGTCGATCTTCGCGAGCGACACTTCGGCGACGACCGTGTATTCGCTGAACGTCGAGCAGCCCATGTAGTGGTACAGCGGCTTGCCCTGGTAAGAGAAGCGCGACGTGCCGTCCGGCATCACGCCCTTGCCCTGCGTCGCGCGCACGGCGACGCACAGGTTGGTCTTGCCCGACTTGCAGAACAGGCATTGGCCGCATTCGGCCGTGTACAGCGGGATCACGTGGTCGCCCGGCTTCACCGACGTGACGCCTTCGCCGACATCGACGACGTGGCCTGCGCCTTCATGGCCCAGCACGCACGGGAAGAGGCCTTCCGGATCGCTGCCCGACAACGTGAACGCGTCGGTGTGGCACACGCCTGTGTGCGTGATGCGGACGAGCACCTCGCCCTTCTTCGGCGGCGCGACGTCGATCTCGACGATCTCGAGCGGCTTGCCGGCGGCGAACGCGACTGCGGCACGTGATTTCATGGTCTCCTCGCTTGCGTGGTGCGGGCGCCCGCGGCGCCCGCCTTATTTGAGATAGCTGCGTACCAGCGCGGTCATGTCGCGCACCCGCGCTGCGTGCTTCGTACCCGTGCCGGCGGCCCCGAATTCCTCCCGGATGTGCGACTCCAGCACCTCCGACATCAGGCCGTTGACCGCGCCGCGGATCGCCGCCAGTTGCTGCAGCACGGGCGCACAGTCGGCGCCTTCTTCGAGCGCGCGCTCGAGCGCTTCCAGCTGGCCGCGGATGCGGCGCGCGCGCGTCAGCGCTTTCTTCTTCTCGGTGGGCGTGTGGGGCATGGAGGCAGATCCGGCAGTCGCACGCGACTATACTACCCCCCAGTATTGGCGGGCAAGCGCATCGACGCGCTTGGCCCGCCCGCGAGGCGCCATCGCCCTCAGTCTTCCTTCATGCCCGTGGCCTTGACCACAGCGCCCAGCCGCGCCCGCTCCTCATCGACGAACTTGACGAACGCCGCACGCGTGCCGCCGATGGGCTCGATGCCGAGGCTCTTCAGCCGTTCCACCGTCGCCGGATCCTTCATCGCCTTGTCGATGGCGGCAGCCATGCGGTCCAGGATCGCGGGCGCCGTGCCCGCCGGCGCGTGCAATCCGGCCCAGTGCGCGATGCGGATGTCCGGGAAGCCCTGTTCCGCGGCCGTCGACAGCTCAGGATACGCCGCGATCCGCGTCGTCCACGTATCCGCGAGTGCCTTGAGCTTGCCGCTCTTGAGATAAGGCAGCACGACGATGCTGGCCTCGGACGTCGCATCGACTTGCCCTGTCAGCACGGCCGTGACCGATTCGCTGCCGCTCTTGTACGGAATGACGTCGAGCTTCGCCCCGTAGTTCTTGTCGAGGATGCCTTCGACGAAGTGCGGCGTGCTGCCGGTACCCGCCGTGGCGAAATGCATGCCGGGACCTTTCTTCGAGGCTTCGACGAACTCTTTCAGGTTCCTGTACGGCGACGAGGCCGGCACGATGATCACGGACGGCGCAAGCCCGATCATCGCGACGGGAACGAGGTCGCTGTCCTTGTAGGGAACCGCGCGGATCATGCTGTTGGAGACGACGCCTGCTGCGCTGATCAGGAACGTGTAGCCGTCGGGCGCCGCCTGCGCGGCCAGGTTGGTGCCGAGCACAGTGCCTG
>JBGAIC010000019.1:33378-58436 GCA_044225845.1 Casimicrobiaceae bacterium
AGGCCTTGGAGGCGCCCTCCGCCGCCGCGCGCGCCATCAGGTCGTTTGCGCCGCCGGGCGCGAACGGTACGATCCAGTGGATCGGCCGCGACGGCCAGGCATCGGCGGCCAGCGCCGAGCCGATGCTGGCTGCGGCGAGCGTCGCAAGCGCGAGTGCCCGCAGGCGGGAATGGTTCATGGTTGCTCCTCCAGTGTGCGTCTTCGAATGGGCGCGCCGGTCCGGCCGCCGCGCAATGTTCATGCGCTGGGCAGCACGAGCTGCGTCGAGTGCTTTACCTCTTCCATCACCGCATACGTGCGCGTCTCGCGCACGCCCGGCAGTTGCCACAATACCGCGCCGGCGAAGCGGCGGTAGTCCGCCATGTCGGCGCTGCGGGTCTTCAGCAGGTAATCGAAGCCGCCCGCCACCATGTGGCATTCGAGGATCTCGGGGCGCACCTGCACGGCGGCCTTGAACGCCTCGAACACGTTCGGCGTCGTGCGATCGAGCAGCACCTCCACGAACACGAGCATGCCGGCGCCGAGCTTTGCCGGATCGAGCCGCGCTTCGTAGCCCAGGATGTAGCCGTCGTGCGTCAGCCGCTGGATCCGCGCGAGGACGGCCGTGGGCGAAAGGCCCACGCGCTCGGCGAGCTTCACGTTGGCCATGCGGCCGTCGTCCTGCAGCGCGGAGAGGATCCGGAGGTCGATCCGATCGATTCCCAACGTCTCATTTAGTGTTTTCTTCGGTTCCGCGGTCATTTTTCGCTCATTAACTCAACGCCGGTTCGCGGATCATAGCGAATTCCCGCAAAAGCGCACTTCCATGGCCCCGCCCAACGTACCGCCCGCCACGCCGACGATTGCCCCCGGCCCGGGTTCGCCATCCGACCTGCGCCGCCGCATCACGGCAGCCACGCGAATGCCGGAGCCCGCTGCCGTCGCGGCGCGCGTCGCCGAAGCGCGGATGACCGCCGCGCAGTCGACGGCGGCCACCACGCTGGCGACGACGCTCGCGCAGCGTCTGCGCGAGCGCGATGCAGCGCCCGGCCGCGCCGGCCTCGTGCAGAACCTGTTGCAGGAATACGCGCTGTCGTCGCAGGAAGGCGTCGCGCTGATGTGCCTCGCGGAAGCGTTGCTACGCATCCCGGACGCGCCGACGCGCGATGCGCTGATCCGCGACAAGATCGCGCGTGGCCAGTGGCAGCAGCACGCGGGCCGCAGCCCGTCGCTGTTCGTCAACGCCGCGACGTGGGGACTGTTCCTGACCGGCAAGCTCGTCGTGACGCACAGCGAGGACACGCTGTCGACGGTGCTGACGCGCCTCATCGCGCGCGGCGGCGAGCCGCTGATCCGCAAGGCCGTCGACATGGGCATGCGGATGATGGGCGAGCAGTTCGTCACCGGCGAGACGATCGCCGACGCGCTCGACCACGCGCGCGATTACGAGGCACGCGGCTTCCGCTATTCGTACGACATGCTCGGCGAGGCCGCGATGACGGCGGCCGACGCGGAACGCTACCGGCGCGCGTACGAGGGCGCGATCCACGCGATCGGCACGGCGTCCGCCGGCCGCGGCGTCTACGCCGGACCCGGCATTTCGATCAAGCTGTCGGCCTTGCATCCGCGCTACAGCCGCGCGCAATACGAGCGCGTGATGGACGAGCTCTACCCGGTCGTGCGTGACCTCACGGCACTCGCGCGGCGCTACGACATCGGCCTCAACATCGACGCGGAGGAAGCCGACCGGCTGGAACTGTCGCTGGACCTGCTCGAGCGACTCTGCTTCGAGCCTGCACTGGCCGGCTGGAACGGCATCGGCTTCGTGATCCAGGCCTACCAGAAGCGCTGCCCTTACGTGATCGACGCGGTGATCGACCTTGCGCGGCGCAGCGGCCACCGGCTGATGATCCGCCTCGTCAAGGGCGCGTACTGGGACAGCGAGATCAAGCGCGCTCAGGTCGACGGCCAGGACGGCTTTCCCGTCTACACGCGCAAGGTCTATACGGACGTCGCCTACCTCGCCTGCGCGCGCAAGCTGCTCGCGGCGCCAGATGCCGTGTACCCGCAGTTCGCCACCCACAACGCACATACGATGGCGGCGATCTACACGCTGGCCGATCCCAGCGCCTGGGCGCCGGGGCAATACGAATTCCAGTGCCTGCACGGCATGGGCGAGCCGCTGTACGAGCAGGTCGTGGGACCGGCGAGCGAAGGCAAGCTCGATCGCCCCTGCCGCATCTATGCGCCGGTGGGCACGCACGAGACACTGCTCGCCTACCTCGTGCGACGGCTGCTCGAGAATGGTGCCAACACGTCGTTCGTGCATCGGATCGCGGACGCGACGGTGCCCATCGCCACGCTGGTCGAGGATCCGGTCGCGAGCGTCGAGCGGATGGCCGCGGACGAAGGCGCGCTGGGTCTGCCGCATCCGGCGATCCCGCAGCCGTCCGCGATGTACGCGCCGTCGCGCGCCAACTCGCAAGGGCTCGACCTCGCGAACGAGGCGACGCTGGCGGCGCTCGACGCCGCGTTCGTGCGGAGCCGCGCTGCTGTCCACAACGCCGAGCCGCTGCTGGCGGCGCCTGCATCGAGCGCTGACGACCCCGGCGAGCCCGTGCGCAATCCGGCCGACTCGCGTGACGTGGTCGGCTACGTGCGCAACGCCGGCGTGACGGACGTGGACGCGGCGCTTGCGGCCGCAGCGGCGTTCGCGCCGGCGTGGGCCGTCACGGCGCCCGCCACGCGTGCCGCCGCGCTGCTGCGCGCCGCGGACGCGTTGCAGGCCGACATCGCGCCGCTCGCCAGCCTGATGGCGCGCGAGGCCGGCAAGACGTTCGCCAACGGTGTCGCGGAGGTGCGCGAGGCGGTGGACTTCCTGCGCTACTACGCGGAAACGGTCGCGCGCGATTTCGACGCCGCCACGCATCGCCCGCTCGGTCCCGTCGTCTGCATCAGCCCGTGGAATTTTCCGCTCGCGATCTTCACCGGCCAGGTGGCAGCTGCGCTCGCAGCCGGCAACACGGTGCTCGCGAAGCCCGCCGAGCAGACGCCGCTCACGGCCGCGGCGGCCGTGCGCGCCTTGCACGCCGCCGGCATCCCGCGTGCCGCGCTGCAACTGCTGCCCGGCGACGGCGCGGTCGTCGGCGCCGCACTGGTCGCCGACAACCGCGTCCAGGGTGTGATGTTCACCGGCTCCACCGAGGTCGCGCGGCTGCTGCAGCGCTCGCTGGCCGGCCGCCTCGGTCCTTCCGGCGCACCGATCCCGCTGATCGCCGAAACCGGGGGCCAGAACGCAATGATCGTCGACTCATCGGCGCTGGCGGAGCAGGTGGTGGCCGACGCGCTCACGTCGGCGTTCGACAGCGCGGGCCAGCGCTGCTCCGCGCTGCGCCTGTTGTGCGTGCAGGACGACGTCGCGGATCGCGTGCTCGACATGCTGCGCGGCGCAATGGCCGAGCTGCGCGTCGGCCTGCCTTCCGAGCTCGCCACCGACGTCGGTCCCGTCATCGACGCGCAAGCGAAGGCCGGCATCGAGCGTCACGTCGACGCGATGCGCGCACGCGGCCGCCGCGTCGCGGCTTACGGCCGGCACGCGCCCGGCGCGCTCGACAGCGGCACGTTCGTCGCGCCGACGCTGATCGAGATCGAGTCCGTCAACGAGCTGACGCACGAGGTCTTCGGGCCGGTGCTCCACGTCGTCCGTTACGCCCGGCACGAACTGGACGCGCTGCTCGCAGCCATCGACGCCACCGGCTACGGGCTCACGATGGGGCTGCACACGCGCATCGACGAGACGATCGCGCGCGTCGACGCCGCGGCGACCGTCGGCAACCTGTACGTGAATCGCAACATCGTGGGCGCCGTCGTCGCCGTGCAGCCGTTCGGCGGCGAGGGCTTGTCGGGGACCGGTCCGAAGGCCGGTGGCCCGCTCTACCTCCCGCGGCTGTTGTCGGCCAGACCACAGGATGCGCTGCGCGATGCGTTCGACCGCGGGCTGCCGGGATCCGCGGCCGCGCCAGCGGCGAGCCACGACGACGTCCCACCGGCGCTCACCGCGCTGGCCTCTTACGCGGGTGCCATGGGCGACGCTCGGCTCGCCGCGGCATGCGACGCCGCACGGCGTGCGCGACCGTCGTCGCTGGCGCGCGTGCTGGCCGGTCCCACCGGCGAGCGCAACACGTACGCATTGCACGCACGCATGGCGGCGCTATGCCTCGCCGACGACGACGGCGCACGCCTCGCCCAGCTCGCCGCGGTACTGGCGGCCGGCACGCGCGCCGTCTGGCCCGCGACGACGTCCAATGCGACGTTGCGCAAGAGCTTGCCCGAAGCGGTCCGCGACGCGATTTCGCTGGCCGCCGACTGGCGCGACGACGCGGTCGCCTTCGACGTGGTGCTGGTCCACGGCAGCGACGACGCCGTGGCCGACGTGACGCGTGCGGTCGCACGGCGCGCCGGCCCGATCGTCAGCGTGCGGCGCACGCACGACGACGCGCCGGGTGCGGTACTCGATGCGCTGTTCGTGGAGCGCTCGACCAGCGTCAACACGGCAGCCGCGGGCGGCAACGCCACGCTGATGACGCTGGGCTGACTGCACGGCAGCCGCAGCGCGTTACCTTGATCAGGATCAAGGCTCCGCGGCCGCCGCTTCGTATAGTAGGTGCATCTTGAATGCACCTTTACGGGCATGCGGCTCACCGTATTCACCGACTACAGCCTGCGCTTGCTGATGTACGTCGCGGCGCAGCCCGGGCGGCGCGCGACGATCGCCGAAGTGGCCGCCGCGTTCAACATCTCGGAGCACCACCTCACCAAGGTGGCGCATGAGCTGGGACGCGCCGGATGGCTCGCCAACGTGCGCGGCAAGGGCGGGGGCATCGCACTCGCCATGCCCGCGGAGCGCGTTGCGATCGGGGCCGTCGTCCGCCATACCGAGCGGGGCGACGTGCCCGCCACCTGCTTCGCCGACGACGGGCCGCCCTGCCCGATCACGCGCACCTGCCGCCTGCGCGGCGTCCTCGCCGAAGCGGTCGACGCGTTCTACGCGGTGCTCGACGGCTGCACGCTCGCCGATCTGACCGCCCAGCCGCAACTGCGCGGGCAATTGCTGCGCCTCGTCGCGCGCGCGACATGAGTCACCTTGTGATCCCCGTCGGCAGTGGGACCCGACGCGACGGCCCGCCACCGCGCCGGTTCGCGCTGTGGGAACTGGGCTTCCGGCCGTTCTACCTGCTCGCGAGCCTGTTCGCAGCGCTGTCCATCCCGCTGTGGGCGTTGCAGTTCACGGGCTGGTTGCCCCGGCCGTACCTGCAGGGCGCAGTGTGGCATGCGCACGAGATGATCTTCGGCTTCGTGCTGGCCGTGATCGTCGGCTTCCTGTTCACGGCCGGTCGCAACTGGAGCGGCCACCCGACGCCCACCGGTCGTGCGCTCGTGGCGCTGGCTGCCCTGTGGCTCGTCGCGCGCGTGCTGGTGCTGACGCCGTGGGCAACGGCCGCGGCTGTGGCCAATGTTGCCTTTCCGCTCGCGGCGGCGGCCGGGCTCGCACGCGCGCTCGTCGGTGGCGCGAACCGGCGCAACTACTTCTTCGTCGGCCTGCTGGTCATGCTGGCGATGGCCGCGCTGTGGGTGCACCTGGCGGCAGCCGGTGCGGTCTCGAGTCCGCCGATGGGCGGCATCCAGCTCGCGCTCGGCATCGTGCTGTTCGTCATGGCCGTGATGGCCGGGCGCGTGATCCCGATGTTCACCAACAACGGCATCCCGGGTGCGCAGGCTGCACGCAAGCCGTGGCTGGAGCGGCTCGCGCTCGGCACGGTGCTGTTGCTGCTCGCGGCCGACGTCGCGCAAGTTCCGGCCACCGTCGTGGCCATGCTGGCGGCGTTCGCCTGCGCCGCCCACCTTGCGCGCTGGACGCTCTGGCAACCGTGGAAAACCATGCGCACGCCACTCGTCTGGGTACTGCACGCCGCCTACCTGTGGATCCCCGTTCACCTGCTGCTGCGCGCCGGCGCGGCGCTGGGGTGGAACGCGCCGTCGCTGGCGACGCACGCGCTCATGGCGGGCGCCGCGGGTGGCCTCGTCATCGGCATGATGACGCGCACGACGCGCGGTCACACGGCACGTCCGTTGGAGGCCGGGCCCGCCGACGTGGCCTGCTATTGGCTGGTACTGGGCGCCGCGCTGGTCCGCGTCGGGGTGCCGTGGCTCGCGCCGCAGGCCACGATGCCCGCCGTGCTGGCGTCGGCCGCGATGTGGTCCTCCGGATTCGCGCTGTTCGCCGCGACGTACGCCCGTGCGCTGCTGCAGCCGCGCCTCGATGGCCGTCCCGGCTGAGCGACGATGACGACCCGCGCCGACACGTTGCCCGCTGCGACGCAGCCGTGGGGCCTCGGCCTCAAGCTGGCCGTCGTCGCGACACCGTTCCTGGTCCTGACGCTGGCCGCGATCTCGGCCACGCTGTGGGTGTCGTGGCAGCTCGAAGGGGGCGCCGCCGCCGTCAACGAGGCCGGGCGCATGCGGATGCAGACCTGGCGGATGGCGCTATCGCTCACCACCGGCGACGACGGCAACCTGCAGCGCGAGCGCGCCGAGTTCGAGCAGAGCCTCGAGCTCCTGCGGCGCGGGGACCCCGAACGCCCGCTGCTCGTGCCCGCGGACGACGACGTGCGCCAGCGCTTCGCCGCAGTCGAGCGCGACTGGAGGCGCTTCGTGGCGCGGTGGCCGCGCGCGACGCCGGGCGACGTCGCGACGCTGCGCGACGAAGCCGCGGCATTCGTGGCGCGGATCGACGCGTTGGTCGGCGCCATCGAGGTGCACATCTCGCGCTGGACCGCGCTGGAACACCTGCTGCAGACCATCGTGCTGGTGCTGGCGATCGCCGCGGGCGTCACGCTGCTGCTCGTGGGCTATCGCTTCGTGCTGGAACCGGTAGCCAAGCTCAAGCGCGCGATTGAGCAGTTGCAAGGCGGCGATTTCGGCGCGCGCGTCGCGCACCGCAGCCACGACGAATTCGGCACGCTCGCGGCCGGCTTCAACGATCTCGCCGGCCACCTCGAGTCGATGTACCGCAACCTGGAATCCAGGGTCGCGGAAAAGACGCGCGAGCTGCAGGACAAGGGCGAGCGCCTGCGCGCGTTGTACGAGATGAGCACGCTGATCGCGGAGGCCACGACACTGGACACTCTCTGCGATGGCTTCAGCCGGCGCGTCGCGCAGGTGGCGCGTGCCGACGCGGTGGCCATCCGCTGGAGCGACCAGTCCAACCGGCGCTACCATCTGCTGGCAAGCCAGGGCCTGCCGCACGCGATGATCGCCAGCGAGCAGTGCCTGATGGCTGGCGACTGCCACTGCGGCCAGCCCGGCGCCGGCGGCCGCGTGATCCCCATCCGCGACGCGGGGTCCACCGGCCTGCGCCATTGCGCCGACGCGGGCTTCGCGACGCTGCTGACGCTGCCCATCCGGCTGCACGAACGCACGCTGGGCGAGCTCGACCTGTTCTACACCGCCGCCGTCGCGCCGTCGGCCGCCGAGCGCTCGCTGCTGGAGGCGCTGGTGGCGCACCTCGCGGTGGCGATGGAGAACGTGCGGACGGACGAGCTTGCGAAGGAGGCGGCGGTGTCGGAGGAACGCAACCTGCTGGCCCGCGAACTGCACGACTCCATCGCGCAATCGCTCGCGTTCCTCAAGATCCAGGTACAGCTGATGCGCGAAGCGCTGGCAAGCGAAGACCGGCCGCGCGTGCAGGCCGTGGTGGACGAGATCGATGCCGGCGTGCGCGAAAGCTACGGCGACGTCCGCGAGCTGCTCGTGCACTTCCGCACGCGCACCAACGCGGAGGACATCGAGCCCGCGCTGCAGACCACGCTGCGCAAGTTCGAGCACCAGAGCGGCATCGCGGCGACGCTGCAGATCCAGGGTCACGGCCTGCCGCTGCCACCCGCGACGCAGGTACAGGTGCTCCACATCGTGCAGGAAGCGCTGTCCAACGTGCGCAAGCACGCCCACGCGCACCAGGTCTGGCTCGACGTGCAGCAGCAGCCGCGCTGGCGCTTCGAGCTGCGCGACGACGGGATCGGCTTCGTGGCCGACGACCCGGCGCGCGCCGAGACGCACGTCGGCCTGGGCATCATGGCGGAGCGCGCCACACGCATCGGCGCGACGCTGGAAGTGATCTCGACGCCCGGCCGCGGGACGTCGGTGTTGCTGGATCTCCCGCCGCCGGCACAGGCACCCGCGCCGGTGCCCGCCATGGAAGCGGTCGCTTCATGAGTGGACACGTCAGGATCCTGGTCGTCGACGACCACACGCTGTTCCGCCGCGGCCTGACGGCGCTGCTGGCGCGCGATCCCACGCTGCAGGTCGTGGGCGACGCCGCGGATGCGGGCGAAGCGCAGCGCCGGGCCCACGACCTGCAGCCGGACCTGATCCTGCTCGACAACCACATGCCCGGCGTCGACGGCGTCGACGCGCTGCCGGCGTTGCTGCAGGCGGCGCCCGCCGCGCGCGTGCTCATGCTGACGGTCAGCGAGGACGGCGCCGACCTCGCACGGGCGTTGCGCGCCGGCGCCAGCGGCTATCTGCTGAAGACCGTCGAGGGCGACGCGCTGGTCGCGGCGATCCGGCGCGTGATGCAGGGCGGCAACGTCGTCGCGGAGGAAATGACGGGCAAGCTCGTGTCCGCGTACCGCGACGTGGCGAGCGCAACGGCGCCGGCCGGCGTGCCACCCGCGTCGCCGATCGATCCCCTCTCGCCGCGCGAACGCGAGATCCTGCGCGCCATCGCACGCGGATCCAGCAACAAGGAGATCGCGCGCGAACTCGGCATCGCCGAGACGACCGTGAAGATCCACGTGCAGCACGTCCTGCGCAAGCTGGGCCTCAGTTCGCGCGTACAGGCCGCGGTGCTGGCGACGGCGCAAGGCCTCGACTGACCGCGGCTGCAACCGGCGTCGCCGGCGGCGGGCAGCAGCCCGCCGTGGACGCCGCATAGTTCTTCCGGACGACGCTTCCCCCCGCCGCCTAGTTCTTCCGCCGTGATGCACGTGTGCGGGCGAAGGATGCCCGCGCGACCGCCGGCTCCCTACAGTGGGCCATGGACCCCGTGAGGAGCAAGCGGCGATGAACAGGAGCAGGCAGGCCCTTTCCGTGCTGATCGTCAGCACGCTGGCCTTCACCGTGTGCTTCATGGTGTGGATGATGTTCGGCGTGATCGGCATCCCGATCCGCAAGGCGCTGAACCTCAACGCCACGCAGTTCGGGCTGCTGACCGCGACGCCCGTGCTGACGGGCTCGCTGATCCGCGTGCCGCTCGGCATCTGGACCGACAAGTACGGCGGCCGCATCGTCATGGCCCTGCTGATGCTCGTCACCGTGCCGGTGATCTGGCTGATGGCCTACGCCACGCAGTTCTGGCACTTCCTGGCCATCGGCCTCTTCGTCGGTCTCGCGGGCGGTTCGTTCTCCGTGGGCACGCCGTACGTCGCGCGCTGGTTCCCGCAGAACCGGCAGGGCTTCGCGATGGGCGTCTTCGGCGCCGGCAATTCGGGGGCGGCCGTCAACAAGTTCGTCGCGCCGGCGCTCGTCGTCGCGTTCGGCTGGACGATGGTCCCGCAGGTCTACGCAGCCGTGATGCTCGGCACCGTCATCCTGTTCTGGCTCTTCAGCGCGAGCGATCCGGCCCACCGCGTGCCGAGCGACACCCGGCTCGCCGACCAGCTCGCGATGCTGAAGGACCCGCAGGTGCTGAAGTACTGCCAGTACTACAGCATCGTGTTCGGCGGCTATGTCGCGCTGAGCCTGTGGATGGTCCAGTACTACGTCGGCGAATACGGGCTCGACATCCGCGCGGCCGCGCTGCTCGCGGCGTGCTTCTCGCTGCCGGGCGGCGTGCTGCGCGCGGTCGGCGGCTGGCTCTCGGACCGCTACGGCGCGCACAGCGTCACGTGGTGGGTGCTGTGGGTCAGCTGGATCTGCCTGTTCATCCTGAGCTATCCGCAGACCGACTTCACGATCACCACCACCAGCGGCCCTCGCCAGTTCCACATCGGGCTCAACGTCTACGCGTTCACCGCGTTGATGTTCCTGCTGGGCATCGCATTCGCGTTCGGCAAGGCCAGCGTCTTCAAGTACATCAGCGACGACTACCCCGCCAACATCGGCACCGTCAGCGGCATCGTGGGGCTCGCGGGCGGCATGGGCGGCTTCGTGCTGCCGATCCTGTTCGGCGTCCTCATGGACGTGACCGGCATCCGCTCGAGCGCCTTCATGCTGATGTACGGCGTCGTCTGGGTCAGCCTGATCTGGATGTACTGGACGGAAGTGCGCAGGACCGAAGTCATCGGTCCCCACGCACCCGGTGCGCGCGGCAGCGCTTGAGGACACGATCATGAGCAAGGCAGACATCCAGGACTGGCGCCCCGAGGAAGGGGCATTCTGGGACACCACCGGCAAACGCATCGCCTACCGCAACCTCTGGATCTCCGTGCCCGCGCTGCTGTGCGGCTTCGCGGTGTGGGGCATGTGGGGCATCATCACCGTGCAGATGCTGAACCTGGGCTTCCCGTTCACCCAGGCCGAGCTCTTCACGCTGACGGCGATCTCGGGCATCGCCGGCGCGACGATGCGCATCCCGTCGTCGTTCTTCATCCGCCTGGCCGGCGGCCGCAACACGATCTTCCTGACCACGTCGATGCTGCTCGCGCCGGCCATCGGCACCGGCATCGTGCTGCAGCACAAGGACTGGCCGCTGTGGGCGTTCCAGCTGATGGCGTTATGGTGCGGCGTCGGCGGCGGGAATTTCGCCTCGTCGATGTCGAACATCAGCCCGTTCTTCCCCAAGCGCCTGCAGGGCACGGCGCTGGGCCTCAACGCCGGCCTGGGCAACTTCGGCGTCACGACGATGCAGATCGTCATCCCGCTGGTGATGACGCTGCCGCTGCTGGGCGCGCTCGGCGGCGCGCCGATGACGCTCGTCAAGGACAGCGGCTGGATCTTCGGCAAGATCGCCGCCGGCACGCCGACGTGGATCCAGAACGCCGGCTTCGCGTGGGTGTTCTCGCTGGTCCCGCTGTCGCTCCTCTGCTGGTTCGGCATGAACAACCTGAAGACGGTGTCGCCGGACGTGGGCTCGCCGCTCGCCGCGTTCGCCAGGATCACCTGGCTCTACACGCTCGCGTTCATCCCGTCGCTGCTCGGGCTGTGGCTGTACCTGCCCAAGCCGACGGGCCTCGGCCTGATCAGCATGTGGGTGGCCATCCCGCTCGACATCGTCGCCGCGCTGACGATCATGAAGCTCGCCGCGTTCGGCCCGATGAAGGAGAACGTCGCCCGCCAGTTCGCCATCTTCCGTGACAAGCACACGTGGAGCCTCACCGCGCTGTACATCGTCACGTTCGGCTCGTTCATCGGTTTCTCGATGGCGCTCCCGCTCGCGATGAAGGTGATCTTCGGCGTCAGTCACGTCCGGGACGCGAACGGCGTCATCCAGCACACGCTGGCCAATCCCAATGCGCCGACCGTGCTGGCCTATGCATGGATCGGGCCCTTCGTCGGCGCCGCGGCGCGGCCGCTGGGCGGCTGGATCTCGGACAAGCTCGGCGGTTCGATCGTCACGCAGGTCGTGTCGGTGGTGATGGTCGCCGCCTCCGTCGCCGTCGGCCGGGTGATGCAGCAGGCTTACGCATCGCCAACGCCCGAACAGCATTTCCCGCTGTTCCTCGGCCTGTTCGTCGTGCTGTTCTTCGCGAGCGGCATCGGCAACGGCTCCACGTTCCGCACCATCGGCGTCATCTTCGACCGCACGCAGGCAGGCCCCGTGCTGGGGTGGACGTCCGCCGTCGCCGCCTACGGTGCGTTCGTCGCGCCGATCGTCATCGGCGACCAGATCAAGGCCGGCACGCCACAGGCCGCCATGTACGGGTTCGCCGTGTTCTATGCGCTGTGCCTGGTGCTCAACTGGTGGTTCTACCTGCGCCGCAACGCCTACGTGAAGAACCCCTGAGGACACCGCATGAGCCACTTTCTCGACCGTCTCAACTACTTTGCGCTGCCGAAGGAGTCCTTCGCGGGCGGGCACGGCGTCACCACGGGCGAGGACCGCACGTGGGAAGACGCCTATCGCAACCGCTGGGCGCACGACAAGATCGTGCGCAGCACGCACGGCGTCAACTGCACGGGAAGCTGCAGCTGGAAGATCCACGTCAAGGGCGGCATCGTCACCTGGGAGACGCAGCAGACCGACTATCCCCGCACGCGCTGGGACATGCCCAACCACGAGCCGCGAGGCTGCGCGCGCGGCGCGAGCTACAGCTGGTACCTGTACAGCGCCAACCGCGTGAAATATCCGCTCGTGCGCGGGCGCCTGCTGAAGCTGTGGCGCGCGGCGCGCCTCGCGCACGGGCCGGTCGAAGCCTGGGCGTCGATCCAGCAGGACCCTGCGCAGCGCCGCGAGTACCAGAAAGTCCGGGGCCTGGGCGGCTTCGTGCGCTCGAGCTGGGACGAGGTCAACGAAATCGTCGCCGCGGCGAACGTCTACACGGCGAAGACGCATGGTCCCGATCGCGTGATCGGCTTCAGCCCGATACCCGCGATGAGCATGGTCAGCTATGCCGCCGGCTCGCGCTACCTGTCGCTGATCGGCGGCGTGTGCATGAGCTTCTACGACTGGTACTGCGACCTGCCGCCGTCGAGCCCGCAGATCTGGGGCGAGCAGACCGACGTCCCCGAGTCGGCCGATTGGTACAACAGCGCGTACATCATCGCGTGGGGCAGCAACGTGCCGCAGACCCGCACGCCGGACGCCCACTTCTTCACCGAGGTCCGGTACAAGGGAACGAAGACGGTCGCCGTGACGCCGGACTACTCCGAAGTCGCGAAGCTCGCCGACCTGTGGATGCACCCCAAGCAAGGCACCGACGCGGCGGTGGCGATGGCGCTGGGCCACGTGGTGCTGAAGGAATTCTATTGCGAGCGGCGCTCGGCCTACTTCGACGACTATGCGCGCCGCTACACGGACCTGCCGCTGCTGGTGACGCTGCGCGAGCAGGCGCTGCCCGACGGGCGCAAGGCCTGGGTACCCGACCGCTACCTGCGCGCCTCCGACTTCGGCGGCAAGCTGGGCCAGGCCAACAACCCGGAATGGAAGACGCTCGCCTTCGACGACGGCGGCAAGGTCGTGTTGCCGCACGGGTCGATCGGCTTCCGCTGGGGGCCTGACGGCCGCGCCGACGCCGGCAAGTGGAACCTCGAGGACAAGGAGGCGCGCCACGACGCGACGGTGAAGCTCCGGCTGTCCGTGCTCGAAGGCGAGCCGCTGCCGCACGAGGTGGCCCCAGTCGCGTTCCCCTACTTCGGAGGCATGGAGACGCCGCATTTCGACGGCAATCCGCAGCAGGGCGACGTCGTGGTCGCCCACGTGCCGGCCGTGCGGCTGCAGCTCGGCAGGACCGGCAGCGAGCCGGACGTGCTCGTCGCCACCGTGTTCGACCTGCAGGCGGCGCAATACGGGATCGACCGCGGACTGGGCAGCGGCGCGCGGAGCTACGACGACAACGCGCCGTACACGCCCGCCTGGCAGGAAGCGATCACCGGCGTCCCGCGCGCGCAGGTGATCCAGGTGGCGCGCGAATTCGCCGCAACGGCGGACACGACCGGCGGCCGCTCGATGGTGATCATCGGCGCCGCGATGAACCACTGGTACCACAGCGACATGAACTACCGTGGCGTCATCAACCTGTTGATGATGTGCGGCTGCATCGGCAAGAGCGGCGGCGGCTGGGCGCACTACGTGGGCCAGGAGAAGCTGCGCCCGCAGACCGGCTGGACCGCGCTCGCCTTTGCGCTCGACTGGATTCGCCCGCCGCGCCAGCAGAACAGCACCAGCTTCTTCTACGCGCACACGGACCAGTGGCGCTACGAAAAGCTCGGCGTCGACGAGGTGCTGTCGCCGCTTGCCGACCGCGCGCGCTACGCGGGCCAGATGATCGACTACAACGTGCGCGCCGAGCGCATGGGCTGGCTGCCGAGCGCGCCGCAACTGCAGGCCAATCCGCTGCAGCTCGCGCGCGCGGCGGCGCAACGCGGCATCGACGCGCGGACGCACGTGATCGACGGCCTCAAGAGCGGCGCGCTGAAGATGAGCTGCACGGACCCGGACCACCCGGCCAACTGGCCGCGCAACCTGTTCGTGTGGCGCTCGAACCTGCTGGGCTCGAGCGGCAAGGGCCACGAGTATTTCCTCAAGCACCTGCTCGGCACGAGCAACGGCGTACAGGGCAAGGACCTGGCGCGCCGACGACGCGAAGCCGGCGGAAGTCGCATGGCACGCGCAAGCGCCCGAGGGCAAGCTCGATCTGCTGTGACGCTGGATTTCCGGATGAGCACGACGTGTCTGTACAGCGACATCGCCGACGGCCACGTGGTACGAGAAGAACGACCGCCAACACCAGCGACATGCACCCGTTCATCCACCCGCTGTCGACGGCCGTCGACCCGGCGTGGCAGGCGAAGAGCGACTGGGAGATCTACAAGGGCTTCGCCCGCAAGTACAGCGAGGTCTGCGTCGGCCACCAGGGCGTCGAGCAGGACGTGGTGCTGACGCCGCTGATGCACGACAGCCCGGCCGAGCTGGGCCAGCCGCTGGACGTGCAGGACTGGGCGCGCGGCGAATGCGAGTTGCTGCCGGGCAAGACCGCGCCGCAGGTCACGGTCGTCGAGCGCGACTACCCGAACGTCTACCGGCGCTTCACGGCGCTCGGTCCGCTGATGAACAAGATCGGCAACGGCGGCAAGGGGATCGCCTGGAATACGCAGACCGAGGTGCGTCAGCTCGGCGAGCTCAACGGCGTGGTGCGCGACGAAGGCCCGACCAAGGGCATGCCGCGGATCGAGACCGACATCGACGCGGCCGAGGTGATCCTGCAACTCGCACCCGAGACCAACGGCCACGTCGCCGTCAAGGCCTGGGAGGCACTGGGCAAGGCTACCGGCCGCGAGCACGCGCACCTTGCGCTGTACCGCGAGGACGAGAAGATCCGCTTCCGCGACATCCAGGCGCAGCCGCGCAAGATCATCAGCTCGCCGACGTGGAGCGGCATCGAGAGCGAGACGGTCTCGTACAACGCGGGCTACACGAACGTGCACGAGTTGATCCCGTGGCGCACGCTCACCGGCCGCCAGCAGTTCTACCAGGACCACCCGTGGATGCTCGCGTTCGGCGAGGGCTTCTCGAGCTACCGCCCGCCGGTGGACCTCAAGACCACCGCGGCCATGCACAACCAGCGCAGCAACGGCAACCCGGAGATCCTGCTCAACTTCATCACGCCGCACCAGAAGTGGGGCATCCACAGCACGTACACGGACAACCTGCTGATGCTGACGCTGTCCCGCGGTGGCCCGATCATCTGGCTGAGCGAAGACGATGCTAAGCGTGCGGGCGTGGTGGACAACGACTGGGTCGAGCTGTTCAACGTCAACGGCGCGATCGCGGCGCGGGCGGTGGTGAGCCAGCGCGTGAAGCCCGGCATGGTGATGATGTACCACGCACAGGAGAAGATCGTGAACACGCCGGGCGCGGAGATCACCGGCGTGCGCGGCGGCATCCACAACTCGGTGACGCGCATCGTGCTGAAACCCACGCACATGATCGGCGGCTATGCGCAGCTCGCCTACGGTTTCAACTACTACGGCACCGTCGGCACCAACCGCGACGAGTTCGTGGTCGTGCGCAAGATGAACCGGATCGACTGGCTCGACACGCCGGTCGGCGAGGAGCGCGTCGAGCGCGTGCAGTCGCAGGGAGAAAACGCATGAAGGTCCGCGCCCAGATCGGCATGGTGCTGAACCTCGACAAGTGCATCGGCTGCCACACCTGCTCCGTCACCTGCAAGAACGTCTGGACCAGCCGGCCCGGCATGGAGTACGCGTGGTTCAACAACGTCGAGACCAAGCCGGGCATCGGTTATCCGAAGGAATGGGAGAACCAGGACCGCTGGAACGGCGGCTGGGTGCGCAAGGCGGACGGCCGCATCGAGCCGCGCCAGGGCGGCAAGTGGTCGCTGCTGATGAAGATCTTCGCCAATCCCAACCTGCCGCAGATCGACGACTACTACGAGCCGTTCACGTTCGACTACGACCACCTGCAGAGCGCACCCGAGATGAAGGCGAGTCCCACCGCGCGGCCGCGCAGCCTGATCACCGGCCAGCAGATGGACAAGATCGTCTGGGGACCGAACTGGGAGGAGATCCTCGGCGGCGAGTTCAGCAAGCGCAGCGCCGACCGCAACTTCGACGGTTTCGACGCCATGCAGAAGGCGATGGTCGGCGAGTTCGAGAACACGTTCATGATGTACCTGCCGCGCCTGTGCGAGCACTGCCTCAACCCGGCGTGCGTGGCGTCCTGCCCGTCGGGCTCGATCTACAAGCGCGAGGAAGACGGCATCGTGCTGATCGACCAGGACAAGTGCCGCGGCTGGCGCATGTGCGTCTCGGGCTGTCCTTACAAGAAGATCTACTACAACTGGAAGAGCGGCAAGGCGGAGAAGTGCATCTTCTGCTACCCGCGGATCGAGGCGGGCCAGCCGACCGTCTGCAGCGAGACCTGCGTCGGCCGCATCCGCTACCTGGGCGTCATGCTCTACGACGCCGACCGCATCGAAGCGGCGGCGAGCGTCGAGCGCGACCGCGACCTCTACCAGGCGCAATGCGACATCTTCCTGGACCCGCACGACCCGCAGGTGATCGCCCAGGCGCGTGCCGACGGCGTGCCCGAAGCCTGGCTCGAAGGCGCGCGCCGGAGCCCGGTGTGGAAGATGGCGATGGACTGGAAAGTCGCGCTGCCGCTGCACCCGGAATACCGCACGCTGCCGATGGTCTGGTACGTGCCGCCGCTGTCGCCGATCAGCGCGGCGGCCAACGCCGGCCAGCTTGGTCGCGACGGTGCCATCCCCGACATCCGGCAGCTGCGCATCCCGGTGGCCTACCTCGCCAACCTGCTGACGGCGGGCGACCCGGTGCCGGTAGAGCGCGCGCTGCAGCGGCTGCTCGCGATGCGCGCCTACCAGCGCGCGAAGCACGTCGACGGCCGCAGCGATGCCGCGGTGCTGGCGCAGGTGGGGATGAGCGAGGCGGACGTCGAAGACATGTACCGGATCATGGCCATCGCCAACTACGAGGACCGGTTCGTCATCCCCAGCACGCATCGCGAATACGCGGAGAACGCGTTCAACGTGCGCGGCGGCTGCGGTTTCAGCTTCGGCAACGGCTGCTCGGAAGGCGTCGGCGAAACGAGCCTCTTCGGCAGCGAGAAGAAGCGCACGATACCCATCAAGCTGGAGGTCTAGATGAATGCACCCCGGCCCATGGCGCGGACGCTGCGTGTGCTCGCGCGGCTCCTCGCCTACCCGGACCACGGCGTGCGTGCGCACCTCGCCGAGATGCGCGACGTACTGCACGCCGAAGCGGCCCTCCCGCAGGACGCGCTCGCCGGCCTCGATGCGCTGATCGCGCACGTCTCGGCGCAGGATCCGCTGGATGCGGAAGCCGACTACGTGCAGCTGTTCGACAGCGGGCGGCGGACGGCGCTGTACCTGTTCGAGCACGTGCACGGCGATTCGCGCGAGCGCGGCCCGGCGCTGATCGACCTGGCGCAGACGTTCGAGCAGGCCGGCCTCTACCTCGCTGCGGGCGAGATGCCCGATCACCTCCCCGTGGTCCTGGAATTCGCGTCGACGCAGCCGCCGTCGGCGGCGCGCGCGTTCCTGGCCGAGATCGCGCACCTGCTCGCGATCGTGCACGACGCGTTGCGGCAACGCCAGACCCCGTACGCGGCAGCGCTGCTTGCGTTGATCGAACTGTCCGGCGAAACACCGGGCCGCACGGAACCACCCGCCGACGAGTCGCTCGATGCCACCTGGGCGGAGCCCGCCGCGTTCGCCGGATGCAGCAACACCGGCCAGGCGGGCCCCGGCGCTCCGCAACCGATTCCACTCGTCAGGCGGCCGCGCGACGGCGCCGGACCGGGAGCCCGTCGATGAACGACTTCACGAGCGTGCTGCACGGCTTCGCCTTCAACGTCTATCCGTACCTCTGCCTCGCGGTGTTCTTCATGGGCAGCCTCGCGCGCTTCGACCGCGACCAGTACACGTGGAAGAGCGACTCGTCGCAACTGCTGCGCGCGCGGCAGCTCCGCTGGGGCAGCAACCTCTTCCACGTCGGCATCCTGTTCCTGCTGTTCGGGCACACGGTCGGCCTGCTGACGCCGCACTGGGTCTACGAGCCGTTCATCAGCCCGCCGACGAAGCAGATGTTCGCGATCGTGTCGGGCGGCATCGCCGGTCTCGCCTGCTTCGCCGGCCTCACGATGCTGCTGCACCGGCGGCTGTTCGATCCGCGCATCCGGCTCACGAGCCACCGCACCGACCTCGCGATCCTCGTCATCCTCTGGGTACAGCTCTGCCTCGGCCTCATCACGCTGCCGTTGTCCTACGCGCACCGCGTCGACGCGCACGCGATGCTCGTGCTGTCGCACTACCTGCAGGGCGTGGCCACGTTCAGGCCCGATGCCGGCGTGCTCGCGAGCATCGGCTGGCCGTTCCAGGTGCACATGCTGCTGGGCATGACGATCTTCCTGCTGTTCCCGTTCAGCCGCCTCGTGCACGTGTGGAGCGGTTTCGCGTCGATCGCCTACGTGTTTCGTCCCTACCAGCTCGTGCGTGCCCGGCGGCTCAACCTGCCGGCCGAACACGACCTACCCTCGCTGCGCGGCTGAGCATGACGTTGCCTGCCACCGTCAACGACGTTCCGTTGCAGGAGTCCGGCGAGGCGCTGGCGCCCGCCGAACTGCGCCAGCGCGCGTGCACGGAGCTGCTGCGCCAGGCGGCGATCGCATGCGGCCTGCTCGCCGCCGACGACCCGCTCCCGCGGCAAGGTGCAACCACCCAGGCCGCGAGCACCGCGATCGAGGCCTTGCTGGCGCGCGAGGTCGCGGCGCCGGAGCCCGACGAGGCCGCGTGCCGCCGCCATTTCGACGCGCAACCCGCGCGCTTCCGCCGTGGCGATCGGGCGCACGTGCGCCACATCCTGTTCGCCGTCACGCCGGGCGTCGACGTACGCAGGCTGCGCGAGCGCGCCGAGCGCACGCTGGTGGACGTGCGTTGCCGGCGCGACGGCGCCGCGGATGCCTTCCCGGTGACGGCCGCTGCGCTGTCGAATTGCCCATCCGGCGCTGCCGGCGGCGACCTGGGGTGGCTGCAGCGTGACGATTGCGCACCCGAGTTCGCACGCGAGCTCTTTGCCGGTTCCGAGATCGGGGTGCTGCCACGCCTCGTGCACACGCGCTTCGGCCTGCACATCGTCGAGGTGCTTGCACGCGAGGCGGGCGCCACGCCCGCCTTCGACGCCGTGCGCGGCGCGGTGGCCTCCGCGTTGCACCGCCAGCACTTCACGCATGCGCTGCGCCACTACCTGCAGCGCCTCGCCGGTGCCGCCCGCGTGCAAGGCGTGGACCTCGAGGGGACCGACGCTCCGCTGGTGCAATGACGGCGCCGCGCGCCCGGGCCGCCCGCGGGCGCGTCCGCGGCGTCAGAGCGACCGCCCAACAAGGCGGCCGATGCCCCAGGTAATCCCCATCGCCAGCAGGCCGCCGACGACGTTGCGCGCCACGGCGCGGATCCGCGGCGCGCCGCCCAGCCGTGCGGACGCGTGACCCGTGATGACCAGCGCGACCACGACGGCCACGATGGTCACGGCGACCGCGTGATCGCCGGGCGCCAACACGATGGCCAGCAAGGGCACCAGCGCGCCGAGCGAAAACGCGAGCGCCGACGCGGCTGCTGCGTGCAACGGGTTGGTGTACTGCCCGAGCTTGAGTCCGAGCTCGATGTCCGCATGCGCCGCCAGCGCGTCGTGGTGCGTGAGTTCGGTGGCGGCATCGCGCGCGGTTTGCGCACTGAGCCCCTTGGCCTCCAGCAACTGGACCAGCTCTTCGAGTTCCGCGCGAGGCTTGCGCGTCAGCGAGGCGCGCTCGCTGCGCACCGCGGCGCGCTCGGTATCGCGCTGCGTGCTCACGGAGACGTACTCGCCCGCGGCCATCGACAGCGCGCCGGCCGCCAGGCCCGCAATGCCCGCGGTGAGCCACGTGCGAGGGTCGGCGCTGGCGCCCGCGACACCCAGGATCAGGCCGGCCGTCGACACGATGCCGTCGTTGGCGCCCAGCACGCCGGCACGCAGCCAGTTGAGGCGGTCGGAGGTGACGGCGCGTTCGGCCGCAAGGTCGATCGGCGTATCGGCTCCGGCGGGCATGAGGCAGACTAGCATGCAGGACGCGCTTCGGCGAGCCTTCATTCGCCCGTCAGCGCTCCCCTGCGCGATGACGCGACCGAGGCGCCGCCGGTCCGCTCACATGGGACGGAAGTGGTGATTGAAGCTCCGGCTTGCGCGCAACACCTTGTTGCGCCCCTTGAGGTAAATGTCTGCAGTCTCGTTGGCACCCCGCACGACGTGGCTTATCGAGCCAAGGTTGACGATCGTCGAGCGGTGGACCTGCACGAACTGGGCTGAGTCGAGACGCGGCAGCAGATCCTTGAGCGACCGGTGCACAAGCGCCTCTGCGGGCTTGCCCTCGTCGTTGCGCCAGCCGACCACGGTGTACTTGCTTTCCGCCTGCAGGTAGTCGACACGATCAACCGCGATCAGCCGCAACGCGCTCCCCACCTGGGCCCGGATCCAGCGCAACGGCAACGGTGGGTCGCCTGGCTCGCCGTCCTGAACTGCCGGATGCCTTGCGCCGTCTGCACGTGCGGGAGACGTCGGGTGCACCGATGCAGCGATCCGCTCCTGCAAGCGCGCCACCGTCTCGCGCAGGCGCTCGGCGTCGACGGGCTTTACCAGATAGTCGACCGCGCCACGGTCGAACGCTTCCACGGCATACCGTTCGTATGCGGTCACAAACACCAATTGCGCACGACGGCCGATGGCGCGGGCGGCTTCGACACCGTCGAGTCCGGGCATATGGACATCAAGGAAGCAGACCGTCGGCTGCAAGGCTTCGAAGTACTCGAGAGCCTCGCGGCCATTGCGCGCCAGCGCGACGATCCGGAGCTCGGGCCACGCAACCTTGAGCATGTCGGCCAGCTCGTTGCGCAGCCGCGGTTCGTCGTCGGCCACCAATGCGGAAGGGGTCATGGCGCGGACCTCGCGCGTGCCGGAAACTCGATCTCGGCGACGGTTCCGCGCGGCACCCGAGGCGAAATCCGCATGGAAGCCTGCCCGTCAAATACGAGTGCAAGCCGTTCGCGCAGATTGGCGAGACCGGTTCCGGTACCGGACGCGCCCGAGGGTGACAGACCTGCTCCCGTATCGACGACGCACGCGCGTACGCGCTGCTCCTGTACTGTCACACGCACCTCGACCGAACCCCCGTCCTCGTTGGGATCGATGCCGTGCTTGATGGCATTCTCGACCAGAGTCAGCACCGCCATCGGCGGGCATTCCATCGCCCGCGCCTCCGGCACGACAGTAACCGCGCAGGTCAAGCGGTCCGGCATCCTCATCTGCATCAGCTCCAGGTAAGCGCGTACGGTAGCCTCTTCCTCGCCCACGGTGAAATGGGCGGCATCCAGCACGGGGATAGCGGCGCGCAGGTAGACAATGAGGCTCGCGAGCATGGCATCCGCTTCTTGCGGGCACGACTGGCGCATCAGCGAGCGGATATTGGCGAGCGTGTTGAACAGGAAGTGCGGCTCTACCTGAGCGTGCAGGAGCTTGAGCCGAGCGTCCAGCGCCGCCCGCTCGAGTTCGCTGCTGCGCAGCCTGAACGCGATGCCTTGCTCGCGCGCGAATGCCTCGCTTCTCCGGAGCAGTGCAACGAGCGCGATCCAGGGTCCGAACAGCGTTCCGGTGAACGTTGTGAGCAGCCAACCGTCGCGATAACTGTCGCCCATCGCGAACACATGGGGCGTTCCGAGGGTCAGCGCATAGCTCAGCCAGGTGGCAATCGGCATGATCAGCACGATGGCCACCAGTTGAACGATCCAGCGCAGCGTCCTGGACCTCAGGCGGTGCGGCCAGCGCTCGAATATCCCGTAGGCCAGTACACAAACGGCGGTGATCATGCCGCAACGCACCAGCCAGACCCAAAACGCGGTCTCCGAGCTCAGCGTCCGCAGAAGCGCCCACAACAACGTCGCAACGAGCCACAACCGGACACGTGCCCAGCCGATCAGCGGGGCGGGGCCAGCCGCGTCGGCTGTGCGCGGCCCAGTGCTCGCAATCAGCATTGAAGTGGGGTGGCAGGGGACGTTGCAGCGCGGAGTCTGCATTTCGTCGCCGCACTACGGCATTCGGCATCCGCTCTCCGTCGCCCGTCGGAGTCGCGCTTGGAGTCCGCGATCCGGCTCGGCACAGTAGGCTCCCGCGCGGCCGGAGCCGCGTTTTCATCGATCATCCCGACCGACGTGCAACCGCCCATTCCCATGAATCCCATGAATCTCAACGAATCCGTTCCTGTTGCAATGTGGCGCATCCACATGCTACGCCTCCAGTACTTGCTCATCGCCTGTGTGATGGGCTTTTTCGTGTGGCAGCAGGTGCTCTTCGAAACCGCACCCTGGCCGCCGAATCGGATCGTGGCCAAGTCAATGCTGGCGGCACTTGCGCTGATGTGCCTGCTGGGATTGCGATACCCGCTCAAGATGCTTCCGCTCATGCTGCTGGAGATAGTGTGGAAGACGGTGGCGATTGTGCTGATCATCCTGCCCGCATGGACAGGCGGTCGCCTGACGCCGGACCAGGAAGGTCTGTTCTTCGAGTGCATCGGGATCCTGGTCGCTTACGCCGTTATGCCCTGGGGCCATGTCTGGGCTACGTACTTCCGTGCCCCTGCCGAACCGTGGCGCAGGCGTTCCACGGCAACGGCGAGTCCACCTGTCCGCTCCCGCACCTAGCCTCGACCGCGAGCCGGCTCCGTGCGGGTCCGATCACCCGTACGCAATGCGTCCCGGACTCTGCGTCGAAGCGACGATCGGCGCGGATGGGTATCAAGCAGACTACCATCACGGTTTACGCTTCCGCCGGTCCCTGGCCTTCGATGAATCCACCGCCACCGCTCACCCGTCCGACGCTGCCTCGATTCGCACGCCGCGAATCGATTTCGTTCGCGCCCCTGCTGACGGCGGCGGCACTGCTGTTGGCCGGTCGTGGTTGGGACGCAATCCTCGACCATCCGGCGCCTGCCGCCACGTTGTTCGCGTGGCTCTTCTCGATGATCGTCACCGGCTCGGTCGCCGTCGTGCGTCATGCGGACGAGCTCGCGGAACTGCTCGGCGAGCCGTTCGGCACGATGATCCTGACGCTGTCGGTGGCGAGCATCGAGATCATGACCATCGCCATCGTCATGCCACCGGCGACCCCAACCCGACACTGGGCCGCGACACGATGTTCTCCGTCGTGATGATCGTGCTGAACGGCTTGATCGGCGTTGCGTTGCTGCTGGGAGGCTTGCGCCACCGCGAACAGCACTACAACCTGCAGGGCGCGAACGCCTACCTCAGCGTGATCGTCGCACTGGCGATCTTCGGCTTGGTGATGCCGGACTTCACCGAATCGTCGGTGGGCCCGACGTTCTCGCGCGGACAGGAAGGCTTCCTGATCCTCATGTGCCTGGGACTCTACGGCGTCTTCCTGGTCATCCAGAGCACGCGCCACCGGTCGTTCTTCGTCGAGGTCGGCGACGAACTGCCCGCCCCCGCCAGCCACGGTGCGCGCGCAGCGAGCCGCCGCTCGCTCGCCTACCACGCGCTGCTGCTCGTGGCCAACCTGGCGCTCGTCATCTTCCTCGCCGAGCACTTCGCCGTGTTGCTGGACTACGGGCTCGACGAGCTGCACGCGCCGCCCGCGCTCGGCGCGATGCTGGTCGCGATCCTCGTGCTCGCGCCGGAAGGCCTGGGCGGCATCAAGGCGGCCATCGCCAACCGGATGCAGCGCTCCGTCAACATCCTCTTGGGCTCGGTGCTCGCCACGCTATCGTTGACGATTCCCGCCGTCGTCCTGATCGGGCTTGCGCATGGCAGCACCGTGGTCCTGGGCCTCGACCACACGGAAATCGTGCTGCTGATGCTGACGCTGATGGTCAGCGTGCTCACGTTCGTCAGCGGGCGCACCAACGTGCTGCAGGGCGCCGTGCACCTGATGCTGTTTCTCGCCTACGTCATGCTGATCGTGTGGCGGTGAGCGGGCGGGCTCACTCCCACTCGATCGTCGCGGGCGGCTTGCTCGAGATGTCGTAGACGACGCGGTTGAAGCCGCGCACTTCGTTCGTGATCCGGTTGGACACGCGCGCAAGCAGCGCATAGGGCAGCTCAGCCCAGTGCGCCGTCATGAAGTCCGTGGTCTGCACGGCGCGCAGCGCGCACGCGTTCTCGTAAGTGCGTCCGTCGCCCATCACGCCCACCGAGCGCACCGGCAGGAACACCGCGAACGCTTGCGCCGTCTTGTCGTACCACGAGCGGCCGTCGGCATCGAGCGTCGCGCGCAACTCCTCGATGAAGATGGCGTCCGCGCGGCGCAACAGGTCGGCCCGCTCGCGCGTCACTTCGCCCAGGATGCGCACGCCGAGACCCGGGCCGGGGAACGGATGGCGGTACACCATCTCGCGCGGCAGGCCCAGCTGCACGCCCAGTTCGCGGACCTCGTCCTTGAACAGTTCGCGCAGCGGCTCCAGCAACTTGAGATGCAGCGTGTCCGGCAGGCCGCCCACGTTGTGATGCGACTTGATCGTGTGCGCCTTCTTCGTCTTCGCGCCCGCGGATTCGATGACGTCCGGATAGATGGTGCCCTGCGCCAGCCACTTCACGTTGGCGAGCTTGGCCGATTCCCGCTGGAACACGTCGACGAACAGCTTGCCGATGATCTTGCGCTTGGCTTCGGGATCGTCGACGCCTTTCAGCGCACCGAGGAACTCGCTGGACGCGTCGACGTGGATCACGCGTACGCCGAGATTGCGCGCGAACGTGTCCATCACCTGCTCCGCCTCATTGAGGCGCAGGAGCCCGTGGTCGACGAACACGCACGTGAGGCTGTGGCCG
>JBGAIC010000106.1:0-6447 GCA_044225845.1 Casimicrobiaceae bacterium
CGCGGCCGGTCCTCGACTGGACGCTCGCGTGGCTCGAGCAGAGGCGGCCCGCGCCGGAGCCGGCCGTGTTGCTGCATCGCGACTACCGGATCGGCAACCTGCTCGTCGACGCGGATCGCGTCAGCGCGACGCTCGACTGGGAATTTGCCGGCTTCGGCGATCCGCGCGAGGATCTCGGCTGGTTCACGGCGCCGTGCTGGCGCTTTGGCCGGCGCGAGCGCGGGGCGGGCGGAGTGGGGGAAGTCGCGGACCTGTTCGCGGCGTACAACGCGGCACGCGGCACCGCGTACGCGGAGCCGGACCTGCGCTGGTGGCAGGTGCTCGCCGAAATGCGCTGGGCCGTGATCGCGCTGCAGCAGGTCGAGCGCGTGCTGGCGGGCGGCGAGGCCAGCCTCGAGCTGGCGCTGACCGGCCGGCTGTTGCCCGAGCTCGAATGGCAGATGCTGGAACTGACGGAGGATGCCGATGGCCGATGAACCGCGCGCGCCGCAGCTGCTCGACGTTGCGCGTCGCGCGCTGCTCGACCTGCTGCCCGATGTCGATGCGCGCCATCACTACACGTTGCGGATGGTGGCTAACGCAATGGCGATCGCGGGGCGCGAAAGCGCGGCGGGAGGAACGGCGGCACTCGATGCGGAGGCCGCGCGCCTGTCCGCCGCCATCCATGCGAGCGGCCCGAGCGACGATTGGTTGGCGGATCGCGGTTTGCGCGACGCGCTCGTGAAGTTGACGCGTGCACGGCTCGCGATCGGCAATCCCAAGGTGATCGCGTGAGCGACGTGTCCGGAGATCGCGCGCTGTTCGCGCCCGGCGTGCTGGACGGCCGCGTCGCGCTGGTCACCGGCGCGTCGAGCGGGTTGGGCGAGCATTTCGCGCGGCTACTCGCGCAGCATGGCGCACGCGTTTTCGCGGCGGCTCGCCGCACGGACCGGCTCGCGGCGCTGGCGTCGACCGTGCAAGGCATCGAACCGTTGCCGATGGACGTCACGTCGGCGGCGAGCGTCGACGAGGCCGTCGCCGCGATTGTGGCCAAGGCCGGCCGCCTCGACCTCGTCGTCAACAACGCGGGCGTCACGTCGACGGCGCCGGCCGCCGACACCACCGACGCCGACTGGGACGCGGTCATCGACACGAATCTCTCCGGCTGCTTCCGCGTCGCGCGCGCGGCGGCGGGCGCGATGAAGGCGAACGGCGGCGTCATCGTCAACATCTCATCGGTACTGGGCCTGCGCGTCGCCAAGCAGGTGCCCGCGTACATCGCGGCAAAGGCGGCGCTGATCCGCCTCACCGAAGCGCTGGCGCTCGAATGGGCGGTGCACGGCATCCGCGTCAACGCGCTCGCGCCGGGCTATGTGGTCACCGACCTCAATCGCGACTTCCTCGCGTCGCCTGCCGGCGAGGCGATGAAGAAGCGGATCGCCCAGCGCCGCTTCGCCGAACCCGCCGATCTCGACGGCCCGCTGCTGCTGCTCGCGTCCGACGCCGGCCGCTACATCACCGGTGCCACGCTGACCGTCGACGGCGGCCACACGCTGTACGGACTCTGACGACATCCAGCCGCATGACGATCGCCTTCAGCCTCCCTCCCGCCACCGAAGCGCTGCGCGCGCGGATCGCCGACTTTGTCGCCGCGCACATCACGCCGCTCGAAGCCGACCGCGCGAACTACGACGAGCACGACAACCTGAAGCTCGACCTCCTGGAACGCCTGCGCGCGGACGTGAAGGCGGCGGGCCTGTGGGGCCTGCAGATTCCCCGCGCGCTGGGCGGGCAGGGCCTGCGGATGGCCGACATGGCGCCGTGCTACGAGGCGATGAACGCATCGCTGTTCGGCCCCGCGGCGTTCAACTGCGCGGCACCCGACGATGGCAACATGATGCTGCTCGCCAAGGTGGCGACGCCCGCGCAGCAGGCGCGCTGGCTCGCGCCGATCATGTCCGGCGCCGTGCGCTCGGCCTTCGCGATGACCGAACCCGCGCCCGGTGGCGGCTCGGATCCCACGATGATCAACACCGCCGCGACGCGCGAAGGCGACCGCTGGGTGATCCGCGGCCGCAAGTGGTTCATCACCGGCGCCGGCATCGCGCAGCACTTCATCGTCATCGCGCGCACGAGCGACGACGCGCGGCGCGGCCTCACGGCGTTCCTGTTCGACCGTGACGCGCCTGGTTGGCGCATCGAGCGCCGCATCCCGATCATGGGACCGGAGGAACACGGCGGCCATTGCGAGCTGGTGTTCGACGGCCTGGCGATCCCCGACGAGGACGTGCTGATGCAGGTGGGCGACGGCCTCAAGGCGACGCAGATCCGGCTCGGGCCCGCGCGCCTCACGCACTGCATGCGCTGGACGGGCCTCGCGAAGCGCGCGCTCGGCGTCGCGTTGCCTTACGTCGAGGGACGGATGAACGGGGGCCGCGCGCTCGCGTCGCTCGACAGCGTGCAGGGCCTGTTGGGCGACGCGGCGATGAAGATCGAGATCGGGCGCCTGCTCACGATGCGCGCGGCCGTGAAGCTCGACAGCGGCGACTTCGCGCGCAAGGAAGTGTCGATGGCCAAGGTGGTGGTCGCCGACGCGTTGCAGCAGGCGGTCGACACGGCCATCCAGCTGTGCGGCGCGCGCGGCTATTCGCAGGACACCCCGCTCGAATGGATCTACCGTTACGCGCGGCAGGCGCGGCTGGTCGACGGCGCGTCCGAGGTGCATCGCGGCGTGCTCGCGCGGCTGTTGCGCGACGAAGGCGACGCGTTCTGGCGCTGGGATTCGCCGGCGGCCTGACGACGCCGGCGCGCTACGGCCGCGCCACCGTCCATCGCGTGACTACACGACGACGTCAGCGCGCGTCGTGCCCGGTGTCGCGCAACAACGCCTCCGCTGCATGCACGCCGCTGCGCACTGCGGCTTCCAGTGTCGCCGGGTATTCGGTGTCGACGTAGTCGCCGGCGAGCCGCACGCCGGGCATCGGCGCCATGTCCGCAAGGCCGCTGCGCGCGGCCACCGAATGCGGCGTGCACGCGTAGGTCGCGCGCCGCTCGGCGATCACCTGCGACCACATCAGCGGTGCCAGGTCCGGCGCCAGGCGGCGCAGCTGCGCGTCCACCAGTCGCGCGAGCGTTGGCGGGTCGTAGTCCAGGTGCGGGCCGTCCGCGCTGATCACCACCGCGTACAGCGCGTCCATCGTCGGCGCGCCTGCGCCGGCGCGCGCCAGGATGTCCGCGCGATCGAAGAGCCACTGGCCGGGCGCGGCGTCGAGCTGAGCGAAGCGCGCGGCCGCGGCGCTCGCCGGCGCGCGCGCATAGCCCAGGTACACGGTCGTCGTCGACTCGTAGTCGAGCATCGCCACCGCCTCGCGGATCGCATCCGTGCCGGGGACATCGCCCAGTGTCGCGAGCAGCTGATGCGGCGCGACGGCGAGCACGATGCCGCGTGCGTCCACGCGTTCGTCGATGCGCAGCGCGAGGCGGTCACCGGCTCGCCAGCACCGCGCGTGCGCAGCGACACGCTGCCGCCGCAGTCGACGACGTAGCGCACCGTCGCGTCACCGACCAGCGACGTGAGGTCCAGCTCGGGCCACAGCGTGTCGGACGCGCGCGCATCGCCGGCGAACGTGTCGCGCAGCACGTTGGCGAACACCTGCCCGGACGCTGCGTCCACCGGTGTGTTGAGCGCGGCGATCGCCAGCGGCTCCCACAGGTGCGTGCGGACTACCGCCGGCAGCGGCGCGAGCAGCTCGGCCACCGTGGCGTCGGGTGCGCACTTGAAGCCGTTGCGCGCCAACGCGGTGAACCAGCGCACGAGCGCCATCCGCTCGCCACGCGTGAGGCCGCGTGCGGTCATCAGGCCGGCCAGCAGCGACAGCGGCGCGGGCAGCGCGCGCGCCTTCAGCGAGACTGCATCCGGCACGCGCGAGGACCACGGCACCAGCGCGAGCCGCCGCGCCGTCAGCGGCGCGGTGCCGTGCAACGTGGCGAGCAGCGCGCGCGTCGCCCGGTAGGCGCCCAGCATCAGGTGCTGGCCGTTGTCGAGCGCAAGGCCGTGGCGCTCGACGCGGCGTGCGCGGCCGCCCAGCACCGCCGCCGTCTCGACCAGCCGCACCGGCACGCCAGCCTGCGCCAGCGTGACGGCAGCCGCACAGCCAGCCCAGCCGCCGCCAGCGACGATGTAGGGCAGCGGGCCCGTCACGACTGCATCAGCGCGCGCGCCACGCGATCCACAGCTTGCGCAGCGGCGTCAGCGACGTGCGGCGGTCGAGCACGTGGTAGCCGTCGCGCGCGATCTCGTCCAGCAGCGTGCGGTAGATGGCGGCCATCGCGAGGCCGGGCCGCTGCGGTCGCCGGTCCACGTCCGGCAGTTGCGCCAGCGCCTTCGCGTACCAGGCTTTCGCGCGGTCGACCTGGAAAGCCATCAGCGCGCGGAACGCGTCGCTCTCCCGCGCGTGCATCAGGTCCGCCACGGGCACGCCAAAGCGCGCCAGCTCGTCCTGCGGCAGGTAGACGCGGCCGCGGCGCGCGTCCTCGCCGACGTCGCGGATGATGTTGGTGAGCTGGAACGCGATGCCGAGGTCGCGCGCATAGCCCAGTGTCGAGCGCTCGGTGTAGCCGAAGATCGACGCGGACAGGATGCCGACGACGCCCGCGACGTGATGGCAGTAGCGCTCCAATGTGGCGAAGTCGAGGTAACGCGTCTGCTCCAAATCCATCGCCATGCCGTCGATGACGGCCTCGAGGTCCGCATGCGCGAGCCCGTAGTCGCGAACGGCCGGCGCCAGCGCGAGCATCACCGGGTGGTGGGGCGTGCCGGCGAACAGCGAAGCGAGCTCGCCGCGCCACCATTCGAGCTTGATCCGCGCGAGCGACGGGTCGCTGACTTCGTCGACGACGTCGTCCACCTCGCGGCAGAACGCATACAGCGCGGTGATCGCGCGCCGGCGCGGCGGCGGCAGCAGCCGGAAGCTGTAATAGAACGACGAGCCGCTCTGCGCGGCCTTCTGTTCGCAGTATTCGTCGGGCGTCATGCGCGCATCGTCCCCGGGACCAGCGCGGCAACGCCCACGCGGGCCCAGTCGCCGAGCTTCAGTGTCGGCCGGTGGCGGAACACGTCGCCGCGCACGGCGTCGATCCGCGTGAGGATGCGCCGGCCGCCGGCGATCACCGCCGCGAGCTCCAGGCCCAGCCGCCACGGCAGCGCGCGCACGAGCGGCCAGCCCTGCGCGAAACGCTCGCGCGTCCGCGCGGTCTCGAACGCCATCAGCGCCTGCCAGCGCGCGTCGGCGCGGCCCGCGGCGATGTCGGCGTCGGCAAGGCCGAAGCGGGCGAGGTGCTCCTGCGGCAGGTAGACGCGGTCCTTGGCCCAGTCGATGGCGACGTCCTGCCAGAAGTTGGTCAGCTGCAGCGCCGTGCAGATCGCGTCGCTGGCGGCGAGGTTGGCCGGCGTCGCGGCGTCGTACAGCGCCAGCAGCAGCCGGCCCACGGGGTTGGCGGAGCGGTTGCAGTAGTCGAGCAGCGCGTCCTCGGTGGCGTAGCGGGGCGTCGTCACGTCCTGCGAGAACGCGGACAGCAGGTGGTGGAACGGGGCCATCGGCAGGCCGTGGGCCCGGATGGCGGCGGCCAGCTCGGGGAAGGGCGGCTCGGCGGGCGTGCCGCCGGCGGCGATCATGTCCAGCGCCCGGTCGTAAGCGGCCAGCGCGGCCAGGCGCTCCGCGGGCGCGGCATCGCCTTCGTCGGCCAGGTCGTCGGCACTGCGGGCGAACCGGTAGATGGCGACGACCGCGCCGCGCAGCCGCGCCGGCACCAGCCGCGAGGCCACCGGAAAGTTCTCGTAATGCCCGACCGCCACGCCACGCGCCCTGCCCGTTGGGGAAGCCCCATTCTCGCCGATCGCCGACCGGCGCCGCCCGCGCCCTTAATGGCCCGTCGGCGAGGCAAGCATCCGCTATAATCAAGTGCTTGGCCGCTTCCCGTCCGCCTTGAGCGCGCCGGGTGCAACAAGACCGGCGGCACGCGAAAGTGGCGGAATTGGTAGACGCACCAGCCTTAGGAGCTGGCGGGGCAACCCTTGGGGGTTCGAGTCCCCCCTTTCGCACCAACCGGCAACCCACGTCCACAACGACCGGGCGCTACGCGGGGAACGCGCGTCGCCCCTGAAACGCAGGAACGAACAGCATGCAAACCACCGTCGAAACGCTCGGCGCGCTCGAGCGGCGCTTCAACGTCGCAATCCCGGTCCAGGAGATCGAGAGCGAAGTCGAGAAGCGCCTCACGAAGATGGCCCGCTCGGCCAAGCTGCCCGGCTTCCGCCCGGGCAAGGTGCCGATGAAGCTGATCGTCCAGCAGTACGGCCCGCAGATGCGTTCGGAAGTGATCACGGACCGCGTGCAGGCGCAGTTCAACGACGTCGTCCGCGACCAGAACCTGCGTGTCGCCGGCTATCCGCGCATCGAGCCCAAATCG